>NZ_JBIAVQ010000002.1:0-865390 GCF_042894505.1 Streptomyces sp. NPDC001536
TCATCGAACTCGCCCACATCACCGGCACCAACGTCCCCACCCTCCAAACCGTCCACGCCATCAGCGACCTCCTCGCCCACCGGACCGCCGCATGACGGACCATGAGGCGAAGCCGTACCCGCGTCTCACCCACCCGCTCGTCAGGGACACACGCGACGAGCCGTTGCGCAGGGCGAGTTGGGACGAGGCGCTGGATCGAGCGGCCCGGGGTCTGCGGCGCAACCGGGACGCGTTCGGACTGCTCTCCGGCGCCCGGGCGACCAACGAAACGCACTACGTGGCACAGAAGTTCGCCCGCGTCGTCATGGGCACCAACAACGTCGATTCCTGCGACCGCGCCTGCCATGCCCCGAGCGTCGCGGATCTGGCGGCCGTGTTCGGTTCGGGTGGGGGCACTTCCTCGTACGAGGAGATGGAGCACACCGACGTCATCGTGCTGTGGGGTTCCGACCCCCGCGTGGCGCACCCGGTCTTCTTCCAGCACGTCCTGAAGGGGATCCGAGGCGGCGCCAGGCTGTACGCGGTCGATCCGCGGCGGACGCCCTCCGCCGAGTGGGCGGACGGCTGGCTCGGTCTCAACGTGGGGACCGACATTCCGCTGGCGCACGCGATCGGCCGGGAGATCATCCAAGCGGGCCTCGCCAACGAGGCCTTCATCGAGCGCGCGACAAGCGGCTTCGAGGAGTACCGGGCACTCGTCGAACCGTGGACGCCGTCTCTCGCGCAGAAGGTGACGGGCGTACCGGCGGCCGCGATACGGGAGTTGGCGCACGCGTACGCCCGCGCCGACCGGGCCCAGCTGTGCTGGGGCCTCGGCGTCACCGGGCACCACAACGGCACCGGCAACGTCCGCGCCCTGATCAACCTCTCCCTGCTGACCGGTCACGTCGGCCGCCCCGGCTCCGGCCTGCAGCCCCTGTCCGGCGGGAGCAACGTGCAGGGCGGCGTCGACATGGGCGCCCTCCCCCATCGCCTTCCCGGCTTCCAGGACGTCCTCGACCGGGGCGCCCGGCTGAAGTTCGAGTCGGCCTGGGGTGCCGTCGTCCCGCCGCACTACGGGCTGAACCTGGCGGAGATGTTCGAGGAGATGGAGTCCGGCACCCTGCGGGCCGTCCACTGCCTGGCCGACAACCCGGTCCGGTCGCGGTCGGACAGCGCGGCGACCGTACGGCGGTTGAAGGCGCTCGACTTCCTCGTCGTACAGGACGCCTTCCTCACCGACACCGCGGAACTGGCCGACGTGGTGCTGCCCGCGACCGCCGACCGGGTGGAGAGCGACGGCACAACCACCAGTGGTGAGCGCCGAGTTCAGCGGGTGCGCAAGGCGGTCGAGCCGCCCGGTGAGGCCCGTGACGACGTCGGCATCCTGTGCGAGCTGGCCCGGCGTCTCGGTCACGAGTGGCGGTACGCCGACGCCGAGGCCGTCTGGAACGAGGTGCGCTCGCTGTCCCCGGACCACCACGGGATGACGTACGAGCGCCTGGAGCGGCACCACGGCATCCAGTGGCCGTGTCCTGACGTCGACCGGATCGAACCGCCTTGTCTGCACGGCCGGTTGTGGGAGACGGATCCGGCCGCGCGGGGCAGGCTCGCGCCGTTCGGCATCGTGCGGCACGATCCCCCGGTCGATCTCACGGACGAGCACTACCCGATCCGGCTGACGACGGGACGGCGGCTGGATTCCTACAACACCGTTGTGCGGGGCGGGAGTTTCGCGTCGGCTCTCAGGCGTGGCGAGTTCGTCGAGCTGTGCCCGGAGGACGCCGAGCGCTACGGGGTCGTGGTCGGTGAGAAGGTACGGATCTCCTCGCGGCGCGGATCGGTCCTCGCACCGGTGTGGATCGACACCGCCCTGCGGCCGGGGCTCGCCTTCATGACGCTGCGCCTCACGGACGAGGCGGACGGCACCGACCGGCCGACGGTCGGGGCCGCCTGCCCGATCGCGGGGACGGCGGAGTTCGAGGCGACGGCCGTCCGGATCGACAAGCTGCCCGTCGTGACGTACGTGGGGTGACGTGAGTGGACCTGCACTTCGGCGCCTGCGAGCCGACGGACGACGAACGCGCGGCCGTCGACGAGCTGTTGGGTCCTCCCGCCTCCTTCTGGGAGGGCGGGGAACGCTCCGAGGCGGACCTGCGGTGGTCCCGCGGCGGACGGACGGCCCGGGCCCGCCGCGATCTGCTGCTGCCCGGGCTGCACGCGCTGAACGACCGCGTCGGCTGGATCAGCGAGGGCGCCCTCGCCTATCTGTGCCGACGGCTGACGGTGGCGCCGGCGGAGGCGTACGGCGTCGCCACCTTCTACGACCGGTTCTCGGTACGGACCCAGCCCGCGACCGTGCTCCGTGTGTGCACGGACCTGGCCTGCACGGCGGCCGGGGCTGCGGAACTGTGCGCCGGGGTCGAGGCGCGGCTGGGCCCGGACAGCGGGGTGGCGGTCGAGCGCGGCGGCTGTCTCGGCCTGTGCGAGCGGGCCCCGGCGGCGCTCGTGGTCAGGGCGGGCGATCCGGTGCGTACGGCGGTGTCGGCGCCGGCGACCGTGCCCGCGGCCGTGCTCGCCGCGGTCTCCCCCGACTCGGCGCCCGAGGAACCACCGGCCGCGAACGCGGTGCCTCAGGCCGGGGACGCGTCGCTGACGCTGCTGCGGCGCATCGGCGTGGTCGACCCGTCCTCGCTGGACGACTACCGCGCCCACGGCGGCTACACCGCGCTGCGGCGGGCCTATGAGCTAGGACCGGCCGGAGTCCTCCGCGAGATCACCGGCTCCGGCCTCCCCACCGGCCACGTGGTGCGCCGCACATGGCCGGCCGTCGCATCGCGGCCCGACCATCCGCACCATCTGGTGTGCAACGCCGACGAATCCGGGCCGGGAGCCTTCAGGAGCCGGGTGATCATGGAGGGAGATCCGTACGCGCTGGTGGAGGCGATGACGATCGCGGCGTATGCGATCGGCGCGCATACGGGATACCTCTTCCTGCGTGACACATATCCTCGGGCGATACACCGTATGCAATATGCCGTCGACCGTGTGCGTGCCCGCGGTCTGCTCGGCGACGACATCCTCGGCCGGGGCCACGCCTTCGACATCGAGATCCGGCGAGGTGCGGGCGCCTACGTCTGCGGCGAGGAGACCGCCCTGTTCCACGCCATGGAGGGGTACCGCGCCGAGCCGCGCCCCACGCCGCCCCACCCGGCGGAGAAGGGGCTGTTCGGCCGGCCGACGGTCGTGGCGGACGTCGAGACGCTGATCGACGTACTACCCGTCCTGACCGGGGCGGCACCGGAGTACGCGAACAGCGGCCCGGGCCGTTCCACCGGGACGAAGCTGTTCTGTGTGTCGGGCAGCGTGGACCGGCCCGGGGTGTACGAGCTGCCGTTCGGCGCCACGGCGGCCGAGCTGCTCGCTCTGGCCGGTGTGCGCGAGGGCCTGCGCGCGGTGCTTCTCGGCGGGGCGGCCGGCGGCTTCGTACGCCCCGACGAACTCGACGTCCCGCTCGCCTTCGAAGGCTCGCGGGAGGCCGGGACCGCACTCGGCTCCGGTGTCGTCATGGCCTTCGACGACACCGTGCCGCTGCCTCGGCTGGCGCTGGGTGTCGCGGAGTTCTTCCGCGCCGCGTCGTGCGGGAGCTGTGTGCCGTGCCGGATCGGGACCGTGCGGCAGGAAGAGGCGCTGCGCCGGATCGTGGAGCGGTCCGGCGCGGCCGCGGCCGACGATCTCGCCCTGCTCAGGGATGTCGGCCGGGCGATGCGGGACGCCTCGCTGTGCGGTGTCGGGCGGTCCGCGGGGAACGCCGTGGCATCCGCCGTCGACCGGCTGGGGGTGCACGCGTGACCCTGACAGCGCTGGGGATTCCGCGCCGGATGCTCACGTTCACCCTCGACGGCGCGGAGACCCGGGTCCCCGAGGACACGACGATCCTCGACGCCTGCCGGGCGGCGGGCACGGACGTCCCGGCCCTCTGCCACGGCGACTCCCTCGCCCCGCGAAGCACCTGCCGTCTCTGCGTCGTCGAGGTCGAGGGCTCGCCCGCCCTCGTCCCGGCCTGCTCCCGCCGGGCCGAGCCCGGCATGGAGGTGCGGACGGCCACCGAGCGCGTACGGCACAGCCGCCGGACCGTCCTGGAACTGCTCGCCTCCTCGGTCGACTTGTCGACGACACCGGGCGTCGCCGGGTGGATCGAGGAGTACGGGGCCGATCCGGACCGTTTCGGCCCGGTCGCGGCCCGGCTCGACGCGGAGCCAAGGGTCGACAACGACCTGTTCGTGCGGGACCACGGCAAGTGCATCCTGTGCCGCCGCTGCGTGGACGTCTGCGGCGACCAGGGGCAGCACACGTTCGCCATCACGGTTTCCGGCCGCGGACACGACGCCCGCGTGACCGTGGAGCACGACGCCCCGCTCACCGACTCGGCGTGCGTGTACTGCGGTAACTGTCTCGACGTGTGCCCGACAGGGGCCCTGTCGTCCCGGTCGGAGTTCGACGGACGCGTGGCGGGCACTTGGGATGAGTCAGTACAGACCAGGACGAACACCGTCTGTGGGTACTGCGGGGTGGGCTGCGGCCTCACCCTGCACGTGCAGGACAATGGCATCGTGAAGGTCACCGCGCCGCAGGACGACCCGGTGACCCGGGGCAACCTCTGCATCAAGGGCCGTTTCGGCTACCAGCACGTACAGAACCGGGGCTGATCAGGACATGGGACGAGTCACGGAACGACGCAAGGTGATCCGCATCCGCGACGGGGCGATCTCGTCCCGCCCGGACACCCTGGTCGCCGAGGAACCGCTGGAGATCCGGCTGAACGGCAAGCCGCTCGCGATCACCATGCGCACCCCGGGCGACGACTTCGCCCTGGCGGCCGGTTTCCTGGTCAGCGAGGGTGTCCTGGCGACCGGATCCGATCTGCAGAACATCGTCTACTGCGCCGGGGCGACCGTGGACGGTTCCAACACCTACAACGTGGTGGACGTGCGGACCGCGCCCGGCGTGGTGATCCCCGACATCACCCTCGAACGCAATGTCTACACCACCTCGTCCTGCGGCCTGTGCGGCAAGGCGAGCCTCGACGCGGTCCGTACGACGGCCCGCTGGCCCATCTCCGACACTCCCCCGGTCCGTCTCGAACCCGAACTGCTCGCGAGCCTCCCCGACCGGTTGCGCGCGGCTCAGCGGGTCTTCGACCGGACCGGGGGTCTGCACGCCGCCGCCCTCTTCACCGAGGACGGCGAACTCCTCGACATACGCGAGGACGTCGGCCGGCACAACGCCGTCGACAAGCTCGTCGGCCGCGCCCTCCAGAACGACGACCTGCCGCTGTCCCGAGTGATCCTGCTCGTCTCCGGCCGGGCCTCCTTCGAGCTCGCCCAGAAGGCGGTCATGGCCGGCATCCCCGTCCTGGCCGCCGTCTCCGCGCCCTCGTCCCTCGCCGTCGACCTGGCGGCCGAGACCGGCCTGACCCTCGTCGGCTTCCTGCGCGGCTCCAACATGAACGTGTACGCGGGAGAGAACCGCATCGCCCTGGAGGCCACGGCCCACCGGGGCTGACCCCGCCGGCGCACCCGGGACGAGCGACAGACGGCGCCCCCTGCCCAGCGGGGCCCCCACGGACCGGCCTCGCGCAGGAGGCAGCATGGCGCCAGAACCGGTCCCGTCCAAGGATCAGCTCCGACCGAGGATCAGCCCCGGCCGAAGGTCAGCCCCGCCGCCCGCACCACCGACCCCAGCCGCGGAAAGTCCAGCCGTACGGACGCCTCGTGCTCGGCAGCCGTGAACGCGGCCATGGCGTCCTCGACGAAGACGAGGTCGTAGCCGAGGTCGCCGGCGGCGCGGGCGGTGGACTCCACGCCGAGGTTGGTGGCGATGCCGCCGAACACGAGGGTGGTGACGCCGAGTTCGCGGAGGCGGTCGTCGAGGCCGGTGCCCTGGAAGCCGCCGATCGTCCGCTTCACGATCTCGACGTCGCCGTCCTGGGCGAGACCGGCCACCAGCCCGCTGCCGGGCGGCTGTTCGGCGACCCCGGGGCGTTCGACGCGGATGAGGACGACAGGGGCGCCCGCCGCGCGGAAGACGGACGCCAACTCCTCTGCGACGGTGAGGACTTCGGTGCCCTTGCGGGGCTCCAGGGGCAGCGCGACGATCCGGTCCATCAGATCGACGAGGACGAGGGCGCTGCGCGCCGGATCGAGGGTGACGGGTGCGGTCATGACGGAACGTTATCCGCCGTCAGCCGTCCGTACCGGAAATCCGGATCAACAGGCCCATGAAACGCTCGCGTTCGGCGGCGGAGAAAGCGGGGCGAGCAACTCGCACCGGGAAGGCCGTCCCGCGCCCTTGATTACGCGTGTACCTGACGTCAGCCCTGACGCTCCGTCACCACCCGTCCGGCGTAGTCGGCTTCCGTGGCACACCCCGGCGGCAAGTGGCTCGTTGATGGTGGTGAGTTCAACGGGCCGCGCCGTGTCGGAACCGGCCCGTCGTCCAGTAGGAGGCAGTCCCTTGGATGCCGGCACCACCCTGCTCGGATCGTTACTGGCCGCCACGGGCGTGCTGGGCGCAGCCGCCGTGGCGTATCTGGGAAAGCGCGGGGAGAACGCGCTGAGCGGCTACTCCAGCCTGACCGAGAAGTTGCAGACCGAGCGCGACCGGCTGGAGCGCCAGGTCGCCGAACGCGACTCGCGCATCGACGAGTTGACCTCGCTGCACACCGCCGACCAGTCGGAGATCGCGCGGCTCAGGCTCGACATCCACCGACTCGGAGGTACGTCGTGAGGGCACGCTTCGAACGGCTGCTGGCACCGCGCTGGCGCGGCGTCTTCCTCGTGTGCGTGCTGATCGCGCTCTGCGGGGTCGCCGTGATCCTGTGGGCGCGCATCGACGCCGGCGACCGCCGTGCCGCCGAGATGCAGGCCGAGGCCGACCGGCGCGGCAAGGCCGTGTCCACGCTGGCCCAGGACGTGCGCGCACTGCGCGCCCAGGTCGAGGCGGGCGGGGGGACACCGGCGGCGCCCGATCCGTCGGACGCGGTGGACGACCTGACCGACCGTATCCGGGTGCCCGCGGCACTGCCCGGCGAGCGCGGCGCGAAGGGCGACCGCGGGGCCACCGGAGCGGGCGGCGCACCCGGCGCGACCGGACCGCGCGGCGAGCCCGGCCCGTCCGGGCCACCCGGACCGGAGGGCTCCCCCGGTCCCCCCGGCCCCTCCGGCTCGCCCGGCGAGGACGGAGGGCCCGGGGAACCGGGCCCCGCCGGTGCCGAAGGGTCCCCAGGGCCGGTGGGCCCCGCGGGCCTGGACGGCACCCAGGGCTCCGAGGGCCTCCAGGGACCCAAGGGCGACAAGGGCGACAAGGGGGACCCCGGCCGGCCGGGCGACCCCGGCCCCGCCTGCCCCGACGGCTACACCCTCCAGGTCCCCGCCACCGACCCGGACGCCCTGATCTGCCGCAAGAGCGGCGCGGCCGCCCCGGTACCGGCTCCCAGCCCCGCCGCTGTCCTGCCGATCCTCCCCGTGGTACCCCGCCGACGGGTGAATGCGCGCTCCTTGTGAGGTGTCGGAGACAGAACTGGCCTCTGCGACGTGCACGTTGGACATGGGATATCCAGATGTCCGTATTTTTGACGAAGGGCAGGTCGCACTGTGCCGTCGAGGCTTCGTGCACGTCTGAGAACCGTCACCGTCGCCGTCCTGGCGCTCACCGCGTCATCGATCCAGGCACACGCCCGACCTGACACCGCGGCCCCGGAGTTCGAACAGCAGATCCTCTTCAAGGCCTCCCAGGACCCCGGCTACGCCTGTTTCCGCATCCCCGCGATCGTGCGGAGCACGGACGGCACACTGCTCGCCTTCGCGGAGGGCCGGGTCCTCAACTGCGGCGACGCGGCCGACATCGACATCGTCCTGAAGCGTTCCACCGACGGCGGCCGCACCTGGGGTCCGCTCCAGGTGGTCAACGAGGGCGGCGGCGACACCCACGGCAATCCGGCACCGGTCGTGGATCAGGAGACCGGCCGCATCCTGTTGGCCCAGACGTACAACACGGGCCGTACGGACAGCGAGAGCTGCACCGTGCCGTGCGACCGCACCCCCCGTCTCCAGTACAGCGACGACGACGGTCTGACATGGTCCCGGCCCCGCGACCTCAGCGCGGAGGTCCTGCCGCCGGAGTGGAACTCCTGGTACGCCACCGGGCCGGTGCACGGCATCCAGCTCACCCGTGGCCGGCACGCCGGACGGCTCGTCCTGAGCGTCAACACCGAGACGTGGGACGGCGAGCGAAGCGAGATGGGGGTCCCCCCGGCCGCAGGCTGGGGGAGGGTCAGTGCCAACCACGCGGCGCTGATCGTCAGCGACGACGGCGGGGACCACTGGAGCGTCGGTGCGAGGGGCTCCTGGCCGGTCGCCGCCGACGGCACCTTCCGTCAGAAGCCGTCCGAGATGACCCTCGCCGAGCGTGCCGACGGCTCCGTCCTGGTCAGCGGCCGGGAGCAGGACGGCACCGACCCCGGGCACCGCGCCCAGGCGGTCAGCCACGACGGGGGCGACAGTTTCGGCTCCCCGTTCAGCGCCCTGCCGGACCTCTACACACCCCAGGTGCAGGGCTCGATGCTCCCTCTGGACGACCGCCTCCTGCTGGCCGCTCCGGCCGATCCCGACCGCCGCCGCACGATGATGATCCGCTCCTCCTACGACGACGGACAGACCTGGGACAGTGTCGACCGGGGCACGGTCGTCACCACGGACTGGTCGGGCTACTCCGACCTGGCGCCGATCGGGGACGACACCGTGGGCCTGCTGTACGAGGGCGGTGCCGCGGACGCCCGTGACGAGATCCGCTTCGCCCGCTTCACCGAGGACTGGCTCGCCCCGCGCCGCGCCGCGGACCCCACCACCGCCGACCTCGCCCCGGACGCCCCGCGCGCGACCGTGCTCGGGGGCGCCCGGGCCACCGGCGGCGTCCACGGCGGCGCGCTGTCCTTCGACGGCGCCGACGACGCCGTACGCCTCCCCTACCGCGATGAACTGCCGCTCGGGACGAAGGACTTCACGGCGTCGTTGTGGTTCCGCTACTCCGCCACCAGCGGCGAGCAGCCCCTGCTGTGGATGGGCGGCATCGGCACCGCCCAACCCCAGGTGTGGCTGCGCGCGGAGCCCGCGAACGACCGTGTCCAGGGCCTCATCACCGTCCGCGACGGAGCCTCGGCACCCCGGACGGCCTCCGTGCGGGCCGCCGGGGCCCACAACGACGGCCTGTGGCACCACGTGGCGCTCCGGCGCGGCGGCGGACGGCTGACCCTGTTCCTCGACGGTACGGCGGTCGGCACCGCCGACGTCCCGGGCTCGGTCAGCCGCAACTCGCCGTTCGGCGTGCACATCGGGCAGCGCATGGACAGCCGGGCGTTCTTCACCGGCGCGATCGACGACGTCCACGTGTGGGACCGGGCGCTCAGCGACGAGGAACTGGCCACGGGCGCCGCCCCGTTGAGCGGCACGGTCCTCTGGCTGCCCATGGACCGGACGAGCAGGAGCCACTAACGTCCCGTGGGTGCCCGACGACGTACGAGCACGACAGCGGACGGGAACGGGGCTCGGTCTGTTGCTGGCCCTGGTTCTCGGAGCCGTGCTGCTCACGGCCCTGCCCGAGGACGACGATCGCCAGGATGCGGACGACTGTATGCCGTACACGGTCGGCGCGTGGTCGGCGGACGACCGGCTGACCGGCGAGTTCGCCCGCTACGGCGACGACGCGACCCGCGCCGACGACTGGACCGGCGGTGACGGCACCCACTCGGTGCGGCTGCCGGACGGCCGGGTGCTGTGGCTGTTCTCGGACACCTATCTGGGCCAGGTGTACGCCCCGCCCAACCCGGTCGGCGAGTCCTTCGCCTGGCGGGACACCACCGCGCCCCTGGTCCGTAACTCGGCGGTGCTGATGCGCGACGGCCGGCTGGAGACCACCCTGCCGGCCCCGCTCTTCCCCGACCCGGCGCCCAACCAGTGGCGCTGGCCGGTCGCGGCGCGGGTCGAGCCGCGTGCGCCCGGGTCGGACGAACAGGTCGTACGGGTGCTGCTGTGGGTGCGGACGGCGGGGGCGGCGCCGTGGATCTACGGGATGCCCACCGCCACCGAGGTGGCCACGCTCTCGCTGCCGGATCTGCGGGTCGAGTCCATCACCAAGGTGTTCGACCAGCAGCTGGTCCCGGACGCCTCCCGGCGGGTCCTGTTCGGCACCACGCTGATCGAGGAGGACGGCTGGACGTACGTCTTCGGCGGCGACGACGGCCAGGCGGCGTCCCGGCCGGTCTCCTCGGCGTATGTGGCCCGGGTCCCGGAGGGCAGGCTCGGGGAGCCCGCCGCCTGGCAGTACTGGAACGGCTCCACCTGGGCCTCCGGCGGCCGGCCCGCCCCGGTCCTCGGCAACCAACACAAGCGCACCGGGGTCGGCAGCGCCTTCTCCGTGGTGCGCGAGGACGGCACGTACGTCCTGTTCACCATGGCGGCCGGCACCGCCGGACTGACCACCGTCTCCTCGTACTGGGCCTGCTCCCCCACCGGTCCGTGGCACGGGCCGACGAAGAACCTCCCGGCCTCGCTGCCGGACGGCGAGGTCGCGGCGTACAACCCGCAGCTCCATCCCGCGGCGTCCACCGGCGGACGGCTGGTGCTCAGCTACGACGTCAACTGGCTGGAGCCGACCGCCGCGGCCGCGCAGCTCAACCGGAACGTGTCCCTGTACCGACCGCGGTTCGTGACGCTGACGCTGAAGCCGCAGAGGTGACCTCGGTCCCCGGCCCCTGCCCCGGCCGTTCCTCCGGGCGCGGGTCGCGGGAGCGGCGCTTGGCGATCACCGCGCACACCATCAGCTGCATCTGGTGGAAGAGCATCAACGGCAGCACCGCCAGCGAGGCGTGCGCGCCGAACAGCACGCTCGCCATGGGCAGTCCGGAGGCGAGGGACTTCTTCGAGCCCGCGAACTGGATCGCGATCCGGTCCTCGCGATCGAAACGGAGCGCCTTGGTGCCGTACCAGGTCAGCGCCAGCATCACGGCGAGCAGCACGGCCTCGACCACGAGCAGTCCGGCCAGCCGCAGCGGGCTCACCTGGTGCCAGATGCCCTGGACCATGCCCTCGCTGAACGCGGTGTAGACGACGAGCAGGATCGAGCCGCGGTCGACCAGGCCGAGGACCTTCTTGTGCCGGGTGATGAAGCCGCCGATCCAGCGGCGCAGCAACTGCCCGGCGACGAACGGCACCAGCAGCTGGAGCACGATCTGGACGAGCGAGTCGGCGGAGAACCCGCCGGCGCTGCTGCCGAGCAGGGCGGCCGCCAGCAGCGGGGTGATGACGATGCCGACCAGTGAGGAGAAGGAGCCGGCGCAGATCGCGGCGGGCACGTTGCCGCGGGCCATGGAGGTGAAGGCGATCGACGACTGGATGGTCGAGGGGACGAGGGTGAGGAAGAGCAGGCCCTGGTAGAGCGGTTGGGTCAGCAGCACCGGGACGAGGCCGCGGGCGGCCATGCCGAGCAGCGGGAAGATCAGGAAGGTGCAGGCCAGGACCGTGATGTGGAGGCGCCAGTGCTTGAGTCCGTCCATCGCCTCACGGGTGGACAGACGGGCGCCGTAGAGGAAGAAGAGGAAGGCGATCGCGGCGGTGGAGGCGCCGGAGGCGACGTCCGCGCCCGTCCCGCGCGCCGGGAGGAGGGCGGCGAGGCCCACCGTTCCCAGGAGCAGCAGGATGTACGGGTCGATCGGCATCCAACTCGGCCAACGCAGGCGTTTCACGGTGCTCCATCTAGCTGGTGACTGTCGGCGGTACCGGGGCCGCAGGGCCCCCCTTCATCGTCCTCCTCCGGCCCGCGATCGGGAATCCGGCATACGGCACTGACTGTCATCACGTTCCGCGATAAGCTCCGCGGTATGTACGACCCGTCCCAGTTGCGTACGTTCCTGGCGGTGGCGCAGACGCTGAGCTTCACGCAGGCCGCCCGGCGGCTCGGGCTGCGCCAGTCGACGGTGAGCCAGCACGTACGGCGGCTGGAGGATGCCGCGGGGCGGCAGTTGTTCACCCGGGACACGCACTCCGTGGAGCTGACGGAGGACGGCGAGGCGATGCTCGGCTTCGCGCGCCGGATCCTGGACGTGCACGAGCAGGCGTCGGCGTTCTTCACGGGTACCCGGCTCCGCGGCCGGTTGCGCTTCGGGGCGTCGGAGGACTTCGTGCTGACCCGGCTGCCGGAGATCCTGGAGGGCTTCCGCTACGACCATCCCGAGGTCGACCTTGAGCTGACCGTCGAGCTCTCGGGCACCCTGCACGAGCAGTTGGAGGCCGGGAAGCTGGATCTGGTGCTGGCGAAGCGGCGGCCGGAGGATCCGCACGGTGAACTCGTCTGGCACGACAGGCTGGTGTGGATCGGCGCGGAACGCCTCCGGCTGGAGCCGGACCGCCCTGTTCCGCTGATCGTCTATCCCCCGCCGGGCATCACCCGGGCCCTCGCCCTGGAGGCCTTGGAGCGCCAGGGCCGCGAGTGGCGCATCGTCTGCACCAGCGGCAGCCTCAACGGCCTCATCGCCGCGGCCCGCGCGGGCCTGGGAGTGATGGCCCACTCCCGCGGCCTGATCCCACCGGGCCTGGTCCGCATGCCCGACCGCGCCGGCCTGCCCGAACTCGGCCGCGTCGACTTCGTCCTGGTCCACGGCCGCAGACGGACGGCGTCCCAGGGCGCGGCGGACGCGCTCGCGGCGGCGATCCTGACGGGCGGCGACCGGCTGCACCGGCGTTGAGCGCCCCTGCCGAACGACCGCACCGACCTCAGCGGCCCGGCACCTCGTACGTCAGCTGCTTCACCCTCCGCAGGAACGGCGTCGCCTCCACGTGCTGGACGCCCTCCAGCCGGCCCAGTGGCCCGCTGAGGTAGGCGTAGAGCCCCTGCGTGTCCCTGACGACCGCGGTCACGACGAGGTTGGACGGACCGGCCGTGGCGCTGGCGAAGGCCACCTCGTCGTGACCGGCCAGAGCCTGGCCGACGGAGGTGAGGGCGCCCGGGGCGGCGGTGATCCACAGGGACGCGGCCCGGGGGTAGCCGAGCGCCTCGGAGTGGTACTCGATGTCGATGTACACGGCCCCCGAGGCGAGCAGCGCGGCGAGGCGGCGTTTGACGGCCGACTCGGAGCGGCCGGTGGCGCGCTGGAGTTCCGGGTAGCCGGCGCGTCCGTCGCGCCGCAGGACCGCGAGCAGGGGTTCGTCGTCCGGCTCGATGACGGCCGGTCCGGGCCCGGGTTCCGGGCGCGGGCGCAGGGCGGCGATCTGCTCGTCGTCGAGCGCGCCGAACTTCCTCGACCAGCCGGCCGGGCCGCCGTAGAAGCGATGGAGCAGCTGGTGGGCGCGGATGTCCACCACGCCCGGGGTGCGCGGCAGCTTGCCGAGCAGCAGTTCGTCGTGGTCGCCGGGGCCGCGCGGCCGGGTCATGCAGACGATCTCGGTGCCCCCGGAGGCCAGTCCGATCCAGGCCGTGTCGGGCCGCTTGGCGAGCGCGTCGGAGATGGCCGGGGCGCTGTCGGGCGCGCAGCGGAACCGGAGGATCCACTGGTCCTCGCCGAGGGCCTGGGGGTCGCGGAGCGCGAGGACCCGCAGTCCCGCCTCGGCGCACAGCTTGCGGTAGCGGCGGGCGATGGTCTGGTCGGAGGCCCCGAGCATCGCTCCGAGACGGCTGAAGGAGGCGCGGCCGTTGACCTCCAGCGCCGAGAGAGCAATTGGAGGTCGAGGGCGTCCAGAACGGTGGATTCCAGCGTCAACATGGCCTCTCCCGTCGAGTTCCGGCGCTCCCGCACCCACCACCGATGGGATCGTCCGCTCCGAAGCCATCGTACGAAGTGCTGCGCGAGCAAACGGACGAGGAGTTGAGGACATGCGTACATGGGGGCCGCTCACCGCGGTGTGCCTGGGGACGTTCATGTTGCTGCTGGACGTGACGATCGCGATCGTCGCGCTGCCGGACATGGCGCGTTCGCTGGACGCGTCGCTGAGCGATCTGCAATGGGTGATGGACGGGTACGCGCTGGCACTGGCCGCGCTGCTGCTCGGGATCGGTGCCGCGGCCGATGTGCTCGGGCATCGGCGGGTGCATGTCGTGGGTGTCGTGCTGTTCGCGGTGGCGTCGCTGCTGTGCGGCCTCGCGTCCGGGCCGGGGACGCTGGTCGCGGCACGAGGGCTGCAAGGGGTGGGCGCGGCGGCGATGTTCGCGACGACGCTGCCGCTGCTGGGCGCGGTCTACCAGGGGCGGCGGCGGTCGGTGGCGCTCGGTGTGTGGGGTGCGGTCAGCGGCGGGGCGGCCGCGGTGGGGCCGGTGCTGGGCGGGCTGCTGACCGAGGGGCCGGGCTGGCGGTGGATCTTCTACGTCAATCTGCCGGTGAGCGTGGTGGCGGTGTGGCTGACGCTGCGGGTCGTGCCCAGGTCGCGGGCGGCGCGCGGGCGCCGGGTGGACTGGGCGGGCACGGTGACGTTCGCGGCGTGCGCGGGCGGGGTGACGTACGGGGCGGTGCGGGCCGGCTCACACGGCTGGACCGCGGCCGGCACCCTCGCCGCCTTCGGGCTCGCGGCGCTCGCGCTGGTCTGCTTCGTCGTGGTGGAGCGCCGGGTGGCCGATCCGCTGCTGGATCTGCGGCTGTTCCTGCGGCCCGCGTTCTCCGGGGTGATGGCGGGCGCGCTCGCCTACAACGCGGCGGCGTTCGGGGTGATGGCGTACACCTCGATCTGGGTGCAGACCGTGCTGGGGATGAGTCCGGTGCGCGGCGGGCTGGTGTTCCTGTGGATGTCGCTGGCCGCGTTCGTGGTGTCCGCGGCCGGCGGGCGGCTGCTGCACGGGGTGCCCGCCCGGATCACCGTCGGGGGCGGACTGTTGCTGATCGGGGCCGGACAGTTCTGCATGGCGGTCCTGGACGCGGGGTCGGGGGCGGGGGCGCTGGTGCCGGGGCTGCTGCTGGTGGGCTTCGGTACGGGGCTGGTGGCGCCCGGGATCGCGGGGGCCGCGCTGGCCGCCGTACCGCCGGAGCGGGCGGGGATGGCCGGGGGCGCGGTCAACACCTTCCGGCAGCTCGGGTACGCGCTCGGGATCGCCGGTTTCGGTACGGCGCTGACCTCCGGGATGCGGGACACGCTGCCGCACGAGGCGGCGCACACGCTCGCGGGCGGCGGTGCCGACGCGCTGCGGGGCGCTTTCCCGGAGCAGGTGCTGCGGGCCGCGTTCGCCTCGGGGCTCGACACGGCGGCGGTGACCGCGGGTGCGCTGGCGACGGTGGGCGGGGCGCTGATGCTCGCGCTGGTCCGGACGCCGGGTGCCGCCGACCGGGGTGTGACGGATCCGGCCGCGAAAACGCTGACAGAGGAGACGGCAGCGCAGCGGAACTGATCCTTCCGCGGGTGACCGTGAGCCGTAGTCGGGTCGTACAGATTCGGTGGAGATTACGGGACCGAAACTTACTCAACCGTCAGTTTTCTGTCCGACCCTTCCCCATGTGAGCGCATTTTCCGGCGCTGACCAGTGCGAACCTGAACATGGCTCGGATCCGCACCCCCTCCCGTCCCGTCGCCGGGTGGGGTAGCTTTCACGGCGCTGTGCGGAGCGTCACCAGGAACGGGGACCAGGGAGCGGGGAGCGGGGTTTGCGCGAGTTCACCAATCCTCCGTTGGCGTTGCCGGCCCCCGTGGGGGGACTGGCCGACGTCGTCTTCCGGCGCGCCCAGGAGGACCCCCTGCACATCGCGCTCGGCCGCAAGGACGAGCACGGACAGTGGCGGGACGTCTCCTCCGCGGAGTTCCGGGACGAGGTGCTCGCCCTCGCCAAGGGCCTGCTCGCCCAGGGCATCCGGTTCGGCGACCGGGTCGCCATCATGTCCCGCACCCGCTACGAGTGGACCCTCTTCGACTACGCCCTGTGGACGATCGGCGCCCAGGTGGTGCCGATCTACCCCACCTCCTCGGCCGAGCAGTGTTTCTGGATGCTCTACGACGCCGAGTGCACGGCCGCGATCGTGGAGCACGAGGACCACGCGATGACGATCGCCACCGTCATCGACCGGCTGCCGCAGCTGGGCCGGCTGTGGCAGCTGGACGCCGACGCCGTGCACGAGCTGTACGACGCGGGCGCCTCCCTCGACGACGACGTGGTGCACCGGCACCGGCAGGCGGTCACCCCGGACTCGGTCGCCACGATCATCTACACCTCGGGCACCACGGGCCGCCCGAAGGGCTGTGTCATCACCCACGGCAGCTTCATGTGGGAGGCCGACACGGTCGCCGAGCGCTGGGAGCCGGTGTTCCACTCCAAGAAGGGCGACGAGGCGGCGACCCTGCTGTTCCTGCCACTCGCGCACGTCTTCGGACGGATGGTGGAGGTCGCCGCGATCAGCCGCGGGGTCCGCTTCGGCCATCAGCCGCAGCTCAACGCCGCCGCATTGCTGCCGGACCTGGCCGCGTTCAAGCCGACGTTCATCCTCGCGGTGCCGTACATCTTCGAGAAGGTCTTCAACGCGGCCCGCCGCAAGGCCGAGAAGGAGGGCAAGGCCGGGCCCTTCGAGAAGGCCGTCGAGATCGCGGTGAAGTACGCGGAGGCCATCGAGGCCAAGGCCTGGGGCATCGGGCCCGGCCCTTCGGCGGGGCTGCGCGTGCAGCACCAGCTCTTCGACAAGCTCGTCTACGCCAAGGTGCGGGCCGCGATGGGCGGCCGGATCCGCAACGCGATGTCGGGCGGCTCGGCGATGGACCGCCGGCTCGGCCTGTTCTTCGCGGGCGCGGGCGTGCAGATCTACGAGGGCTACGGCCTGACCGAGTCGACGGCGGCGGCGACCGCCAACCCGCCCGGGCGCACCCGCTACGGCACGGTCGGCCAGCCCATCCCGGGCGTCACCGTGCACATCGCGGACGACGGGGAGATCTGGCTGCACGGCCCCAACCTCTTCCAGTGCTACCTCAACAACCAGAAGGCCACCGACGAGACCCTGCACGACGGCTGGCTCGCCACCGGCGACCTCGGCTCCCTCGACGAGGACGGCTTCCTCACCATCACCGGACGCAAGAAGGAGATCCTGGTCACCTCGGGCGGCAAGAGCGTGGCGCCCGGGCTGCTGGAGGAACGCGTCCGGGACCATCCGCTCGTCGCCCAGTGCATCGTCGTCGGCAATGACCGCCCCTATGTCGCCGCTCTGGTCACCCTCGACCAGGAGGCCGTCGAGCACTGGCTGGCGATGCGTGCCAAACCGCAGCTGACGGCGGCCGAGCTGGTGCGGGACGCGGACCTGGAGGCGGAGGTCAGACGGGCCGTGGTGGCCGCCAACACACTGGTCTCGCAGGCCGAGTCGATCCGTACCTTCCGCATCCTGGCGCAGCCGTTCACCGAGGAGCACGGGCTGCTGACGCCGTCGCTGAAACTGAAGCGCAAGGCGATCGAGACGACGTACGCCGGCGAGGTCGAGGCCTTGTACCGGGCCTGAGCCTGTTTCCGGCGGATTCTGTCGGATTCCGCGGTCAGGAATGCATCGGGGCGGTTGATCGTTGACGATGGGAGTACCACCTGTCGGCAACCGTAAGGATCAAGAGCTCGTGAGCAGCAAGGTCCCCCCGATCATCCTCAACAACGGCGTGGAGATGCCCCAGCTGGGGTTCGGAGTCTGGCAGGTGCCGGACGACGAGGCCGAGCAGGCGGTCAGCACCGCTCTGGAGGCCGGGTACCGCAGCATCGACACAGCGGCGATCTACGGCAACGAAGAGGGCACCGGCAAGGCGATCGCCGCCGCCGGTCTCCCGCGCGAGGACATTTTCGTCACCACCAAGCTCTGGAACAGCGACCAGGGGTACGACTCCACCCTGCGTGCCTTCGACACCTCGCTGGCCAAGCTCGGCCTGGACTACGTGGATCTGTACCTGATCCACTGGCCCACCCCCGAGCGGGACCTGTACGTCGACACGTACAAGGCGTTCGAGAAGCTGCACGCCGACGGCCGGATCCGCGCCATCGGTGTGTCCAACTTCGAGCCCGCGCACCTCGAGCGGCTGATCGCCGAGACGTCCGTCGTCCCGGCCGTCGACCAGATCGAGCTGCACCCGCACCTCCAGCAGCGCGCTGCCCGTGAGTACCACGCGGAGCAGGGCATCGCCACCGAGGCCTGGTCGCCGCTCGGTTCGGGCAAGGGCCTCCTGGAGGTCCCGGCGATCGTGGCCATCGCACAGAAGCACGGGCGCACCCCGGCGCAGGTCGTCCTGCGCTGGCACCTCCAGCTGGGCCTCGTCGTGATCCCCAAGTCCGTGACCCCGTCGCGGATCAAGGAGAACATCGAGGTCTTCGACTTCAGCCTGGACACCGAGGACCTCGCGGCGATCAGCGCGCTGAACGAGGACCGCCGGCTGGGTCCGGACCCGTCGACCTTCAACGCGGCCTGACGGTACGGCACTTCGGGGCCCGGGCGGTGCGCCGCCCGGGCCTTCGTCATGGGTAGAGGTCCACGGCCGGCCGTCGCCGAGGGGCGCCCTCACTCGGCGGCGGCGTCCCTCGCGCACGTCAGTTGGGCTGGCCGATCGGTCGTACGACGACGGTGTTGACGTCGACGCCCTCGGGCCGGCGGATGGCCCACACCACCGAGTCGGCGATCTGGTCGGCGGTGAGGAGGTGGCCGGGCGGGAGGCTGCCGTAGCTGTCCCAGAAGGGGGTCTCGACACGGCCCGGCGCGATGTGGGTCACGCCGACACCCCACTCGGTGACCTGGCGGCGGGTGTTCTCGGCGAGCCCGGTGACCGCCCACTTCGTCGCCCCGTAGATGTTGCCCGGCCCGGGCACGAACCCGGCGACGCTCCCGACCAGCACGATCCGGCCGCGCGTCTCCTTCAGGGCGTCGATGGAGGCGCGGATGAGCAGTGCCGGGCCCAGGACGTTGGTCAGCACCATCTCGGTCCAGCCGGCGGGGTCTCCTTCGGCGACGGAGTCGTGGGTGGCGAAGCCGGCGTTGGCGACGACGGTGTCCAGTCGGCCGAATTCCTTGAGCGTACGGTCGACCGCCGAGCGCACGCTGTCGTACTCGGCCGCGTTGCCGACGAGCGTCAGCAGCTCGGCCGGGTCACCGAGTTCCTCGGCGAAGCCGCGCAGGCGCTCCTCCCCGCGCCCGGTGACGGTCACCCGATGGCCCGCCGCGAGCAGCTGCCGGGCGACCGCGGCGCCGATACCGCTGCCGCCGCCGGTGATCAGTGCGACCGGAGAGTCGGTCATGGTTACCCCCTGTGGTGTCCTGCGGATGCCGGGGAGTAGATCAGTTGGAGCGTTCTCGAAGTCAAGTGCCGCAGGTGGCACGGTAGTCGGCGGACGGGAACCAGCGCCGCCACTCGGTGGCCGTCAGACCGCCCGCGGCCCGCGCGCACACGTGTTCCGCCGCCCGCCGGGGTGCCGACTCGGCGACGCGGTCGGCGAGATGAGCGGTCGCGATGTGCAACCGACCGCCGTCCGCGGCGAATCGGAGACCTCGTACCGGGCTGTCCCCGGCCCACAGGGTGGCCGCGGGGACGGTGGGCGTGTCCGTCTCCCACACCTGTACCGCCCCGTCGGGCGCGCCGCCCGCGAGCAGGGAGCCGTCGGCGGAGAAGGCCAGGGCCGTCGGGTCCACGGTGGAACCGGACTCCCGCAGGACGGCCAGGCGGCGCCAACCACGGGCGTCCCACAGGGTGAGGCGGCCCTGCGAGTCCGCGGCGGCCAGATGTCCGCCGTCCGCGCTGAAGGCGGCCCTGGTGAGGACGTCCTCGCCCTGGACCCCCTTGACTCCCTTGCGCGGCCTGCCCGTTGACACATCGACGAGCGTTCCCTCGTAGGTGAGTGCCGTGCGGCCCGTGGGGTCGACGGCGACGGTCTCCTCCCCGGCGACGGTGACGCGCTCGGTCGTGCCGGGTGCCGCCTCGTCCCGCCAGTCGCGGCCCGTCAGCCCGTGCAGGGAGAGCGTGCGGACGACGCTCGTGCGTCCGCCCTCGCGATAGCGCAGCACGCCCTCGGCGGGGTCCAGCCGGAAGTCACCGATGGTCGAACTCCGCACGGGATACGTCAGCAGCGGCTCGCGCGGCATGTCGCCCGCCGGCGCCGGAAGGTCCGTACGCCATACCGCGACGGTGCCCGCCCCCCAGGTCAGCGCGTAGTCGCCGGCGAACTCCACGACGAGCGCGCCGCCGTCGAGCGGCAGCAGGGGCCGTTCCCGGCCCGCACGGAAGTCCCATGTGACGACCCCGTCGGGGGTGCCGGCGGCCACGGCCCGCTGATCGGCGGTGAAGGTGAGGTCGCCCTGGCACACGGCCCGTTGGGTCGCCGCGGGCACCCGTCCGGTGACGAGACGTTCCGCGGTGACGTCAAGGACGCGCAGGCGCGTGCCGTCCTGGTCGCACCAGGCGAGGTGCCGGTCGTCGCGGCTGAGCACGGGCATGGCCCCGTCGTCGCTGCCGCGCTCGTAGCGCATCACGACCCGCTGGCGCCGCAGGTCCCACAGTTCGAGCGTCGCCCGTCCGTCGTCGGCACCCGGCACCCTCCACCGGACGAGGACCGTCCGCCCGCTGTCCCCGAACGCGACCTCCGTGTCCGGCCGTCGGCCGACCGCCAGCCGGCGGGTGCTCTCGTCCACCAGCCCGCCGATCAGCACGTCCTTGCGGCCGGGCCCCTGATAGGCGACGAACCTGCCGTCGGGGCTGACCTCCCGCACCCGCTCCGACAGCCCGGGCCGCTCGACGGAACGGATGCGCCGATGCGTCCGTACGTCCCACTGGACGGCCTTGTCGTGCACGACGGTGGTGAGGATCCGCCCGTCCCCGTCGAGCCAGGCGGGCGCGTTGAGGGCGCGGCCGCCCTCCTCGGGCTGGGTGAACACGTCCTGTTCGCTCTGGGCGGCGGCGGTGCGCAGGGCCTGCCGGGTCTCCGGCAGGTCGGCGGTGTGCCAGGCGGCGAGGGCGAGGCGCATCGCGGTGCGTGGTTCGGCGGAGCGCAGGGTGTCGGACAGTGCGGCGGCCCGGCGGGCCTCGGCCTCGTCGCGCTGCCGCGCGCTGACATCGCTCTGCCGCCAGGCGGTGGCACCGGCGACCACCGTCAGACACAGCAGCACGGCGAGCCCGCCGGTGAGCGCCCGCAGCCGGCGCGTCGCCCGAGCACCGGCCCGACGACTCCGCTCGTGGGCGGTGACACTCGCGGCGAGGAAGTCACCTTCGAGACGGCTCAACTCCCCACGTCGGGCCCCGTGTTCGCCCGGCACCGGAACGCCGCGGCCGGGCGGGGCCGTCCCCTCGCCCCCGTCCCCGAAGACCTCCCGCGCCTCCGTCAGCCGCACCCCCCGGTACAGCGCACCCCCGTCCCGCCCCAACTCGGCCCAGGTGCGGGCCGCTTCGGTGAGCCGGCGGTGCAGGCGCAACCGGTCGCGGTCCTCGTCCACCCAGCCGCGCAGCCGGGGCCAGGCGACGATCAGTGCCTCGTGGGCGAGTTCGACCGTGTCGCCGTCGACCGTCAACAGCCGGGCCCCGACGAGTCGTTCGAGGACGCGGGCGGTGGTGGTGTCGGCGTCGAGCTCCGTACGGCCGAGGGGCCGCCGGGTGTCCTCGGTGCCGTCGCCGGGGTTCACCAGCCGCAGCAGCAACGCCCGTACCGCCCGCGCCTCGTCCGGTGTGCAGGCGGTGTGGACGGACTCCGCGGTGTGCGCGACGGCACCCTGGACGCCGCCGATCGCCTCGTACGCGGCGAGGGTGAGCGTCTTGCCGGTGCGCCGGCGCCAGACCTCGCGCAGCGCGTGGGCCATCAGCGGCAACCCGCCGGGTTCACCGGCGACGTCCGCGACGATCCTGGCGGTCAGCGCGCGTTCGACCACGATCCGGCGTGCGGCGGCCGGCCGGACCACGGCCTCCCGCAGTTGGGCGGGTGTCATCGGACCGACGAGCAGAGTGGAGTCCCGCAACGCCTCGGCCAGCGGACCGTGTTCGGCGCAGCGGCCGTAGAAGTCGGCCCGTACGGCGATCACGACCCGCAGCCGCGCCGCCGGATCGGCCGCGCCGAGCAACTGCCCGAGAAAGCGGGCCCGTTCGGCCGGATCGGCACAGAGCGTGAAGACCTCCTCGAACTGGTCGACGACGAGCAGGGTGTCACCGGGACCGGAGTGCGGGGTGAAGAGCGCCTCGTGAGTACGGGCGGGGTGGGGGCCGGGGGTGAGAAGGCGGATGACGGCGGGCCCCTGCGGCACGCGCCCCTCGACGCCGGAGCCGGTGTCGGAGCGGGGGTCGGAGTCGGTGCCGGTGCTGGCGTCGGCGTCGGCGTCGGTGCGGATGCTGGTGTCGGCGTCGGTGTCGGTGTCGGCAGCGTCCCGCCCCCGCGCACCCGCCGCCTCCGCCTCCGCCGCCCCCTCCGGCGCCGCACGGCCCCACGCCCCCACCGATCCCGCACTCCCCCGCAACGCCGGTATCAACCCGGCCCGCAACAAGGACGACTTGCCGCTCCCCGACGCTCCCACCACCGCGGTGATCCTCGCCCGTCCGGTCAACCGGACCAGCCCGTCGACCAGTTCACCGCGCCCGTGGAAGTGCTCCTCGTCGCCCGTGCCGAAGCGGGCCAGCCCCGGATACGGGCCGGGATCGTCGTCCGCGTCGTCGGAGACGCGCGCGTCGCCCTCCGCGGCGACGGCCTCCTTCCACCGCTCCGTCCACTCCTCGGGGTCGCCCCCGCACGCGATGACGTACGCCCGCACCACCGGCAGCGTCGGCAGCCGTTCCCCGGCCGCCGCGGCGGACAGCGTGGGCCCCGAGTAGCCGGCCCGCCGTGCCATCGAGCGGTATGTCGGTGTGCCCGCCTCGTCGCGCAACTTGCGCAGTGCGTAGGCGAATCGCTGCACCGCGCCGAGCCCCGGATCCAGCGGTTTCTCACGGCGCCCCATGCACCACTCCCTCCGCGTTCGCGGCCGTCCCCCACGCTGACGACCGCCCCGGACGAATTGATTGGCGGTCCTGACCTGGGCTGCCCATCAATCCCTCCGCCTCTGGACTCGTGGTGCACGACCGCACGTCATCCGCCTCGCAGCTACGCAGCCACGGAGCCGGCCATCGCCACCACACACTCACCCAGACCTCTTCTGCGGCCCGCACGGTTGCCGGACGTCCCCGTCGACCCGCGCCCCCGTGCGTACGCGACGGCGCTCCCGCCCGCCGTCCTCTCCCTCGCCCTCGGCCTGTGGGGCGTCCGGCGCGGCGGCGGCATGTGGCGGGACGAGGCGGTGTCGTACGACATGGCGCACCGCTCGCTGCCCGACCTGTGGGCGACGCTGGGCCAGGCGGACGCCGTGCACGGTCTGTACTACCTGGTGCTGCACGGTCTGTTCGGGGTGTTCGGGGGCGCCGACCCGCTGCTGGTGCTGCGGCTGCCGTCGGTCCTGGCGACCGCCGTGGCGAGCGGGACGCTGGCGCTGCTGGGCCGTCGGCTGGCGGGGGCGCGGGCGGGGCTGCTGGCGGGGATCGTGTTCGCACTGCTGCCGCCGGTGCAACGGTATGCACAAGAAGGTCGATCGTATGCAGTCGTCTGCATGCTGGTGGTGTGGGCGTCGTATCTCCTGGTGCGGGCGGTCGAGACACGGTCGCGCCGGTTGTGGGCGGGGTACGGCGCCGTCACCCTGGCGGCCTGTCTGACGCACGAGTTCGCCGTACTGGCCGTGGTCGCGCACCTCGTCGCCCTGCCCCGGACCGCCCGCCGGACCGGTGTGCGGGTGGCGGCCGTGGTCGGTGCCTGCCTGGCTCCTCTGGTCGTGGTGAGCATGCGCCAGTCCGACCAGGTGGCGTGGATCGGCGGGGTCGGCGCGGGCGCGCTGCTGGGGTTCGGCGGGGTGGCGTTGCTGGGCATCGCCTGCGCCGCGCTGCTCCGGGGCGGCCCGCTGCCGGCCCTCGCCCTGCCCCTCCTCGTGCTGCCCGCGCTCCTGCTCCTGCTGGCCACCCCGCTCAAGCCCCTCTACGTGGACCGTTACGTCCTCTACGGCCACGCCGGCACCGCCCTGCTGGTCGGCGCGGCGCTCGACCGGCTGGTCGGAGCGCGGGGCCGGGTCCGGGGGGCCGCCCTGCTCGCCGCCGGTGCCGCCGTCCTCGTACTGCTGCCCCTCGCGGTGCACCTGCGGACCCCGCAGAGCCGTACCGACGACGTCACGGCGGTGGCGCGGGCGCTGCGTGCGGCCGGGGCCGAAGCCGACGGGGTGCTGTACCTGCCGGCGCGGCGCCGGGTGTGGTCGCTGGTGGACCCGGGGTCCATGCGGGGGCTGCGGGACCTGGCCCTGGAGCGCGACCCGGCCGCCTCGCACACGCTGTACGGCACGGAGGCGCCCGCGGCCGAGATCCGGGCGCGCATGCTGGCGACGGCTCGCATCGTGGTGCTGAGAGACCCGGTGGGTCAGCCACTCGACCGGACGGCCCAGGAGCGGGTCAAGCGGCGGGTGCTCGCCGACCACTTCGTGGAGTGCGGCACCCGCCGGGTGCAGGGGGCGCGGATCAGCGTCTACGCCCGGCCGGGCCGCTGCTGAACGTCAGACGCCGCGGGCGGCCGTGTGCACCGTGCGCGCCGCCAGGAAGAAGACGTCCGGCCGGTGGTGGATGCTCGCCTTGTCGTCGGGATCGACGAGCCGGTCGAGGGTGGCGCGGTCCTCGGCGTCGAGGCGGTCGCCGACCACCTCGCGCATCCGGGTCAGGGTGTTGACGGCGACATGACGGGCCCGGTCCGTGGTCGGGGCGGGCAGGTCGAGGAGGAAGCTGCGGGTGCCGGTGTGCTTGAGGCCCACGGAGGCCAGCAGCGCAGGCCAGTCCTCGATCACGTCGACGGTGCCGGGCAGTCCGGCCCGCATCTCGCTGAACCAGTCCTCGTGCAGCGCGTCGAGCCTGGCCTGGAGTCCGGGGCGGCCGATGCCGATGTCGCGCGGCAGATACCGGGTGGGCAGGCTGCCCTCCAGCAGGGCCAGCGTGCCGCCCGGCGCGAGCCGGTCCGCGAACGAGGCGAGGGCGGCCCGCTGGTCGCCGAGGTGGTGCAGACTCCAGCTGGCCCAGATCAGATCGGCCGGGTACTCCAAGTCGCCGAGTACACCGGGCAGTTCACCGGCGAGCGTGCCGAACCGGTCCGCGACGCCGAGCCGGCCCGCCCGGTCGCGGGCGCGTTCGAGAAGCGCCTCGGAGCCGTCGACGGCGACGATCCGGGCGCCGGGGAAGTTCTCGGCGAGCAGACAGGAGGCGACACCGGGTCCGCTGCCCGCGTCGACGACCAGCCCCGGCTCGGTCTGCCGTTTGGCGAGCCACGCCATCGCCCGCTCGTACATCGGCATGTACAGCTCGGCCTGCTCCTCCAGCATCGGGGCCATCTCGGCCCAGTCGATGTCGGCGTGGTCGTGGTGATGGCCGTGCTGGTCGTGGGAGTGACCGTGGTGGTCATGGGTGTGGTCGTGGTGGTCGTGCGCCATGGGGGTCAGCCTCTCGTCCGGGTGCGGCCAGCGTGCGCCGACGCACCGTGGAGAGGCCACCACTGTTGCCGGGACGGCAAAAAATGAGATGCGTCCCTTCCGCCCGCGAGCCCAGGATGGCCGGATGGACGACAAGATGGTGGAGCGCTTCCTCGAGGACGGGTTCGTGAAGATCGAGGGTGCTTTCCCGCCCCGTGTCGCCCAGCACGGCGCGCGGCTGCTGTGGCGGGAGACGGGGTACGACCCCGAGGACCCGGCCACCTGGCAGGACCCGGTGGTGTGGGTGGCCGACATGGCGCAGGGACCGTTCGCGGCGGCGGTCAACTCCCCTGTGCTGCATGAGGCGTTCGACGTACTGGTCGGCGAGGACCGCTGGCACTCGCGCTACTCGCTGGGCAGTTTCCCGCTGCGGTTCCCGCACGAGGAGGAACCGGACGACGCGGGCTGGCACATCGAGGCGAGCTACGTCCCGGAGGGCGCCGACCTCCCGCACACGAACCTGCGCTCACGGGATCGCGCCCTGCTGATGCTGTTCCTGTTCAGCGAGGTCACCGAGGCGGACGCCCCGACCCGCATCCGGGTCGGCTCGCATCTCGACGTACCGCCGGTGCTGGCCCCGTACGGCGAAGAGGGCGCCTCCTTCCTGGAACTCGGCCCGAAGGTCGCCGAGGCCTCGGCCCACCGCCCCCTCGCCCACGCCACCGGCCGCCCCGGCGACGTCTACCTCTGCCACCCTTTCCTGGTCCACTCCGCCCAGCCCCACCACGGCACCCGCCCCCGCTTCATGGCGCAGCCACCGCTGATGTCGGCGGTACCACATGAGCTGGAGCAGGTGGACGGCAACTACTCACCGGTGGAGTTCGCGATCCGCCGGGGCCTGGCGAGAGAGAACTAAGGAACCCCGGCGAAGCCCCGCGCCCCTCTAGGGGCGCGGGGCTGTGTCGACATGCGGCTCCGCCGCGCGGGCGCGACCAGCCACAGCGGACCCGCAGCCGCACTCACAGGGTCACGACAACGGCGGGTACGCGTTCGTCATCAGCTGCTGGAACTGCGCCGAGAACCAGTGCCCGGACAGCGGAGCGTTCGGCAGCGCACCGGACAGGTTGTTGCCGTTGCGCGGGTTGCCCGTGTACGTCGGGTCGCACATCCGGTCGAAGCCCTTGCCCTCGTCGTTGGGGATGGCAGAGCTCGAACCGTCGGACTCACCCGGGGGCTTGATCCACACGTAGGCGTCGATCCCGGCGGCGGGGTTGGCCTGCGGACGCTCACCGAGGCCGGCTCCGGACTGGTTGCACCAGTTGCCGACGTGGATACGGCGGTCGTAGCGGCCGCCGTTGACATAGGTGTCGACGTCCGTCGTCGCGCCCGGTCCGGCGGGCCGGGCGGTGCCGCCCCAGCCGTTGCGGGAGGTGTCGATCAGCATGCCGATACCGGAGTTGAAGCCGGTGGTGACCAGCTGGTTGCGGAAGGCCTGGGCGAACGACAGCTCGTCCACGTACCGGTTCCAGTCCACCCACTTGGACTCGCGGACGGACTTGCCGGCCACGGAGTCGTTGATGGTGTAGTTGTTCTCCTTCAGGGCGCTGTAGTTGGCCGTGTTGGCGATGAAGCCGTGCACGTCGTTGACGGTGGCGCCCTCGGTGGTGGCGGCCTCCTTCATCACCGTCGCGCTGGCGGCGAAGTTGTCGTCCCAGCCGATCCAGCCGTGGTGTCCGGCGTCGATGTAGTTGTAGACGTTGGGGGCGTCACCGAGCTTGTTCAGGGCGTAGCCGACGCCCTTCTGGTAGTTGCCGTTGGCCTTCATCACGTCGCACTGCGGGGTGGCGGTGGGACGGCTGCCGGTGTTGGTGACGAGGTTGGGCAGCGAGTCGATCTCGATGGTGGTGACGATCCGCAGCCCGGCGTACTTGGAGTCGGCGAGGATCGCGGCGATCGGGTCGATGTACTGCGTCTTGTACTTGTCGATCTCCGTCGGGCCGAGCTCGCCGTTGGAGGCGAGGGCGGCGCAGTCACGGCCGGGCAGGTTGTAGATGACGAGCTGGACGACGAGCTGGCCGGAGCCCTTCTGGGTGAGCGCCGCGTCGAGGTGGTCGCGCAGGCCCATGCCGCCGTTCACGCCGTTGATCGCGGCGATCCGGTCCAGCCACACACCGGTGGGCTGGTTGGAGATCCGGCTGCCGCCCGGCTCGGCGGCGGCCTTCGCCGACCACTCGGGGTTCACGTACACCTTGGCGCCGGTGTACGGGTTGTCGACCCGGGTGCCGCCCCCGGGGTCCGGCGGGTTGGTCGGACCGCTGCCGCCGTCGTCGACGTTGCAGGCCACCCCGTCGAGGGTGAACGTGGTCGGGATCGGGTTGGTGCCGCTGTAGGACCCGTTGAAGCCGAAGCTCACCGAACCGCCGGTCGCCAGCGTGCCGTTGTAGGTCTCGTTGGCGGCGGTGACGGCCGTCCCGCTCTGGGTGATCTTGGCGTTCCAGCCGCTGGTGACCTGCTGGTTGCCGGCGTACGCCCACTTGACCGCCCAACTGCTCTTGGCGGCGCTGTTGTTGGTGATCGTCACGGCGGCGGTGAAGCCGGTGCCCCACTGGTTCTGGATCTTGTAGTCGACGGTGCAGGGAATGGCGGTCACGCCGACGTCGGCCGGGACGTTGGCGAGCGCCGTTCCGGTGGCCCCGGCGGTCAGCGCCAGGGCGGCGAGGAGCGCAGTTCTGGTACGACTCATGAGTGCGGGTTTCCCTCTCCGATACGGGATTTACGGATTGACCGCGCGCAGGTGATCGCGCAGCCCGATGCCATACGACGTGGGAGTTCCGTCGTAGCTGGAGATCAGGGCGGGACCGGAGGAGCAGTTCCATGTGTTCCAGGTCCAGCCCGGGTAGGACAGGCCACGGTCGTCGAACCACTTCATGACCTGGTCGATGACGGCGTGGCCGCAGGTGTTCTCGCCGATCTCCCCGGCGACCAGCGGCACTTGGGCCGCCACCGGGGCGAGCGGGGAGTTCCAGCAACTCTCGTTCGCGCAGGAGTTGAAGTTGTAGACGTGCCAGGCGGCCGCGAGATTGTTCTTCAGGTCGCTGGGCTTGTACGTCAGCCATTGCCTGAGGTCGTTCGAGTACGCGGTAGGGCTCGTTGAACAGGTCGAGGACGACGGTAGGTCCAGTGCAGTTCGAGCATCGGCGTCATACCGTTCGCCTTCACCTTCGCCACCAGGTCCTCGACGCCGTTGATGTCATGCGAACCGGCGTACTGGGGCTTGATGTCGGACAGGCCGAGCCAGCACTCCTCGTTCAGCGGAATGCGGACCGTGTTGGCGTCGAGCAGACGACCTCCCCGACCAGGAGCCGAGGAAGCCGGCGCCGACCTTCGCGCCGGCGGCGAGCGTGCCGTTGTAGCTCTCGTTGGCCGCCGTCACCGTCGTACCGGACCGGGACCACTTGGCGTTCCGGACCTGGCCCAGCTTCTGACCGCCCGCGAAGCCGAAGACGAGACTCCGACTGCGCACGGCGGCGGCGTTGTTGGTGATGGTCACGGCGCCGGCGACGGCTAAAAGTACTGAACGCGGGGGGTGTCGCATGAGCGACTCCTTGCAGATCAGCGCGTCGTGACGGACGCGTCGACTGATGGAATCGCTCCCACTGGTGCCACCGAAGCTAGCGCCAAGTGACGGCAAAGAACAGAGGAGTCACTTGACTTTTCCTCAACCACATTCATCGAATCTTTTCGACTCTTCAAGCACCTTGACCCCTCACACCCTCATCCTCACTATGGGAGCGCTCCCACTGGTTCAAGCCTTGACTTCTCCGAGCCGCAAGGAGGAACCAGCACATGGCACCGAGAAAGAGACGCCGGGCTGTCCGGCGCTTATGGACGGCCGTCACGGCCGCCATGGCACTTCCGTTCGCGATGCTCAGCATGGGTTCAACTCCCGCACAGGCAGCCGCAGTTCAGTGCAGCGTCGACTACAAGACGAACGACTGGGGCTCCGGCTTCACCACGGACGTGACGATCACGAACCGCGGTACGGACGCCATCAGTGGCTGGACCCTCACGTATGCCTACACGGGCAACCAGAAGCTGACGAACGGCTGGAACGGCACCTGGTCCCAGTCCGGTCAGACGGTCACGGTGAACAACGCGAGCTACAACGGGAACATCGCGGCCGGCGCCGCGGTCTCCACCGGCGCGCAGTTCACCTACAGCGGCACCAACGCCGCCCCGACGTCCTTCGCGATCAACGGCACCACCTGCACCGGCGCGCACCAGCCGCCGATCACCGTGCTGACCAGCCCGGCGGCGGGCGCCGTCTACACCCAGGGCAACGCCGTCCCGCTCGCGGCGACCGCCGCGGCCGCCGACGGCGCCACGATCAGCAAGGTGGAGTTCTACGACAACACCACGCTGCTCGGCACCGACACGACCTCGCCGTACTCGCTCTCGGCCTCAAGCTTGACCGTGGGCAGTCATTCACTGTTGGCGAAGGCCTACGACAGCATGGGCGCGTCGGCGGAGTCCACACCGGTCGGCATCACGGTCGTCTCGGGCCCCGCCATCGTGGCCTCGGCGACCCAACTCGCCGTGCAGCAGGGCGAGACGGGCACGTTCGGGGTGAAGCTGTCGACGCAGCCGTCCGCGAACGTGACGGTGACGACCGCCCGCACCGGCGGCAACTCGGGCCTGTCCGTGACCGGCGGGGCTTCCCTGACCTTCACCCCGTCGAACTGGAACACCGCCCAGAACGTGACCATCACAGCAGACTCCTCCGGCACCGGAGCCGCGACCTTCGAGTCGACGGCGACCGGACACGCCAAGGCATCGGTGACGGTCACCCAGATCGAGGCGGCGGGCGAGTACGACGCCCGTTTCCTGGAGTTGTACGGCAAGATCACCAACCCGGCGAACGGCTACTTCTCACCCGAGGGCATCCCCTATCACTCGGTGGAGACGCTGATCGTCGAGGCGCCGGACCACGGCCATGAGACCACGTCGGAGGCGTACAGCTACCTTCTCTGGCTGCAGGCCATGTACGGCAAGGTGACCGGCGACTGGACCAAGTTCAACGGTGCCTGGGACATCATGGAGAAGTACATGATCCCCACGCACGCCGACCAGCCGACCAACTCCTTCTACAACGCCTCGAAGCCGGCGACCTACGCGCCCGAGCTGGACACGCCCAACGAGTACCCGGCAGCGCTCAACACCGGAGTGTCGGTGGGTTCGGATCCGATCGCCGGTGAACTGAAGACCGCATACGGTACCGACGATGTCTACGGTATGCACTGGTTGCAGGACGTCGACAACGTCTACGGCTACGGCAACGCGCCCGGCAAGTGCGAGGCGGGTCCGACGGACACCGGCCCGTCGTACATCAACACCTTCCAGCGCGGTGCGCAGGAGTCGGTGTGGGAGACGGTGCCGCAGCCGACCTGTGACGCCTTCAAGTACGGCGGCAAGAACGGGTACTTGGACCTCTTCACCGGTGACGCCTCCTACGCCAAGCAGTGGAAGTTCACCAACGCCCCGGACGCCGACGCGCGTGCGGTGCAGGCCGCCTACTGGGCCGACAAGTGGGCCGACGCGCAGGGCAAGGGCGGCGAGATCTCCGCGACGGTCGCCAAGGCCGCGAAGATGGGCGACTACCTGCGCTACTCGATGTACGACAAGTACTTCAAGAAGATCGGCAACTGCGTCGGTCCGACCACGTGTGCGGCCGGGACCGGCAAGGACGCCTCGATGTACCTGATGTCCTGGTACTACGCCTGGGGCGGCGCCACCGACACCTCGGCGGGCTGGGCCTGGCGCATCGGCTCCAGCCATGCGCACGGCGGCTACCAGAACCCGATGGCCGCGTACGCGCTGAGCTCCTACGCCGACCTCAAGCCCAAGTCGACGACGGGCGCCGCCGATTGGGGCACCTCGCTGACCCGGCAGATCGAGTTCTACCGCTGGCTCCAGTCCAACGAGGGTGCCATCGCGGGCGGTGCGACCAACAGCTGGGCGGGCCGGTACGCGACGCCGCCGGCCGGCAAGTCCACGTTCTACGGCATGTACTACGACCAGCAGCCCGTCTACCACGACCCGCCGTCCAACCAGTGGTTCGGCTTCCAGGCGTGGTCGATGGAGCGGGTGGCGGAGTACTACCAGCAGACGGGGAACGCGGCCGCGAAGACCGTCCTCGACAAGTGGGTGGACTGGGCGCTGGACCACACCACCATCAACCCCGACGGCACCTACCAGATCCCGTCGACCCTCCAGTGGTCGGGCCAGCCCGACACCTGGAACGCGTCAAATCCCGGGTCCAACAGCGGACTTCACGTCACCGTCGCCGACTACACCAACGACGTCGGGGTGGCCGCCGCGTACGCCAAGACCCTGACGTACTACGCGGACCGTTCCGGTGACACCGCCGCCGCGACGACGGCGAAGGCGTTGCTGGACGGCATGTGGGACAACTACCAGGACGCGCTCGGCATCGCCGTGCCGGAGAACCGGGCCGACTACAACCGGTTCGACGACGCGGTGTACATCCCGAGCGGCTGGACCGGCACCATGCCCAACGGCGACGCGATCAACTCGTCGTCGACCTTCGACTCCATCCGGTCGTTCTACGAGGACGATCCGGCCTGGTCGAAGATCGAGGCGTATCTCGCGGGCGGCGCGGTGCCGTCGTTCACGTATCACCGGTTCTGGGCCCAGGCGGACATCGCCTTGGCCATGGGTTCGTACGCGGAGCTCCTCGAATAGCCCCCGCCGGGCGCTCCGCGGGTTGGGCCGCTTGAAAACTGCGGGTCCGTTGTGGCTGGTCGCGCAGTTCCCCGCGCCCCTGAAAGGCAGGGGCGCGGCAGCTCACCCCCTGACCCGTGGAACCGCCTGAAAGGCTCCGCGTACGAGGTCTCGCCACCTGACGGCGAGGCCGACTCGCCGGGCGGCCCCCTCCCGCACAGGGGGTCGCCCGGCACCTCTCGCACTACATGGCAAGCGCTTGCTATTCGCACCTTCCCCCCTCCTCCCCCACGTCCCGGAAAGGACCCCCGTGCGAAGAACACGCATCCTCACGGCCGTGCTGGCGCTCGCGGCCGGCCTGCTCGCGGGTACCCCGCCCGCACTGGCCGCCGACACCACGAAGGCGGTCATCGCCGCCGACACCTACACCTGGAAGAACGCCCGGATCGACGGCGGTGGATTCGTCCCCGGCATCGTCTTCAACCGCAGCGAGAAGAACCTGGCCTACGCCCGCACCGACATCGGCGGCGCCTACCGCTGGGTGGAGTCGAGCAAGACCTGGACACCGCTGCTGGACTCGATCGGCTGGGACGACTGGGGGCACACGGGTGTGGCGAGCCTGGCCTCCGACTCCGTGAACCCCAACCGGGTGTACGCGGCGGTCGGCACGTACACCAACAGCTGGGACCCGGGGAACGGGGCGATCCTGCGCTCCTCGGACCGGGGCGCCAGCTGGCAGAAGACCGACCTGCCGTTCAAGCTGGGCGGCAACATGCCGGGGCGCGGCATGGGTGAGCGACTGGCGATCGACCCGAACAAGAACAGCGTGCTGTACCTGGGCGCGCCCAGCGGCAAGGGCCTGTGGCGGTCGACGGACTCCGGTGTGACCTGGTCGCAGGTCGCGAACTTCCCCAACGTGGGCAACTACGTCCAGGATCCGAGCGACACCTCCGGCTACGCCAGTGACAACCAGGGCATCGCGTGGGTCACCTTCGACGAGCGGACGGGTACGTCGGGCAACGCGACACAGACGCTCTACGTCGGGGTCGCGGACCTTCAGAACGCGGTGTACCGCTCGACGGACGGGGGCGCGAGCTGGTCGCGGCTGGCCGGGCAGCCGACGGGATACCTCGCGCACAAGGGCGTACTGGATACCGTCAACGGCTATCTGTACCTCGCATACAGCGACAAGGGCGGTCCGTACGACGGCGGCAAGGGCCGGCTGCTGCGGTACGCGACCGCGACCGGCACGTGGACGGACATCAGCCCGGTCGCCGAGGCCGACACGTACTACGGCTTCAGCGGGCTGACCGTCGACCGGCAGGATCCGGGCACGGTGATGGCGACGGCGTACAGCTCCTGGTGGCCGGACACCCAGATCTTCCGCTCCACCGACAGCGGCGCCACCTGGACGAAGGCCTGGGACTACACGTCGTATCCCAACCGTTCCAACCGCTACACGATGGACGTGTCGTCCTCGCCGTGGCTGACCTGGGGCGCCAACCCGTCGCCGCCCGAGCAGACGCCGAAGCTCGGCTGGATGACGGAGGCGCTGGAGATCGATCCGTTCAACTCGGACCGGATGATGTACGGGACGGGCGCCACGGTCTACGGCACGGAGAACCTGACGAACTGGGACTCCGGGAGCCAGTTCACCGTCAAGCCGATGGTGCAGGGCCTGGAGGAGACCGCGGTCCTCGACCTCGCCGCTCCCCCGTCCGGTGGCGCCCAACTCTTCAGCGCCCTGGGGGACGTCGGCGGTTTCCGGCACACGGACCTGACCAAGGTGCCGGCGATGATGTACACCCAGCCGAACTTCACCACGACGACGAGTCTGGACTTCGCCGAGACCAACCCGAACACGGTGGTGCGGGTCGGCGACCTCGACTCGGGTCCGCACATCGCGTTCTCCACCGACAACGGCGCCAACTGGTTCGGCGGGACGGACCCTTCGGGCGTCAGCGGTGGCGGCACGGTCGCGGCGGCGGCGGACGGCAGCCGCTTCGTGTGGAGCCCGACAGGCACCGGTGTGCAGTACGCGACGGGCTTCGGCTCGTCCTGGGCGGCGTCGGGCGGGATCCCGGAGGGCGCGATCGTCGAGTCCGACCGGGTCGACCCGAAGACCTTCTACGGCTTCAAGTCCGGGAAGTTCTACGTCAGTACGGACGGCGGCGCGACCTTCACGGCCTCGGCGGCCACCGGGCTCCCGAGCGGCGACAGCGTCCGCTTCAAGGCGTTGCCCGGCACCAAGGGCGATGTGTGGCTGGCGGGCGGCGCGACGGACGGCGCGTACGGTCTGTGGCACTCGACGAACGGCGGTACGTCCTTCACCAAGCTGTCGAACGTCGAGCAGGCCGACGCCGTCGGCTTCGGCAAGGCGGCCACGGGAGCCTCGTACCAAACCCTGTACACCAGCGCGAAGATCGGCGGCGTACGCGGCATCTTCCGCTCCACGGACCAGGGTTCGACCTGGACGAAGATCAACGACGATGCCCACCAGTGGGGTTGGACGGGTGCGGCGATCACCGGTGACCCGCGCGTGTACGGCCGCGTCTACGTGGCGACCAACGGCCGCGGAGTCATCTACGGCGACTCCTCCGACACGGGCGGCGGTGGCGGCACCGACCCCACACCGACGCCCACGGGCGCCTGCGCGGTGACGTACAAGATCACCAACCAGTGGTCGGGCGGCTTCCAGGCGGACGTCCAGCTCAGCAACACCGGCTCAAGTTCCTGGAGCGGCTGGTCACTCGGCTGGACCTTCCCCAACGGCCAGACGATCGGCCAACTGTGGAACGCCGAGCACACCCAGTCGGGTTCGGCGGTGACGGCCAAGAACGTGAACTGGAACGCCAACGTGGCGGCAGGCTCCTCCGTGAGCTTCGGCTTCACGGGCAACTGGTCGGGGACGAACACCAAACCGGCGGCGTTCAAGCTGGGTGACCAGACCTGCACCGTCAACTGAGCCCAGAGCGTGACGAGGCCCCGCCCACGAACGGGCGGGGCCTCGTCCGCCGTCAGGGGGTGTAGACCGTCGGCCTGGGCGCCGTGGCCATGCCGTTGCCGATGTAGAAGCTCGGGTGCGGGGGCTGGTTATAGGCCGTATTTTGCCAGGCCAGACCCGTGCGGTACATCGTGTCGTGGAGGAGGGTCGTGATCTTCGTGGTGGTCTCGTACGGCGTGGAGTAGATCCGCAGGGCCGTGTTGTCGGAGGTCGGCCAGACGACCTCCTCGCGCCAGTCGCCGAAGAGGTCGCCGGACAGGGACGGGGTGGCCTTGGTGCTGTTGTTGGAGTGAACGCCGGAGGCGGTCAGCAGGCGGGTGTCGGAGGAGGTGCCGTACTTGTCGATGCGGGTGCCGTCGAGGAGTTCGCGGGTGGTGTCGCCGTCCCACCAGGACAGGAAGTTGACCGACGACGGTTCGCGGCCCTTCGTCGCGCCGGCCTCGTCGCGGATGGAGGTGTCGGAGGCGGACCAGGCCTCGGCGCCGTCGTTGCCGGCGTAGATGTCCCCCGCAACCCCACGACCGTTGTCGCAGCAGGCGGCCAGCTGCCAACGGACCGCGCCTGTCGCGGGGTTGATGTACAGCTCGGCGGGCTGGGATGTCGACTCCGAGACCTTGAAGTACTCCAGACCGGACGTCGACGGGTCCAGGTCGCCCAGGTGCTGCGCGTCGCCGTGCCCGGTCCGCGTGGTCCACAGGCCGTTGCCGTTGTCGTCGACGGCCATCGCGCCGTACACGATCTCGTCCTTGCCGTCGTTGTCGACATCCCCGACGGACAGGCTGTGCGAGCCCTGACCGTCGTACCCCTTGCCGGAGTTGGTGGAGGAGTTGGTGTCGAAGGTCCAGCGGCGGGTGAAGGTCCCGTTGCGCCAGTCCCAGGCCGCCAGCACCGAACGGGTGTAGTAGCCCCGCGCCATGATCAGCGAGGGACGGGCCCCGTCCAGGTAGGCCGTGCCCGCGAGGAAGCGGTCGACGCGGTTGCCGTACGAGTCTCCCCAGGAGCTCACCGTGCCGCGGGCCGGGACGTAGTCGACGCTCTGCATCGCCTTGCCGGTCTGGCCGTTGAACATGGTCAGGTACTCGGGTCCGGACAGGACGTACCCGCTGGAGTTGCGGTGGTCGGCCGACGAACTGCCGATCACCGCGCCCGTCCCGTCGACGGTTCCGTCCGCGGTCTTCACGGCGACCTCGGCCTTGCGGTCGCCGTCGTAGTCGTAGACCTGGAACTGCGTGTAGTGCGCGCCGGAGCGGATGTTGCGGCCCAGGTCGATGCGCCACAGCCGGGTGCCGTCGAGCTTGACACCGTCGAGGATCGTGTTGCCGGTGTAGCCGGACTGGGAGTTGTCCTTGGCGTTGGTGGGCTGCCACTTGAGGACGAAGTCGAGCGCACCGTCACCGTCGAGGTCGGCCACCGACGCGTCGTTGGCCTCGTAGGTGTAGGCGACGCCGTCGGGGGTGGTGCCGCCCGCGGGCGGGCTGATCGGCACGTCCTTGTAGCCGGTGCGGAACTGGATCGCGTGCACCGAGTCGGCCTGCTCCACGCCGCCGACGATCGCGCGGATCGTGTAGTCGGCCTGGGACGGGGCGCCGGAGTGGAAGTAGTTCGTGGAGCCGGTGATCGGGGTCGAGTTGACCTTCGTACCGGCTCGATAGACGTTGAACGACACATCGTTGGGGTCGGTGCCGAGCCAGCGCCAGCTGACCAGGTTGCCGGCGTCGGTGTGGACGCTGACGACACCGCGGTCGAGTGCCTCCACCTGCCGGGCGGTCGCGGCCTCGGCCGTGCCGGTGGCGAGCTGGGTGAGGCCGGCGGCGACGAGCGCCGTGGCGGCGGTCAGCGCGGAGAGGACGGCCCTTCGTCTGCGGTGCGGGGGCGGCTGCGGGTGCGGGTGCTGCACGAGACGTACCTCCTGGGAGGACGGACGGGGGTCCGTGAGGACGTGCGGATTCCGTTCCTCAGTGGCCGCCGCGCGCGCTGGAGTTGCCGTACATTTCGGCCACTTCCGCCGCGGTGCGGGCGAGCCGTTCGCGCAGTTCGGGCGGCTCCAGGACCTCGATGTCCGTGCCCCTGCGCAGAAACTCGCCCAGGGCGTGGTCGACGGACTCGATGGGGACGGTGGCCAGGGTCGAGCCGTCCTCCTCGACACGGACGTCGACCGCCCGGGCGAGTGTCACCCCCGGCGCCAGCCGCACCACGGCCTCCTCCCGGTACAGCCGCTCATGGAAGTCCCGCTGGTAGTCCGCCCAGTACGCGGCCAGGTCGAAGTCGTCGGGTCGGTTGAACTCCCTCTCAGTCACGGCGAGTTGGAGAATCTGGTCGACCCGGAAGGTGCGCGGCCCCGGCCCGGCCACGACGTACCAGCGCCCCGCCTTCAGCACCAGCCCGTACGGCTCCAGCCGACGCTCCACATCAGTCGGTGTACGCCAACGACGGTATACGATATCCAGTACACGGTTGTTCCATACCGCATCCGCGACCGCCGACAGATACGGCGTCTCGTCCCCCTCCGCGTACCACCCCGGCGCGTCCAGATGGAAGCGGCCGCTGATCCGGTCGGCATGCGCCCGCAGCTCCACCGGCAGCGCCGCCCGCACCTTGAGCTGTGCCGCCGCCAGCACCGACCCCAGTCCCAGCTCGGCCGCCGGACCGGGCACGCCCGCCAGGAACAGCGCCTCGGCCTCGTCGGCGGTGAGCCCGGTCAGCCGGGTGCGGTAGCCGTCGAGCAGCCGGTAGCCGCCCGCGTGGCCCGCGTCGGCGTACAGCGGGACCCCGGCCGCGCTCAGCGCCTCCACGTCCCGGTAGACGGTACGCACCGACACCTCCAGCTCCTCGGCGAGCTGGGCGGCGGTCATCCGCCCCCGGGTCTGGAGCAGGAGCAGGATCGAGACGAGCCGACTGGATTTCACCGGCACAGAATCCCAGACTTCACTGACAGAAGATGTCAGTGAAGCGGTCCTAACGTCCCGGCATGAGCTTCACCGAGAAACTCCTCACCGTCCCACCCCCCATCGAGGTGGCGGGCCGGCACATCAAGCGCTACCACGTCACCGCCGACCCGGCCGGCATCGCGCCCGACGTGGAGAAGGCGGCGTACGAGATCCTCCCGGAGCTGCTGCCGGAGCCCGACGGCACCCCGCCCGCGACCTTCGTCGTCCTGCACCGGGGCGGCGACGACGGCGCCTACCTCAACGCCTACAGCTGGGTGTGGGACAACGTCCTGCACTTCCGCGGCGCCTCGGCCGGCCAGCCCGTGCTCGGCTGCCCCGACCGCGACCCCACCCACTTCGTCAAGCCCGATCTGCCGTGGATCGGCTGTGTCTGGGAGCTCCCGCCGATCCTGCACGAACGGGATGCCTGGGTGCGGCACCTGCTGGCCCCCGACGTCCCGGACCTGGCCGCCTACCTGGCCGACTCCCTGCCCGAAGGAACCACTGGAGACCGCGCATGAGCAGCCCGCACGACTTCGACTTCTTCCACGGCGAGTGGCAGGTCCGCAACCGCCGCCGCACCGACTTCCTCGACCCGGACAGCGCCTGGGAGGAGTTCCCGGCGACGAGCCGCTGCTGGCCGCTGTTCGACGGCACCGCCAACATCGACGAGATCGACATGCCGCATCTCGCCGCGAAGGGCGCGACCCTGCGACTCTTCGACCGGGAGACCGGGCAGTGGTCGCTGAACTGGGCCTCCAGTCGCAGCGGCACCCTCTTCCCGCCGGTTTTCGGTCAATTCGACGGCGACCGCGGTGAGTTCCACGGCGACGACACCCACGACGGCAAGGACGTGCGGGTCCGCTTCGTCTGGTCCGGCGTCTCCGACACCGGGGCCCGCTGGGAGCAGGCGTTCTCGCTCGACGGCGGGGACAGCTGGCTGACCAACTGGGTCATGGAGTTCACCCGGGCTTCCTGAAGGCCCGCAGCGCGAACACCGGGTCGGCGCGCGGCCGGTCCTGGTCCGGCAGGGCCTCCAGGCGGGCGGCGAGCGCCTCGGTGCGCGGGTCGCCCGGCGGCAGCAGGGTGAACCAGCCGCGCCGCAGGTCGGCGGCGGTACGGCGCGGGCTGCGGCCCTGCCCCCGGCCCGGAAACCGGGCCCGTCCGGCGTCGACTAGGCCCTGCGCGGCGGCGTACGCCTCGACGCGGGGCTCGGCGTCCGGGGCGGGCCTGCGGGGGCGCGGGGCGAGGACGGCGTCGACGTCGCTGCCGACGTCGTGCGCGGCGGCCTTGTCGACGGTGGTCACGTACACACCGCCGGGCCGCAGCACCCGGGCGCACTCGGCGACGATGCTGCGCACGTCGTCAGCGTCGTCGACGAGATGCAGCAGCCACACACTGGTCACCGCGTCGAAGGCTCCGTCGGGGAAGGGCAGTCGGCGGCTGTCCGCGAGGACGATCGCGCCGGGCAGCCGTGCCGCGGCCATCCGTGCCATGCCGTACGTCAGGTCGGCGCCCGCCACCCGCAGCGCGGGCCGTGCGTTCGCGAGCCGCCGGGTGACGATCCCGGTGCCGCAGGCCACGTCGAGCAGCCGGCGGGCGCTCTCGGGGACCAGGCCCAGGACGGCGTCGGCGGCCGCGGCGGCGCGGGGTTCGCCGCCGCGGGTGAGGTCGTAGGCGTCGGCCTCCTTGTCGTAGTCCAGCACCTCACCGGGCTCCGTGGTCGGGGGCGAGCGCCTCCACCCTCTGGGCGAGTTCGAAGTCCTTCTCGGTCACCGCGCCGCCCACGCTGTGCGTGTTCACGGTCAGGGACACCGTGTTGTAGCCGAGCGTGAGGTCGGAGTGGTGGTCGAGCTCCTCCTGGACCTGGGCGATGTGGACGACCATGGCCGTGGCCGCGAAGTGCGAGGCCAGACGGTAGGAACGGGCGAGGCGGTCCCCGTCGAGCGACCAGCCCGGCAGTTCCGCGAGGCGGTCCTCGATCTCCTTCTGCGACAGCGGTTCGAGGGGCATGACGCTGTTCCTTCCTGGGCTGGGGGTTCTCCTTCAGCCTGCCACACGGAGGCCGCCGAAGCCCTGGTCAGAAGGGTCCTCTTCCCCGGCGTACCGTTTCGTCGTCTACGGTCCTCGTATGACCACCACTGCCGTCGACAAGGGCGTCGGACCTTTGCTGCGGGCCTGGCGGGAGCAGCGCCGGGTCAGTCAGCTGGAGCTGGCGCTGCGGGCCGACTCCTCCGCCCGGCACATCAGCTTCATCGAGACCGGGCGTTCCCGGCCGAGCGAGGAGATGGTGCTGCGGCTGGCCGAGCATCTGGACGTCCCCGTACGGGAGCGCAACGCGCTGCTGCTGGCGGCGGGTTACGCCCCGCACTACGCGGAGACCCCGCTGGACGATCCGGCGCTGGACGCCGTGCGGGCCGGCATGGAGCGGCTGATCCAGGGCTACGAGCCCTATCCGGCACTGGTGCTGGACGCGATGTACAACGTGCTCGCGGCCAACCGGGGCATCCTCATGCTGCTCGACGGCATCCCGGAGTCCCTGCTCGAACCCCCGCTGAACGCGATGCGGCTCACGCTGCACCCCGAGGGCATGGCCCCCCGGATCCGCAACCTCCCCGAGTGGCGCGGGCATCTGCTCGCGCAGATGGAGCGGCAGATCGCGCTGCACCGCTCGCAGCCGCTACGGGAGCTGTACGAGGAGGTGGCGGCGTATCCCGTACCGGACACCGATCCCGGTGAACCGCTGGAGGACGTGCCGTACTTCGCGCTCCCGATGCAGATCGAGCACGAGGGCCGGGTGCTGTCGTTCATCTCCTCCATCGCCACCTTCAACACCCCCATGGACGTGACCGTCGCCGAGCTGGCCATCGAGACGTTCCTCCCGGCCGACCCGGCGACGGTCAAGTACCTTCAGTCGCTGATGTCCTGACGTGCCTTCAGGGACATGTACTGAAGGACGGCGAACCCGGCGACGGTCAGAGCCTGAAGCACGGTCCACACCGCACCCGCCGTCGAAGGAGTCAGCCACAGGGCCAGGGCGGCACAACTCACCACGGCCCAGGCGAGGTTGATCTCGACGACGGCCTGAACGGGCAGCGCGGCGGGGCGGGCCCGGGAGGCCAGCAGGCCGACGGCCGCGGCGTAGACCGCCAGGAACGCCCCGAGTTCGAGCAGGAGCGTGGAGTCGACCCCCAACAGGCGTCCCAGCGGCCCGGACAGGGCCAGGTAGGCGAGGGCGTTCGCGCCGGTCACGACCGCGTCGAGGGCGAGGAAGCGCCGCAGGGCGGTGTGCGGATCACCGGTGCGGGCGAGAGCGGACAGCTGGGTGGCGGACATGGTGAATCACCCTCCGGCGAGGTCGAGTTGGAGTTCCGAGAGACGTCGGGACCCGGGTTCCGGACCGGAGTGCGCCGGCCCGGAATCCGGTGTCACCACGATCCCGCCGTCGGCCGGCAGCGTCGATTACCCCCGAGGTAATGCCACACGTGGCGAGCGCCTCACCGCGGACCCCGTGAGACCGACAGCGGAACATGGCACACTGCCCTGCATACTTCGGCGCGTAGGGGAGGCGTGGCGTGAGTGAGCGGCGGCCTGCGCCCACAGTGGGTCAGGTGGTGCTCGGCAAGAGGCTCCAGGAGTTGCGGGAGGCGGCCGGGCTCAAGCGCGAGGAGGCCGCGAAGGTCCTCCGTGTGGCGCCCGCGACGGTACGGCGCATGGAGATGGCCGAGGTCGCCCTGAAGATCCCTTACGTGCAGCTGCTGCTCTCCACGTACGGCGTCCCCGCGGAGGAGACGGACTCCTTCGTCGCGCTGGCCGAGGAGGCCAACCAGCCGGGCTGGTGGCAGCGGTTCCACGATGTGCTGCCGGACTGGTTCAGCCTGTACGTGAGCCTGGAGGGTGCCGCCCGCATCATCCGCTCCTACGAACCGCACTTCGTGCCCGGCCTGTTGCAGACCGAGGCGTACGCGCGCGCCGTCATGGAGGCGGGCACCATCGCGCAGCAGGGCTCCGACACCATCGAGCGGCATGTGTCCCTGCGGATGGCCCGGCAGCAGCTGCTGGAGAAGCCGGATCCGCCCCACCTGTGGGTGATCATGGACGAGACGGTGCTGTGCCGGCCGGTCGGGCAGGGCGGCGAGGTCATGCGCGAACAGCTCGACAGGCTCCTGGAGTTCGCCGAGCGCGACCGGGTCACCCTCCAGATCGCGGAGTTCGCCGCGGGCCCGCACCCGGGGACGTACGCGCCCTTCTCGCTGTTCCGTTTCGCCGAGCCGGAACTGCCCGACATGGCGTTCACCGAGTATCTGACCGGCGCCCTGTACCTGGACTCCCGCGCGGAGGTCTCCGCGCATCTGGAGACCCTGGACCACATGACGGCGCGCGCCGCGTCGGCCGAACGCACCAAGAAGATCCTGCGAGAGCGCCGCGCGACTTATTGAGTCGCCCACGGCAACCTTCCGGCCACCCCCGACGACTCCCGAGCAGACCCCGTCAGGCACCGCGCACCGAGGAGAAGACACCGCATGACCGGATCCGGATCCGAAGCCGCGCCCACCACCGTCGACACCAGCCGCCCGCATCCCGCGCGGGTGTACGACTGGTGGCTGGGCGGCAAGGACAACTACCCGGTGGACGAGGCGCTGGCCCGCAGGATCCTCGCCACCGACGGCACGGCGGTGCGCGGGGCGCGGGCCAATCGCCGGTTCATGCACCGGGCGGTGCGGACGGCCGCCGAGACCGGGATCCGGCAGTTCCTGGACATCGGCACCGGCATCCCCACCGAGCCGAACCTCCACCAGGTGGCCCAGGAGGTCGCCCCGGAGTCGAGGGTCGTGTACGCCGACAACGACCCGATCGTCCTCCGGCACGCCCAGGCGCTGCTGCACAGCACCCCCGAGGGCGCCACGAACTATGTGCACGCCGACGTCCGGGACCCCGACACCATCCTGCGGCTGGCCGCGGAGACCCTGGACTTCGCCCAGCCCGTCGCGCTGTCCCTGGTGGCCCTCACCCACTACCTGGACGACGACCCCGCCGGCGACGACGCGTACGGCCTGCTCAAGCGGTACGTGGCCGAGCTGGCGCCGGGCAGCTTCGTGATCCTGTCCCAGGTCACCCCCGACCTGAGCCCGGAGGCCATCGCGAAGGCCGCCGAGCACTTCCGGGCCGGCGGCACCCCGTTCTACCCGCGTTCGCTCGCCGAGTTCTCGCGCTTCTTCGAGGGTCTGGAGCTGCTCGGCCCCGGCGTGATCCCGGTCTCCGGCTGGCGCCCCGGCCCCGAGGACGTGGCGGCCCAGGCGGAGGGCATCGTGCCGGTGTACGCGGGGGTCGCGCGCAAGGCGTGACTTGACCCGAACGGGTGCCGCCGACGGGTGCGCTCCCCTGCCCAGCCCTAGCTTCGAGAGCACGGGCAAGCAAGGGAGCGCATGTGACCGACACCCAGACACCGCCCTCGGAGCCGGGTGCGGCGCTGCTGCGGGCCGGGAGGTTCTTCCGGCCGGGCAAGCCGGCGCCCGACCTGCACAGCATCGGGCTGACGGGTGGGCGCGAGGCGGACGCCTTCTACCGGGACCGGTGGAGCCACGACAAGGTCGTGAACTCCACGCACGGCGTGAACTGCACGGGTTCCTGCCGCTGGAAGGTGTACGTCAAGGACGGCATCATCACGTGGGAGACCCAGCAGACCGACTACCCGAGCGTCGGCCCCGACCGCCCCGAGTACGAGCCGCGCGGCTGCCCCCGGGGCGCCGCCTTCTCCTGGTACACGTACTCCCCCACCCGGGTCCGCTACCCGTACGTGCGCGGTGTCCTGCTGGAGCTGTACCGCGAGGCCCTCGGCCGCCTCGGCGACCCGGTCCTGGCCTGGGCGGACATCCAGAACGACCCCGAGCGCCGGCGCCGCTACCAGCAAGCCCGCGGCAAGGGCGGCCTGGTGCGGGCCACCTGGGACGAGGCCGTGGAGATCGTCGCGGCCGCGCACGTCCACACGATCAGGACGTACGGCCCGGACCGCATCGCCGGGTTCTCCCCGATCCCGGCGATGTCGATGGTGTCGCATGCGGCAGGTGCGCGTTTCCATTCGCTGATCGGCGCCCCGATGCTGTCGTTCTACGACTGGTACGCGGACCTCCCGGTGGCCTCCCCGCAGGTCTTCGGCGACCAGACCGACGTCCCCGAGTCGGGCGACTGGTGGGATGCCGCGTATCTGATGATGTGGGGCTCGAACGTCCCGGTGACCCGTACGCCGGACGCGCACTGGATGGCGGAGGCCCGCTACCGGGGCCAGAAGGTGGTCGTGGTCGCGCCGGACTACGCCGACAACGCCAAGTTCGCCGACGAGTGGCTGCACCCGCACCCCGGCACGGACGGCGCGCTGGCCCTGGCGATGGGCCACGTCATCCTCAAGGAGTTCTTCGTCGACCGCGAGACACCGTTCTTCGCGGACTACGTACGCAAGTTCACCGACCTTCCCTTCCTGGTGACGCTCACGGAGAAGGACGGCGGCTACGTCCCGTCCAAGTTCCTGCGCGCCACCGACCTCGGTCAGGAGGGCGAGGGCGCGGAGTGGAAGACGGTCGTCCTTGACGCGGCGAGCGGCCGCGCGGTCGTCCCCAACGGCTCCCTCGGCTTCCGCTGGACCGATTCCGGCAAGGGCCGCTGGAACCTCGAACTCGGCCCGATCGAGCCGACGTTGACCCTGCACGGGCAGAAGATCTCCAGTGGCGTCGAGGTGCTGCTCCCCCGCTTCGACACCGAGGGCGGCGAGCACGGCCAGGGCCGGGGCGACGTCGTACGGCGCGGTGTCCCGGCGACGCGGCTGGGCGGGCCGAACGGCCCCCTGGTGACGACTGTCTACGATCTACTGTTGGCGCAATACGGTGTGCAGCGCCCCGACCTCCCCGGCAGCTGGCCCGCCTCCTACGAGGACGCCGGAGCGCCCGGCACCCCCGCCTGGCAGGAGGTGCACACCTCCGTCCCGGCCGCCAAGTGCGTCAAGATCGCCCGGGAGTTCGCGCGGACCGCCGAGCGCTCCAAGGGCCGCTGCATGATCCTGATGGGCGCCGGCACCAACCACTGGTTCCACTCCGAGACGATCTACCGCTCCTTCCTCGCCCTGCTCCAGCTGACCGGCTGCCAGGGCCGCAACGGCGGCGGCTGGGCCCACTACGTCGGCCAGGAGAAGTGCCGCCCGGTCACCGGCTGGGCCACCCTCGCCGCCGCCTCCGACTGGTCGCGGCCGCCGCGCCAGATGATCGGCACGGCCTACTGGTTCCTCAACACCGACCAGTGGCGCTACGACCACTTCAGCGCCGACGTGCTCGCCTCGCCGCTCGGTGAGGGCCGGTTCAAGGGCATGACGGGCGCCGACTGCCTGGCCCTGTCGGCGCGTTCGGGGTGGATGCCGTCGTACCCGACCTTCGACCGCAACCCGCTGGAGCTGGGCGCGGCCTTCGGCGACCCGGTGGCGAAGGCGGTGGCCGAACTCCGGGCGGGGACACTGAACTTCGCCTGCGAGGACCCCGACGCCCCCGAGAACTGGCCGCGCGTGCTGACGCTGTGGCGGGCCAACCTGCTCGGCTCGTCCGCGAAGGGCGCCGAGTACTTCACCAGGCATCTCCTGGGCACGCACTCGTCGTTGAGCGCCAAGGAGGCCGAGCCCGACGAGCGGCCCCGGGACGTGACCTGGCGGGACGAGGCCCCCGAGGGCAAGCTCGACCTGCTCCTTTCGCTGGACTTCCGGCAGACCTCCTCCACGCTGCTCTCGGACGTCGTCCTGCCGGCCGCGACCTGGTACGAGAAGAACGACCTGTCCAGCACGGACATGCACCCCTACGTGCACTCCTTCACCCCGGCCGTGGACCCGCCGTGGCAGGCCCGCACCGACTTCGACACCTTCAAGGCGCTCGCCGACCGGCTGAGCGAGATGGCGGTCCTGCACCTCGGCGTCCGCAAGGACCTGGTGGCGACCCCGATGCAGCACGACACCCCGGGCGAGACCGCCCAGCCCGGCGGGATCGTCCTGGACTGGAAGCGCGGCGAGTGCGATCCGGTGCCCGGCAGGACCCTGCCGAACCTCACCGTCGTCGAGCGGGACTACACGGCGATCGGCGCGAAGTTCCGGGCCCTCGGCCCACTGGTCGAGGAACTGGGGCTGCCCTGCAAGGGCATCGCCCTGAGGCCGGACGAGGAGGTCGACCACCTCCGGGAACTCAACGGGGTGGTCCGCGAGGGCCCCGCAGCGGGACGCCCCGCCCTCGACACGGCGGTGAAGGCCGCCAACACGATCCTGTCCCTGTCCGGCACCACCAACGGCCGCCTCGCCACCCAGGGCTTCCACACCCTGGAGGAGCGCACCGGCCAGGAGATGGCGCACCTCGCGGCCGAGCACGAGGGCAAGCGGATCACGTACGCCGACACCCAGGCGGCCCCCGTCCCGGTGATCACCTCTCCGGAGTGGTCCGGCAGCGAGGCCGGCGGGCGCCGGTACACGGCCTTCACGCTGAACACCGAGCACCTCAAGCCGTGGCACACCCTCACCGGGCGCCAGCACTTCTTCATCGACCACGACTGGATGCACGAGCTCGGCGAGGCGCTCCCGATCTACCGGCCGCCGCTCGACATGAACAAGCTGTTCAACGAACCCGAGCTCGGGCCGGACGGCCAACGGGAGGTGACGGTCCGTTACCTCACCCCGCACAACAAGTGGTCCATCCACTCCGAGTACCAGGACAACCTGTTCATGCTCGCCCTCTCCCGCGGCGGCCAGTCCATCTGGATGTCCCCGCAGGACGCGGACGCGATCGGTGTGAAGGACGACGACTGGATCGAGGCGGCCAACCGCAACGGCGTGGTCGTGGCCCGGGCGGTCGTCTCGCACCGCATGCCGGCCGGCACGGTCTACATGCACCACGCGCAGGAACGCACGGTGAACGTCCCCAAGACGGAGACGACCGGCAAGCGCGGCGGCATCCACAACTCACTCACCCGTCTGATCCTCAAACCGTCCCATCTCGTCGGCGGCTACGCCCAGTTGAGCTGGGCGTTCAACTACCTGGGCCCGACGGGCAACCAGCGCGACGAGGTCACGGTCATCCGCCGTCGCAGCCAGGAGGTCGAGTACTGATGCGCGTCATGGCACAGATCGCGATGGTCATGAACCTCGACAAGTGCATCGGCTGCCACACCTGCTCGGTCACCTGCAAGCAGGCGTGGACCAACCGCCAGGGCATGGAGTACGTCTGGTTCAACAATGTCGAGACCCGGCCCGGCCAGGGCTATCCGCGCCGCTACGAGGACCAGGAGAAGTGGCGCGGCGGCTGGGAGCTGAACAAGCGCGGCGCCCTCAAGCTCAAGGCGGGCGGCCGTTTCCACAAGCTCCTCGGCATCTTCTCCAACCCGAAGCTGCCGGAGATCAAGGACTACTACGAGCCCTGGACCTACGACTACAAGAACCTCACCGACGCCCCGCTCGGCGACGACTACCCGGTGGCCCGGCCGGTGTCGCAGATCGACGGCAAGCCGATGAAGATCGAGTGGTCCTCGAACTGGGACGACAACCTCGCCGGCGCCCCCGCCTACGGCGATCTCGACCCGATGGTCGAGCGCACCCGCCAACAGGCCGCGGACAAGGTGAAGTTCGAGTTCGAGCAGACCTTCATGTTCTATCTGCCGCGCATCTGCGAGCACTGTCTCAACCCGTCCTGCGTCGCCTCGTGTCCCTCCGGCGCGATGTACAAGCGGGCGGAGGACGGCATCGTCCTGGTCGACCAGGACCACTGCCGGGGCTGGCGGATGTGTGTGACCGGATGCCCGTACAAGAAGGTCTACTTCAACCACCGCACCGGCAAGGCCGAGAAGTGCACGATGTGCTACCCGCGCGTCGAGGTCGGTCTGCCGACGGTCTGCTCGGAGACGTGCGTGGGGCGGCTGCGCTACCTCGGTGTGATCCTGTACGACGCCGACAAGGTGACCGCCGCGGCCTCCACGCCCGAGGAAAAGGGCCTGTACGAAGCCCAGTTGGGCGTCTTCCTCGACCCCGACGACCACGCCGTGCAACGGGCGGCGGAGGAGGCCGGGATCCCCTACGACTGGATGGAGGCAGCCCGCCGTTCCCCCGTGCGGGCGCTGATCAGCACGTACAAGGTGGCGCTCCCCCTGCATCCGGAGTACCGCACCATGCCGATGGTCTGGTACATCCCGCCGCTGTCCCCGGTGGTGGACGCGCTGACGGAGACCGGCCACGACGGCGAGGACGCCCAGAACCTCTTCGGCGCCATCGACACGCTCCGCATCCCCCTGGAGTACCTCGCGGAGGTCTTCACCGCGGGCGACACCGCCCCGGTGCGGGCCTCCCTGGAGAAGCTCGCGGCGATGCGCGCCCACATGCGGGCGATCAACCTCGGCGAGGAGCCGGACCCTTCGGTCACCGAGGCCGTCGGCATGAAGCCCGCGGAGATCGAGGAGTTGTACCGGCTGCTGGCGATCGCCAAGTACGAGGACCGCTACGTCATCCCGACCGCCGCCGTCGGTGACGCGCGCCGGCTGGAGGAGTCGGCGATCCCGGAGGACTGCTCCCTCGAGTACGACGGCGGCCCGGGCATGGGCGGCGACGGGCCGTTCGGCCAGGACTCCGGCCGCAAGCTGCTGCCGGTCGTGTCCGTGGAGAACTTCCACGGTCTGCGCAAACGCCAGACGTCCGACGACCCGGCCGACGCCGAGGAGGTCTGATGCCCTCGTACGCCGTGCTGTACCAGGCAGCCGCGCTCTGTCTGACGTATCCCGACGACGACTTCCGCGCCCGCCTGCCGCTGCTGCGTGAAGCGGCCCCGCAGCTACGGGAGTTCGTCGACCACGCGGCGCTCACCCCGCCGCAGGAACTGGCCGCGCACTACGTCCAGGTCTTCGACTTCAAGAACCGGCACAGCCTCTATCTGAGCTGGTGGCAGGACGGGGACACCCGCCGGCGCGGTATGTCGCTGGTCCGCTTCAAGGAGGTGTACCGGGCGGCCGGACTGGAGTTCACCGGCGAGGAGCTGCCCGACTTCCTGCCCGCGGTCCTGGAGTTCGCGGCCCGCACCGGCGACACCGCCCTGCTCATCGAACACCGGGAGGGCCTGGAGCAGCTGCGCTCCCGGCTCACCGACTTCGGTACACCGTACGCATCCGTCCTGGATGCCGTATGCGCCACACTGCCGAACACGTACACCGGGGTGCGCTCATGACCACACTCCTCTGGGGCGTCCTGCCGTACGTCGCCTTCGCCCTGCTCGTCGCCGGTCTGATCTGGCGCTACCGCTACGACAAGTTCGGCTGGACCACCCGATCCTCGCAGGTCTACGAGTCGAAGCTGCTGAACATCGCCTCGCCGGCCTTCCACTACGGCATCCTGTTCGTGCTGGCCGGGCACATCGTGGGGCTGTTCATCCCGATGTCGTGGACCGAGAACATCGGGGTCAGCGAGCACGCGTACCACTTGCTCTCCCTCTACGGCGGCACGGCGGCCGGGGTGCTCGCGGTCGGCGGGATCCTGGTGCTCGTATACCGTCGACGGACGAAGGCACCCGTCTTCAAGGCGACCACCGCCAACGACAAGCTCATGTACCTGGTGCTGCTCGCCGCGATCGCGATGGGCATGATCGCCAAGCTCACCCACGCCTCCGGCGACGGCTACAACTACCGTGAGTCCATCGGCCCCTGGGCGCGCAGCCTGTTCACGCTCCAGCCGGACATCGACCGGATGGAGGGCGTGCCGGTGCTGTACCAGGTCCACGCGGTGATCGGGATGGCGCTGATCGCGTTCGTGCCGTACAGCCGGCTGGTGCACATGTTCAGCGCGCCGGTGCAGTACTTGTTCCGCCCCTATGTCGTGTACCGCAGCCGCGACCCCAAGCAGTTGGGGCCGCGGCCGGAGCGGCGGGGGTGGGAGAAGACGGGCGCGTAGTCCGTCAGCCGCCGTCGACGTGGCCGGCGGGGGCGGCGCCGCCGTCGTAGTGCCCGTCCGTGCTGTTGTCGTGGTGGCCGGCCGGGGCCGCGTCCACGGACCAGTCCCGGTTGTCCGGGCTGTCCACGACCCCGGGCACGCCCACGGCCGCGGCCCCCGCCAGCAGCGAACCTGCCGCCAGTGCCGCTAACCGTGCGCGCCGCTTCCTGTTGTCACCCATGCTCGTATCCCTCCGTGAAGTCCGGTACTGCCAGCATCTCAGGCCGCGCCGCCCTTCTGACCCTTGTCGTCCTTCTCGTCGTCGACGATCTCCGCGTCCACCACGCCTTCCTCCTCCGGCGACTCGGACGACGCCGACTGCTCCTGCCCGGCGGCCGGTTCGGACTGCGCCTGGGCGTACATCGCCTGGCCCATCTTCTGGCTGACGGTGGCGAGTTTCTCGACGCCGGTGCGCAGCGCGTTCGTGTCGGCGTTCTGCTCCAGGAGCGTCTTCAGCTCCGCGATCGCCGACTCCACCTCGGACTTGGTGTCGGCGGGGACGCGTTCCTCGTTGTCGCGGATGAACTTCTCGGTCTGGTAGACGAGTTGCTCGGCGTGATTGCGGGTCTCGGCCGCCTCCCGGCGGTTGCGGTCCTCCTCGGCGTACTGCTCGGCCTCGCGCATCATGCGGTCGATGTCGTCCTTGGGGAGCGCGGAGCCGCCCGTCACCGTCATCTTCTGTTCGCGGCCGGTCGCCAGGTCCTTGGCGGAGACGTGCATGATCCCGTTGGCGTCGATGTCGAACGCGACCTCGATCTGCGGGACGCCGCGCGGTGCGGGCGGCAGTCCGGTGAGGTCGAAGACGCCCAGCTTCTTGTTGTACGCGGCGATCTCGCGCTCGCCCTGGTACACCTGGATGCCCACCGAGGGCTGGTTGTCGGTCGCCGTCGTGAAGATCTCCGAACGGCGGGTCGGGATCGTGGTGTTGCGTTCGATGAGCTTGGTCATGATGCCGCCCTTGGTCTCGATGCCCAGGGACAGCGGGGTGACGTCGAGCAGCAGGACGTCCTTCACGTCACCACGGATGACGCCTGCCTGGAGGGCCGCGCCGACGGCGACGACCTCGTCCGGGTTGACGCCCTTGTGCGGGTCCTTGCCGGTGAGTTCCTTGACCAGGTCGGTGACGGCGGGCATCCGGGTCGAGCCGCCGACGAGGATGACGTGGTCGACGGCGGCGAGCTTGATGCCGGCGTCCTTGACTGCCTGGTGGAAGGGGGTCTTGCAGCGGTCGAGCAGATCGGCGGTCAGCTCCTGGAACTGGGCGCGCGTCATCTTCTCGTCGAGGTGCAGGGGGCCGTCGGCGGAGGCGGTGATGTAGGGGAGGTTGATCGTCGTCTCCGAGGAGCTCGACAGTTCGATCTTGGCCTTCTCGGCGCCCTCGCGCAGCCGTTGCAGCGCCATCTTGTCCTTGCCGAGGTCCACGCCGTACTGCCCCTGGAACTTCTTCACCAGGTGCTCCATGACCCGCTGGTCCCAGTCGTCGCCACCGAGCCGTGTGTCGCCGTTGGTGGCCTTGACCTCGATGACGCCGTCGCCGATCTCCAGCAGGGAGACGTCGAAGGTGCCGCCGCCGAGGTCGAAGACGAGGACGGTCTGCTCCTCGCCGCGGTCCAGGCCGTAGGCGAGCGCGGCGGCGGTGGGCTCGTTGATGATCCGCAGCACGTTCAGGCCCGCGATCTCCCCGGCCTCCTTGGTGGCCTGGCGCTGGGCGTCGTCGAAGTACGCCGGGACGGTGATCACCGCGTCGGTGACGTCCTCGCCGAGATAGGACTCGGCGTCCCGCTTCAGCTTCTGGAGCACCCGCGCGGAGAGCTCCTGCGCCCGGTAGCGGGTGCCGTCGACATCCCCCTGGTCCGGGAAGCGCCAGCTCCCGTCGCCCATGTACCGCTTCACCGAGCGGGCCGTCCGCTCGACGTTCGTCACCGCCTGCCGTTTGGCGACCTCCCCGACGAGCACCTCACCGTTCTTGGCGAAGGCCACGACCGACGGCGTGGTCCTGGCCCCCTCCGCATTGGCGACGACCGTGGGGTCGCCGCCCTCCAGGACGGCCACCACGGAGTTCGTGGTCCCCAGATCGATCCCGACCGCGCGTCCCATCGCTGTCCCCTTCCGCCAGGGCACTTCCCGGACTCCAGCACAAAACTTGAGCGGGCTGTTGTCAATGCCGCGTACCCATGCCGAGTACCCGTGTACCCGGAAACGGGCGATGCCGCGTCCCCCTCGCGAAGGGGGCGCGGCATCGCGGGACGTGCGGGTGTCAGGCCAGCTTCGCCGACAGGGTGATCGGTACGGCCTTGAGGGCCTGGCTGACCGGGCAGTTCACCTTGGCCTGCTCCGCCGCGGCGACGAAGCCGTCCTCGTCGAGGCCGGGCACGGTGCCCTCGACGGTGAGGTGGATGCCGGTGATGCCCTCGCCGGGCTGGAAGGTGACGTCGGCGGAGGTGACGAGCTTGGTGGGCGGGGTGCCGGCCCCCGCGAGGGCGTGCGAGAACGCCATCGAGAAGCAGCTGGAGTGGGCGGCCGCGATCAGCTCCTCGGGGCTGGTCTTGCCGTTGGCCTCCTGGGTGCGGGCAGCCCACGTCACCGGCTGCTCGGCGATGGCGCCGGAGGAGTCGAAGGTGACGACTCCGTTGCCCTCGAGCAGGTTGCCTTCCCAGACGGTGTGTGCGGAGCGCGTGGTAGCCACGGTCAGTCCTTTCGTGTGGTCCCGGTTCCGGGTGATGCACCCCATCCGATCACACTCGGGCGCGGCTCACCCTGAAGACCGGCCCGCGCGGGCTGAAGGGCAGCCGCGCGCCCTCCGGGATCAGATACGCGTGCTCGCGCCGTACCCGCAGGACGTCGCACCAGCCGTCCGTGATCACCAGCACGGGAGCGCCGGGCGGGAAGTCGTCCGCGCGGTGCAGCAGGTCGATCCCGGGCTGCAGGACCGTACCGCCGCGACCGCGCACCCGGACCCGGCCCGCGATCTCGGTGACCGGCAGATATCCGGCGTCGTAGGGGGCCGCGTCACAGAACACGACCCGCGCGGCCGGTACGTCCCGGGCCTCGGCGTAGGAGGCGATCGCGCCCAGCGCCTTGCCGAGCAGGGTGCGGTCCATGGACCCGGAGGTGTCGAGGACGACGCCGAAGGTGCAGCGGGCGATCTCCTCGGGCGGGAACCAGCGGCCCGCACGCGGGATGTCCGGGGTGGACGACTGGCGGCGCGAGGGCCGGGCGTACGACCGCAACGCCTCGGGACGGGGCACGAACTCGTCGAACCAGCGGGCCAGTTGCGCGTCCCACGGCAGCGGCGGATGGCTGAGCGCGCGGATCTCCTCGACCAGGCCACCGGGGAGGAAACCGCGCGACTGCTCCTGGTGCAGGTCCAGGCCCATGCCGAGGCCGCGGCGGTAGAACTCGTCGAGGTCGACGTAGTCGCGGGGCGAGCCGAGCGGGCCGCCGAGGACGTCACCGAGGCCCTTGCCGCGCAGGGTGCCGAGCCGTCGCATCCGGCGCAGGTCACCGGCGATACGGTCGTAGACCTCCTCGGCCGAGAGGTCCTTGAGCTCCCGGTCGTACAGCAGCCCGTCGGGCATGGTGCCGACCTGCATCTCCACCAGCCAGCCGTTGATGACGTAGTCGCAGGCGACGTTGAAGAGGTAGGGGTCGCGGGTGCCGCAGCGGTCGCCGTGGCGCAGGGCGGCGTGCAGCATCTCGTGGGCGAGGACGAACCGCCATTCCTCGTCGTCGAGTTCGCGCAGCGGGTTGATGTAGATCTCGGCGAGTTCGGCGTTGACCGCGGCGACAGAGATGTCGTGCGCGCGGGCCAGTTCGGCGTCGGCGACCAGGGTGATGCCGGCCGCGATGCCGCCGAGCAGCGGGTAGGAGGAGACGAACCAGCTCAACGCCCGTTCCCACGGCTGGAGTCGGGTCGAACCGCCGCGCATCGAGGAACGGCGGCCGCCCGCCACGTCCATGGCGGTGGCGACGGTCCGGGTGAGGGCGTGCGCGAAGTCCAGCTGCCAGTTCTTCGGGGTGCCGCCCCGCCAGACGTCCCAGGGCACGAGCAGTTGGTCCGGTTCGTGGCCCGCCGTGCCGCAGTGCGCGTACGCGGGCGGGATGCCGTCGCGGCGCCAGCGGGCGGCGAGCTGCTCCTCGTCGCCTTCGGGGTAGGACGGCGGCAGGTCCTCGGGGGTGCGGCCGATGGGGAAGCCGAGCAGGAAGCGGTTGACGACGGCGCAGCGGGCGGCCAGCTCGAACCGGTCGGCCTGGGTGCGGCGGCCCTCCTTCGCCGGGACGTGGCCGAAGCCGAGGTGGATGATGGCATGGGCGACCGCCCAGGCCCAGTCGACGGGGTCGGCGCGGCGGGTGGGGTGGACGTGCAGGATGCCGTCCGAGTCGACGCGGACCAGCCCGGAGGCGGGCGCGTGGGGGCAGTCCTCCTTGCGGCAGGTGCTGAACCCGGTCGCGGCGAGCGCCCGGTTGGCCCGCACCAGCCGCAGTCCCTCGGCGAAGGCCTCGGCGGCGAGGTCCTTCTTGGGCGGCTTCGCGGCGCGTGTACGGCTCACCGGCCCGCCCCCTTCGTACGGCTCACTGTCGCGCCTCCACCAGGCGCGGCATGTCGCGGGCCGCCTCGACCAGGAACCAGGCCGGCAGCAGCGGGTTGCCGTCGGTGTCCGGGGCGATCACGCTCTGGGCGACCTCCACCGAGATCTCGGCGAGCTGCACGAGCAGCGACTTGGCGCGGTACGCGGTCTGCTGCCCGGTGGCCGAGAGGTGCTCCTTGCTGGCGGGGAGCTCCTTGACCAGACGGCCGCGGAAGGACTCGGCGAGGTAGTACAGGAGGTCGCGGTCCTCCATGCGGTGCGGCCAGCGGGCGTCGCCCTTGATGATCGCCTCGATGCCGTACTGGCCGCGCACGATCTTGACGTAGCCGCAGAACGCGACGGCGTGGGCGGGCGTCAGCGTGCCGTGCGCGATCACCTTCAGCGTCTCCTCGTCGAGGCCGCGGCCGAAGGAGTGCAGGGCGTCGGAGAGCATGTGCCAGGAACGGGGCGTGGAGAACGGCTCCTCGGTCTTGGGCGGCTTGGACCACAGGTGGTCGGGCCGGTCGACGAGGTGGTCCAGGACCCAGGGGTGGATGCCGTTGCCCGCGGCCCACACGAGCCAGTCCTTCGCGGAGGCCTCCAGATGGACGTGGGCGAGCCGGTTGACCAGCGCGGAGGCGATGGGGCGGGCGAGGGCGTTGTCGGTGGCGCGGTTGCCGGCGCCGATCACGATCGAGCCGGCCGGCAGGTCGTAGTCGCCGATCCGGCGGTCCAGGATCAGCGAGTAGAACGCCTTCTGCACATCCGGGGTGGCCGCGTTGAGCTCGTCCAGGAACAGGCAGTACGGCTCGTCGCGGGCGATCGCCTCCGGCGGGCAGAACACCGAGCGGCCGTCGCGGATCTGCGGCACGCCGATCAGGTCCTCGGGGGCGAGCTGGGTGCCCAGCAGGCTCACGCACTCCAGTCCCAGGGACTCGGCGAACTCCCGTACCAGGGAGGACTTTCCGATGCCGGGGGCGCCCCAGATGAAGACCGGCCGTACGGTCGCGAGACCGAGCAGCAGCTCCGGGATCCGGGCGGGAGTGACGGTGACGGCGGCCTGCACGCAGTGGCTCCAGGGGATGTTCGACAAGGGCGCGCTGGTGCGCGGGGTCCGATACGAACAGTGTGTGCGGGGCCTCGCGCGGGCGCACTCGATTTTCCGGGCCCGCGGCGCGAGGGGCGTACCACCGGAGCCGCTCACGGGTGGGACGGGGCGGCATGTCCGGGGCGAGCGGCTGTGACCGGAATGTGCCCTGGGCAAAACCGTGCCGCGGTGACACGGTGTGCGCGGTCCTCTGTGTGAGCCGCTCCTCCGTTTCATGGGGGTATGGAGGAGCGGCAGACCCCGCGCGCTAGGCCGCGCGCCGGTCCTCGTCCTGACGGGTCGTCAAAGGCACCTGGGGGCCGTCCGATTCGCGCAGCCAGCGGCGCAGGACGCGGTGGACGTGCTCGGCGCCGACGAGTTCCTCGGTGTCCGCCACGGGCGCGGACAGGACGACGGGCGACAGCAGGAACGGCCGGCCCTGGGCGCCGCCGAGACCGCCGTGCGAGCCGATCTGCTCCTCGAAGGCGAGGACTTCGCCGTCGACCGGGTCGTACCAGGAGTTGACCATGATGTCGGCGGTGTGCGCGAAGCCGTGGGTGCGGCGCACGGCATCGGCGGCGCCCGGCCCGAAGGGGGCCAACGGGCCCGGTTCCTCGTCGAGTCGGTCGAGCGGGATCTCGGTGCCGAACGGCCCGAGCACCACTCCCCCGTGCTCCTCGCTGCGTACCAGGAGGAAGCCGATGCCGGGGTGGTTGGCGAGCGTGGTCAGCAGGGCGGGGTGGCGGGCGTCGATCTCCTCCTTGGTCATCCGGTGGTGCACGTCCGGGAAGGAGACCAGACCGAGGTTGCCGGAGGCCAGCACGAGCGGCTCGGAGCGGCGGCGCGAGGGCCGGCGCTGCTCACCGCGCTCCTCGACGGGCCGGCGCAGCGCGGCCCGCACGGCGGCGCGCGCCTCGGCACCGCTGTGGGTGCGCTGCGCCTTGCGCGGCACGGGCAGCCCGCAGCCCGCCCGCACCAGATCGCCCAGGGAGAGGCCGTAGCGGGTACGGAAGGTCTCGCCGGGGCTCTGGCCGTGGTCGGACAGGACGACGATCCGGTACGGGCGCGGGGCGTGCTCGGCGACGTTCTCGATCAGCGCGAGGGAGCGGTCGAGGCGTTCGAGGACCTTCTCGGCGTCCCGGCTGTGCGGCCCGGAGTGGTGGGCGACCTCGTCGTACGCCACGAGGTCGGCGTAGACGGCGGTGCGCCCGGCGAGCATGTCGCCCATCACCGCGGCGACGACGACGTCCCGTTCGACGACGGTCGCGAAGGCGCGGATGAACGGGTAGAGGCCGCCGCGTCTGACGCGCGGGCGGACCCGGCGGGCCCGGCTCCCGGTCGACTGCGCGATCTCCCGGCCGACCTCGGCGAAGAACGACAGAGCCGTGCGGACGGCGTTGGCCGGGTCGGAGAAGTACGCGAAGTAGCCCGCGCGGGACCGGGTCTCGCGGCTGCGGCGGCGGGTGGCGATGGACAGCACGAGGGCCTGCTCGTCGGCGCCGCCGCTGAAGAGGTTGCCGCGGCTGGCGCCGTCGGCGCTGAGCAGCCCGCCGTCACCGGTGCGTTCGACCGCCCGGCGCTGGAGCTCGGCGGCGCTGGTGGGGCGGTTGCAGACCATCACCTCCTGGCTGTCCTTCTCGTACCAGCGGAAGGCGGGCACGTCCTCGTTGCTGCCGTGCAGGATGCCGAGCTGGCTGGCGCCGGTCTGGCTGGACCAGTCGGTGCGCCACGGGGTGAGGCGGTGGCTGCCGTCCAGCCACTGGGCGACGGTGGGCATGAGGCCCTTCTTCACCGCCGCCTCCAGGACGTCGTGGCCGACGCCGTCCAGCTGGAGGAAGACCGTCCCCGGCGTGACCGGGCCGGCCGGGCCGGCACTGCGGCGGCGGTCGGCGAGCCGGTAGAGCCGGCGCCGGTAGGCGTCGTCGTCGCGCACGGCCAGGGCGGCGCCGGTGGCGGAGGCGACGGCCGACATCACGGCGGCCACCACGACCGCGGTCTCCCAGGCGGCCGCGCCGCGCTCGGTCGGGTTCAGCCGCAGGGCCAGCAGGAGCAGGAAGCCGTTGAGGACGAAGACCAGCAGGCCGAGCACCAGGGCCGGCACCAGCAGCAGGAGCCGTACGAGAAGCGGCCAGACCAACGCGGACAGGACACCGAAGGCGCCGGCGCCGAGGGCCGCGGTGACCGCGATGTCGGTGGCGCTGTCCCCGTCCGCGGACCGGAGCTGGAACTCCGGCAGGATGCCGGCGAGCACCAGCATGGTGACCGTGGAGACCGCCCACACCGCGACGCTCCGCCCCGCCTGACTGGCGACCCGCCGCCAACGCCCGCCTCGCACGCCCCGCACACCTCACGTCCCGGCCCGTCGCCGGTGCGGGCCTGCACCCACCCTGTCATAACGCGCACGGGCACCCCGGCGTCCCCGGGGAGGGGTCAGCGGCCGTCGTAGCCCGCGGTCGGCATCGACAGCCGGCGGTGGATCCGGGCCTTCATCTGGGCGTCGTACGACGGTTCGGCACGCCCCACCGTCTCCACCCGCACCCCGCGACGTGCGCACTCGGCGACGAACTCGTCGACGGAGGACAGGGCGCTCTCCAGGACCCGGCGGCTGGGCGCGACGAACACGTCGGTGCCCGGGCGGACGCCGTCCCACAGGACGCAGTGGTCGGCGCGCAGACCCCGCACGAGGAGTTCCCGGCCGACGATGTAGCCCCGCTCCGCCGCCCAGCGAGCGCACATCGCGTGCTGGCTGCGGGAGTCCACCAGGAAGGGATCCGCCTCCAGTTCCTCCAACGGCGTCAGACTCGCGATCGCCGTGACGCGCACCGGTCCCATGGCGTCCCCCTCACCTCCGGGTTTCGCCGCCGACCCTACTCCTGCCCGTAGGCTTCGGGGAGTCGCGCGAAGGAGGCAAAGAGGTGCCGGTGGAGATCACCTGGTGGGGTCACGCCACCTGCACGGTCGAGGACTCGGACGTCCGCGTGCTCACCGATCCTCTGTTCGCCCGCCGACTCGCGCATCTGCGCCGCCGCCGCGGCGCGGTGCCGCCGCCCGCGGCCTGGCGCGCGGACGCGGTGCTCGTCTCCCATCTGCACGCCGACCACCTGCACGTTCCCTCGCTGGCCCGGCTCGCGCCGGGCACGCGCCTGCTCGTGCCCCGGGGCGCGCGCCAGGCCGTGCCGGGGCTGCGCCGGCTCGCGCATCTCCGGGTCGACGAGGTGGCGCCCGGGGACGAGACGGTGATCGGGGACGTGGTCGTACGGACCGTCCCGGCCCGGCACGACGGGCGTCGGCTGCCCCTGGGACCGCACCGCTCCCCCGCGCTCGGCTTTGTCGTCGAGGGCGAGGCGCGCACCTACTTCGCCGGGGACACCGGGCTGTTCGACGAGATGGCCAAGGAGGTCGGACCGGTCGACGTGGCGCTGCTGCCGGTCGGCGGCTGGGGGCCGTACCTGGGCGAAGGGCATCTGGACGCGGGGCGGGCGGCCGAGGCGCTGGCCCGGCTCGACCCGGTGAGCGCGGTGCCGGTGCACTACGGCACGTACTGGCCGATCGGGATGGACGCCGTGCGCCCCCATGAATTCCACGCCCCCGGCGAGGAGTTCGTGCGGCTCGCGGCCGAGCGTGCGCCGGGCGTGACGGTGCATCTGCTGGGGCACGGGCAGAGTGTGCGCCCCAAGGTGGCCCGGTGAGCTGGCTGGCGGCGGTGTCGACCGCGCCGACGGAGTCGACGCAGCAGGCGCTCGGGTATCCGTCGTTGTTTCTGCTGGTGCTGATCGGGGCGTTGGTGCCGGTGGTGCCGACGGGGGCGCTGGTGAGTTCGGCGGCGGTGGTGGCGTTTCATCAGACGGCGCCCTTCGCTCTGGCCCTGGTGTTCGTGACGGCCTCGCTCGCCGCGTTCCTCGGGGACGCGACGCTGTACTGGCTGGGGCGGCGGGGGATGCGGTCGAAGAACGGGTCGCGGTGGCTGGAGGCGATTCGGTCGCGGGCGCCGGAGGATCGGTTGACGCAGGCCCAGGAGAAACTCGCCGACCATGGTGTGGCGGTGCTCGTGTTGTCGCGGCTGGTGCCGGCCGGGCGGATTCCCGTGATGCTGGCCTGTCTGATGGCGAAGTGGCCGCTGCGGAGGTTTGTGCGGGGGAATCTGCCGGCCTGTCTGGCGTGGGCCGTCACGTATCAGTTGATCGGGATTCTGGGTGGGTCGCTGTTCAAGGAGCCTTGGGAGGGGGTGGTGGCTGCGGTCGTGCTGACTGTCGTCATCAGCCTGGCACCGAGTATGTGGCGGCGGGTTCGGTCTGCCGCTTGATGTGCGTTGCGGGGCGCGGGTGCGTCGTGGCTGGTCGCGCAGTTCCCCGCGCCCCTGGGCAGGTCATAGCACCCGGGATCCTCCAACGGGGAGGTCCCACAAGTCCTCCCGTGCCAGGCCTGCCTTCTCCCACGCCGCCCGCACCCTGGTCAGCGGTTCCAGGACCGGCTCCGCCGACAGGACGAAGGTGCCCCAGTGCATCGGTGCCATCCTGCGTGCGCCCAGGTCCTGGGCCGCTCGTACCGCTTCCTCCGGGTCGCAGTGGACGTCGCTGAGCCACCAGCGGGGGTTGTAGGCGCCGATGGGGAGGAGCGCGAGGTCGATGCCGGGGTAGCGGTGGCCGATGCGGGTGAACCAGTGGCCGTAGCCCGTGTCGCCGGCGAAGTAGACGCGCTGTCCGTCGCGGTCGGTGAGGACCCAGCCGCCCCACAGGCTGCGACAGGTGTCGGTGAGGCTGCGCTTGGACCAGTGGTGGGCGGGGACGAAGTCGAGGCGGACGCCGTCGAGTTCGGCCGCCTCCCACCAGTCCAGCTCGGTGATGCGGGTGAAGCGGCGGCGGCGGAACCAGGTGCCGAGTCCGGCGGGTACGAACACCGGGGTGTCGCGCGGGAGTCGGCGCAGGGTGGGGGCGTCCAGATGGTCGTAGTGGTTGTGGCTGATGACGACGGCGTCGACGGGGGGCAGCGCGCTCCAGGCGACGCCGACCGGGGTGATACGGGCCGGGGTGCCGAGGATGCGGCGGGACCAGACGGGGTCGGTGAGGATCGTCAGCCCGCCGATCCGCACGACCCAACTGGCGTGCCCGGCCCAGGAGACGGCGACGGTGCGCGCGTCCACGCGGGGCAGCGGGCCGGGCTCGAACGGCAGGCGCGGGATGTCGGCGAGACTCTCCCGGTCCGGCCGCACGGAGCCCTCGCGGGCGAAGCGGGCCATGGCCTTGAGGCCGGGCAGCGGGGCGGTCAGACGGTCGTGGAAGGTCCGCGGCCACACCCGGCGTTCGCCCAGCGGCCGGGGTTCGGCGAGCGGCAGGACGGGGGGCGCGAAGGGTGACAGGGCGGCCGGATCGTCGGTGTCCCGGACGGTCGTACTCGTGCTGGTCGACTCGGACTGCTGCGTCATCGAGGAGGCTCCCATCGCTGAGCGTCATCGCGGAGGTCGTCGAAGACCGACTTCAAAGTGATCAACGCGCGTTGCACGTGTGGCAGTTCCAACGGTGAGGGTGAACTGAGGCATTCCTCGAGTTCCGCGTCGGTCCCGGCGAGCAGCGAACCGGTCGACAACCGCACGCGCAGGGCGCCCAGGTCGTCGCCGAAGCGATGGCCGCCCGGGGCGGGCAGACCGAGCCGGGCCGTGAGGAACTCCTCCAGGTCCTGTGCGTCGCCCACCCCGTGCGCGCCGAGCGCGGCGCGCAGCGGGCCGAGGTCGACGTAGAGATGCCGGCCGGCCTGCGGGGGCCGGGCCAGGGCGCCGGCCGAGACGACGGTGGTGTGCGCGGCGGCGGCCACGCGCGCGTGCAGACGTACGGTGGCCGCCACGCGCGTGGTGACCGGTTCGGGTTCCGCGAGCGCGTACCCCGCCGCGGCGGCGACGGGGGCGGCCACGCGGGCGCCCAGGGCGGTGAGGACGTCCAGCACGCGCGCGTGGAGGTCGTCGCCGGCCTCGCCCGCGGGGAAGCGGGCCACGGCGGCGGGCCAGCCCGGCGGCAGCAGGGCGCCGGCCAGGTCGGTGACGACGGTGACCCGCTCGGGCAGCATCTCGGCGGGGCCGATCAGCACGGTCTCGTGCGGGTCGTGCACGGTGTCGCGCCAGGTCTCGTCGCTGACCACGTGCAGCCCCTCGCCGACGGCGGCCTCCACGGCCTCGTGCAGCACCTCGGGCGGGGCCACCGTGGCGGTGGGGTCGTCGGCGACGGACAGCACGAGCAGCCGGGGGTCGCCGCCCTCGTCACGGACCCGGCGCACGGTCTCCAGCAGGGCGTACGGGTCCGGGACACCGCCGCACTCCGCCGGTGTCGCCACATGGAACACGGGTCTTCCCAACAGGCGCGCGTACGGCGCCCACCAGGCCGCGCAGGGCCGGGGCACCAGGACGTCGCCGCCGAGGGCGGCGGTCAGGGCGAGCAGCAGCGAGGGGGCGCCGGGTGCCGCGACCACGCGCTCGGGCCCGGCGGGCAGTCCACGCCGGGCCCAGTAGCCGCAGGCGGCGTCCAGGAGAACGGGTCCGCCGCCGACGGGTTCGCTTCCGCCGAGGGGCGCCGCGGCGGCGAGCACGTCGGACAGTTCGGGAAGCACCGGCAGTCCGTCGGCGGGCAGCGGCGGCCCGAAGCGGACGGGGCCATGGCCTACGGGATCCGTCCGCCGCATCCGTACCTCCGGGTGAGCTGCTGGGTCGCGGTGCCGTCGGGTGTGCTCCCCGGTTCTCCCTCCGTACGACGGGGGCGGCGCCCTCGGAGTGCGAGTACCCAGGGTGGCGTACGCCGATAGGAATCCGCTCGAGTTGCGCCGGTCACACGCCCGGCTCAGAGGTCCGCGCGGCGCTCCTTGCGGCGCACCCGGTACACGGCTCCGCCGAGGGCGCCCGCGATCAGGAGGCCGCCGGTGACCAGGGCGGGGACGGAGTCGGTGAAGGCGCCGCCCTGGCCCGCCCGCACACCGCGCTGGACCGTGGTGGCGGCGCAGGTTTCGGTGCGCGGCTCGGTGCACGCGTGGCTCGCGCCGCCGTGGGTCACCGTCAAGGTCGCGCTCCATTGCTTGCCCTGTCCGCCGGGCGCGGCCGGACAGGTGCCGTCGACGGTCCACGCGGAGTCCTCGCCGACCGCGTCGGCGCCGGCGTCGAGGTCCTGGGCGGAGGCCGTCCGGGCGGTCCCGCGGTAGGCGGGCCCGGACACGGCGGCGTCGTTCCCGGGGACCAACTGGAGCTGCGCGGTCCCTTCCTCGAAGGCCTGCGAGGTGGCCTCGATGGTGGCCGGCGCCGTCCCGCCGGTGGAGCCGCAGGTGACGGACACGGTGACGCTGGCGCCGGGCTGGACGGTGCTCGGGCTGACCTCCGCGGCCGGGTCCGCGAAGGCGACCGGCACGGCGACGCCGACGGCGACTCCGGCCAGAACGGCGACGGACAGGGCACGGGCGGTGCGGCGCATGGGGTGGGCTCCTTAGGCCTGCGGCTGCGAGGGCACGCAGCCATCACAGCCCGCCGGACCCGGCCCCGCGCGCGGCCGGACCCCATTAGCGGGACGCGCACAGCCAAGTGGGTGACATCGACCGGCGTCCCGACGCGCTACGCGCCGTCCCTCATCACCTGCTCGCGCACCCGCCCGCAGCACCGGCTGATGAGCCGTGACACGTGCATCTGCGAGATCCCCAGCTGCTCGGCGATCCGCGACTGGGTCATGTCCCCGAAGAACCGCATGTACAAGATCGCCCGCTCCCTCTCGGGCAGCTCGGCGAGCCGGGGCTTCACGGCCTCGCGGTCCACCACGGTCTCCAGCGCCGGGTCCGCCGAACCCAGCGCGTCGCTCAGCGAGTACCCGTCCTCGCTCCCCGGCAGCTCCGCGTCCAGGGACAGCGCGGTGAAGCTCTCCAGCGCCTCGAGCCCCACGAGGACGTCCTCCTCGCTCATGCTCGCGTGCGCGGCGATCTCCGCGACGGTGGGCCGCCGCCCGGAGATGGTCTGCGACAGGTCCTGGGAGGCGAAGCGCACGCGGTTGCGCAGGTCCTGGACCCGGCGGGGCACGTGCAGCGTCCACATGTGGTCGCGGAAGTGCCGCTTGATCTCGCCGGTGATGGTCGGCACGGCATAGCTCTCGAAGGCGTTGCCGCGCTCGGGGTCGTAGCGGTCGACGGCCTTGACCAGGCCGAGGGCGGCGACCTGGCGCAGGTCGTCGAAGCTCTCGCCGCGGCTGCGGAAGCGTCCCGCGAGCCGGTCGGCCATGGGCAGCCAGGCCTCGATGATCCGGTCGCGCAGTGTGTCGCGCTGCGGGCCCGGGGGCAGCGTGGCAAGCCTGCGGAAGGCCTCCGCGGTGTCGGGGGCGTCGTCGTGCGGGTGGTGCTTCGCGCTCATCCGGGTGGACATGGTGGCGTCGCAACTCCCTTGGTCATGCTCTGGGTCGGACGGTCACCGTGGGAGCGCGGCCGGTCGGACACGACCGGGGCGGCTGCGAGCCTCTCCCACGGACGTGCCTCCTGTCCGAAGCACTGTCACTGCGCCTGCCCCCGGCTTCCGGCGGCAAACCAGGGCCCGGGGCGGTCGTCGGCCGCTGCCGGACAAAGTCGGCGGCCGCGTCGGTCCTGACGGGCGACGCGGACCGCGGCTCGGTGGTCACACAGGGGTCGGTGGCGAAGGTGCGGGAGTTCCCGCCGGGCCGGGAGCGGGAGCGGGCGGCAGGGGGACCGCCTCCTCGCGCTCCGCGGGCAGCAGCAGCTCCTCATAGCGGCCCAGTGCCAGCACCGCGCCGAGCATGAGGAGCGGGATGAGCACAGCGAGTACCGCCATGGCGTTTTCCCTCCCCGGGATCGCGTGGGGGGCGTCGGGCCGGGTCTCCCCCGAAACGGAGGACAAACCCCCGTGTCGGCGTCCGGTCCTCGGGTACGCGGTGCCCACCGCCGAAGATCTGGAAGGAGCGCCATGCAGCGAGGCAGCGATCGGCTGAGCGTCCACCGCGACGACGAGATGAAGCACGAACTACAGGGTCTGCTGAGGTCCGGGCACCCCACCCGGAGCGAGGAGTGGCACGACCCCGAGCCGACCGCGGACGACGATCCGCAGATCGCGGGCGGGCCCGTGGCACCGGGCGGCTCCGGGGCGTCGCTGGGAGTGATCCGCCTGGAGCTGGCCCGGCATCTGAGCCGCAGCGCGTTCCCGGCGAGCGCGCGCCACCTGGCCGGCGTGCTGCGCCGCGCGTACGCGCCGGACACCCTCGTCGACGCCGTGGAGCGGCTGCCGCACAAGGAGCGCTACGCGACCGTCCAGGAACTGGCCGAGGCGCTGACGCGGCCCCGCGCATAGGGGCCGGGCCGCGGGGTACTGCGGGCGGCGTCAGCCGCGAAGACCGAGGAAGGGCCCACAGCGATGGCCGATTTCGTGAAGGACGTCATGACTCCGGGCGTGGTCGCCGTCCGCCCGGACGCCTCGCTCGTGGAGGCGGCGCAGCTGATGCGGGCACAGGACATCGGCGACGTCCTGGTGGCCGACGGGCAGCGGATCGTGGGGGTGCTCACCGACCGCGACATCACGGTGCGGGCGGTCGCCGAGGGCACCGATCCGCTGGCGGTGAGCGCCCTGTCGGTGTGCACCCCCGATCCGGTGCTGGTCGCCCCGGACGATCCGGTGGCGGCAGCGGCGGCGCTGATGAGGGCGCACGCGGTACGCCGGCTGCCGGTGGTCGAGGACGGGCTGCCGGTCGGTGTGGTCAGCCTCGGTGATCTGGCCCAGGCGGAGAACCCGGATTCGGTGCTGGCCGAGATCAGCAGGACCGCACCGGGCAGCCGGGCCGCACCGGGCAGCGGGGGCACCGCGTGAGCCGGGATCCGGCAACCGGGCCCAAGGCGGCGGGGCCCGCGACGGCAGAACAGCTTTCCAGGAAAGGTCGTTGAACCATCATGCGCATCGCATTTCTGACCGCGACCGAGGGCGTCGAGCAGATCGAACTGACCGAACCGTGGAAGGCCGCGGTGGACGCGGGCCACGAGCCGGTGCTGGTGTCGACGGAACCCGGGAAGATCCAGGCGTTCCACCATCTCGACAAGGCGGACACGTTCCCCGTGCAGGAGGTGGTGGGCGAGACGACGGCGGACTCCTTCAGCGGGCTCGTCCTGCCGGGCGGGGTCGCCAACCCGGACAGCCTGCGGATGGACGAGAAGGCCGTCGCTTTCGTGCGCGACTTCTTCGAGCAGGGCCGGCCGGTCGCCGCGATCTGCCACGCCCCGTGGACGCTCGTGGAGGCGGACGTGGTCCGCGGCCGGGTGCTGACGTCTTGGCCGAGCCTGGCGACCGACATCCGCAACGCGGGCGGGACCTGGGTCGACGAGCAGGTCAAGGTGTGCGACCACGGCCCCAACAAGCTCATCACCAGCCGTAAGCCGGACGACCTCAAGGCGTTCGACGAGACGTTCCTGGACGTGTTCACGAAGGAGGCCCTCTGATGGACACCCCGCGCGATCGCAAGCAGGAGCAGCGTGAGGCCTTCCGGGCGGACGACCCGGCGGGCGGCCCGCTCACCACCGACCAGGGTGTGCAGGTCGACCACACCGACGACTCCCTCGCCGCCGGCGAGCGCGGTCCGACGCTGATGGAGGACTTCCACTTCCGGGAGAAGCTGACCCGCTTCGACCACGAGCGCATCCCCGAGCGGGTGGTGCACGCGCGGGGCGCGGGCGCGTACGGCTACTTCGAACCGTACGAGTCCTGCGCGGAGTTCACCCGTGCCGCCTTCCTCCAGGACCCGGCGGTGCGGACCCCGGTGTTCGTGCGGTTCTCGACCGTGCAGGGGCCGAGGGGCTCGGCGGACACCGTGCGGGACGTGCGCGGTTTCGCCACCAAGTTCTATACGTCGGAGGGCAATTACGACCTGGTGGGGAACAACTTCCCGGTCTTCTTCATCCAGGACGGCATCAAGTTCCCCGACTTCGTGCACGCGGTGAAGCCGGAGCCGCACAACGAGATCCCCACCGGCGCCTCCGCGCACGACACCCTGTGGGACTTCGTGTCGCTCCAGCCGGAGACGCTGCACGCGATCATGTGGCTGATGTCGGACCGGGCGATCCCGCGCAGCTACCGCATGATGCAGGGCTTCGGTGTGCACACCTTCCGGTTCGTGAACGCCGAGGGGCGCGGCACGTTCGTGAAGTTCCACTGGAAGCCGCGGCTGGGCGTGCACTCGCTGGTGTGGGACGAGGCGCAGGAGTGCCAGGGCCGCAATCCGGACTTCAACCGGGGCGACCTGTGGGACGCGATCGAGGCCGGGGAGTACCCGGAGTGGGAGCTGGGCGTCCAACTGGTGCCGGAGGAGGACGAGTTCGCCTTCGACTTCGATCTGCTCGACGCCACGAAGCTGATCCCCGAGGAGCAGGTGCCGGTGCGGCCGATCGGCCGGATGGTGCTGGACCGCAACCCGGAGAACTTCTTCGCCGAGACCGAGCAGGTCGCCTTCCACACGGCCAATGTGGTCCCCGGCATCGACTTCACCAACGACCCGCTGCTCCAGGCCCGCAACTTCTCCTATCTGGACACCCAGTTGATCCGGCTGGGCGGCCCCAACTTCGCCCAGCTGCCGGTGAACCGGCCGGTGGCGCCCGTGCGGACCAACCAGCGTGACGGGTACGGCCAGAGCGCGATCCACAGCGGCACGAACTACTTCCCGAACTCGATCGGCGGCGGCTGCCCGGCCCACGCCGGCGCCGGCAGCGGCGCGTACACGCACTACGCGGAGCGGGTCGACGGTGCCAAGATCCGCCGCCGCAGCCCCAGTTTCCAGGATCACTACAGCCAGCCCGCGCTGTTCTGGAAGAGCATGACCGAGTGGGAGCGGCAGCACATCGTCGCGGCCTTCCGGTTCGAGCTCGGCAAGGTCGACGCGATGACCGTCCGTGCCCGTACCGTCGAGGAACTGGCCAAGGTGGACGGCGAGTTGGCGGTCCAGGTGGCCCGTGGCATCGGGGTCCCGGAGCCGACCGCGGCCGGCGAGGCGCCGAACAAGCTGCTCTCCCCCGCGCTGAGCCTGGAGTCCCTGCGCGGCGACGGCTCGATCCGCACCCGGCGGATCGCGGTGCTGGTCACCGACGGCGTGGACGCCGAACAGGTGACGTCGGTGCGGGAGGGGCTGGCCGCCGAGGGCGCGATCGTGGAGGCGCTGGCGGCGACGGACGGCACGATCGCCGGTGCCGACGGCGAACGGTATACGGTCGACCGCGCACTGCCGACCGTCGCCTCCGTGCTGTACGACGCGGTCCTGCTGCCGGGCGGCCCCACCGGCACCCCGCCGCTCACCGCCGACCAGGACGCGATGCGGTTCGTCCGGGACGCGTACCGGCACGGCAAGCCGGTGGGCGCGCTCGGCTCCGGCGTGGGGGTGCTCTCCGCCCTGGAACCGGAGGGTGTCCAGGTGTCCACGGAGTTCCACCGCGTGGTCCGCGACCAGGGTGTCGTGACGGACACCTCGCCCGGAGCGGCGAGCGAGGAGTTCGTACGCGCCTTCGTGGAGGCGATCGCGGCGCACCGGCACTGGGACCGGCCGCCGACCCGCTACTAGCCGGCGCCGTCAGACGCGGGGAGTCGCCGACTCCCCGCGTCCGCGTTCCCTGGCACCCTCGCGGGTGCGGCCGGAGGCGACCAGGCGCCGCGGGTTGCGGCGCAGATACTCGCCCTCCAGCTCGGCCATCCGGCCGTTGTGGGCGCGCAGCGCGTCGTTCGAGGCGTAGAGCAGGGTGTCGTGGCGCGTGCGGTGGATGGTCTCCAGCTCTTTCATGAGCTGCTGGTCGTCCAGCCTGCTGGGGTCGACTCCGGTCATGGCGGTTTCCCACTCGTCGTGTGCGTTCATGGGCTTCGAGTACCCACTCTACGAACATCCGGGCCCCGGGGCCCGCGAGCTACCGCGCCCGTTCCACCCGCCGCTCGTCCCACACCGGCTCCGGTGTCTCGCGGACGCGGCCGTCGCTGCCGAAGACCAGATAGCGGTCGAAGGAGCGGGCGAACCAGCGGTCGTGGGTGACGGCGAGGACCGTGCCGTCGAAGGCCTCCAGGCCCTCCTGGAGAGCCTCGGCGGACTCCAGGTCCAGGTTGTCCGTGGGCTCGTCCAGGAGGAGGGCCGTGACGCCCTCCAGCTCCAGCAGGAGGATCTGGAAGCGGGCCTGCTGGCCGCCGGAGAGGCGGTCGAAGGTCTGCTCGGCCTGCTGGGTCAGCTCGTATCGGCGCAGCCTGGACATCGCCGCGCCCCGGTCCTGGGAGTGTTCCGCCCACAGGATGTCCAGGAGCGTGCGGCCGAGGAGCTCGGGGTGCGCGTGCGTCTGGGCGAAGTGCCCGGGAACGACCCGCGCGCCCAGCTTCCACTCCCCCGTGTGCGCCACGGTGTCCCCCGCCAGCAGCCGCAGGAAGTGCGACTTGCCGGAGCCGTTGGAGCCGAGCACGGCGACCCGCTCGCCGTAGAAGACCTCCAGGTCGAAGGGTTTCATCAGGCCGGTCAGCTCAAGCCCCTCGCAGGTGACGGCCCGCACTCCGGTACGGCCGCCCTTGATCCGCATCTTGATGTCCTGCTCGCGCGGCGGCTCCGGCGGCGGGCCCGCCTCCTCGAACTTGCGCAGCCGGGTCTGGGCGGCCTGGTAGCGGGAGGCCAGCTCATGGCTGATGGAGGCCGCCTGACGGAGGTTCAGGACGAGCTTCTTCAACTGTGCGTGCTTCTCGTCCCAGCGCCTGCGCAACTCCTCGAAGCGGGCGAAGCGTTCACGCCGGGCGTCGTGGTACGTGGCGAAGCCGCCGCCGTGCACCCAGGCGTCCGCACCCGTCGGCGAGGGCTCCACCGACACGATCTTCTCGGCGGAGCGGGCGAGGAGTTCACGGTCGTGGGAGACGAAGAGGACGGTCTTGCGGGTCTCCTTGAGCCGCTCCTCCAGCCAGCGCTTGCCGGGTACGTCGAGGTAGTTGTCGGGCTCGTCGAGCAGCAGCACCTCGTCGTTGCCGCGCAGCAGCGCCTCCAGCACGAGCCGCTTCTGCTCGCCGCCGGAGAGGGTGCGCACCTCGCGGAACTGCGCCTTGTCGTAGGGGACGCCGAGGGCGGCCATGGTGCACATGTCCCACAGCGTCTCGGCCTCGTACCCGCGCACCTCGGCCCAGTCGGAGAGGGCTTGGGCGTACTGAAGCTGGGCGGCCTCGTCGTCGACGGTCATGATGAGGTGCTCGGCCTTGTCGACGGCCTGCGCGGCCTCCCTGATGCGGGGCGGTGCCACCGACACCAGCAGGTCCCGTACGGTCGTCTCGTCCCGTACGGAGCCCACGAACTGGCGCATCACGCCGAGGCCGCCGGTGACCGTGACGGTCCCGCCGTGCGGTTTCAGCTCTCCGGAGATCAGCCGCAGCAGGGTCGTCTTGCCGGCCCCGTTGGGTCCGACGAGGGCCACGACGGCCCCTTCGCCCACCCGGAAGGACACATCGCCGAGCAGCGCCCTCCCGTCGGGGAGGTAGTACTCGAGGTGTGCGGCTTCCAGATGTCCCATGGGGCCGCATTCTGCGGGTCGGGGGCCGGGCCGGGCAAACGCATATCCGACTCCGTGGCAGCTCAGCCGTATCTGTGGAGCCATATGCACCGGCCCGTATCCGGCCGACCGTATGCAGTCGACCGTATGCGGTCGACCGTATGCGGTCGACCACCGCGGGCCCGCTGCGGGCCCCGCCAGCTCGGCGGCCCCGCTCGGCGGCCCCGCTCCGTCGCGCCCCGGCTACTCGACCTCGTCCAGCGGCCGACCCGCAGGCCCGCTCTGCGTCCCGCGTCCCGCGGACTCCACGACCGCGCCCTCCCACGACAGGGCCTTCCAGCCGTCGGCCGGGGAGCCCTCCAGGACCACCACGCCGGTGTTGTCGAGCGGACGGGCGGCGGCGAAGTCGATGTCGATGTTGGCGGCGCGGGCCGCGGTCCACATCCGGATCGCCGCGCCATGGCTGACCAGGGCGACCGTGCCGACCCCGAGGGCGGCGGCCTCGGCGACCACCGCGTCGTACCGCGCGAGCGCCTCGGCGCCGCTCTCGCCGCCCGGCATCCGCAGCTCCGTGTCACCGGCCGACCACGCGAAGACCGTCGCCATGTAGGTGTGACCCGCCTCCGAGTGCCCGTCCAGCATCTCCAGGTCCCCGGCGGACACCTCGCGGATGCCGTCGCGGACCACGATGTCGAGGCCGCGCGCGGCGGCCAGCGGGGCGGCGGTGAGCTGGGTGCGTATCAGCGTGGAGGCGTAGAGGGCCTCGATGTCCTCGTCGGCGAGGGCCTCGGGCAGGGCGGCCGCCTGGCGTTCGCCGAGGGCGGTCAGGCCCGGACCCGGGGCTGCGGTGTCCAGCAGGAAGTCGACGTTGGACGGGGTCTGACCATGGCGGACGAGGAGCAGGCGCATGCAGAAAGCCTCCGGTGTCGGGTCCGCCTCCGCACAAGAAACGGCCACTTCAGGGTACCCGCCACCACATGACCCCTGACGTGGACCTCACCGCCCTGAAGCCCGGCCGGCACGCCGTCCGCGACGCGCTGCTCGCCCTCGACTGCCGCCTGTTCGAGTTCGCCGCCGCACGGAACTGGCCGCTCGCCGAACCCGTGCTGCCGAGGCTGAGCCGCAGCGCCAACCACGGTGTGCTGTGGTTCGCCGCGGCGGCCGCGATGGCCGCGAGCCGCACGCCCCGCTCCCGCCGTGCCGCCGCCCGCGGTGTCGCCTCGCTGAGCCTGGCCTCGCTGACCATCAACACCCTCGGCAAGCGGTCGGTACGCCGTCCCCGTCCCGTCCTGGACCCGGTGCCGGTGGTGCGGCAGCTGAAGCGGCAGCCCATCACCACGTCGTTCCCGTCCGGCCACTCGGCGTCGGCGGCCGCCTTCGCGGCCGGGGTCGCCCTGGAGTCGCCGGCCTGGGGCGCGGCGGTGGCGCCGGTCGCGTGGTCGGTCGCGCTGTCCCGCGTCTACACGGGCGTGCACTTCCCGAGCGATGTGCTGACCGGTGCGGCGCTCGGGGTGGGCGCCGCGTTCGCGGTACGGGGTCTGGTGCCGACGCGGGCCCAGATCGTGCCGCCCGCCCGGCCCCGGGCCGAGGTGCCGGCGCTGCCCGACGGCGAGGGTCTGATCGTGGTGGCCAACGGCGCCGCGGGCAGCGCCGACCGGGTGCACGCCCTCCAGGACGCGCTGCCGGGGTGCGAGGTCGTGGAGTGCCAACCGTCCGACGTGCGCGCCGAGTTGGAGAAGGCGGCGGCCCGTGCCCGGGTGCTCGGTGTGTGCGGCGGCGACGGCACGGTGAACGCCGCCGCCGAGGTCGCCCTGCGTCACGACCTGCCGCTCGCGGTGCTGCCGGGCGGCACACTGAACCACTTCGCCTACGACCTGGGCCTGGAGAGCGCCGGTGATCTGGCCAGGGCCGTCCGGGGCGGCGAGGGCGTGCGGGTGGACGCGGGCCGCTTCACCTGCGACGGCACCGAGGGCATCTTCCTCAACACCTGCAGTCTGGGCGTCTACCCGGAGCTGGTGCGCGAGCGGGACCGGTGGTCGCGCCGGATCGGCGGCTGGCCCGCCGGGGTGCTCGCGGCGCTGCGCGTCCTGCGCGCCGACCGGCATCCGCTGGAGGCCGAGTTCCGGGGCCGGGCGCACCCGTTGTGGCTGCTGTTCGTCGGCAACGGCACCTACCACCGGGTGGGTCTGACGCCGGGCCGCCGCCACGATCTCGCGGACGGACAGCTCGACGTACGGGTGGTGCACGGCGGCCGCCGGCCCGCGGTACGGCTGCTGGCGGCCGCCCTCGCCGGTCCGCTGACCCGCTCCCCCGTGCACGCCGCGGTCCAGGTGAGCCGGCTCCACCTGGCCGGTGTGGCACCGGGCTCGCTGCTCGCCTACGACGGTGAAGTCACCCAGGTGGAAGGGGAGGTGACGCTGGAGAAGCTGCCCGAGGCGCTCACGGTGTACCGCCCGCTCCCCGGCAACTGACTGTCCGTCAGTCCATATAATAAAACGCGGGTCTCATCATTCGACATGCGGGCGTACCGTGTCGATCAGCCGACAGGACGTCGAACAGGGGAGTTCAGCCATGTCGAAACCGCAGGAGACCGCCGTCTACACGCACGGGCACCACGAGTCGGTGCTGCGCTCGCACACCTGGCGCACCGCCGCCAACTCCGCGGCCTACCTGCTCGGTTCGCTGAAGCCCCACATGAAGATCCTGGACATCGGCTGCGGCCCGGGCACGATCACCGCCGATCTGGCGGAACTGGTGCCGGACGGCCAGGTCACCGGCGTCGACCACGCGCCCGGCATCCTGGAACAGGCCCGGGCCACGGCCGCCGGGCGCGGACTGACGAACGTCGACTTCGCGGTCGCGGACGTGCACGCCCTGGAGTACCCGGACGACACCTTCTGCGTGGTCCACGCCCACCAGGTGCTGCAACACGTGGGCGACCCCGTACAGGCGCTGCGCGAGATGAGGCGGGTGACCAGGCCGGACGGCTTCATCGCCGTGCGCGACTCGGACTACGCGGCGATGACCTGGTACCCGGCGTCCCAGGGCATGGACGACTGGCTGGACCTGTACCGTCGCGTGGCCCGCGCCAACGGCGGCGAGCCCGACGCGGGGCGCCGGCTGAAGTCCTGGGCGCTGGAGGCGGGCCTCACCGACATCACCGCCACCTCCGGCACCTGGACCTACTCCACCGCCGAGGAGCGGGCCTGGTGGAGCGGTCTGTGGGCGGACCGCACCGTGGCCTCGGCGTACGCCGGGCGGGCCACGGAGGGCGGCCATGCCACGCCGGAGCAGCTGACGGCCGTGGCACAGGCCTGGCGGGAGTGGGGAAGGCAGCCGGACGGCTGGTTCGCCGTTCTGCACGGAGAAATCCTGTGCAGGAAGAGTGCCTGAATCCCCACTTTCGGGAAACCCGGAAAGCAGGAGGTTCACATTATGGTTGCCATCCTGCTCGTACTGCTTCTGGTGCTGATTCTCTTCGGCGCCGGGTTCGCGGTAAAGATTCTCTGGTGGATTGCACTCGCGGTACTCGTGCTGTGGCTGCTGGGCTTCCTGATGCGCAGCACGAATGCGAGCGGAGGCAGGGGACGCTGGTACCGATGGTGATTAACCCCGGATAGTCCGGAGTGACTCACTCCCGGGGAAGCAGCGGTCCGAGCGGCCCGAGGTCCAGATTCAGGTCCTCGGGCCGCAGTCCGTAGCGCTCCCGCAGCTCGGTCATCCGGTCGTCGAGCAGCATCAGGGTGAGCCCGATGCGTTCCTCCTGCTCCTCGGTGAGCCCGCCGTCGTCGAAGCGGCGCAGCGCCTGGCGCTCCATGAGCTGGCGCAGCAGTTCCACCACGGTCAGCACCAGTTTGACCAGGTCGCGCTCGACGGTGTCGGGCTCCAGGTCGAGCCGGTTGCGGGAATGCGTCACGACGAGTCTCCCCACGGCGACGGGACATTGGCGTTCACGGAGCTGATCAGGGCGTTCAGGTCGATGCGGACGAGGTCGACGTCCGCGATGCGCAGGGTGATGTCTCCCGTGATGACGACCCCGCCGGCCAGCAGCCGGTCGAGCAGGTCCACCAGGGCGATCTCCCGGCGTTCGATGACGGTCACGGTTTCTCCCCCGCGAAGGAATAGGCGGCCCATGGGCCGGTGAGTTCGACGCGCATTCCGGGGGATTCACCCTTCGTCCGGTCGACGAGTTCCACGAATTCTTCGGAATCGGTCCGCGGCACCAGGTAAGCGGCATTGAGCAGATTGCGGCCCGCCGCACCGGAGAGCGTGGCGTTCTGCGGGGCGTGCAGCCGGGAATCCTCGGCATAACCGGACAGTGTTTCGTGCAGACGGCTCGCGAATGCCTCGGCCCGCTGCCACACATCCTCCTCGGCCCGGACGCGGGAGCTGCGCTGCCGTAGGTAGTCCCGGCCGCTGGCGGCCTTCTCCGCCGGTGCGGCGGCGGCCTGGGGCTCCGCCTCGACGTACACCTTGACGCCCCACTCCACCCGCCCCTCCAGCCGGTCGAGGGCGCGCCGGAAGTCGGCGGCGCGGGCCTCCAGCATGGTGCGTACGCCGCTGTCGTCCCGGAAGACGGTGCCGAGCCGGAGCGGCAGCGGCGTCGTGACGACGGTGAGGGCGTCGATCACGCCCTGATGGGCGCGGGCGGTGTCGCTGAGCCAGTCCAGGTCCTCCAGGTGCGCGTGGAGCGGGCCTTCGGCGAAGTCCCCCTCCGGTACGTGGCTGACCACGGCGACGAGGCCCTGGTGGACCAGCAGCCGGGGCGGATCGCCCGCCACGCCCGTCAACTGGGACTGCAGAGGCGCCTTGAAGGGCCGGCAGACGGCGTACACGTAACGCAGTCCGGTCATCAGGTCTCCTTCTCGGCTCTACCGGGTTCGAGTCGGGCGATCCGCTCGCGCAACTCGGCGTTCTCCCGGGTGAGTTCGTCACGGCGGGCCCGGGTGGAGAGGGCGGGGTCGTCCTCCCACCAGTCGATGCCCATCTCCTTCGCCTTGTCGACGGACGCGATGATGAGGCGGAGTTTGATGGTGAGGAGTTCGATGTCGAGCAGGTTGATCCGGATGTCGCCGGCGATGACCACACCCTTGTCGAGGACGCGTTCCAGGATGTCGGCGAGGTTCGCGCTGCTGTCACCGCGACCATAGGGCTCGGGCAGCCGTCCGGCGGTCGTCATCGACGACTCCCACCCTCGGCGTACTCGTACTCCTCCTCGTCGGCGCCTTCCTCCTCGTCCGTGCCGTCCTCCTCGTACTCGCCCTCGGGCTCCTCTTCACCCTCCTCGGGCTCCTCCTCGTCGTACTCCTCCTTCTCGTCCTCCTCCTCGGCGTACGGGCCCTCCTCCTCAGCTTGCTCTTCCTCGCCCTCGTACGCCTCCTCTTCCTGCCCTGCCTCCTCCTCCTCGGCGACCGCGTCGTCGTGGCTCTGGACGACCTCGCCGTCGCGGATCTCGCCGCGCCAGCCGTCCTCGACCTCGCCCTTGAGCGTGACGAAGCGGACGTAGTTCTTGAGGTCGAGGCGGGCCCGGCGGCCCTGGGCGCGCCAGATGTTGCCGGTCTTCTCGAAGAGGCCCTTGGGGTAGTACTCGATCACCAGCAGGACCCGGGTGAGACGGTCGGCGAGCTGGTGGAAGGAGACGACGCCCTTGGTCGTGCCCTTGGCGCCCTCCGAGGTCCAGGCGATGCGGTCGTCGGGGATCTGTTCGGTGGTGTGGGCCTTCCAGCTGCGGTTGGACCAGAAGATCTTCATCTGCCAGTCGGAGGTCGTGTCGTCGGCGCGGTTCGCGCTCTTGACGCCCTTCGCGAAGGTGCTGAAGTCCTGGTACTGGGTCCACTGGTCGTAGGCGGCGCGCAGCGGCAGGCCGACGTCGACGTACTCCATGATGACGGTCGGCTTCTTGCCCGCCCCGCCCTTGCGCTTGCCCTTGCCGCCGAGCCCCTTGAAGGCGCTGACCACGTTGTCCTTGACGCGGGAGGCGCCCAGCTCCAGGGCGGAGCGCAGCGGTCCCTTGCCCTCGGCGATCTTGCGGCCGCCGTCGAGGGCGAGCTTGGCGAAGCCGGGGCTCTTGCCGTCGGCGATGTCGTTGAGCTTGACCGTGGTCTCGCCGAGCTTGCGTCCGGCGCCGATCAGCAGCCGCTGGGCCTGCGCGGCCAGGTACTCCTGTACTTCGGCCTTGAGCCGGTCGGTGGCCTCGCTCTGGGCGATGGCCCCGAGCGGGCCCGCCTTCTTCGTCGCTCCACTCGCTGCGGAGGTCGCGGATCCGACAGTCTCGGTCATCGCTCACCGCCTCCCTTCGGCACCCTTGACCTGGCACCGCGGGCGGCGGTGCGGGCCGAGGCGGTCTTCTTGGCGGGCGCTCCGCCGGCGGCGGTCTTCCGGGCCGCGGGCTTCTTCGCCGCCGCCTTCTTGGCCGGAGCCTTCTGGGCGGTCTTCCCGGCGGTCTTCTTGGCGGCCGCCTTCTTCTCCGGCGGCGCCTTCTTCGCCGGTGGCCGCTTCTGCGCCTCCTTGCGGCGCGGCTCGGGCTCCTCCTCCTGCTCCTCCTCCTCGGGCTCCTCCTCCTCGTACTCGTCCTCGGCCTCTTCGTCGTCCTCGTCGAGACCCAGGTCCGGTGTGTCCGGCACCACGCCCGCGATCTGGTCGCGGACCTCGGCGGTACGTCCGTGCAGCCGGTCGGCGATCGCGCTGATCTGCCGCTCGACCATGGCACCCGAGGCCGCCTTGCCGACACCGCGCAGGTCCTCGCGCAGCTGGTCACCGATCTCCTTGAACTGCGGGTTGTCCCGCAGCTGTCCGGACACCAGGTCCGCGAGCGCCCGCGGGCTCAACTGCATCCGCTTGCCGGCCACCAACGTGCCGATGGCGAAAGCCAGTTTCAGTTTCTTCGTACGTCCGAGGACGTATCCGGCCCCTACCGCGAGGCCCAGTCCCAGTCGGTTCATCCTGATGTCCAGTCGTCCGTTCCGGCCCGATTGCGCGAGCCGATCTCCAGCCGGTCCAGAAGTTCGTCCTCCAGTTGGTCGAACTCCGCCTCGTCGATCTCTCCCGACTCCAACCGCTGTTCCAGCTGGGCGAGTTCGGCCCGGATCGTGGCCGGGTCGTAGTAGATGCGTTCCGCTTCGTGCAGCACCTGCCCGATCACCCACGCGCTACCGCGCACCGGGGCGAACGGCAGCAGCAGTACTTCGCTGATCAGGCCCATGTCCTCACTCCTCGGAGCTCTCGGCGCCGGCCGTGCTGCCCGCGTGCTCGGCGGGGCCGGGCTCGACGAAGCTGTACGGCGGCAGCGGGCCGTTGACCCGCAGTTCCAGGTGGGGGCGGGCCTTGCGGACCTGTTCCACCGCGGCCAGGAACGCCTCGGCCTCGTCGCGCTCCACCAGGAACGACACGTTGGCGAGCCAGCCGGTGGACTCGGGCCCCGCGCTCACGGCCTTGGCCGAGGCCTCCAGCTCGTGCTGCACCTCGGCAGCGTCCTCGGCCTCCCGTGCCTTCACGGCGGCGACGACCATCTCGCCGAGCCTGAGCTTGTCCTCGTAGGAACCGCCGCCCGCCTGCCGGTTGGCCTCGGTGAGGGCGCGCAGCTCGGGGTTCTCGGCCATCACGCGGTGCAGTACGGCCTCTTCGTCGTGCGTGGCCTTGACGTTGTACTCGACCCTGCCGTTCAGCGCCCGCAGCCGCTCCTTGTAGTGCTCGGCGCGTTCGCCGAGGACGCTGACGACGGTCTCGTCGTCGGGCGCGACGCTGCCGAACCGCATGGGCAGCACACAGCCGCCCGAGCCGGCCTCGGCGAGCACGTTCTGGTGGGCGAGCAGGTCCTTGCGCTTGGGCCGCAGCCCCTCGGGCGCGTCGCTCACCACGGCCCCGAGCTCGCCCCCGGTGAGGACGCGCACGGGCCGCGGCGGATCGCCGACGCCGGTCAGGTCCGCGGGCAGCGAGGGTCCGGAGCCGTCGATGATGCCGTACACATACGTGCTCACTCCTGCTCCTCCTTCCGGCGCGCTGCGGTCGACTTGCGGGCGCGCGGCCTGGGCTGGGACTCGCCCTCCTCGCGGGCCTGCTTGAAGGCCTCCGAGACGGTCTGCGCGGCACCGGTCAGCGCGCCCTTGGACTTGCCTCGGGCGCCGGACTCGGTGATGTCGCCGACCAGGTCGGGCAGTCCGGGACTGCGGTGCGGGCCCGCCTCCAGGTCGAGGCGGTTGCACGCCTCGGCGAAGCGCAGATAGGTGTCGACGCTGGCGACGACGACCCGGATGTCGATCTTGAGGATCTCGATGCCGACCAGGGAAACCCGAACGAACACGTCGATCACCAGGCCCCGGTCGAGGACCAGTTCCAGAACGTCGTACAGGCCACTGGTGCCGCCCGAGCCGCCGCTCTGTTGTGCCGGGACAACGGTCATGCCGACCGCGCCTCCTTGTCTGTGGGTGTGTCGGGAAACGGAACGGCGGCCCCTAGCGGCCGCCGGCCCTGTGTGAGTCGGCCCGCCCGCGTTCGTAGCGGCGAACGCGCCGGTAGCCGGTGATCTCCCCCTGCGGGTCCAGGTCGACCTGATAGCTCGCCATCAGGCTCATCGTGTCGGGGACCCGGACGAGTTCGAGGACCTCGACCTCCAGCGACCAGCCGTCCTCCGTCTGCTCGAAGGACGACACCGACTCGGCGGACATGCCGGTGAGCTCCGCGAGCTGGGTGCGCGCGTGACGCAGCACCTGCATGGGGGTCAGCCGATCTTCCGCCGTGTCGCTTTCCGCCTCCTTGGAGGATTCCTGTGAATTCTGAGTATTTGATGTGTTTTTTGTGTTAGACATGGCCACCTCTCACTCCGGGTGGCCTCAAGTCCGTCGGCCAAACATTCGAGACGCACGTGGGTCAGCCGCGCAACGCGTTGAGCCTGCGCCGGGCGGGACCAAGGGCGCGGCCCTTGGTCATCACCCCGGCCCAGGGGTTGGTGCGGGCCTGGTCGACGGCGTCCTCGATGCTCCAGCGGCGGGCGTCGAGACCCGGGTCGTCGAGCTGCGTCCAGGACATGGGGGTGGCGACGGGGGCGCCCGGCTTCGGGCGGACGGTGAACGGCACGACGGCGGTCTGGGCGTAGGCGTTGCGCTGTATGTCCAGGTAGAGCCGCTCGCCGCGGTCCTTCTTGCGGGCGGCGGTGGTGAACTTCTCGGGGTGGGCGGCGACGAGGGTGTCGGCGACGTCCTTGGCGAACTCCCGCACCTCGTCGAAGTCGTGGTGCCCGCTCACCGGGACCACGACGTGCAGGCCGCGCGAACCGGTGGTCATCAGCGCGGAGGGCAGTTTCAGCTCGTCGAGGAGCTCCGCCAGCAGCCAGGCCGCCTCGTGGACCGGTGCGAAGTCATCGCCGGAGGGGTCGAGGTCGAAGACCATCCGGTCGGGCCGTTCGACGCGTCCGACGCGGGACAGCCACCGGTGCAGGGTGAGACAGGCCTGGTCGGCGAGGTAGACCAGGGTGGCGGTGTCGTCGCACACGGTGTGGCGGACGGTGCCGCCCTCCTTGGTCACCTCGACGCGGCTGATCCAGTCGGGATAGCTGTCCGGGGTGTTCTTCTGCATGAACCTCGGGCCGCCGACGCCGTCCGGGAGCCGTTCCAGCATCAGGGGGCGGCCCCGCAGATGCGGCAGCATGAACGGGGCGACGGCCCGGTAGTAGTCGACCAGGTCGGACTTGGTGTACTCCTTGCCCGCCCCGTCGCCGGGGAAGAGGACCTTCTCCGGCCGGTGCACCTCGACGGTGCGGCGTCCGGCCCGCACCGTCCGGGTGGCGTCCTCGCTCACCGTACGATCGCCTCTTCCACCAGCAGCCGTGCGGCGGCCGCGATGGACTCGGCGTCGATGCCCGCGGCGTGCAGCTGCTCGTCCGGCGCGGCCGAGCCCGGCATCGTGCGCACCGCCAGGCGCACCAGCCGCGGTACGGGCCGCCCGTCGCCGAAGGCGTCGAGCACGGCGTCCCCGAGGCCGCCCTCCTCGTGGTGGTCCTCCACGGTCATCAGACAGCCGGTCTCCTCGGCGGCCCGGCGCAGGGTGAGCCGGTCCACGGGCTTGACCGAGTACAGATCGACGACCCGGACGGCGATGCCCTGGCCCTCCAGCGCGTCGGCGGCGGCCAGCGCCTCGTGCAGGGTGACCCCGGCCGCGACGACGGTCAGCCGGTCCCGCTCGGAGGAGCGCAGCACCTTGGATCCGCCCACCGGGAACTCCTCGTCGGGCCCGTAGAGCACCGGGCTCTTGCCGCGCGAGGTGCGCAGATAGCGGATGCCCTCCAGGTCCGCCATGGCGCCGACGAGGTGCGCGGTCTGGTTGGCGTCGCACGGGTACAGCACGGTCGAGCCGTGCACCGCCCGCATCATCGCCAGGTCCTCCAGGCCCATCTGCGAGGGCCCGTCCTGTCCGATGGCGACGCCCGCGTGCGAGCCGACCAGGTTGATGCCGGCGCCGCTGACCGAGGCCATGCGCACGAAGTCGTACGCGCGCGTGAGGAAGGCCGCGAAGGTGGAGGCGTACGGCACGAAGCCGCGCGCGGCGAGTCCCACGGCCGCGGCGACCATCTGCTGTTCGGCGATGTAGCACTCGAAGTAGCGGTCGCCGTGTTCCTTGGCGAAGAACTCCGCGCGCGTGGAGTCGCCGACCTCGCCGTCGAGGGCGACGACGTCGCCGCGGCCGGTGCCGAGGGCGGCGAGGGCCTGGCCGTAGGCGTCACGGGTGGCGACGTCCTCGGATCCCTTGTCCCAGCGGGGCAGTTCGAGGTGTCCGGCGCGGACGGCGTGCAGCATGCGGGCGGCGGGCGGCTCGTGCACATGGATGCGGAGGTCGCGGAGGCCGCCGAGTTCGGCGATCGCCTCCTCGGCCTCGGGCAGCGGCTTGCCGTGCAGACCCTCGCGGTCCTGGACGGCCTCGACGCCCTTGCCCTTGAGGGTGCGGGCGAGGATCGCGGTGGGCTGTCCGGAGGTGGAGATCGCCTCGCCGAACGCGCGATCGACGGCGTCCACGTCGTGGCCGTCCACCTCTACGGTGTGCCAGCCGAAGGCCTGGAAGCGGCGGGCATAGGCGTCCAGGTCGTGGCCGTGCCGGGTCGGACCGCGCTGGCCCAGCCGGTTGACGTCGACGATCACGGTGAGGTTGTCGAGATGCTCGTACGAGGCGTGCTCGGCGGCCTCCCACACCGACCCCTCGGCGAGCTCGCTGTCCCCGCACAGCACCCACACCCGGTAGCCGGTGCGCTCCAGCCGCTTGCCGGCGAGCGCGATCCCGACCCCGACCGGCAGCCCCTGCCCGAGCGATCCGGTGGCCGTCTCGACCCACGGCAGCCGCCGGGGCGTGGGGTGCCCCTCCAGCCGGCTGCCGAGCTTGCGGAAGGTGGCCAGTTCGGCGTCGTCGATCGCGCCGACGGCTTTGTAGCAGGCGTAGAGGAGCGGCGAGGCATGCCCCTTGGACAGGACGAAGCGGTCGTTGCCGGGGTGGGCGGGCCGGTCGAAGTCGTAGCGGAGGTGATGGGCGAGCAGTACGGCCATCAGGTCGGCGGCGGACATCGACGACGTCGGATGCCCGGACCCCGCGGCATCGGCCGCGCGCACGCTGTCCACGCGCAACTGCTGGCCCAGGTCGACGAGTTCGGCGGTGTTCATGAGTCTCCCTCGGTGGGGGTGGCGGGACGGTCGGGGCGCTTGACGGGGGCGGTGTCGGGGGCTGGCGCCCTGGCGGGGCCGGGATTCCTGGCGGGTTCGCCGCCGGGCTGGTTCTTCGCGGGCTCACCTCCCGGCTGGTTCTTCGCGGGCTCGCCGCCGGGCTGGTTCTTCGCGGGCTCGACGGCCCCTCCGTTCCCGGCCGGTTCGGCGCTCGCCGCACTCTTCGCGGGCTCCTCGCCAGGGCGGTCCCGCGCCGGCTCACCCGCGCTCGCGGCGGGCCTCCGCTCCGGTCCGCCCGGTACCCGCGCCAGTTCCGGCGATGCCGTGTCCAGCGGTACCGACCAGGACCGTACGAGGCCCAACTGAACGGCCTGGCGCGGGAGTACGGACTCCAGCAGCCAGTCCGCGGCGACCCGGACGCGGTTGCCGGGCATCGCCGCGAGGTGGTAGCCGCGGGTGACGAGGCCGGCCAGCGGTCCCGGCAGGGGCACGCCCAGCGGGTTGGCCGCGGCCTTGGCGCCGCCGAGGTCGACGACGAAGCCGAGGTCACGGTGGCGGTACGCGCGACGGTCGCCGATCCCCAGCGACGCGGCCACGTTCCGCGCCGCGACCTGTCCGTGCCGCCAGGCGTGCTGCGCGGTCATCGGTGTGAAGGAACCGGGGTCGTTCAGATCGGGCACCGCGGCCGCGTCCCCGCACGCGAACACCTCGGGCCGGCCCGGCACCTGGAGGTACGGATCCACGATCAGCCGCCCCCGCTCCAAGGGCTGCCCCACACCCTCGACCAGCGGATCGGGCCGTACGCCGACACACCACACCAGCGTCCGCGTCTCGACGAACTCCCCGTCGGTCAGCAGCACTCCCTCGTGCGTGGCCTCCTTCACGGAGGTCCCCATGCGTACGTCGACGCCCCGCTGCCGCAGCACCCGGTCGGCGGTCCGCGAGAGCCGTTCGTCCATCTCCGGCAGAACGCGCGGCGCGGTGTCGAGCAGCAGCCAGCGCGGCCGCCCGCCCTCCCGCGACGCCCGTCCGCGCATCTGGGCGTCCGTGTACATCTGCCCGTGCGCGGCGACCTCGGTACCGGTGTAACCGGCGCCGACCACCACGAACGTACGGCGGGCCGCAGCGTCCTTCGTATCGCCCGCGAGCTCCATCTGCCGGGTGACGTGATCGCGCAGATACAGCGCCTCGGGCAGCCCGCGGAACCCGTGCGCGTGCTCGGCGACGCCGGGGATCGGCAGGAGCTTGTTGACGCTGCCGACGGCGATCACCAGCCGGTCGTAGGGCAGCGTGCCGACGCCGCCCTCGGGGTCCGTGTAGTGCACGGTGTGCCCGTCCAGGTCGATGCCGTCGGCCTCGCCGAGCACCAGGCGCACTCCGGGCAGCGTGCCCGACAGGGACACGGTGACCCGGCGCGGCTCCAGGATGCCGGCGGCGACCTGGGGCAGCAGGGGCAGGTACAGAAAGTAGTCGGTCGGGTTGAGCAGGGTGATCTCGGCCTTGTGCTGGGTGAGCCGGGACAGGGTGCGGGCCGTCCGGTACCCGGCGAAACCGGCGCCGACGATCACGATGCGGGGTCGACTCACAGTGCGCCTCCGGGGCTGTCACGTACCTCGGGAGACTTCCGCGTAACCCTGGCCGGGTCGCCCAAACGTCCAGCGGTTTCCGGCCTGCCGGACGGGTACCCGGAGCGCGTCCCGTGCCGCCCGTCGAGAGGTGCCGGAGGTACCCCCCATGCCCGAGTACGGCTACTTCCTGTCCTGCGAGGAGTTCGGCCCCGCGGATCTCGTCGAACAGGCGAGGATGGCCGAGCAGGCCGGATTCCGCTCGCTGTGGATCTCGGACCACTACCACCCGTGGAACGACGCCCAGGGCCAGAGCCCGTTCGTCTGGTCGGTCCTCGGCGCCCTCTCGGAGGCGGTGTCACTGCCCGTGGAGACCGCGGTGACCTGCCCGACCGTACGCACGCACCCCGCGGTGGTGGCGCAGGCAGCGGCCACCACGGCCGTGATGACGGAGGGCCGTTTCCGGCTGGGGGTGGGCAGCGGCGAGGCCCTCAACGAGCACATCCTGGGCCATGTCTGGCCGCCCGCGCACATCCGTCTGGAGATGCTGGAGGAGTCGATCCAGATCATGCGCCGGCTCTTCACCGGCGAGGAGGTCAACCACCACGGCACCCACTACACGGTGGAGAACGCCCGCCTCTACACGGTCCCCGACGAGCCCGTCCCCATCGACATCTCCGGGTTCGGCCCGGCGGCGACCGCGCTCGCGGCGCGGGTGGGCGACGGCTACATCACGATGACGCCGGACGAGTCGATGGTGGCGCAGTTCCGCAAGGGCGGCGGGGGCGCCAAGCTCGTCAGCGGCGGGACCAAGGTCTGCTGGGGCACGGATCGCGAGGAGGCGGTACGGACCGTGCACCGGCTGTGGGCGAATCAGTTCCTGCCCGGTGAGATGGCCCAGATCCTGCCCTCGCCGAGCCACTTCGAGCAGCTCCAGCCGCTGGTCACCGAGGAGTCGGTGCGGGACAAGGCGGTGTGCGGGGACGACGTCGACGAGCACGTGGCGGCCCTGTCCGCGTTCGCCGACGCGGGCTTCGACCGGATCTACGTCAACCAGATCGGCCCCGACCAGCGCGGCTTCTTCGACTTCTACCGCACCAAGGTGCTGCCGCAGCTCCAGCAGACCTGACGCCGGAGCCAGGAAGGCCCTGCCCCGATCGGGGCAGGGCCTTCCTCAGGTGTCGCGCCGCGCGTCACGCGCGGTGGTGCGGCTGCTCGGGGTCGATGCCGTCGGCGCGCGGCGGTACGCCGGGGCCGGGCGCTCCGGCCACGCCGTCGGGCGCGACGGGCGGCATCGGCGGGTACGGCATGCCGGTCCCGCCGGGCGGGGTGGCCGGTGACCTGCCGCCGACGACATGGTCGGGGCTCGCGGCGGCCTCCGGTCCGGGCCGGGACGCGGAGGGCCGGGCCGCGCCGCGCAGTACGTAGGCGACGGCCCCGAGGATCGCCGCGGTGATCAGGGCGGCGGCCCAGTCCGGCAGTCCGAGGGCGAGGGCCAGCCCCACCGCCAGGGCCAGGGCGGCGCCCGCGTAGAGGGCGACGGCGCCGGACGCGGCGTACAGCATGGCCTTGCGGCGCTGCTTGCGCGTCTGCTCGCGCAGCTCTTCGCGCACGGTCTCACGCGTCACCTGGGCCAACTCCTCGACCAGGTGCTTGTCCAGATGCTCAAGATGATCCAAGCGGTCCATGGCCGCCGGGTACCCGCACACCCGTACGCATAACGCGGTCCGTCACGGCCGAATACCGCCGCGTAAGCAGCAGCACGCGCGGATCCGAGAAGGACCCACCGAGCCGCTGAGGAACGCCCGTCCGGCGGCCGGCGTGCGGGGATCGCGTGAAACGATCTCCTGCCCCGGCCGCCCCCATTAGGCTCGTCCGCATGGACATTCTGGGAGCCACGCTGCGTGTCTGCGTCGACGACCTGGAGACCGCGGTCCCCTTCTACGAACGCCTGGCCGGCGGCCCGGCCCTCCGCTTCGAACGCGGCGGGGTGCAGGTGGCCGCCGTCGGCTGCTTCCTCCTGATGAGCGGTCCCGAGGCGGAGTTGGAGATCCTGCGCAAGGTCGCGGCCACGATCGCCGTCAAGGACGTCGACGAAGCCCATCAGGTGCTGACCGAACTGGGCGCGCACATCGTCGCGGGACCGGTGGGGACGCCGGGCGGGCGCAATCTGATCGCGGTGCATCCGGACGGGGTGGTGTACGAGTACGTGGACCGGCGGACGTAAGGGCGCAGGCGCCTGGTCACCGCATGCGGAAGTCGTAGCGCTCCGGGAGCGGTTCGTCGCTGACCCGCTCCCACAGCCGCCCGACGGCCTCCGCGCCCTCCCTCAGGTCGGCGACCTCGAAGCCCTCCTCGAACACGGCCCGCGCCTCCTCCCGCCTGCCCTCGGCGACCAGCAACCCGGCCTCGATGAACCGGAATCGCCCGCGCGCCCGCGTCCCTGGATGCAGCCGCGCCCACACCGACCGCGCGTCCCGCGTACGCCCCACCGCGAGCAGCGCCTCGATCGCCTCGCGCCCGAGCGCGGCCGTGGCCGCCGTCCAGGCCTCCCCCGCGTCGCGCCGCTCCCGGCACAGGTCGTCGAAGGCCTCGGCGTACCGTTCGGCGGCCCGTTCCCGGTTGCCGACCTCCTGGTCGGAGACGGCCAGGCAGCGCAGCAACGGCCAGACGGACGGGGCGAGTTCAAGGGCCCGCTCCCAGCTCCGCACCGCCTGCGCCCGGTCACCGGCGTGCCACTGGGCGACGCCGAGGTGGTACTCGGTGTGCGGGCCGGCGGGCGCGGTCTCCAGCATGTCCCGCCAGTGCCGGGCGACGAGCGTCTCGCCGGGCGGCCGCACCCGGCGCGGCTCCGGCAGCGCGCCGGACCGCAGCAGCTCCAGCCAGGGTTCCTGTGCCTCGCCGAGGGTGCTGCCGTCGAAGGGCGTGCCGGGCAACTTCCGGTCGGCGCGCAGCACTTCGAGGGCGCCCCAGCCGGATCCGGTGGCCAGGATCTCGCCGGGTTCGGTGTCGGCGTGCGGTTTCCAGGCGGCGTACGCGGCGTCGACGTCGGCGCGCGGGAGGACGGCTTCGAGCCGCTCCTCCGCCTTCCCCGCCTGTGCCGGGGAGTGCAGCGGCCCGTACGCCTCAAGCCAGGACACCTCGCTCTCCGGGTCCAGCCGTACGTGCTCCAACTGCGTGTGGGCGAGGCCCGCCTGGATCTCGCAGTAGCCTTCGGTGCCGGGTGCGGTGAGCCACTCCTGCCAGCGCCGGCCGCCCGGCCCCGAACCCCAGACGAACAGCTTGCGTCCGCGCAGGACGTCGGTGGACGTCTGCACCAGCCCGTGCCCGTCCTCGTCGAGGGCGGCGATCCAGCGCCGCCGGGCGTCGGGAAGGTCGTAGAAGTAGTCGGCCGCGTGCGGGAGTCGCCGGATCTCCTCGTACGAGGGCACCGGCACCGTCCGCAGCCGTCGCTCGTATCCGAAGTGCCAGGCCTCGTCCGCCGGTGCGAGCACCCGGTACCGCTCCGGCACGGCGATGTTGGACCACCAGTACGTCGGCACCGGCCGGTCGTGCGGATTGCGGACGCGGACGCCGACGTACAGGAAGTCGGAGCCGTCGGGCAGCCAGAGGTCGACCTGGAAGGGCAGGTCGCGCAGTCGCTCCCACTCCCACAGGCGCAGCATCTCGCCGCCGTCCGGAGCGGGGACGCGGGCGGCGTGCAGGGGTGCGCAGGCGAGGGTGGTGTGGCCGGTGGCGCCGATGTTCCATTCGATGCCGCCGGAGAACCAGGCGCCGTTGAGGGCGAAGGCGGCGGGCTGGAACACCGGGTTGCGGTAGAGGAGTTCGCGCTCGGACGGCTTGTGGAGGAGGGAGGCGATCCGGCCGCCGAGACCGGGGAGCACGGTGGCCCGCAGCCGGTCGTTCTCGATCACGAGGGCGTCGATCCCGCGCGGCTCGCGCACCCGGTCGTAGCCGTCCCTCAGGTGCACGGGAAGCAGGCTGCGCAGGGGCTCGTAGCCGATCTGCCGGGCCATCTGCGCCGGCAGGTCGTCGCGGTCGTCGACGCGGTGGAGCTCGTCGAGCGGCCGTAGCGGGGGCAGCGGGTTGTCGGGACCCAACTCCGCGGCGGGCAGCGTCAGTACCTCACGTCGGATCGTCGTCACGATCGCTATGGAAGCCGCTCGCCGGGGAGCTGAACAGGGGCGCTACGGGTCAGGATTACGCAAAGGCGGCGGGTCCGGGGAAGGCGGACACGACGATGTCGGCGAGGAGGGCGCCCGCCGAGCCGTCCGGGTCGAGGTCCGGGTCGTAGATGGTGACGTTCAGTCCGACGCAGTGCGCGGAGCCGAGCAACGGCCGCAGCAGGGCGACGAGTTCGTCGGGCAGGAGTCCGTCCGGGTCGGGGCTGTCCACGGCGGGCATGACGGACGGGTCGAGGACGTCGGCGTCCAAGTGGACCCAGAATCCGTCGAGTTCGGGGATCTCGAAGGCCTGTGCGGTGGCCCGGGCGAGGGCGTCCGCGCCCCATTCGCGGATGCCCCCGACGGTGACGACGGGGATCTTGAGGGCGGCGAGTTCACCGCGGTCGTCCTCGAACGCGTCACGGTTGCCGAAGAGCCGTACGTCCTCGTCCCGCAGGTACGGCTTCAGCCCCTCCAGGTTCGTCAGGTCGTCCTGGCCGCGCCCCGTCGCCAGCGCCATCTCCTCCCCGCCGGCCGCGCCGATCCGCTCGGAGTTGCCGGGGTGGCGGAAGTCGGCGGAGGCGTCCACGGCGGCCAGGCCGTACCGGCCGAGGCGGCGCAGCGCGAGGGAGGCGCCGAGCTGGATGGAGCAGTCACCGCCGAGGACCACGGGGAACTCCCCGGCCCGCACATGGCGTTCGATGCGGTCGGCGAGCTTCACCGTGTAGCCGGCGAGGGCGGCCGCGTTGAAGACCCCGTCGCCCTCCTGCCAGTCGCCCCGGTCGTAGCGCGGCGGCACGACCACCCCGCCCTCCAGGGCGCCGAGGCGCTGCACGATCCGCTGCTCGCGCAGGGCACCGGCGAGCTTGTAGCAGCCCGGGACGGTGCCCGGCGCGGGCGGACGCAGCCCGAGGTTGGAAGGGGCGTCCAGCACCACTCGCGTCCGCATCGGCGTCACTTCCTGATCATCTCGGCGGTGATGGCCCAGCGCTCGTGGTCCCGCCAGGCCCCGTCGATGTAGAGCATGTCCGGCGAGAAGCCCTCCAGGCGGAAGCCACAGCTGCGGGCGAGGGCGATGGAGGCGGTGTTGGCGGGCTGCACGTTGATCTCCAGCCGGTGCAGCCGCATCCCGCCGAAGGCGTAGCGCACGACCATCCCCAGCCCCTCCCGCATCAGACCGCGCCCGGCGGCGTGCGCGAAGGCCCCGTATCCGAGCGCCCCGCTCAGGAAGGCGCCCTCGACGATGTTGTTGATGTTGATGAACCCGGCGATGGCCCCCTCGCCGTGCTCCCCGTCCTTCTCGCAGACCAGGAACCCCGCCTTGGTCGGGTCCTCGATGAGCCGTCCCGCGTACGCGGTGAACGCGTTGGCGCTGTCCGGGGGGAACAGCCAGGGCTGGTGCAGCTGCTTGCTCTCCCGGGCCCGGGCGGTGAACTCGGCGCCGTCCTCGTAGCCGATGTGGCGTATGCCCACGCGGGGGCCCTCGACGAGATAGCGGGATGCGGTGTGCGGCATCCCGCCACCCTACGACGGACTAGTTCCGGCGCTTCATGAAATACGCCCCGCACAGGGCGCCGATGACCCCGGTGGCCAGCAGCGCCATCCACAGGGGCATCGTCACCTCGGGGATCAGCAGTCTGATCTTGGTGGCGCGGGTGTTCTCGAAGATGAAGATCAGGGCGAGGACGGCGAGCAGCAGGACGACCGCCCGGGCGGGCGTCAGGGCGCCGCCCTTGCCGCTGGTGGCACTGCCGCTCTCCGAGGTCTTCGGGCTCATGCGACCAGGGTGGGCCCGAGGACCCCGCCCCGCGCGGCGGGGCCGCCCACCGGGTGAATCAGCCGCCGGTCACCGGCAGCTCCAGCACCCCGGTGTTCCCGGGTGAGCTGACCACGGTCACCGGCTTGATCCCCCGGTTGCCGACGTAGGCGTCGTCGCTCGCCGCCACCACGAACCGCAGCCGGTGCCCCTTCTCGTACCGGTGCACGATCCCCGGCAGGGTCACGGTGAAGCTCTTTGTCACGTCGGGCACCCGGACCGGGGCGACCAGCCGGTGCACCAGCGTCCTGGTGCCGTCGGGCGCGATGTCGTACAGCTTGGCGAACAGGACGAGCTTGTCGGCGGCGTCCCCGGAGTGCTGCGTCCGCTCGGCCTTCGGCGAGACCACCTTGAGGGTGGCCTTCGGCGCGCCCACGACGTCGGTGGTCCGGGTGAGCGGCTCGCTGGTCCAGCCGAGGTAGGTGCCCTCGGTGTCGTAGGGCGCCGGGTCGGGCAGGCCGAGCGTCCCGGCCAGCGAGCTCTCGGAGTGGCTGGTGGGGACGAGCCAGTTCGTGTACGTCCGGCTGCCGCGGGTCACCTTGGAGCGGTTGACGACGAGCTTGCCGTCGCCGGACAGGTACAGCTTCCGGCTGAGTGCGGGCAGGCGGTCGGCGGTGGCGTAGGTGCCGGTCGGGTCGGTGATCCAGTCGCGGTAGTAGGCGAAGGCCGGTCCGGTGTCGGTGCCCTTGTTCTTCCGGAGGTAGCGGTCGAACCAGGCGAGGATCCGCTTGCCGACGTACGTGGACTCCAGATTCCCCTGCCCGAGGTCGAGCTCGCCCGCCGCCATGCCGCCGCTGTGGCCCCAGGACTGCCAGATCATCTTGGCCGTGGTGCCCTGCGCCTTGAGGGTCTTGTACGTCGCCGTCGCCTCGTTGAGGTTGAAGAGGCTGTCGGCCTGTCCCTGGACGAGCAGCGTGGGTGCCTTCACGCGGCCGAGGTAGCCGACCGGGGAGACACTGCGGGAGTAGAAGAGCAATTCGGCGGTCCGGTCGGCGGGGTAGCTGCCGGAGTTGAGGGTGCGGATGGTCCGGCAGGCCTCGGTGACGAAGTGCAGACAGTCCAGGGAGTTGATCCGGGACGGGTCGAGGTTGGGCGCCGTCAGCGGCTGACTCTCGCCGATCAGATAGAAACCGTTGGCCCACTGCCATTTGAAGGCGCCGGGCACCGGGCCGTGGGCGTCGGCGTTGTTCGGGTCGAGGGAGTACGCCAGGTCGTTCCAGGTGATCAGCGGGACGAGGGCGTCCACACGGTGGTCGACGGCGGCCGTCGCCAGCTGGATCGCGCCGCCGTAGGAGCCGCCGACCATGCCGACGCGCGGGTCGCCCTTGCCGTCGAGGGCGACGAAGTCGGCCTTGGTGCCGTCGTCGGCGGCCCGCTTGCCGGCGAGGAAGTCGACCAGCTTCGAGGCGGCCGTGCCGTCGATGTCCGGGTCGTCGAGCGAGATCAGACAGCCGGAGGCACCGAATCCGAGGCCGGAATAGACGAGCGAGACATAGCCCCGCTCGGCGAAGGCCTTGCCGATGCCGTCCGTGGAACCGTCGGACTTGCTGCCGCCGAAGCCATTGGTGGCCAGCACGGCGGGTGCGCGGCCGACACCGGTGGGCCGGTACAGATCGGCGTCGATCGTGCAGGTGCGATCACCGGCCCGCACGGTGAACTTCAGGGCGGTGACGGTGTACTGGCCGGTGGCGGGAGCGGGGGTGACGACGGTGGCACCGAGCAGGAGAGCGAGCGGAACGCTGTATCCGAGCACACGACGAGACACGAGACCTCCACGCTGAGGACAACCCGACGTACCGACCGGTAGGAACCGGTCGGTAGCCAGCGTGTGACACGTGTCAAAGGAGGTCAATCACCGTGACGGGTGTTTTCTTGACGACCGGTCAGCGAAGGGCCGGTTCGTCGAGCGTCAACGTGCGCGCGTCGGCGTCGAGTTCGGCCGTCACTCCGAAGGGCATGGTCAGCGCCCCTTCGCAGTGCCCGAACCCGAACTCCTCCACGACGGGCACCCCGAGCCCGCCGAGTCGGTCGGCGACCAGCGCCCGCACCTTCTCGTAGGGACCGCACTCGTGCCACGACCCGAGCAGCACTCCTCGCACCCCGTCGAACCAGTCGGCGCGCAGGAGTTGGGTGAGGTAGCGGTCGAGGCGGTACGTCTCCTCCCCCACATCCTCCAGGCACAGCAGCCCGCCGCGCGCGGAGGGCCGGGCGTGCGGGGTGCCCAGTTCGGCGGCGAGCAGGCACAGGCAGCCGCCGAGGGTGACGCCCCGCGCCCGTCCGGGAACCAGGGTCCCGCCGCCGGAGGCGATCGTGCGGACGGACTCCGGTGCGAACAGCGTGGCCCTGAGGTGCTCCTGTGCCCGCGCGTTCTTGATGAAGTCGACCCCCGCGGCCATCGGCCCGTGGAGGGTGGCGAGGCCAAGCCGGACGGCGAACGCCTCGTGCAGCGCGGTGATGTCGCTGAAGCCGACGAACACCTTGGGCCCGGCGGCCCGCATCGCCTCCCAGTCGAGCAGGTCGGTCATCCGCTGTACGCCGTATCCGCCCCGCGCGCACAGCACCGCGTCGACGGACGGGTCGCACCAGGCGCTCTGGAGGTCGGCGGCCCGGTCCGCGTCGGTGCCCGCCAGGTAGTCGAAGTCGCCGTGCCGCTCCAGCACATGGGGCCCCACCACCGGGTCGAGGTCCCAGCCGCGCAGGACGTCCAGTCCGGCCTGGAGCCGCTCCTCGGGCACCGGACCGCTGGGCGCGACGACGGCCACACGGGCACCGGGGGCGAGGCGGGCCGGTCTGACGAGGTCCTTCACTTGGTGAGCTCCAGAGTCGGGATGCCGGGCGGGTTCAGGACGAACACCTGGGCGTACAGGGAGAGTTCGGACTCCAGCGCCCGGGTCATCGTCTCCGCCCTGCGGAACCCGTGCCCCTCCCCCTCGAAGGCGAGGTAGGCGTGCGGCACCCGCCGGCCCTCCATGCGGGCCAGGAACCGCTCGCACTGCACGGGCGGGCAGATCACGTCGTCCAGGCCCTGGAGCAGCAGGAAGGGCGCGGTGATGCGGTCGGCGTGCTCGGTGGGCGAGCGCTCCGCGTACCGTGCGGGCACCTCGGCGAGGGGCCCGACCAGGGTCTCCAGGTACTGCGACTCGAAGTCGTGGGTCTCGCCCTCGCCCCAGCCGGTCAGATCGAGGATGGGGTAGACGATGGTGCCGCAGGCGTAGACGTCGGTCGCGGCGAGGGAGGCGGCCGCGGTCCAGCCGCCGGCGCTGCCGCCGCGGATCGCCAGCCGGTCGCGGTCGGCGGTGCCCTCGTCGGCGAGGGCCTGGGCGACGGCCGCGCAGTCCTCGACGTCGACGACACCCCATTGCTCGCGCAGTCGGTTGCGGTACTCCCGGCCGTGCCCGGTGGAGCCGCCGTAGTTGACCTCGGCGACGCCGATGCCCCGCGAGGTGAAGTAGGCGATCGCCAGGTCGAGGACGAGGGGGGCGCGGCTGGTGGGTCCGCCGTGCGCCCAGACGACGTACGGCGGCAGTTCGTCGCCGGGGGCCACGCAGGTGGGGTGGTGCGGCGGGTAGATGTGGGCGTGGATGTCGCGTCCGGCGGGTCCGGTGAAGGTGCGGATCTGCGGTTCGGGGTAGTACGCGGGGTCCACGGCGTCGTCGTGTCCGGCGCCGATCACCCGGGCCCGGCCGGTCCGGGTGTCCAGCTCCACCAGTTCGTGGGCGCTGCGCGGGCTGGCGCCGACGGCGAGGACCCGCTCGCCGTGCACCGCGAGGGTGGGCGCGAACTCGGTCCAGGGGCCCGCCGCGTCGACGACCTCCGCGGTCTCGGGGTCCAGTATCCCGAGCGCGGTGGCGCCGCGGCCGTGCACGACGGCGATCAGACCGCTCTCCAGCGGGGCGAACCAGCGGTGGCCCAGCTTCCAGAGCGGGCCGCCGAACTCCTCCTCGCGCGGGCACAGCGGTGCGCCGTCGCGGTAGAGGTTCCACCAGCCGGTGCGGTCGCTCACGTACAGCAGGGCTCCGTCGTGGGCCCAGTCCACCTGGACGATCGACTCCTCGGGCCCGCCGGCGATGGTCCGGGGTTCGCCGAGCGTGCCGTCGGGCCGAACTCCGGCGAGCACCAGTTCCGTGCCGTCCCACGGCATCCGCGGGTGGTCCCAGGCGATCCAGGCCGCGCTGCGCCCGTCGGGCGAGATCCGGGGACCGGTCACGAACCGGTGCCGGGCGTCGGCGAGTTCGCGTACGGCGTCCCGGTCCTGGGCGGCCGAGCCGTCCAGCGGCACCGCGGCCAGGACCCGGCGCACGTCGCCGGGCCCGTCGCCGGTGAACTCCTCCAGCACGCACCACACCTCACCGCGGTCCGCGAGCAGCAACGGGTCCGCCCAGCGCAGGCCGCCGCCGACCGGGGACACCGGGGTGAGGGGGCTGGGCTCGCCGTCCGGCGCGTACCGGTACAGCCGCTGGTCGGCGAAGTTCACGAAGACCACGAGAGGTTCGCCGTCCACGACCGTCCCCGCCCAGGGCTGTCCGCCGTACTCGATGACTCTGCTGCGGACGTTCCACGGCGCCGGCAGCACCGGCTCCGTCACACCGTCGGTGCGCCGCCGCACCAGCGTGCGCCGGCCGCCCTCGGTGGGGCGTGGCTCGGTCCACCAGGCCTCGTCGCCGACGAAGCCCACGAACTCGGGATGCCCGTCGTGCGCGGCGGCCAGTGCCGCGTCGATCGGCGAGGGCCAGGACCCGTACGCCAGCGTCTCCACTTCTCCCCCAGTCGCTCAGGCCGTGCGCAGAAAGCGGTCCAGGACCCGGACGCCGAAGTGCAGCGCCTCCACCGGGACCCGTTCGTCCACCCCGTGGAAGAGGGCCTGGTAGTCGAAGCCCTCCGGCAGCTTCAGCGGTGTGAATCCGTATCCGGTGATGCCGAGGCGCGAGAACTGCTTGGCGTCCGTGCCCCCGGACATGCAGTACGGCACCACGTACCCCTCGGGCGCGAACTCCTCGACGGCGGCCCGCATCCTCGCGTACGTGGGCGAGTCCACCGGCGCCTGGAGCGCGACCTCGTGGTGGTGGAACTCCCAGTCCACATCGGGTCCGGTCAGCAGGTCGAGGGTGGCGCGGAACTCGTCCTCGCCGCCGGGCAGATACCGCCCGTCGACGTGGGCCACGGCCTCGCCCGGGATGACGTTGACCTTGTAACCGGCGTCCAGCATCGTCGGGTTGGCGCTGTTGCGCACGGTCGCCTCGACGAGCTTCGCGGCCGGGCCGAGCTTCTCCAGGAGCCGGTCGACGTTGTCCAGGTCGGGCTCGATGCCGTACAGGAGGGACAGTTCGGTGAGGGCGGCGCGGACGGTCGGGGTGAGCCGCAGCGGCCACTCGTGGGCGCCGATGCGGGCGATCGCGGCGGACAGGCGGGTGACCGCGTTCTCCTTGTTCACCTTGGAGCCGTGTCCGGCCCGGCCGCGCGCGGTGAGCTTGAGCCAGCCCGTGCCCCGCTCGCCGGCCGCGATGGGATAGATCTGGCGTCCGCCGCCGTCGTGGAAGGTGAACGCCCCGGACTCGCTGACGCCCTCGGTGCAGCCCTCGAAGAGCCCGGGATGCTCGTCGGCGAGGAACCCGGAGCCGTCCTCGGCGCTGGCCTCCTCGTCGGCGGTGAACGCGACGACGATGTCGCGCCGGGGCCGTACCCCCTCGCGCGCCCAGGCGCGGACGATCGCCAGGATCATCGCGTCCATGTTCTTCATGTCGACCGCGCCCCGGCCCCAGACGACCCCGTCGCGGATCTCCCCGGAGAACGGGTGCACGCTCCAGTCCCGGGCCTCGGCGGGCACCACGTCCAGATGACCGTGGACGAGCAGCGCGTCCGCCGAGGGATCGGTGCCCTCGATGCGCGCCACGACATTGGTGCGGCCCTTGGTGCGCTCCAGCAGCACCGGCTCCAGGCCCGTCTCGGCCAGCCGCGCGGCCGCGTACTCGGCGGCCGGCCGCTCCCGGCAGTCGCCGCCGCCCCGGTTGGTGGTGTCGATACGGATGAGGTCGGAGGTGAACGTCACGACCTCGTCCAGTGCCTGTCCGTCAGCCATACTGCTCCTCCACCGCGGCCGAGACGATCGTCGTGACCGCCTTGAAGGTGCGAATTCCCTCGTACATGGTGGCGCTCGTGTACCCCACCTTCCGCTCACCGATCCGGTCGACCCCCGGCACGACGGTCGCGGCCAGGGCGAGATGCTCGGCGTCGAACTCCACGGCGACGGTGAACGGCCCGGCCTGCACCGGCTCGTGACGCACCGCGAGCGCGGCGGCCTCCTTGGCCGCCGCGCGGATGTCGGCGGCGGTCCTGGCCGGTGTCCGGCACACCGCCGCGTACCGCGAGACATGGTCCTTGACCGCGACCTTCAGCGCCTCGGGCGCGTAGCCGAGGGCGTCCTCGCAGGCCACGTCGTCGCCGGTGACGAGGACGACCGGCACCCCGTACTCGGCGACCACGTGCGCGTTGAGCAGGCCCTCGCTCGCCCGTACGTCGTTCAGCCACACCCCGGTGATGGAGTTGGCGAGGTAGGTGTGGGCGAGGACGCCCTCGGCGCCGGCGCCCGCGTGGTAGCCGACGAAGGCGATGCCGTCCACGTCGCCGTGCTGCACGCCCTCCACCATGGACAGAGACTTGTGCCGTCCGGTGAGCATCTCCGCCCGGTCGTCGAGGCGCTCCAGGAGGAGGTTGCGCATGGTCCAGTGCGCCTCGTTGATCAGCACGTCGTCGGCGCCGCCGTCGAAGAAGCCCCGCACCGCCGCGTTCACGTCCGAGGTGAACATCGCGCGGCACCGCTCCCACTGCGGCGTCCCCGGCAGCACGTCGGCCGGCCAGGTGACGCCCGTGGCGCCCTCCATGTCGGCGCTGATGAGGATCTTCATGCCGCCTCACGCTACGCGGTTGTGCCGCGTCCCGTCAGGCCTGTGGACAACCGTCACCGGCTCAGACCAGTGCCCGGATCCCTCAGGCCGTACGCCCCACCACCAGCCACTTCGACGGCAGCTCGATCCGGGTGCCGTCGGGGTCGTACTCCGTGGTCGTGAGCGGCAGTTCGCCGCTCGCCAGGACGGTGAGCCCGGCCGCGCGCACATACTCCGGGACCGCGTCGTCGGAGACCTCGCCAGGCGCGATGCCGTGCCGGAAGATCGGCGCCAACTTGGGCGGCGGGCCTGAGGGGTGCTGGGCCAGGCCCATCAGGATCGGCTTGGCGGCCTCGGACAGCTCGACGAGGAAGCCCCGGCCGCTCTCGCCGAGCAGTGCGGCGAGCCCGTCCACCAGAGGTTGGCGGTCGGCGGGCTCGCACTGGTGGAGCACGCCGCGCATGTAGACGTTGGCGTCGCCGAGCTCCGCGTGCAGCGACTCCGCCTCGCCCTTCTCCACGGCGTCCAGCACCCGGTAGGTGGCCTGGCCGGCCGGATCGGCGGCCCGGGCACGGCCGACGGCGGCCTCGGACAGGTCGACGCCGAGGACGTGCCGGAAGCGGTCGGCGAGGAACCGGGTCTGGGTGCCGTTGCCGCAGCCCAGGTCGACCATGGGCAGGGCGGGGGCGGTCACATGCGGTTCGAACAGGGCGAGGTGGAGGCCGGCCGTCAGCGCGGGCTCCGCGTCCCAGAACACCGCCCCCTGTCCGTCGGGAGCTTCGCTCCAGAAGCTCTCCCAGGCCTCCCGGTACCGACTCGTCACGCTCATGCCCAACTCCCCAGGATGCGGCAATGGCCCGCCTCAAGTGACGGGCCAGTACGGTCTATCGCGCCCTGGTCACGGCTACAAGCGCGGCGCATTCCTTCACGCCGTGTATGACATGCGTACGCCCTCACGCCCCGTGCGCCCCGGGGGCTCCTCAGCGGCGCGGCAACGTCAGTTCGAACCAGACGGTCTTGCCGGCCTTCGTCCGGCTGGTGCCCCACTCCCGGGCCAAGGTGGAGACGATGCGCAGGCCACGCCCGAACTCGTCCTCGGGCTTGGCGCTCAGCAGGGTCGGCAGATCGTGGTCGTCGTCGTCCACCTCGCACAGCAGCGTGTCTCCGCGGACGAGGCGCAGCTCCAGGGGACGGCCGTGGGAGTGCCGTACGGCATTGGTGACGAGCTCGCTGACCATCAGCTCGGCCGTGTCGGCGAGCCCGGCCAGGTCCCAGTCGTGGAGCTGTTCGCGCACCACGGAGCGCGCCCGGCCGACCTCCACCGGGTCCGGGGAGAGCCGCCACTCGGCGACGTCGTCCGGCTCGATGCCGTTGAGGCGGGCCATCAGGAGGGCGACGTCGTCCTTGCGGCCGCCGCGCGTGTTGAGGGCGCGGATGATGGTGTCGCAGGCGTCGTCCATGGAGGCGGCCGGGTGGGCGGCGGACTCGCACAGGGTCGCGAGGCCCACGCCGATGTCCTCGCCACGCACCTCGACCAGGCCGTCGGTGCACATCACGAGCCGGTCGCCGGGCCGCACGCGTACGCGTACCGACTCGAAGGCCACCCCGCCGACGCCGATGGGCGCTCCCGTGGGCAGGTCGAGGAGTTCGCTGCGGCCGTCCTCGGCGTGCACGATCACCGGCGGGATGTGCCCGGCGTTGGCGATGTGGAGTTCGCTCGCGATCGGGTCGTACACGGCGTAGAGGCAGGTCGCGAGGTAGGTGTCGCCGAGGCGCTGGGCGAGGTCGTCGAGGTTGCGCAGCAGCTGGGCGGGCGGCAGGTCCAGGGCAGCCATGGTCTGCACCGCCGTCCGCAACTGGCCCATCATGGCGGCCGAGTTGAGGCCGTGGCCCATGACGTCGCCGACGACGAGGGCGGTGCGGGCGCCGGGGAGTTTCACCGAGTCGAACCAGTCACCGCCGACCCGGCCGAGCAGGGTGCCCGGCAGATAGCGGGTGGCGATGTCACAGCCCGCCATGCGCGGCGGGATGTGCGGCAGCATGCTGTCCTGGAGCGTCTCGGCGACGGACTCCTGGTAGGTGTACATGCGCGCGTTGTCGAGCACGAGGCCCGCGCGGGCGGCGAGTTCGGCGCCGGTGACCCGGTCCATGTCGTTGAACTCGACGCGCTCGGGGTGCCGCAGCAGGATCATGAAACCGAGGACCACATTGCGGGCCTTGAGCGGTACGACCAGCATCGAACGGCCCGTGATCAGCGGCCGGATGTCGCGCTTCTCGAACTGCGAGGCGATGGCGTGGCCCATCTGCTCGCTGATGCGCGGCACGAGGACGGGCAGGCCGCTGGTCATGCACTGGAAGAACGGGGTGTGCGCCGGGAACGGCATGGCCTCGCCGACCGGCACGACGTCGTCCCAGCGGCCGGGTTCGTCGGTGTGCTCGACGGCGACCCGGTGCCACATGGTGGTGGTGTCCGGCACACCGTCGGGGAACCCCTCGCCGGCGACGACCTGTTCCCGGAGATAGGTGCCGGCGACGTCGGTGAAGCGGGGCACGACGGCCCGGCTGACCTCGATGATGGTCTTGGACAGGTCCAGGGAGGTGCCGATCCGCCCGCTGACCTCGGTGAGGAACTCCAGGCGCTCGCGTACGGCGGCGTACTCCAGGTCCTCGCCCTCGTCGGTGAGTTCCTGCGGGACGGGCAACCCCTCGGCCACGGCCCGCGCGGCCCGCTCACGGCGCGCCCGGCGTTCGAGACGGCGGGGCACACCCCAGTCGGGGGTGACGGGCACCCGGTCGTTCTGGCTGAACTCCAGCACGGGATAGCCCAGTTCGAGGATCTGGGCGACGATCCGCGCGCTCTCCTCGACACTCATGCTGGGCAGGATCTCGGGGAGCCGGCGGGCCAGTTCCTCGGCGCCCGGGAAGTCGGTGTGCAGGGCGAAGGCGGGGGCGATCCGCTCGACGGCGATGTCGTCGTCCGGGTCGTCGGACCGCAGGGCGCCCGCGTCGGCGGCGAGCACCAGGAGCCGCTCCCGTCCGGGGCCCACCAGGGGGTAGGCCCACCACAGGACGTCCAGGCGGTCGGGCTCGGAGACGGTGAGACGGGCGCGGCCCGCGGCCGGGTAGGAGAGCCTGCCGTCGAGGGAGGACTCGAGGTCGGGGCCTAACCCGTCGTAGGCGGCGTACACGCCGTACGGCGTGGGGTCCTCCTCGTCGGGCAGGGCGCCGGAGACGGGCAGCAGGTCGACCGCCGGGTGGCCGATGGCCTCCTCCTTGGCGGCGCCGAACAGCCGTCGCGCACCGCGGCTCCAGTGGGACACGAGGCCGTCGCGGTCCACCAGGACCACGGCCAGCGGAATACGGCCGGTCGCGGCGTGTTCCGCCGCGCCGTTCCCAGCTCCGTGGCCAGGAGGTGTGTCCCTCTCGGTGCCACGGTCGGTGCCGTCTTCCATGGCCCAGGCCCTTTCTCCCACGGCTCCGCAAGATCTGTGCCGCCTAATCCACCGTACGGCTGCGGTGAGTTGTGATGTGCGGCAACGCGGGAATTGACCCCGCCGAATCACCACCGCGCGCGCCCCCGCGCCCCCGGGCCGGGCGGAACCTGCCGGTTGGGGGCGTGTCGGGGTTACTGACGGGTTTTCAGTCTTCGTGTCCGAGTTGGAGATCCCGTTCCGTACGGCCGCCGCCGGCGACCTGGAGGACGGTGGCGACGGGCGGGTAGCCCGCGGCGATGACGGTGTACTCGCCGGAGGACAGGTCGACGAACCGGAAGGTGCCGTCGGCTCCGGTGGTGAGGGTGTCCACGACATTGCCCGCCGCGTCGAGGAGCGTCACGCGCGCGTCCTCGACGGGCCTTCCGCCGCCGGCCCGCACGGTGCCGCGCAGCACGGCGCCGCCCGCGAGTTCGACGTCCTGCCGGGTCTCCCGGGAGGCCTGCACGGTGACGGGGAGCGCGGCGGGACGGAACGCGGGGGCGCTGGCGGCCAGGGTGTACTCGCCGGCGACGAGTTCGGTGATGACATAGCCGCCCTCGCGGCCGCTGCGGGTGGTGGCGACGACCTCGCCGTGGACGTTGGTGAGGGTGACGGTGGCGTCGCGCACGGGGGTGCCGTCCGCGGTCAGCACGCTTCCGGCGAGGCGTCCGGCGCCACCGAGGACGACATCGAGTTCGACGGGCCGCTCGCCGACCGTCACGGAGACCGCCTGCGGCTGGTGGCCACCGGCCGCGGCGATCAGGACGTAGGCCCCGGAGCCGGGCGTCGACAGCGCGTACCGCCCGTCCTCGCCGCTCGCCCCGCGGCCGATCTGCTGTCCGGCGACGTCGATCAGGGTGAGCGCCGCGCGCGGTACGACGGTCCCGTCGGGGTGCTGGACCGTGCCGCAGACGGGGATTCCGGCGACGTGGGGCGTACGGGCCTGCGGGATCGGGGCGTTCACGGGCGCGGGCTCGATTTCGGCGGCGTTGTGGGACACCAGTGGTTTCTCCTTGAGGAAGAAGGCGATGAGCAGGCCGAGGACGAGGACCGGCACGAGGTAGAGGAAGATCCGCGGCATGGCGTCGGCGTAGGCGCGGATGTACGGGTCCCGCAGCTCGGGCGGCAGCGCGTGGACGAGCTGCGGGGTGATGGACTCGGCGTCCGGCAGCCGCTCGCCCGCGCGCGTGGGCAGCCGTTCGGCGAGGGCGTCGGTGAGCCGGTCGGCGAAGAGGGTGCCGAAGATCGCGGCGCCGACGCTGCCTCCGATCTGCCGGAAGTAGTTGTTGGCGCTGGTCGCCGTTCCGAGGTCGGCGGGGCGCACCGAGTTCTGGACGGCGAGGATGAGGACCGGCATCACCATGCCGATGCCGGCGCCGAGGACGGCCATCCAGAGGCTGTAGTGCAGCCGGGGTGTGTCGGCCTCCAGCCGGGACAGCAGCCACATGCCGAAGACGGACAGGGCACTGCCCAGGACCGGGTAGATCTTGTAGCGGCCGGTGTGGCTGATGAGCTGGCCGACGATCACGGAGGCGCCGACGATGCCGCCCATCATGGGCAGCATCAGCAGCCCGGACTCGGTGGCGCTCGCGCCGTCCACCATCTGCAGGAAGGTGGGCAGGTAGCTCGCGGCGCCGAAGAGCGCCACGCCCACCACGAGGCCCACCAGACCGGTGATGTTGAAGACCGAGTCCCTGAACAGCCGCAGCGGGATGAGGGGTTCGGCCGCGAAGTGCTCGGCGAGAAGGAACAGCACGGTCGAGGCCACCGCGCCCGCGCCGAGTCCCAGGATGACGCGCGAGTCCCACGCGTACTCGGTGCCGCCCCAACTGGTCAGCAGTACCAGGCAGGTGGAGGCGGCGGCGAGCAGCAGCGCGCCGAGGAGGTCGAGCCGGGGCTTCGTTGTCGGCCTGGGCAGCTTGAGGACGACGGTGACGACGACGAGGGTGAGGACGCCGAAGGGGACGTTGAAGTAGAAGCACCAGCGCCAGGAGTGGTGGTCGGTGAAGTAGCCGCCCAGCAGGGGCCCGGCGACGGAGGCGAGGCCGAACGCGGCACCGATGAGTCCCATGAAGCGGCCGCGCTCCCGGGCGGGCACGATGTCGGCGATGATCGCCTGCACACCGATCATGAGGCCGCCCGCCCCGACGCCCTGCACCGCGCGGAAGGCGATCAGCTGGTCCATCGTTTCGGCACGCCCCGCGAGCGCGGAGCCGACGACGAACACGACGATCGCGAACTGGAAGACGCCTTTGCGGCCGAGGAGGTCACCGAGCTTGCCGTAGATCGGCAGGCCGATCGTGGAGGTCAGCAGGTAGGCGGTGATCGCCCAGGACATCTTGTCCAGGCCGTGCAGTTCACCGACGATCTTCGGCAGCGCGGTGGCCACGATCATCTGCTCCAGGGCGGCCAGGAGCAGGGCGAGCATGAGCACGAAGAAGATCAACCGCACCCGGCGCGGGCCGAGTTCGACGGCCTGGGCGGGTGCCGGGGCGGGGATCGGCGGGGGTTGCTCGGCCGGTTCGTCCCGCGTTCCGCCTTGCACCAGAGTGGTCCCGCGCACCTTGCCGCTCCCCTCGTCGCACCCTCACAATTCCCGCGTAAAGCGACAACTGCGAGCAAGCGCGACGAGTTACGGCAGAACGGAGCGGCGCACGGAGATCCACTCGAACCGGTGAGGGGCTCAACAGCCCTCGAACACCGGGGACTTGTCTCTACTTCTCGACCTCGGTGGCGAGCTTGTCGAGCACCTCGTCGTAGATCCGGCTGAGCCCCTTGGGGGCGAAGGTCTTCTCGAAGAAGCCGCCGATGCCGCCGGCGCCGTTCCAGACGGTGCTCACGACGACGCGGGACTTGCCCTCGCCGGCCGGGGTGACCCGCCAGGTGGTGACCATGGAGGAGTTGCGGTCCTTCTCGACGAGCTCGCCGTCGGTGGGCTCGCTGACCTCGAGCAGGCAGTCACGGATCCGCTTGCTGGTGGCCTGGAGCTTCCAGTGGACGAGGGTGCCCTCGCCGTCGCCGCCCTCGCGCACCTCGTACTCGCTGAAGTGCTGGGGCAGCACCTTCGCGCGCGTGCCGCTGTAGTCGGCGAGGGCGTCGAACACCTTCTCCGCGTCCGCCGCGACGACCCGCTCCGTAGTGGCCTCGACCTGCGCCATTTTTCCTCCAGGACCTGATTTCTCGGGGGTTTGGGCAAGCCAACCACCCCGGTCCCCGCCCGCCCAAATCGGGGCCCCGCAAACCCTTCACATCCCACACCCGCACGATCAAGGGAACATGTGTTCTATTCTGTGGGCAGTGCTACCGAGGAGGCGTCATGCGCTGGGAGAACCTCACAGCGGACTCCGGCCACAGCCGGGCCGACGACACCGCGCTGTTCGGCGCGGACGCGGTCGTCACCCGCACCTTCGACACACCGGAGTTCAGCGGGATCACCTTTCACGAGATCCGGGCCCGGTCGATCATCAACCGGGTGCCCGCGGTCTCCCGGATGTCCTTCCAGTGGACCGTCAACCCGTACCGGGGCTGCTCGCACGCGTGCGTGTACTGCTTCGCACGCAAGACGCACAGCTATCTGGACCTCGACACGGGCCTCGGTTTCGACTCCCAGATCGTCGTCAAGACCAACGCTCCCGAGCTGCTGCGCCGCCAGCTCGGCTCGTCCCGCTGGCAGGGCGAGCACATCGCGATGGGCACGAACGTCGACTGCTACCAGCGCGCCGAGGGCCGCTACCGCCTGATGCCGGGCATCATCGGCGCCCTGCGCGACCACGCGAACCCCTTCTCGATCCTGACCAAGGGCACGCTGATCCTGCGCGACCTCGACCTGCTGAAGCAGGCGCACGAGGTGACGGACGTCGGGATCTCCGTCTCGGTCGGCTTCGTCGATCCGGAGCTGTGGCGCACCGTGGAGCCGGGCACGCCCGCCCCGGAGCGCCGCCTGGAGGTCGTACGGACCCTGGCCGAGCACGGCATCGGGTGCGGTGTCCTGATGGCGCCGGTGATCCCGTTCCTCAGCGACGAACCGGCTCAACTCCGGGCCACGGTCAGGGCGATCGCCGCCGCCGGGGCCACCTCCGTGACCCCGCTGGTGCTGCATCTGCGGCCCGGGGCGCGGGAGTGGTTCATGGCCTGGCTGGGCCGGCATCATCCGCATCTGGTGCGCCGGTACGAACGGCTGTACGCGGACGGCTCCTACGCGCCGAAGTGGTACCAGCGCCGCATCACCCGCCAGGTCCACGAGTTGGCCCGGGAGTACGGCATCGGGCCCGCGGACGCGGTCATGCCCCGGCGCCTGCCCGAGCCCGAGCCGTCCGCGCCCGACCTGTCCGAAGGAACCCAACTCACGCTGATTTGAGATTGTTCGGGGGCAAACCACGACCCAATAGGGTCAAGTCTTGCCAGAACCCGTTCTTCCAGGCGCGCTTTCCGGGACGATGCCGCGTGGACCGTGACACCCGCGGCCCGAAACCCTCCGTCCTGGGAGGACTCCATGAGAAAACGCGCAGCCGTGCTGTGCGGCGTTTCCGTCGTCGTGGCCGGTTCGTTCACGGCCCTGCCCGCCGACGCGAGCACTCCGCGCACCGCGGACTCCGCTCAGGCCGCGAAGCTCACCTGGAAGAGCTGCGGCACCACGAACTACCCGACGCTCCAGTGCGCGTCCCTCAAGGTCCCACTCGACCACCGCAACCCGCACGGGCGGCAGATCACCCTCGCCCTGTCCCGTGTTCCGCACACCGCGAAGAAGTCCCAGGGCCCGCTGCTGGTCAACCCCGGCGGCCCCGGCGGCAGCGGTCTGACCCTCGCGGGATTCGTCGCCGGCTCGCTGCCCAAGGCGGTCGCGGCACAGTACGACGTCATCGGCTTCGACCCGCGCGGTGTGGGCAAGAGCAAACCGGCGCTCGACTGCAAGCCCGGTTACTTCAACCCGGTCCGCCCCGACTCCGTGCCGAGCACTCCGGCCATCGAGAAGGCCAACCTCCAGCGCGCCAAGTCCTTCGCGCAGGCCTGCGGCAAGAAGTACGCCGATGTGCTGCCGTACATCAACACGGTCCAGGCCGTCCGGGACATGGACTCGATCCGTGCCGCCCTGGGCGCGAAGAAGATCAATTACTTCGGTTACTCGTACGGCACCTATCTCGGCGCGGTCTACGCCAAGCTCTTCCCCGACCGGGTGCGACGCCTCGTCCTCGACTCGATCGTCGACCCGACCGGTGTCTGGTACGACGACAACCTCGCGCAGGACTACGCCTTCAACGACCGCCACCGCGCGTTCCTCGCGTGGGTCGCCAAGTACGACTCCACGTACAAGCTCGGCACCGATCCGGCGAAGATCGAGGCCAAGTGGTACGCGATGCGGGCGGCCCTCGCCAAGACACCGGCCGGCGGGAAGGTGGGCGCCTCCGAACTGGAGGACACCTTCATCCCGGGCGGCTACTACAACGGTTACTGGCCCTACCTGGCGGAGGCGTTCGCGGCGTACGTGAACGACAAGAACGCCGACCCGCTGGTCGAGGCGTACGAGAACTTCGCCGCCGTCGACGCCTCCGGCGACAACGGCTACAGCATCTACACCTCGGTGCAGTGCCGTGACGCCGACTGGCCACGCGACTGGAACCAGTGGCGCAACGACAACTGGGCGGTGTACGAGAAGGCACCGTTCATGACCTGGAACAACGCCTGGTACAACGCGCCGTGCGCGTTCTGGCCGACGAACTCGCTGCGGCCGGTGAACGTGGCCAACGCGAAGCTGCCTCCGGCGCTGCTGTTCCAAGCGACGGACGACGCGGCCACCCCGTACCAGGGCGGCGTGACGGTCCACCGTCTGCTGCGCGGCTCCAGCCTGGTGGTCGAGCAGGGCGGCGGGAACCACGGCATCACGCTGAGCGGGAACGCCTGCCTGGACAAGTACCTGGCGGCGTATCTCACCGACGGCACGGTGCCGCGCGGTGGCGGCGAGGTCGACGCGGTGTGCGACACGCTGCCCGACCCGAAGCCGCTGAGCTCGGCGTCGGCCTCGGCGCGGGGCTCGACACTGCACGGCATGCTCGGCTTCCGCGGCTGAGCGGTCCGCCGAGCACGGTGTGACGGCCCGTCGGGGGCGTTGTCAGTGCCATGGTCCACCATGGACGCATGAGTGAGCTGACCAGGATTCCCGCCCCCGACGGGCTCGCCCCCGCCGCCCAGTACTCCCATGTCGTGCTGGGCACCGGCACGTTCGTCGCGATCTCCGGCCAGCTCGCCCTGGACGAGGACGGCAAGCTCGTCGGCGAGGGCGATCCCACCGCCCAGGCCCGCCAGGTCTTCGAGAATCTGCGGCTCGCTCTGGCCGCCGCGGGCGCGGCCTTCGACGACGTCGTCAAGCTCACCTACTTCGTCACGGACATGGAGTACATGCCGGCGATCCGCTCGGCCCGGGCCGAGCACATACCCGACGACCGTCTGCCGGCCGCGTCGGCGGTGCAGGTGGCGGCGTTGGTACAGCCCGAATTCCTGATGGAGGTCGAGGCGTTCGCGGTGGTGGGTCAGTGAGCGGTCCGCGGGTACGCGAGATGACGCTCGCGGACTGCGACCGGGTGGCCGAGATCCGTATCCGGGGCTGGCAGAACGCCTACCGGGGGCTCATGCCGCAGCCGTATCTGGACGCGCTGAGCGTGTCCGAGGACGCCGAGCGCCGCCGCAAACGGTTCCGGCAGTCCGACGGCAGCGTGGTGAACCTCGTCGCCGAACAGGACGGCGAACTTCTGGGCTGGGCCGCGCACGGTCCGTACCGGGACGGCGAAGTGCGCACCGGGGGCGCCGAGTTGTACGCGATCTACGTGGACGCGCAGCGGTTCGGCAGCGGCACCGGGCACGCCCTCCTCCAGGAATCGGTACGGCAGTGCACCGCCGCCGGTCACCCACGCATGTACCTCTGGGTCCTCAAGGGCAACACCCGCGCCCGCGCCTTCTACGAACGGGCGGGCTTCCGGGCGGACGGCGCCGAGGAACCCTTCGACGTGGACGGGGTCGCGGTGCCCGAGGTGCGGTACCTGCGCACGCTCTAGCGCGGCCTCGGGATCCGCCCCAGCGCCCGCACCGCCGCCTCCGCCAGCACCGGATGGGCCAGGGCCTCGTTCAGTACCGGCCGCGCGCGGGCGTCGCCCAGCTCCCCGAGACCCTCCACACAGGCGAGCGCCACCCGCCGGTAGGGGTCGTGCGGGCGCAACCGCCGCTCCAGCGTGGTGACGAGCGCGGGCACCGACTCCGGAGCGCGCAGCTCGGTCAGCAGCCGGACCGGGTGCAGGGCGTAGGCGACGCGCAGTTCGTTGGTGGCGAGGGCGGCCGCCGCGCGGGCGGTGCGCGGGTCGCCGAGGCGGGCCAGGGCGTACGCGGCGGAGGCGCAGCGCTGCGGATCACGGTGGTTGAGCAGCAGGACGAGGGACTCGAAGGCACGCGCGTCGCCCGCGACCCCCAGCCGGAACGCGGCGAGCTCCCTCGCCCACAGCGGCTGCCCCGGCTCGACCAGCACGTCCGCCAACTCGTCGAGGTCCTTCGTCTCCGTCAGCCGCCCGTACGCCGCCGACGCCCCCGACTCCTGCCGTAAGCGCTCCGTGAGTGATCGCAACTCTTCGTCCATGACAGGCAGCCTAGGACGGTCGCCGACCTCCCGGGACGTACATCACAAACACGGGGACTAGCGCGCTCGTTACCCGCCGGTTAAGCTCAGACGAGCGAGTTACCCACTCGCGGAACTCCTTGCGCCGGCCTGGTGACGCAGCCGGCGCGAGAGCAGTCGGTTCGGTACCTCAGGTACCGCAGTACGACGTGGCCCCGGGACAGGGCCGGTCGGCTCCACCGTTCTCCGGGCGTGTGCACGCCCGTGACGACGGCACCGCACCACCGGGCGTGTGCGCTTGCAGCCCGGCAACACCCGCATCTTCCACGCACCCGGTGCGCCTTCGGGCGTACCGGGTCGCGCTCCCAGTCGTCACCCTCATTCCTGGAGTCCCGCGATGGCCGCTCCCCTGTCAGACACCCCTCTGTCCCCGCTGCAGACCATTGCCGTCATCGGCCTCGGCACGATGGGCACCGGCATCGCCGAGGTCCTCGCCAAGGCCGGCCGCGAGGTCGTCGGCATCGACATCAGCGAGGCCGCGGCCGCCCAGGCCGTCGCCGCCCTGGAGACCTCGACCGCCCGCGCCGTGGAGCGCGGCCGGCTGACCGAGCGGGAGCGCGCCGACGTCCTCGCCCGGGTCCGCACCTCCACCGACCTGCGCACCGCGGCCGACGCCGACCTGGTCATCGAGGTGGCGCCGGAGTCGTACGAGATCAAGCACCAGATCTTCCGTGAACTCGACGCGATCGTGCGCCCCGAGACGATCCTGGCGACCGGCACCAACGCGCTGTCCGTCACCCGGCTCGCCGCCGACTCGGCGCGTCCCGAGCGGGTGCTCGGACTGCACTTCTTCAACCCGGCGCCGGCGATGAGGCTGGTCGAGGTCGTCTCCTCGGTGCTGACCGCGCCGGCCGCCGTCAGCGCGGTCACCGATCTCGCCCTCGCCCTCGGCAAGGAGCCCGTCGCGGTCGGCGACCGCCCCGGATTCGTCGCCGACGGGCTGCTGTTCGGCTACCTCAACCAGGCCGCCGCGATGTACGAGGCGAAGTACGCCTCCCGTGAGGACATCGACGCCGCGATGCGGCTCGGCTGCGGACTGCCCATGGGTCCGCTCGCCCTGCTCGACCTGATCGGCATCGACACCGCGCGCACCGTCCTGGAGGCCATGTACTCCGAGTCCCAGGACCGCCTCCACGCCCCCGCGCCGATCCTCAAGCAGCTCAGCGAAGCGGGTCTGACGGGCCGTAAGTCGGGCCGTGGCTTCTACTCGTACGAGGCTCCGGGCAGCGCGACGGTCGTGGCGGACACCCTGACCCCGGCCACCGCGGGCTCCGAGACCCCCGGCCGTCCGATCCGTTCCGTCGGTGTCGCGGGCTCCGGCACCATGGCCTCCGGCATCGCCGAGGTCTTCGCCAAGGCCGGGTACGAGGTCGTCCTCGCCGCCCGCAGCGAGGAGAAGGCCGAGACCGCCAAGGCCCGGATCGGCAAGTCCCTGTCGCGCTCCGTCGACAAGGGGCGGATGACCGCCGAGGCCGCCGCGCAGACCCTGGACCGGATCACGGCGGCGGGCTCCTACGACGCCTTCGCCGACGTCGATCTGGCCGTCGAGGCCGTCGCCGAGGACCTGGAGGTCAAGCAGCAGCTGTTCGCGGCGCTGGACAAGGTCTGCAAGCCGGGCGCGGTCCTGGCCACGACGACCTCGTCGCTGCCGGTCGTCGCCTGCGCCCGCGCCACCTCGCGTCCCCAGGACGTGATCGGCATGCACTTCTTCAACCCGGCGCCGGCGATGAAGCTGGTCGAGGTCGTCCGCACGGTGCTCACCGCCGAAGACGTCCACGCCACGGTCCGCGAGGTCTGCGTGAAGATCAGGAAGCACGCGGTCGACTGCGGCGACCGAGCCGGCTTCATCGTGAACGCGCTGCTTTTCCCGTACCTCAACAACGCCATCAAGATGGTCCAGGAACACTATGCGTCGCTCGACGACATCGACGCCGCGATGAAGCTGGGCGGCGGCTACCCGATGGGTCCCTTCGAGCTCCTGGACGTCGTCGGGCTCGATGTCTCGCTCGCGATCGAGAAGGTCCTGCACCGCGAGTTCCGGGACCCGGGCCTGGCTCCCGCCCCGCTCCTGGAGCACCTGGTGGCCGCGGGCTGCCTCGGCCGCAAGACGGGCCGTGGCTTCCGCGAATATGCCCGCCGCTGAGCCGTCCGGCGACTGGTTCAAGGACGCCGAGGACTGGGGCGGACTGCTCGACCCGCACGGAACCCCCCTGCCCGCACCGGGCGGGGGGTACCCGGGACATGAGCGCCAACCTGCGCACATGCAGTACGTTCGGGTCATGTCCCAGCCCGCCAAGTCCTCACGTACACCAGCTACGCCCGACGCGCCGGAAAGTGCCGCAGGCAGTCGCGCTGCCGCCCAGCGGCTCAAGATGCGCCGAGAACTGGCGGCAGCGGCGATGGAGCTGTTCTCGACCAAGGGGTACGAGGCGACCACCGTCGACGAGATCGCGGCCGCGGCCGGAGTGGCCCGCCGCACCTTCTTCCGCCACTTCCGCTCCAAGGAAGAGGCGATCTTCCCCGACCACGACGACACGCTGATCCGCGCCGAGGCCGTCCTCAACGCCGCTCCCCCGCACGAGCACCCGCTGGACACGGTGTGCAACGGCATCAAGGAAGTCATGCGGATGTACGCGGCCCGGCCGGAGATCTCGGTGGCCCGCTACAAGCTCACGCGCGAGGTGCCGACCCTGCGCGAGGCGGAGATCGCGTCGGTGGCCCGCTACGAGCGGCTGTTCACCCGCTACCTCCTCGGCCACTTCGACGAGCACGCGCACGACGACGACGCCAACGACGACCCGCTGCTGGCCGAGGTCGCCGCGTCCGCGGTCGTCACGGCCCACAACCACGTGCTGCGACGGTGGCTCAGGGCCGGCGGACAGGGCGACGTGGAGGCGCAGCTGGACCACGCCTTCGGGATCGTGCGCAAGACGTTCGGCTCCGGCATCGGGGCCGGACGCTCCACCACGCCGAAGCCGGCCGCCGCGACGGTCTCGGCCCACGGCGAGGTCCTGGTGACGGTCGCCCGCACCGACGCCCCCCTCGACCAGGTCATGCGGACCATCGAGGAGGCGCTCAAGGAGCGCTGAGCACTACCGCAACGCTGTGATGACGGCCACCCCTCGGGGTGGCCGTTTTCGTGCGCCTCCACCCGATTTCCAGGGGATTTCAAGCCGCGTTCGATCGATCATCGCTCATTTGTTACGTAAAGATTTCACCTGAGAGCAGTTCCTGGCACTCAGTGCCTTGCGGCGTGACACGCGGTGTCATACGTTGATGTTGTCCGGGCGGCCGGCGTGCAGAGACCTTTCGTACGTCGGCTGTCCCAACAAGTCATCGGCTTGCCCGCCCGGACGCCTGCGTCACAGGCAACCTCCCGCGCCACAAAGCGCTGCCGAAGCACCACCTCGCCGAACCGACGGCACTTCGAGAAAACCTCAGCAGCACCGACGTAACCCTCAGCACCCCTCCCTCAGGGTGCGTATCGCCGGAGGCAACACCGTGACCGTGAAGGACATCCTGGACGCGATCCAGTCGCCGGACTCGACTCCGGCCGACTTCGCCGCACTGCCGCTCCCCGAGTCGTACCGCGCGATCACCGTGCACAAGGACGAGACGGAGATGTTCGCGGGCCTGCAGACCCGCGACAAGGACCCGCGCAAGTCGATCCACCTGGACGACGTCCCGGTGCCGGAACTCGGCCCGGGCGAGGCCCTGGTCGCCGTGATGGCGTCGAGCGTCAACTACAACTCCGTGTGGACCTCGATCTTCGAGCCGCTGTCCACCTTCGGGTTCCTGGAGCGCTACGGCCGCACCAACGACCTGGCCAAGCGGCACGACCTGCCGTACCACATCATCGGCTCCGACCTCGCGGGCGTCGTCCTGCGCACCGGCCCCGGCGTCAACGCCTGGAAGCCCGGTGACGAGGTCGTCGCGCACTGTCTGTCCGTCGAGATGGAGTCCTCCGACGGCCACAACGACACCATGCTCGACCCCGAGCAGCGCATCTGGGGCTTCGAGACCAACTTCGGCGGCCTCGCCGAGATCGCGCTCGTGAAGTCCAACCAGCTGATGCCCAAGCCGGGCCACCTCAGCTGGGAGGAGGCCGCCGCTCCCGGTCTGGTGAACTCCACCGCCTACCGCCAGCTGGTCTCCCGCAACGGCGCCGGCATGAAGCAGGGCGACAACGTCCTGATCTGGGGCGCCAGCGGCGGACTCGGCTCCTACGCCACCCAGTTCGCCCTGGCCGGCGGCGCCAACCCGATCTGTGTCGTCTCCAGCGACCAGAAGGCGGACATCTGCCGCTCGATGGGCGCCGAGGCGATCATCGACCGCAACGCCGAGGGCTACAAGTTCTGGAAGGACGAGCAGACCCAGGACCCGAAGGAGTGGAAGCGCTTCGGCAAGCGCATCCGCGAGCTCACCGGCGGCGAGGACATCGACATCGTCTTCGAGCACCCGGGCCGCGAGACCTTCGGCGCGAGCGTGTTCGTCACCCGCAAGGGCGGCACCATCACCACCTGCGCCTCGACCTCGGGCTACATGCACGAGTACGACAACCGCTACCTGTGGATGTCGCTGAAGCGGATCATCGGCTCGCACTTCGCCAACTACCGCGAGGCCTGGGAGGCCAACCGGCTCATCGCGAAGGGCAAGATCCACCCGACCCTCTCCAAGGTGTACTCCCTGGAGGAGACCGGCCAGGCCGCCTACGACGTGCACCGCAACCTCCACCAGGGCAAGGTCGGCGTGCTGTGCCTGTCCCCCGAGGAGGGCCTGGGCGTGCGCGACGAGGAGATGCGCGCCACGCACCTCGACGCCATCAACCGCTTCCGCAACATCTGAGACACCCGGGGTCATAGATGACTGAGCGTCAGCCCGCCGAAGGCAAGCGGGAGAAGGACCGGCCGTGGCTCATGCGCACGTACGCCGGTCACTCCACGGCCGAGGCGTCCAACGAGCTGTACCGGCGCAACCTCGCCAAGGGCCAGACCGGTCTGTCGGTGGCGTTCGACCTGCCGACGCAGACCGGCTACGACTCCGACCACATCCTCGCCCGCGGCGAGGTCGGTCGGGTCGGGGTCCCGGTCGCGCACCTCGGTGACATGCGCCGGCTGTTCCAGGACATCCCCCTGGAGCAGATGAACACCTCGATGACGATCAACGCCACCGCCATGTGGCTGCTGGCGCTCTACCAGGTCGTCGCCGAGGAGCAGGGTGCGGACATCACCCAGCTCCAGGGCACGACCCAGAACGACATCGTCAAGGAGTACCTGTCGCGGGGCACGCACGTGTTCCCGCCGGGGCCCTCGCTCCGTCTGACGACCGACATGATCTGCTACACGGTCAACAACATCCCTAAGTGGAACCCGATCAACATCTGCAGCTACCACCTGCAGGAGGCGGGCGCCACGCCGGTCCAGGAGATCGCGTACGCGATGTCGACCGCGATCGCCGTCCTGGACGCGGTGTTCGCGTCGGGGCAGATCCCCGAGGACCGCAAGGGTGATGTCGTCGCCCGTATCTCCTTCTTCGTGAACGCCGGCGTTCGTTTCATCGAGGAGATGTGCAAGATGCGCGCCTTCGGCCGCATCTGGGACAAGATCACGCGGGAGCGCTACAGCATCGAGAACCCCAAGCAGCGTCGCTTCCGCTACGGCGTCCAGGTCAACTCCCTCGGCCTGACGGAAGCCCAGCCGGAGAACAACGTCCAGCGGATCGTGCTGGAGATGCTGGCCGTGACCCTCTCCAAGGACGCACGCGCGCGTGCCGTGCAGCTGCCCGCCTGGAACGAGGCCCTCGGCCTTCCCCGGCCGTGGGACCAGCAGTGGTCGCTGCGCATCCAGCAGGTCCTGGCGCACGAGAGCGACCTGCTGGAGTACGAGGACATCTTCGAGGGCTCGAAGGTGATCGAGGCGAAGGTCGAGAAGCTGGTCGAGGAGTCCCTCGCCGAGATCGACCGGATCCAGGAGATGGGCGGCGCGATGGCCGCCGTCGAGTCGGGCTACCTCAAGTCGCAGCTCGTCTCCTCGCACGCCGAGCGCCGGGCCCGGATCGAGTCCGGCCAGGAGAAGATCGTCGGCGTCAACATCTTCGAGACGACCGAGCCCAACCCGCTGACGGCCGACCTGGACACCGCGATCCAGACGGTCGACCCGGCGGTCGAGGCCCGGGTGATCGCGGGGCTCCAGCACTGGCGCGACACCCGCTACCAGCCGCCCTTCAACCACCCGCGCCCCTGCAAGGCGCTGGAGAAGCTGAAGGAGGCAGCCAAGGGCACCGGCAACCTCATGGAGGCCACCCTGGAGTGCGCCCGCGCCGGTGTCACGACCGGCGAGTGGGCCGGGGCGCTGCGCGAGGTGTTCGGCGAGTTCCGGGCGCCGACCGGGGTGTCGTCGGCGCCGGTGGCGGTGCCGGCGGAGGAGGGCTCGGCCATGGCCGACGTCCGCCGCAAGGTCGATCTGACGGCCAAGGACATGGGCGTCGGCAAGCTCCGGTTCCTGGTCGGCAAGCCCGGTCTGGACGGGCACTCCAACGGTGCCGAGCAGATCGCCGTGCGGGCCCGTGACGCCGGGTTCGAGGTGGTCTACCAGGGCATCCGGCTCACCCCCGAGCAGATCGTGGACGCGGCCCTCGCCGAGGACGTGCACGCGGTCGGCCTGTCGATCCTGTCCGGCTCGCACGCCCAACTGGTGCCCGATGTCCTGGAACGACTGCGTGTGGCCGGTGCCACAGATATACCCGTGATCGCCGGTGGCATCATCCCGAATGGAGACGCCGAGCAGCTCAGGGCCGCCGGAGTGGCCGCCGTCTTCACCCCGAAGGACTTCGACATCACCGGAATCATCGGCCGCATCGTCGACGAGATCCGGAAAGCGAACAAGCTCGACCCCCTGGAGGTCCCCGCATGACCGTCAACCGTCTGCGTCCCCGCCGCTCGTGTCTCGCGGTGCCGGGAAGCAACCCCCGCTTCCTGGAGAAGGCGCAGGGCCTCCCGGCGGACCAGGTCTTCCTCGACCTGGAGGACGCGTGCGCCCCGCTCGCCAAGCCCGAGGCGCGCCACACCATCGTGAAGTTCCTCAACGAGGGTGACTGGACCGGCAAGACGCGCGTGGTCCGCGTCAACGACTGGACCACCGAGTGGACGTACCGCGACGTCGTGACCGTCGTCGAGGGCGCGGGCCAGAACCTCGACTGCATCATGCTGCCGAAGGTGCAGACCGCCCAGCAGGTCGTCGCCCTCGACCTCCTGCTGACGCAGATCGAGAAGACCATGGGCTTCGAGGTCGGCAAGATCGGCATCGAGGCGCAGATCGAGAACGCCCAGGGCCTCAACAACGTCAACGAGATCGCGACGGCCTCCCAGCGCGTCGAGACGATCATCTTCGGCCCGGCCGACTTCATGGCGTCCATCAACATGAAGTCGCTGGTCGTCGGTGAGCAGCCGCCCGGCTACCCGGCGGACGCCTACCACTACATCCTGATGAAGATCCTGATGGCCGCCCGCGCCAACAACCTCCAGGCGATCGACGGTCCCTACCTCCAGATCCGCAACATCGACGGCTACCGCGAGGTCGCCCAGCGCGCCGCGGCCCTCGGTTTCGACGGCAAGTGGGTGCTGCACCCGGGCCAGGTCGAGGCGTCCAACGAGATCTTCTCGCCCTCGCAGGAGGACTACGACCACGCCGAGCTGATCCTGGACGCGTACGACTACTACACGTCCGAGGCGGGCGGCAAGAAGGGCTCCGCGATGCTCGGCGACGAGATGATCGACGAGGCCAGCCGCAAGATGGCGCTGGTCATCTCGGGCAAGGGCCGTGCCGCCGGCATGCAGCGCACGTCGAAGTTCGAGATCCCGGAGGCCTGAGCGCGATGCAGTTCGGACGCACCTACGAGGAGTTCGAGGTCGGGGCGGTCTACAAGCACTGGCCCGGGAAGACGGTCACGGAGTACGACGACCACCTCTTCTGTCTTCTCACCATGAACCACCACCCGCTCCACATGGACGTCAACTACGCCGAGAAGACGACCGACTTCGGCAAGAACGTCGTGGTGGGCAACTACATCTACTCGCTGCTGCTCGGCATGTCCGTCCCGGACGTCTCCGGCAAGGCGATCGCCAACCTGGAGATCGAGTCGCTCAGGCACGTGGCGCCGACCTTCCACGGCGACACGATCTACGGCGAGACGACCGTGCTCGACAAGTGGCCGTCCAAGTCGAAGAACGACCGCGGCATCGTCTACGTCGAGACCAAGGGCTACAAGCAGGACGGCACGCTGGTCTGCGTGTTCCGCCGCAAGGTCATGGTCCCGACCGAGACCTACATCAAGGAGCGCGGCGGCGAGCAGCCCGGCCGCCCGGAGCTGAAGCAGCAGGAGAAGTAGTCATGGCGCGACTCGCCCAGACCGCCGGTCTGACCGACATCCAGCAGGAAATCCTCTCCACCGTCCGCGACTTCGTGGACAAGGAGATCATCCCGGTCGCCACCGAGCTGGAGCACCGCGACGAGTACCCGCAGCAGATCGTCGACGGCCTCAAGGAGTTGGGCCTGTTCGGCCTGATGATCCCGGAGGAGTACGGCGGTCTGGGCGAGTCGCTCCTGACGTACGCGCTGTGCGTCGAGGAGATCGCCCGCGGCTGGATGTCGGTGTCCGGCATCATCAACACCCACTTCATCGTGGCGTACATGCTCAAGCAGCACGGCACGCAGGAGCAGAAGGACCACTTCCTGCCGCGCATGGCGGCCGGCGACATCCGCGGCGCGTTCTCGATGTCGGAGCCGGGCCTGGGCTCGGACGTGTCGGCGATCACCTCGAAGGCGGTGAAGGACGGCGAGGAGTACGTCCTGAACGGCCAGAAGATGTGGCTGACGAACGGTGGGACGTCAAGCCTGGTCGCCGTTCTCGTCCGAAGTGACGAAGGACTCACTCCCGAAGAGGCGGCCGCCAAGCCCCACAAGTCGATGACGACCTTCCTCGTCGAGAAGGAGCCCGGCTTCGGAGAGGTCCGCCCCGGCCTCACCATCCCCGGGAAGATCGACAAAATGGGGTACAAGGGCGTCGACACCACCGAGCTGATCATGGATGGCCTGCGGATTCCGGCCAACCGTGTGCTCGGCGGCGTCACCGGCCGAGGTTTTTACCAAATGATGGACGGCGTGGAAGTCGGCCGCGTCAACGTGGCGGCGCGTGGTTGCGGTGTCGCTCAGCGTGCTTTCGAACTCGGCGTCTCGTATGCCCAGCAGCGTCACACTTTCGGCAAGCCGATCGCCCAGCACCAGGCGATCCAGTTCAAGCTGGCCGAGATGGCTACCAAGGTCGAGGCCGCGCATGCGATGATGGTCAACGCGGCACGCAAAAAGGACTCCGGGGAGCGAAACGACCTTGAGGCTGGGATGGCGAAGTACCTCGCCTCCGAGTACTGCAAGGAGGTCGTGGAGGATGCCTTCCGGATCCACGGCGGCTACGGCTTCTCCAAGGAGTACGAGATCGAGCGCCTCTACCGTGAGGCTCCGATGCTGCTGATCGGTGAAGGTACCGCCGAGATCCAGAAAATGATCATCGGTCGCAGGCTGCTCGAAGAGTATCGATTCCAGGGCTGATTGTCCGGATACGGGGTGTTTTCTTGGAGAAGAAGGTCACACCCCGTCAACACTCTTCAGCCGCCGACTCGGCTTCCTGGCTTGCCCAGTTGTGGCCCACGACCGGTACGATCCCGGGAAAGCCGCCGTCCCCCGTTACAGCGCGGCGCCATCCGCTACGAAGGTCATCCATGCCCCACAGCCAAACCTCTGCACCACGCGACAGCCAGGTCGGCGGCGTACGCCTCGCGCGCGGAGCATCGCCGTGGCTTCTCCCGACCGTCGCCACCGCAGCCCTCAGCCTGGTGCGCGCGCGCAAGTCCGGCGCCGCCAAGGCCGTCGCCGTGCCCGCCACCGCGCTCGCGGCGGGCATGCTGTGGTTCTTCCGCGACCCCGAGCGCGAGATCGCCCAGGGCCGGGTCATCTCGCCGGCCGACGGTGTGGTGCAGAGCATCATGCCGTGGAAGGACGGGCGCACCCGCGTCGCGATCTTCATGAGCCCGCTCAACGTCCACGTCAACCGCGCGCCCCTCTCCGGCACGGTGACGTCGGTCGAGCACATCCCCGGCGGGTTCGTTCCGGCGTTCAACAAGGAGAGCGAGAACAACGAGCGCGTAGTCTGGCATTTCGACACCGAACTCGGTGACATCGAGATGATCCAGATCGCCGGCGCGGTGGCCCGCCGCATCGTTCCCTACATTCCGCAGGGCACGAAGGTCGAGCAGGGCGACCGCATCGGTCTGATCCGCTTCGGCTCGCGCGTCGACATCTACCTGCCGGAGGGTGTGGACGTCGCGGTGGAGGTCGGTCAGAAGACCGTGGCTGGGGTGACTCGCATTGACCGTGATTGATCCTGAGACACAGGCGGGCTGGGTGCCCGAGGCCGAAGAGGTCGAGGACGAGGAGGAGATGCCTCTTTCTCTCCGCCTCTCAATAGCGGACACCCTCACCCTCGGCAATGCCACCTGCGGCTTCATGGCGGTGTACTTCACCACCACCGGCATCCTGATCCCGCACCTCACCGGCAGCCAGGAAACCGGCATGGCCCGCCACAGCGCGGCCACGGCGGTCATCCTGATGCTGTGTGCGGCGGTCTTCGACCTCTTCGACGGCCTGGTGGCGCGCAAGCTGCGCTCCTCCCCCATGGGCGCGGAGCTGGACAACCTCTCGGACCTGATCAGCTTCGGTCTGGCGCCGGCGTACTTCGTCCTCGTGTACGGCATGGTCGCGGACGACGCGCACCAGCGGGTGGCCGCGGTCGGGGCGATCGTGGTGCTGCTGGCGGTCGTGCTGCGACTGGCCCGCTTCTCGTGCGTGACACCGCCGAACGGCATGTTCCAGGGCATGCCCTCGCCGTTCGGCGCGCTGACGGTGGTCTCGATCGTGCTTCTGGAGCTGCCCTTCGTGGCGACGCTCCTGGCGATCCTGGGGACGGCGTGGCTGATGGTGAGCCGCGTCGAGTACCCGAAGCCGCGGGGCCGGCTCGCGGTGGCGATGCTCGCGTGGATCGTCGCGGCGATGGGCCTGCTGGCCGGCTGGGCGTTCGACGCCCCGAGCGGTCAGCTGCTCCTCCAGACGGGCTGTGCGCTCCAGCTGGTCATGGGCGCGGTCATCCCGCTGTTCGCCACGGCCCGCCGGGTGAACAACTTCCGCGACAACCGTCGCGAGGCACGGGCGGCACAGCTGCCGTAGGCTCCGCCGTATCACAGCGAGGGGTCCGAACCGGTTGACGGTTCGGACCCCTCGCTGTTGTGGCTGCCGCGGGCCCGCGCCCCTCAAGGGGCGCTGCCGAACCCGGCACTCATCAGGTCCCCGGTGTGTAAGCCTCCGCCACCTCGGACGCCTCCGCCTCCCGTACGACCTTCATGCCGCCCGTGACGCCCTTGTCCGGCTGGAGGATCACGCTCTGCCGGGAGGAGGGGGACTTGGGGTCGGTGAAGTCCTGGGCGGGGCCGAAGCCGAGGTCGAAGGAGTCGATGGTCAGCAGGGCCTTGTCGACGCCCTCCCTGGTGAGGTCCTTGCTCTCGCAGGCCTTCTTCAGCGCCTCCCCGAAGGCCGACACCGCGGTCCAGCCGGCGACGATGCCGTTGTCGAGGGCGTCCTTCGGATAGGCCGCCTGGTAGTCGGCGACGAGCTTCTTCGCCTCCGGGGTGTCCGCGCCGATCGGGAGCGAGGGCGAGGCCACGTAGTAGTTCTTCATCAGGGCCGGTCCTGCCTGGGTGGCCAGGAGCTGGGGTGCGAAGGCGGAGTTGTTGCCGATGATCGGCACGCCGAAGCCGCCGGCCGCCGCGACGCCGACGAGCGAGGCCGCCTGGCGCGGACCGGCGCTGATGACGATCGCCTTGACTCCGGCCTGCTTGAGCGCGGCGACCTGGGCGGTCATGTCGTTGTCGGTGGGCTTGATCTTCTGCTCGACGACGGTCAGCCCCTCCTCCTTCGCGATGTGCTTCGAGCCGACCAGCGCGCTCTCGCCGTAGTCGCCCTCGAAGTACACATGGCCGATCTTGTCGCCCTTCTTGATGCCCTTCTCCTTGATCAGGAAGTCGACGGCGTTGATCGTCTCGATGTCGTAGGTGGAGCCGATGACCCGGATGTACGGGCTGCCGAGCAGCGCCGACGACCATGCCTGCGGCAGCACGAGCCCCTTGTCCTGGCCGTCGACGCGCTGCTTGACCGCGGCGACGAACGGGGAGCCGATGAACTGCGCGAAGCCCAGCACCTTCGGCTCCAGCTCGGTGTAGCCGGAGACGGCCTTCTGCGGGTCGTAGCCGTGGTCGCGGACCGTCAGCTGGACCTTGTAGCCGCAGACACCGCCGTCGGCGTTGAGCTGCTTCACATACAGCTGCTGGGCCTGGGTGACGCTCTTGCCGAGGGTGGCGTAGACGCCGGTCATGTCGGTGAGGGCGCCGAGTGCGATCGTCTTGCCGGAGATGCCGTCGCCGGTCTTCACCCCGCCCGCGGACTGCTTGTCACCGTCGTCGTCCTTGGCCTTGGAGCTGCATCCCGCCAGGACGAGCAGTGCGGCGAGCGCGCCCGCGGCGGCCCTGGCCGCGTACGTCGTGTTCATCGTTTCTCCCCGGGTTCGGTTGTGACGCGACGCCGGGCGGCCATCCTGACCAGGCCGCCGGGCAGGAACAGCACCACCAGCACGACGGCGGCGCCGTAGAGGTACCGGGACGCCTCGCCCGGTGCGATCCCGCCCGTGCCGGGGGCGGAGACCAGGGGCAGGGCATCGCTGTAGCGGGTCAGCAGCTGCGGGAGCAGGGTGACGAAGACGGCCCCCGCGACCGCGCCGGAGACCGAGCCGAGCCCGCCGATGACGATCATGGCGAGGTACTCCAGGGACAGCGTGATGCCGAAGTAGTCGGGCACGGTCCGCTGGAAGACCAGGGCGAGGAGCACGCCCGCCAGACCGGCGTACATCGACGACAGCACGAAGACGGCGGCTCTGTGGCGGGCCACCGGCACCCCGATGACGCCGGCGGCGATGCGGTGGTCGCGGATGGCGTTCATGGCCCGGCCCGGACGGCCGCGCAGGACGCCGCGGGCGAACAGCGCGCCGGCCAGGAGGACGGCGAGACCGGCGTACCAGAGTTTCTCCGCCGAGCCGAACGGCACGGCGGCGACCAGCAGTTCACGGTCGTCGAAGGTGAGGCCGAAGAGGTTCAGCGGCGGTACGTCACGGCCGTTGGCGCCGCCGGTCAGATCGTGGGCGTTGAACATCACGTGCTGTCCGATGAAGACGAGCGCGAGCGTGGCGATGCCGAGGTAGGCGCCGCTGAGCCGTCCGGAGATGGGGCTGAACAGCCCGCCCGCCACCCCCGCGACCAGCACCGCGAGCACGGCCGCGAGCCACGTCGGCAGGCCGAGCCCGGTCAGGCCGTCGCCGCCGTCCGCCGCGAACACGCAGTAGCCGTAGGCGCCGACGGCGAGGAAGAAGGCGTGGCCCATGGAGAGCTGGCCGGTGGCGCCGGTGAGGAGGTTGATGCCGATCGCGCCGATGGCCGCGGCCATGGCGAAGAGGCCGGCCTGGAGCCAGAAGCGGTCCAGGTAGAAGGGCAGGGCCAGCAGGACCAGGGCGCCCGCGGCCCGGACGTAGAAGCGGGGGTGCGTGAGCCAGGCGGGGCGGCGGCGGGTGCCGGTCGGTGCCTCGCGGGCCTCGTCGCGGCCGAGAACCTCAGACACGGGCCAGCTCCTTCGTCCCGAACAGCCCGGCCGGGCGGATGAGCAGGATGGCGACCATCACGAGGTAGGGCGCGAGGTCTCCGAGGCCTCGCCCGAGGAACGTCAGGTCGCTCTGGTAGCCCGTCGCCAGTGACTCCGTGACGCCGACCAGCAGCCCGCCCACCAGCGCGCCCGTCGTCGAGTCGAGGCCGCCGAGGATCGCGGCCGGGAAGGCCTTGAGCGCGGCCAGCGAGGTGGCCCGTTCCAGCCCCGGCGTCGGGAAGACGGTGAGGAACAGCGCGGCGACGGCGGCGAGTCCCCCGGCCACGGCCCAGGCGCCCAGCGACACCCGTCCCAGCCGTACGCCCATCAGCGCGGCGGTCTCCGCGCTCTCCGCGGCCGCCCGCATCGCCACGCCCCACGAGGTGTACCGGAAGGCCAGCAGGAACACGGTGATGAGCAGCGCCGCCGCCACGAACGCGGCGATCCGCGTGTGGGCGAGGGAGATCGGCCCGAGCCTGAGCACCGCGTCGCCCCACGGGTCGCCGAGCGTCAGTACGTCGGTGCCGATCCGGCGGGTCAGTTCGGTGGTGAGCAGGATGTCGACCCCGATGGTGACGATGGCGAGGACGCTGTGGTCGGAGCCCCGGTAGCGCCGCATCACCAGGAACTCCACCGCCGCGCCGACCACGGCCGCGCCCGCGATCCCGACGAGCAGCGCGGGCCAGAAGCCGAGGTCGTCGTGGAGGGTCGCGGTGACATAGCCGCCCGCGAGCAGCAGCGAGGCATGGGCGAAGTTGACGACCTCGGTGGCCCGGAAGATCACCACGAAGCCGAGGGCGATGAGCGCGTACACGGAGCCCAGCGAGACACCGTTGAGGAGGATCTCGGCGAAGGTGCTCATGACGCCTCCCCCAGGTACGCCCGGACGACGGCCGGATCGTTCTGTACGTCGGCGGGGGCGCCGTCGGCGATCCGGCGCCCGAAGTCGAGTACGGTCACGGCGTCAGCGAGCCGCATCACCACCCCCATGTCGTGTTCCACCAGCACGATCGAGATACCGAGACCGTCGCGGACTCCCGCGATCACGGCGGCCGTCCGGCGCCGTTCGTCGGCGGTCATCCCGGCGACGGGCTCGTCGAGAAGCAGCAGGCGCGGTTCCATGCAGAGCGCGCGGGCGAGTTCGGCGAGCTTCTGCTGCCCGTACGGGAGCGATCCCGCGGGCCGTGCCAGACAGTCCGCGATGCCGACGAACTCGGCGATCTCACGGACCCGTTCACGGTGGACCCGTTCCTCCCGGGCCGCCGAGGGCAGCCGGAGCCCCGCCGCCAGGAAGCCGGTCCGGGTCAGCCGGTGTCGGCCGAGGAGCAGGCTGTCCTCGACCGAGGCGAGGGGCGGCAGGGCGAGGTTCTGGAAGATGCGGGCGACACCGAGGCCGGCGATGCGGTGCGCGGGCATGCCGGTGAGCTCGTGGTCGCCGAAGCGGACGCTGCCCGCGGTGGCCCGGTAGACCCCGGACAGGACGTTGAAACAGGTGGACTTGCCGGCGCCGTTGGGGCCGATGAGGGCGTGCACGGTGCCGGGGCGGACGGTGAAGCTCACGTCGTCGAGGGCGGTGAGTCCGGCGAACCGGACCGTGAGGTTCCGTACGTCGAGGGTGTCCATGGCGGCGCTCACCCTTTCCACCGGGTGAGCGTCCGTCCGGTCGTGCTCTCCGCGTCGGCCGCCGCGTCCTCGTCGACCACGCCCAGGTAGCGGCGGCGGACCTCGTCGGAGGCGGCCAGTTCGGCGGCCGGTCCGGACAGCGTCACTTCGCCGACTTCGAGGACGTACGCGCGCGTGGCGAGCCGTAGGGCGAGGGCTGCGTTCTGTTCGACGAGGAGGACCGAGGTGCCCTGTTCGTTGATCTCGCGGACGGTGTCGGCGATCCGCTGGGCCATGAGCGGGGCGAGTCCGAGGGAGGGCTCGTCGAGGAGGAGGACCTTCGGGGCCGCCATCAGTGCCCGGGCGACGGCGAGCATCTGCTGTTCGCCGCCGGAGAGCAGGCCCGCGCGCTGCTGTGCGCGCTCCGCGAGGACGGGGAACAGCTCGTGGACGCGGGCGAGGGCTTTGGGCCGGCCCGCGCGGCTGCCGCCGAGGGCGCCCGCGCGCAGATTGTCGGCGACCGTCATCCGGGCGAACACCCGGCGCCCTTCAGGTACTTGGGAGACGCCGGCGGCGACCACCCGGTCCGGGGAGAGCTGGTCCAGTCGTCGGTCGCCCAGGGTCACTCCGCCCTCGGTGACCGCGCCGCCGTGGAAGGAGAGCGTGCGGCTGATCGCCCGCAGCAGCGTGGACTTGCCCGCGCCGTTGGAGCCGAGGACCGTCGCCACGGTTCCCTCGGGCACCTCCAGCGACACCCGGCGCAGGGCGCGCACAGGCCCGTATCCGACCGACAGATCCCGTACCACAAGTCCGGAACCCCCCATGGACTTCCCCCCTGTCCTCACTCGGTGTGGCGCTCACCCCAGCACCGGTGCGGGCGTCCGTCCACGGCCCGCGGCGGAATCGCTGCGGGTGCCCAGCGGGCCGGGCGGGGCGTTGTGCGCGTGCACAAGACCGCGTGTCAGGGGCCTGTGCGCGGCCGCTTCCCGGTGACATCCTCCGGTCATGGGAGGGCGACGGCCGCGCACCGGTCATGACTGGAAGCTGCTCGCGGAGTCCTGCACGGCTCTGCTGGAACGGGTGCCCGAGCTCGTCGACGAGCACCTACGGCAACTCACCGAGCACTCCCCCGTGTACGGGTTGGTGCTCCCGCACGACGCGCAGTGGCGGGAGGCGGAGGAGGCCTTCCGGATCGGCATCGAGACGCTCTCCGCGCCCCGGGACTCGCCGCGCCGCGATCTGGAGTACGCGGAGGACGCGGGCCGGCGCCGGGCCCACCAGGGGCTGCCGCTGGATCTGCTGGTGCACGCCTATCGCAACGCCGGCTATCTGGTGTGGGACGCGCTGGTGGAGGGCGCGGCCGGGCGGGAGCCGGAGCGGCTGGCGGCGCTGATGCGGTCGACGACGATGGTGTGGTCGGCGGTGGACGCGCAGGCCCAGGCCGCGTCGGAGGCGTACCGGGCGACGGAGGCGGAGCTGCGGCGGCGGACCGACGAACAGTTGCAGGCGCTGCTCGACGCGCTCCTGGAGGGACAGGCGACACCGGGGCTCGCGGCGCGGGCGGCGGCGGGTCTCGATCTGCCGGAGCACGGGCCGTACGCGGTGGTGGTGCTGCGGACCGAGCGGCGCGACGGCGAGGTGCGGCCCTCGCAGGGGACCGGGTTCCGGTTCATCTGGCGGATGCGGGCGGACTGCGAGGTCGGAGTCGTCGCGCTCACCCCGGGCCAGGGCCTGGACGGGGTGGCCCGGGCGCTGGACGGGCGGTGCTCGGGGCCCGGCGGGATCAGTCCGGTGGTGCCGGGGCTGGCCGAGCTGGGGCGGGCCCGGCGGCTCGCGGAACTGGCGCTGCGGACGTGTCCGCCGGACGCGACCGGGGTCGTACGGCTGGATCAGCGCATGCCGACGGCGCTGGTGGTGAGCCAGCCGGAGCTGGCCGACCGGCTGGTGTCGGACGTGTTCGGCGAGCTGCTGGCGCTGGAGCCCGCCGACCGGGCGGTCCTCCTGGAGACCCTCGATGTCTGGCTGACGTGCGAGGGCTCCGCGGGGCGGGCCGCGGGGCGGCTGTACTGCCATCGCAACACGGTCTTCAACCGGCTACGACGACTGGAGCAGCTGACGTCCCGGTCGCTGGCCCGGCCCCGGGACCTGATCGAGATGACGCTGGCGCTGGACGCGTACCGCCTGTCGGGGGCACGCAGATGACCGGCGAGGCTCGGTGCCGCCCCGCCGATGAACACCGCTCGGTGCCGCTCAGGTCAGGAAGTCCCGGCCGATCTGCTCCGCCACCCGCTCCAGGATCGGCCCGGCGTCCGAGATGCACTTCGCCACGTCCGGCTCGATCTCGGTGAGCGGGTACGCGCGACGGATACCGGCCCGGCCGAGGGCCTCCGGCGGCAGGGCGAGGCGCCCGCAGACCGCGACGACCTCCTTGTCCGCGGCGCGGGCCGCGGCGGCGACGCCCGCGGGGGCCTTGCCGTGCAGGGTCTGCTCGTCGAGGGAGCCCTCGCCGGTGATGACCAGGGTGGCCTTCTCCAGCGCGGGGGCGAAGCCGAGGACGTCGAGCATGACCTCGATACCGGGGCGGAACCGGGCGCCGACCAGCAGCGCGCCGTAGCCGATACCGCCCGCGGCGCCCGCGCCCGGGGAGGCCGCGTGCTCGGCGGCCTTGGCGCCGAGGGCGTTCTCCAGCACGCGCGCGTAGTGGGCGAGGGCCTCGTCGAGGGCCGCCACGTCGTCCGGGGAGGCGCCCTTCTGCGGGCCGTAGACCGCGGGGGCGCCCTTCGGGCCGGTCAGCGGGTTGTCGACGTCGCTGGCGAGGACCAGCTCGACGTCGGCGAGGCGCGGGTCCAGGTCCGACAGGTCGGCCGTGGCGAGGTCGGCGAGACCGCCGCCGCCCGGGGCGACCGGCTCGCCGTCCTTGTCGAGGAACCGGGCACCGAGCGCGGTCAGCATGCCGGCGCCGCCGTCCGTGGTGGCGCTGCCGCCGACGCCGAAGACGATCGTGCGGGCGCCCGCGTCGAGCGCGGCCCGCAGCAGCTCTCCGGAGCCGTACGTGGAGGCCGTCAGCGGGGCGAAGACGCCCTTGGGGAGGCGCTGGAGGCCGCTGGCCTCCGCCATCTCCACCACGGCCGTGTCGCCGCGCAGCGCGAACGCGGCCGTCACCTCCTGGCCGAGGGGTCCGGCGACCTTGATCTCGTGCCGCTCGAAGCCTGCCGCGACCGCCGCGTCCACGGTGCCGTCGCCGCCGTCGGCCACGGGCAGCGCCTCGACGTCGAGGTCCGGTACGGCCCGGCGCAGCCCAGCCGTCACCCGCTCGGCGACCTGCACGGCCGTCAGCGAGCCTTTGAACTTGTCCGCGGCGATGAGCACCCTCTGGGCACCGTTGCCTGCAGCGAAAGCCACCTTGCATTCCCCTTGCTCTCCAGGCCTCACGCATGTCAGGCCAGTCGCGCCGCTGCGACCTTAACCGGAGCTACCCCTCGCCGTCACGGCCCGCCCGGACCCTGAGAAGCCGCTACGGCCCCACTGTGCGGTGGCCCGGAATCGGGTAAACCGGTCCTATGACCCCTGTGGGCACCGCACCAGAGCTCGACGACCGCGTTCTCGGGGGCTGGCTGGGCCGGATCGCGGGCAACATGCTCGGCAAGCCGGTCGAGCAGGGCGACCTGTGGACGCGGGACCGGATCGACCGCTATCTGCGGCAGGCCGCCGCCCTGCCGCTGACCGACTATCTGCCCGAGCCGCCCAGCGAGAGCGACGGCTTCGAGCTGCGCCCCGAGTGGCGCCAGTGCGTACGCGGCCGGATCCACGGCAGCTGCCGTGACGACGACGTGGACTACGCCATCCTCGGCCTGGACCTGCTGGAGACGCACGGCTTCGCCTTCAGCACCGAGCAGGTCGGGGATCTGTGGCTGCTGAGGCTGCCGTACTCGCAGACGTTCACCGCGGAGCGGGCCGCCTACCGCAACCTCGCCAACGGGCTGAAACCGCCGCTGACGGCGACGTACGACAACCCCTACCAGGAGTGGATCGGCGCGCTGATCCGTGCCGACATCTACGGCTGGACCTGTCCCGGTGTCCCGCGCCGCGCGGCCTCGCTGGCCCGTCGGGACGCGGTGCTGTCGCACACCGGCAACGGGGTGTACGGCGCGATGTGGGCGGCCGCGCTGGTCTCGGCGGCGTTCACCGCGTCGACCGTGCGCGACGCCCTGGACCAGGCGCTGACCGTGATCCCGGAGAGCAGCCGGCTGGCCCGGACCGTGCGCCGGGTGATCTCCCTCCACGACACCCGGATGACCTGGGAGGACACCCTCACCACGGTGACCGAGGAGACCTCCGGGATGGGCTGGATCCACACCGTCCCGAACGCCGCGGTGCTCACCGCCGGGCTGCTGTACGGCGACGGCGACTTCACCCGCACGGTCACGCTGACCGTCCGCGGCGGCCTGGACACCGACTCCAACGGGGCGACCGCCGGGTCGGTGGCCGGGGTGCTGAGCGGCGCCGAGGCGATTCCGGCGCAGTGGAAGGAGCCGCTGGAGGACACGGTGCGCAGCGCGGTGTTCGGGTTCGACGGGGTACGGATCAGTGAACTGGCGGAGCGGACCCTGCGGTTGGTGGGCGCCGAGTGACAACGGCCCCACGGCTCACGGGGAGTGGGAGCCGCGCTTCGGCGCGCTCTCCCCGCCGCGCGGAGGTCTGGTTACCCTTCGTGGATGACCGCTGCTGACTTCGCCACGTACATCGCGGGTCTGCCCCGCGTCCTCGCCGGTGCCGCCGCCCTCTTCCGGGACGCGGCGGGCCGGGTGCTGCTCGTGGAGCCCAACTACCGTGACGGCTGGGCGCTCCCGGGCGGCACCGTCGAGTCCGACGACGGCGAGACCCCGCGTCAGGGCGCCCGCCGGGAGACCGCGGAGGAGATCGGTCTCGACCGTGAGCTCGGCCGGCTGCTCGCGGTGGACTGGGTGCACGGGACGGGACGGCCGCCGCTGGTGGCGTACCTCTACGACGGCGGGGTGCTCGGCGAGGACGACCTCAAGGCGATCCGGCTCCAGGAGGAGGAGCTGCTGTCCTGGCGGCTCGTACCGCGCGAGGAGCTGGCCGAGTATCTGCCGGGTGCTCTGGGCCGCCGGGTGCTGGCCGCGCTGGACGTGCTCGCGGGCGGCGCGGGGGCGGCCGAACTGGAGAACGGGCACCGGGTCTGACGCGGGGTGGGGGGACGGGCCGTCACTGCCAGCCGGGTCTGACCCGGCGTGGGGGGGGCGGTCCGTCACTGCCGCCGCAGGGTGTTGAGCCGGGCGGCCTGACGGGTCAGGTGGTCGCGTTCGGCGAGGTCGGTGGCCTTGTGGGCGGCCTCGGCGTACAGGCGTGCCGCCGTCGCCGGGTCGCCGTCGCGCTCGTGGAGGTAGGCGGCCACCGCGGTGTACCGGGGCAGGGAGTCGTCCAGTGCGGCGAGTGCCGCCAGACCGGCGCGCGGTCCGTCGGCCTCCCCGACGGCGACCGCGCGGTTGAGCCGGACGACGGGGCCGTCGGTCAGGCGGGCGAGCTCGTCGTACCACTCGACGATCTGCACCCAGTCGGTCTCCTCGGCGGTGGGCGCGTCCGCGTGGAGGGCCGCGATGGCGGCCTGGGCCTGGAACTCGCCCAGCCGGTCGCGGGCCAGGGCCCGCTGGAGGATCTCGACGCCCTCGGCGATCGCCCCGGTGTCCCAGCGGCCGCGGTCCTGCTCGGCCAGCGGCACCAGGCTGCCGTCGGGCGCGGTGCGGGCGGCGCGGCGGGCGTGGTGGAGCAGCATGAGGGCGAGCAGCCCCGCCACCTCGGGGTGGTCGATGGCGGCCGCGAGCTGCCGGGTGAGCCGGATGGCCTCGGCGGCAAGGTCGAGGTCGCCGGAGTAGCCCTCGTTGAAGACCAGGTAGAGGACGCGCAGCACGGTGGCCACGTCCCCGTGCCGGTCCAGCCGTACGCCGGAGACGGTGCGCTTGGCACGGCTGATGCGCTGCGCCATGGTCGCCTCGGGCACCAGGTAGGCCTGGGCGATCTGGCGGGTGGTCAGGCCGCCGACGGCGCGCAGGGTCAGGGCGACCGCGGACGACGGTGTCAGCGAGGGATGGGCGCACAGGAAGTAGAGCTGGAGCGTGTCGTCCACCGCGGGCGCGGGTCCGGGCGCCGGCTCCTCGTCGAGGCGGTCCTCACGGCGGCGCCGGGCGGTGTCCGCGCGGGTGGCGTCGAGGAACTTGCGCCAGGCCACGGTGACCAGCCAGCCCTTCGCGTCGCGCGGAGGGTCGGCCGGCCAGCCGCGGACCGCCTCGACGAGCGCGTCCTGCACGGCGTCCTCGGCCGCCGCGAAGTCTGCTCCGCGGCGGACGAGGACGGTGAGCACGCTCGGCGTGAGGCTCCTCAGCAGGGCCTCGTCCATCAATGGCACTCGTCGATGGTGGGGGGCGCGGCCAGGAAGGGGCGCAGTTCGAGCCACTCGTGGATCGGCTTCCCGCCCGCCCCGGGAGCGGCGGACAGCTCCCCGGCCAGTTCGACGGCGCGCTCGTAGGTGTCGACGTCGATCACCATCCAGCCGGCGATGACGTCCTTGGTCTCGGCGAAGGGTCCGTCGGTGACCGGCGGGCGGCCCTCGCCGTCGTAGCAGACCCACGCGCCCTCGGGGGCGAGCGCCTGCCCGTCGACGAACTCGCCGGTCTTCTCCAGCCGGTCCGCGAAGTCCCGCATGTACTGCATGTGTGCCGAGATCTCCTGAGGCGTCCATTGGTCCATGGGAACGTCGTTCACGGCGGCCGGGGCTCCGCGGTAGTGCTTCAGGAGCAGGTACTTGGCCATGGTGGTTCTCCTCGGTACTGGTGCGGCCCATTGTGGTCGCGTTCACCCCTGGGACGGAGCGGGTCGCGGGTTCTCGACATCACCGTCCAAGATCTTTTCATCGCGGCCGGCGCGATCGCGGTTCCGAGAACCTTCATGAACGGCTGGGCGGTATTTGCAGAGGTCCTCCGACCTCGGAGGGGTCCCCAAGGATTTCAGGGTGGAGACGCCCAAGAATCGCGGTAAGGAAACCTCCGAACAGCCACGACGCTGAGGTCCGGGGTCGGCCGCCGGACCGATATTCTTTCGCCGCGGACGGGCTACGGTCCTATTGTCGGCCCATGAACAGGCCACTCGTCGCCCTTCTCAGTGGCGCAGGTATCTCCACCGACTCCGGGATCCCCGACTACCGCGGTCCCAACGGGCTGTGGCGCAAGGATCCCGAGGCCGAGAAGCTCGTGACGTACGAGTACTACATGGCCGATCCGGAGATCCGGCGCCGCTCGTGGCAGATGCGGCGCGAGAACCGCACGCTCCGGGCCGAGCCGAACGCCGCGCACATCGCCGTGGCCGAGCTGGAGCGGGCCGGGGTGCCGGTGCGGGTCATCACACAGAACGTGGACGGGCTGCATCAGGCGGCCGGGATGCCGGCCCGCAAGGTGCTCGAACTGCATGGCTCCGCAAGGAGTTTCGTGTGTACGAAGTGTCATGCGCGCGGGCCCATGGCGGACGCCCTCGCCCGGGTCGAGGCCGGCGAGGACGATCCGGCGTGCCTGGAGTGCGGGGGGATCCTCAAGTCCGCGACGGTGATGTTCGGCGAACGGCTGGACCCGGTGGTGCTCGGCGAGGCGGTCTCGATCACCAAGGCGTGCCAGGTGTTCATCGCCGTCGGCAGCAGCCTGCAAGTACAGCCCGCCGCCGGTCTCGCCGGTGTCGCCGCCGACCACGGGGCGCGGCTGATCATCGTCAACGCCGAGCCGACGCCGTACGACGAACGCGCCGACGAGGTCATCCGCGAACCCATCGGCACCGCGCTGCCCGAACTGCTGCGTGACATCGGCACCCGGGGCGGGGAATGAGGCAGTGCCCGAGGATGACTCCGCCCCGGCGCGGGCTCACCTCGTCGGCCGATTCAGAACAGCGCCGATCCCCGCTCGAAGTCCAGTAGTCGCTGCTTGCGTTCCAGGCCGCCGCCGTAGCCGGTGAGGCTGCCGTCGGAGCCGACGACGCGGTGGCAGGGGACGATGATGCCGATCGGGTTCTTGCCGTTGGCGAGGCCGACCGCGCGGGAGGCGCCCGGGTTGCCGAGGGCGTCGGCGAGGTCGCCGTAGGTGCGGGTCTCGCCGTGGGGGATGCGGAGCAGCTGCTGCCAGACGCTGCGCTGGAACGCGGTGCCGTCCAGGTGGAGTTCGAGGGTGAAGTCCTTCAACTCCCCGGCGAAATAGGCAGCCAGCTGGTCGGCCGGCTCACCGAAGGGGCGGTCGTCGCGCTCGCCGAAGCTCTCCTGGGGCGGACGGTGGCGCTGGTCGGTCATGTAGAGCCCGCTGAGGGTGCCGTCCGTGGCGACCAGGGTCAGGGGGCCGTACGGGCTGTCGATCACGGTGTGCTGTTTCGCTGAACTCACGGAACGTCCTTATACCGGGAGGAAGTTGATCGGGTGGCTGTCGGTCGCCCACAGGTACTGGACCGCGTACGCCCGCCAGGGCCGCCAGGCCGCCGCTCGCGCGGTCAGCGCGGCCGGGGTCGACGGGAGGCCCAACTCCTGGGCGGCCTTGCGGATGCCGAGGTCGGTGGGGAGGAAGGCGTCGGGGTCACCGAGGGCGCGCATCGCGATGACGTCCACGGTCCAGGGGCCGAAGCCGGGAAGGGCGAGGAGCCGGGCGCGGGTCTCCGTCCAGTCGCCCTCGACGCCCAAGTTGAGCGAGCCGTCGGCGAGTTGGGAGACAAGGGTGGTGAAGGTGGTGCGCCGGGTGCGGGGCATCGCCAGGGACTCCGGGTCGAGGGCGGCGAGCGCCTCGGGGGACGGGAAGAGGTGGGTCAGGCCGCCCTCGGGGTCCTCCAGCGGCTCGCCGTGCGCGGTCACCAGACGGGCCGCGTGGGTGCGGGCCGCCGCCGTGGACACCTGCTGCCCGAGGACCGCCCGTACGGCGAACTCCGCTTCGTCCACCGTCCGCGGCACCCGCCGCCCCGGAGCCTTGTCGACCAGGGGGGCCAGCACCGGGTCCGTGCGCAACTGGTCGTCGATCGCGACCGGATCGGCGTCGAGGTCGAGCATGCGACGGCAGCGGCTGATGGCGACGGTCAGATCGCGCAGGTCGCTGAGGGTGAGGCGGCAGGCGATGTGGTCGGGGTTCGGGGTGAGCGTCACGATGCCGTGGCCGTACGGCAGTCGCAGCGTGCGCCGGTACGCGCCGTCCCGCCACTCCTCCACCCCCGGTACGGCGGTCGCCGCGAGGTGGCCGAAGAGGTTGTCGGGGTTGAGGGGGGCGCGGAACGGCAGCCGCAGGGTGAGGGCGCCCGGGGTCTGCCCCGCGGTCCTGCGGGGGGTGCGGGCACGCAGTTCGCTCGGGGAGAGGGCGAAGACCTCGCGCACGGTGTCGTTGAAGGTGCGGATGGAGGAGAAGCCGGCGGCGAAGGCGATCTCCGCCATCGGCAGCGGGGTCGTCTCGATCAACAGCCGTGCCGTCTGGGCGCGTTGGGCCCTGGCCAGGGCGAGCGGGCCCGCGCCGAGCTCGGCGAGCAGCTGGCGTTCGATCTGCCGGGTGCTGTAGCCGAGCCGGGCGGCCAGCCCGGGCACGCCCTCGCGGTCGACGATGCCGTCGGCGATCAGCCGCATCGCCCGGGCGACCAGGTCGGCGCGCTGGTTCCACTCCGGGGAACCGGGGCTGGTGTCCGGGCGGCAGCGCTTGCACGCCCGGAAGCCGGCCTGCTGACAGGCGGCCGCGCTCGGGTAGAACGTCATGTTCTCCGGCTTGGGCGGCACCACCGGACAGCTGGGCCGGCAGTAGATCCGGGTCGTCAGGACCGCCGTGAAGAACCACCCGTCGAACCGGGCGTCCTTGGACTGGACGGCGCGCACGCAGCGCTCGGTGTGGGTGTGCATCCCCTTCTGCATACGACCAGCATGGTGCAGTCACCGGGCCCGGGCTGGCGAGAATCCGACATCAACCTCACGCTTCCTGCGCCGCCCCGGATCGCCACGCCGACTCGCGCAGCAGCCGCAGCCCGTTCAGCCCGACCAGCACGGTCGAGCCCTCGTGACCTGCGACGCCGAGCGGCAGGGGGAGATGACCGACGAGGTCCCACACGACGAGCACGGTGATGCACGTCCCCGCGATGACGAGATTCTGCACCACGAGCCGACGGGCGGCCCGGGACAGCCGTACGACCGCGGGTACGGCCGCCAGCTCGTCGCGCACCACCACCGCGTCGGCCGTCTCCAGCGCCAGGTCGGACCCGGCACGTCCCATCGCGACCCCGGCGTGCGCGGCGGCGAGGGCGGGCGCGTCGTTGACCCCGTCGCCGACGAACAGCACCTTGCGGCCCGCGTCCTGCATACCGCGTACGGCGTTCACCTTGTCCTCGGGCAGGAGGTCCGCGCGGACGTCGGTCAGACCGGTGGCCTCGGCGACGCGGGCGGCGGCGGACGGGTTGTCGCCGGTGAGGAGGACGGGGGCGGTGCCGGTCAGGGCGGTGAGGGCGGCGGTCGTGGCGGGGGCGGCGGGGCGGAGGCGGTCGGTGAGGGCGAGGGTGCCCACGGGGGTTCGGTCGCGGGTGACGAGGACGACGGTTTCGCCGCCGGCGGCGGCCCTGGCGGCCGCGGCTTCAGCGATGGCGGTGGCGTGCATACGATCGCCAAGATCGTGCATACCATCGACGGCCGAGTGCATACAGTCGCCCGTCTCCCCCATCCCGCCGACAAGAGCTTCCGCCCGCCCGACGCTCACCACCCGCCCCTCGACCACCGCCGTGACCCCGCGCCCCGGCTCGGCCACGAAGTCCTCCGCGGCAGCGATCCGCAGACCCCTCCCCCGCGCGGCCCCCACGATCGCCCGGGCCAACGGATGCTCACTGGGGTGTTCCGCCGCGGCGGCCAGGGCGAGCAGCCCGTCCGCGTCCAGCCCGGAGTCCGGCAGCGGCCGTACCTCCGTCACCTCGGGCGCCCCCTCCGTCAGCGTCCCCGTCTTGTCGAGCGCGGCCACGTCGATCTCCCCCAGCCGCTCCATCGCCACGGCCGACTTGACCAGCACACCGTGCCGCCCTGCGTTGGCGATGGCCGAGAGCAGGGGCGGCATCGTCGCGAGCACGACCGCGCACGGCGAGGCGACGATCATGAAGGTCATCGCCCGCAGCAGCGCGTCCGTGAGGTCGGCGCCGAAGGCCAACGGCACGGCGAACACGGCGAGCGTGGCGGCCACCACGGCCACCGCGTACCGCTGCTCGACCTTCTCGATGAACAGCTGGGTCGGCGCCTTGGTGCGGGACGCCTCCTCGACCAGCGTGACGATGCGGGCGATGACCGAGTCGGCGGGGTCGCGTTCGACGCGGACGCGCAGGGCGCCGGTGCCGTTGAGGGTGCCGGCGAAGACCTCGTCGCCAGGGCGCTTGAGCACCGGCAGCGGTTCGCCGGTGATGGTGGCCTGGTCGGCCTCGCTCGTGCCGTCGAGCACCCGGCCGTCGGCGCCGATGCGTTCGCCCGGGCGGATCAACAGGACGTCCCCGACGGCGAGTTCGGCGGTCGGGACCGTCTCCTCGGTACCGGTGTCCGTGACGCGGGTCGCGGTGGTGGGCGCGAGGTCCAGCAGGCCTCGTACCGAATCCTCGGTGCGGGCCGTGGCCAGGGCCTCCAGGGCGCCGGAGGTGGCGAAGATGACGATCAGCAGGGCGCCGTCGAGCACCTGTCCGATGGCCGCCGCGCCGAGGGCAGCGACGATCATCAGCAGGTCGACGTCGAGGGTCTTCTCGCGCAGGGCCCGCAGGCCTTCCAGCGCGGGCTCCCAGCCCCCGGCCGCATAGGCGACCGCATACAGAAGTCCGTACACCCACGACGGACTGCCGACCACGGTATCCAGCAGCAGGCCGACCAGGAACGCCACCGTCGCGCCCAGCGCCCACCGGGCCTCCGGCAGGGCGAGGACACGAGTGCGGCGGCGAGGGGCCGTCGAGCGGGACGAAGGGGCACGGCTGGGGGCAAGGGTCACTGACACGCGCCACACCATACAGGAACACATGAAGACTCATTCATCTGTTCATGTCCGATGAGTAAGATACCCCGCATGGGTCATGGAGCCGTCACCACCACCGACGACGAGCGCGTACGCCTCGACGCGGGCAACGTCGCGAAGGTCGCCACCACGCTCCAGGCCCTCTCGACCCCTTCCCGGCTGCTGATCCTCGCGCGGCTGCGTGAAGGCCCCTTGCCCGCGACGGAGTTGGCGGCGGAGGTGGGGATGGAGCAGTCGGCGTGTTCGCACCAGTTGCGGCTGCTGCGCAACCTCGGTCTGGTCGTCGGTGAGCGCCGCGGCCGGTCGGTCGTGTACGCGCTGCACGACCACCATGTCGCCGAGCTGCTCGACCAGGCCGTCTACCACGTGGAGCACCTGCGTCTCGGTCTCAGTGACGCCACCGAGTGAGGCGCCCGCGCGCCGGATGTGGCCGCTGTACGCGGCCGGTTTCACCACCGCGTTCGGGGCGCACGGCATCGCCGCGAACCTCGGCGGGGACACGGAGGACGCGGTCACCTCGCTGCTGGTGCTGGGCGGACTGCTCGCGCTGTACGACGGCGCCGAGGTGCTGCTGAAGCCGGTGTTCGGCACGATCGCCGACCGCATCGGGGCGCGCCCGGTGCTGCTGGGCGGGCTGGTGGCGTTCGCCGTGGCGTCCGCGCTGTACGCCCTCGCCGACAGTCCGGGCTGGCTGTGGGCCGCGCGGCTCGGGCAGGGTGCGGCCGCCTCGGCGTTCTCCCCCCCCGCTTCCGCGCTGGTGGCCCGGCTCAATCCGGCGGCCAAGCACGGGCGGGCGTTCGGGAGTTACGGCTTCTACAAGTCCATCGGCTACACGCTCGGTCCGCTGCTGGGCGGGGTGCTGGTGTGGGCGGGCGGACTGCGGCTGCTGTTCACGGTGCTGGCGGTGCTGGGGGCGTCCGTGGCGGTGTGGGCGCTGGTCGCCGTACCCGTCGTACCGCCGCTCCCCCGGGCCCGGCAGACGGTCGTCGACCTGGCGCGACGACTGGCCGATCCGGTGTTCCTGGTGCCGACGGCCGCGCTCGCGGGGGCGACCGCCGCGCTGTCGGTGGGCGTCGGGTTCCTTCCCGTGTCGGGGGCGCGGGCCGGGCTCGGGACCGTGGCGACGGGTGCGGCGGTCTCGGTGCTGGCGGCGTGCGCGGCGGTCGTGCAGCCGCGGGCGGGGCGGGCGTTGGACGCGGGGCGCATCACGGCGCGCGGCGGGCTCGTCGTGGGGCTGCTGCTCGCGGCGGCGGGCCTGGCCTGCGCGATGCTGCCGGGCCTGACGGGCGTACTGCTCGCCGCGGCCCTCATCGGCGCGGGCACAGGCCTGATCACCCCGCTCGGCTTCGCGGCCCTCGCCTCGGCGACCCCTCAGGAACGGCTGGGGCAGACCATGGGCGCGGCCGAGCTGGGACGTGAACTGGGCGACGCGGGCGGGCCGTTGCTGGTCGCGGGGGTGGCCGTGGCGGCGACCTTGACGTACGGGTACGGCGCGTTGGCGCTGCTGCTGGCGTGCGGGCCGGCGGTGGCCGTGGGGTGGGGATTGCGGCGGCGGGTAAGCGGGCGGCGGGGCTGACGGGTCGGGGGCGGCTACGGCACCGTCGTAGAGCATCGGCCGACCACTCGGCGCGGAGCGCGATCCCGCGGCGGGCGGGCGCAGGGCGAGACCACGGACCCGGCACGGCACCGCCGTAGCACCTCGGCCGACCACCCGGCGATCCCACGGCGGGCGCACGGGGAGACCGGACCCGGCACCGCACCGTCGGCCCGGATACCGTCCGCGCTCGTCGGCTCAGCGCACCCGGGCCCGGGCCGCCAACAGGGCGACGTCGTCGTGGGTCGGGCCCGCTGCCGCGTGAGCCAGGATTCCGTCGAGGATCTCGTCCAGGCCTCCGCCGGGCTGGAGGCGCAGTTGTGTCAGGCGGTGCAGGGAGACGTCGATGTCCTCGCCTCGGCGTTCCACGAGGCCGTCGGTGTAGAGGAGCAGCACCCCGCCGGGGACGCCCGGGCGGACGGATGTCTCGTAGACGCCCATGCCGGTGCCCAGGGGTGGGCCGGCCGGGAGCGGGACCAGTTCGACGCGGCCGTCGGGCAGGACGCGCAGGGGTGGCAGGTGGCCGGCGTTGGCGTAGCTGACGGTGTCGGTGGCCGGGTCGCCCAGGGCGAGCAGGCAGGTGGCGACGCGTTCGAAGCCGGACCCGGCGACCATGCGGTCGGCGGCGGCGAGCATCTCGTGCAGGGGCAGTCCGGAGGAGGCGAGGGCGCGCAGCATGGAGCGGTAGTGGCTCATGGCGACGGCGGCCTCGACGCCGTGGCCCATGACGTCTCCGATGACCAGCAGATTGCGGCCGTGCGGAAGCGCCAGCGAGTCGTACCAGTCGCCGCCGACGACCGCGCTGTCGTCGGCCGGGAGATAGCGGGAGGCGGTCTCCAGGTCCGGGTGCGGCAGGGTCGGCTCGCTCAGCAGGGCCCGCTGGAGTTCCAGGGCCATGGTGTGCTCGCGGTTGTAGCGCTGGGCGCGTTCCATGGCGTGGGAGGCGCGTCCGGCGATTTCCTGCGCCACCACGGCGTCCTCGGCGGTGAAGGCGGGTGAGGAGCCCGCCCGGACCATCGCGAGGACGCCCACGCTGCGGGAGTCGGTCCGCAGGGGCACGACCAGCGTGGAGTGGATCCCGGCGGCGCGGTAGCGCTCCAGCCGCTCCGCGTAGGGCCCCCTCGGCCGGACCCGGGTCGGCATGCTCGTCACGAAGGGCCGCCCGCGTTCCAGGCAGCGGCGCATGGGGGACGTCGGCCCGTGGTCGTTCACGTCGTCCGGGCCCGCCAGCCCGCCGAGCCGCGCCGCGAGTTCCGGCCGGGCGCTCACGGCGGCCCGCCGCATCCGCATCATCCCGGCGGCTGGGGCCCGCGGGAAGCGCACCGGCTCGTTCTCCACGACCAGTTCGACCGAGGCCCCGTCGGCGAGGTCGCGTACGACGAAGTCGACGAGTTCCTGGCAGGTGGTCGCCAGGTCGAGCGTGGTGCCGATCCGCAGGGTGGCCGCGTGCAGCATGGCCATTCGGCCGTGGGCCCGTTCCAGCTCGTTGAGATAGCGGCGCGGCTCGGTGACCTCCACGCCGATGGCCACGAGTCCGACGACCGCGCCGCGCTCGTTCTGGAGCCGGTGGTACGTGCTGTGCCACTCCCGCGGCCGACGGGACGCACCTGTGCCCATGTCCCCGGCGATGAGGACGTCGCGCGGCCGGCCGTCCCGCAGCACCGCCCGCGGCACCTCCTCCGGCCGCTCCACCCCCGGTACGACCTCGGCGAGGGTCCGTCCGAGCTGGTCCTCGGCGGGTACGCCGACGATCCGGGCCATGTGGGGGTTGACGTACACATAGCGCAGCCGGGTGTCGAGGACCGCCACGGCCGCCGCCCCACCCTCCACGATCTCCCGCAGCACGCGGTACTCACGCCCCAGCTCCGCGGTCGCGCCCGCCAGCAGCGTCTCGACGTCCTCGGACAGCAGGGTCCGTGGGACGGGGAAGTCCGACCCCACAGGAACCTCCCGTTCTCCGGGGCAGGGGGTTCCATGATCCGGCGGGCACAGCCGAGGTGCACCCGGACACGCTGCGGTCGCTGCGCGGGGCGGCCTGGCACGCGGGGTGACCCGGCAGACGCCGGCACGAGGCCGTGCTGTCGCTGCCGCTGCTCGCGGTGCCCGTGGCGGTGTACGGCCGAGCGGCACCCTCTGACGGCGGAACGTGGCGCTGACACCCGTAAGGAGCCGCGTTCTGCGAAAAAGTCCCTGGTCAGCGTCGCCTGGGCGGAGCGCTTGCGCGGGTGGGGGCGGTGGGATCGGTTGCGGGGTGTCGGGGCGGTTCCCACCGTGGGCGCAAGAGCAGCAGCTTCCAGCGCGTCGAAAGGAACTCCATGCGCGCCCTAGTCTCCCGCGGCCTCCTCGTGCCGCCCCTGGTCTGTGCCGCGTTGGTCCTCGGACCGGCCGGCACCGCCGCCGCCGTCGGCGACGCGGGCCGAGCAGTGCCGGGTCTGAGCATCAGCGAGGCCGCTCCGCGCTCCGGCGCCGAGACGGACACGCTCCTCGACCACGACGACGCACTGGCGCCCCTCCTCGACACGGTCGCGGACGTCGGAGAGGTGGACGGCACCCGGCTCGACCCGGAGGCGGCGGCCGCGTACGCGCAGGAGCTGCGGGCCTGGAACTCCACCGTCCAGGAGCGTCTGCGGAATCTGGACAGCCCCGCCGACCGGTCCGTGGCCCCGGCGGCCGACCCCGTGGCTGATCTGCTGTCCTCGCTCACGTCCGCGGTCCAGGGTCTGATCAGCGCGTTGACCTCGCTCGACCTCGGCGGAGTGCTGAGCGCGGTCACCGGCCTGCTGTCCCCGGTGCTGGGACTGGTCACCGGGCTCCTCGGCGGCGGCCTGCCGGAGGTGCCGGCGCTGCCGGTGATGCAGTGACGGCTGCGTCCGCCGGGCCGCTCGGAATCTCCGGGCGGCCCGGTCGCGTACGTGCGCCCGCGTCAGCCGACCGCTGCGGCGAACGCCCCGTACGCGGCCTCGTCGAAGAGGACGAACCTGACCTCCTCGACGCTCGTCTCCGCCGCTCGTACCGTCTCCACGGCGATACGGGCCGCGTCCTCCATCGGCCAGCGGTATACGCCGGTGGAGATGGCGGGGAACGCGACGGTGCGGGCGCCGAGTTCGTCGGCGACGCGCAGGGATTCGCGGTAGCAGGAGGCGAGCAGGTCGGAGCGGTCCTCGGACCGGCTGAACACGGGTCCCACGGTGTGGATCACCCAGCGGGCGGGCAGATCGCCTGCCGTGGTCGCGACCGCGCGGCCCGTCGGCAGGCCCTTGCCGTGGTGCGAGGCGCGGAGTTTGCGGCAGTCCTCCAGGATCGCCGGACCGCCGCGGCGGTGGATGGCGCCGTCGACGCCTCCGCCGCCGAGCAGGGAGGAGTTCGCCGCGTTGACGATGGCGTCGGCGGTCTCGCCGGTGATGTCGCCCTGGACGAGTGTGATGGTGGTCATGTCTGCCTTCCTCGTGCCCGGCGCGCCCTCAGGTCTGGCGCAGCTTCCGCCACACCGCCTTCGCCGCGTTGTGCCCGGACATGCCGTGCACTCCCGGGCCCGGCGGGGTGGCGGACGAGCAGATGAAGACGGCCGGGTGCGGGGTGCCGTACGGGGACAGGGAGAGTTTGGGGCGCAGCAGGATCTGCAGTCCGCTGACCGCTCCGGAGCCGATGTCGCCCCCGACGTAGTTGGCGTTGCGGGCGGCCAGTTCGGGTGGGCCCGCGGTCGCGCGGGCCAGGACCAGATCGCGGAACCCCGGGGCGAAACGCTCCAGTTGGCGCTCCAGGGCGTCGGTGAGGTCCCCGGTCCAGCCGCTGGGGACATGGCCGTAGGCCCAGAAGACCTGCTTGCCCTCGGGGGCCCGGGTGGGGTCGACCACGCTGGGCTGCACGGTGATCATGAACGGTTTGTCGGGGGCCCTGCCCTCCCGGGACGCCGCGCGCAGGGCGGTGCCGATCTCGGCGGCGTCCGCGCCGATCTGCACGGTGCCGGCGGTGCGGGGCTCCGGCGCGGTCCAGGGCACCGGGCCGTCGAGCGCGTAGTCGACCTTGAACACGCCTGGACCGTAACGGTAGTTGTCGTAGTAGCGGCCGAAGCCGGCGATACGGGCCAGCGCGGTGGGCGAGGTGTCGAAGATGTACGCGCGGGCGGGCGGCAGGTCGTCGAGGCGCTTGACCTCGTAGTCGGTGTGGATGGCGCCGCCGAGGTCCTTGAGGTAGGCCGCGAGCGCGTCGGAGATGGACTGGGAGCCGCCACGGGCGACGGGCCAGCCGCGGGCATGCGCGGCGAGCGCGAAGACCAGGCCGATGGCGCCCGTGGCGAAGCCGGACAGGGGCGCCATGACGTGCGCGACCAGACCGGCGAACAGCGCCTTGGCGCGCTCGTCGCGGAAGCGGCGCAGCAGCCAGGTCGAGGGGGGCAGACCGACGAGGCCGAAGCGGGCGAGGGTCACCGGGTCGCGGGGCAGCGCGGTCAGCGGCAGCGACATGAAGTCCCGCACCAGGGTGTCCCATCGGGGCAGGAACGGCTCGACCAGCCTGCGGTACGCCCCCGCGTCGCGGGGCCCGAACGAGGCGGCCGTCTCGGCGACCGAACGGGACAGCACGGCGGCGGTGCCGTCGGTGAAGGGGTGGGCCATGGGGAGGTCGGCGTGCAGCCACTCAAGGCCGTAACGCTCCAGCGGAAGGGCGCGGAACGCGGGTGAGTTGATGCCCAGGGGGTGTGCCGCGGAGCACGGGTCGTGCCGGAAGCCGGGCAGCGTGAGTTCCTCGGTGCGGGCTCCCCCGCCGACGGTGTCACGCGCCTCGAAGAGGGCCACGGAGAAGCCGCGGCGGGCCAGCTCCACGGCAGCGGTCAGTCCGTTCGGTCCCGCACCCACCACGCATGCGTCAAGCATCGACGACACCTTCGGACCCCTTCGTCAGCCGGTGGCCACTGGATCAGGATATGACGGGGCACCTTCAGTCCCGGGTCGCGGGGGACTCGAGCGCGGGCGGTGTCCGGGCGGTCACCGTGGGTCGCACACCACGGAACCCACCCGCCGGTGCGCGCCTCGGAACCCAGCCGCACCCACCCGCAGAGCCGTGCCTCAGACCCCGCCCGCCAGCAATCCCGCGATCCGCCGCGCCGTCGCCGCGTCCCGTGCCGTGGTGAACGGCAGGGCGTTGCCACCGGTGATGCGGAACGGCTCGCCGGTGACGGTGAGATGGGCGCCGCCCGCCTCCTCGACGAGGAGCAGGCCCGCGGCGTGATCCCAGGCCGCCTCCCAGGAGAACGCGGTGCCGTCCAACTGGCCACGGGCGATGGCGAGATACTCCAGACCCGCGGAACCGCAGGCGCGCGGGGCGATGCCGTCCGTCCACAGCCCCAGCAGGGCGCGCTTCTGGTCGTCCGTCGTGTAGTCCGGGTGAGAGGTGGCCACTTCGAGGTCCCGGCCGGGCTCCGGCGGTCCGGCGAACAGCCGCTCGCCGTCGAGGAACGCGCCCTGGCCCCGTACGGCGGTGGCGAGTTGGTCACGGGCGGGCGCGTAGATCCACGAGGCGCGCAGCACGCCGCCCTGGGCGAGCGAGACCAGGGTGCTGAAGCCGTCCTCCCCGCGCACGAACTGCCGTGTCCCGTCGACCGGGTCCACGATCCAGACCGGGGCGTCGCCCCGTATCGCCTCGTACGAGGCCGGGTTGGCGTGCACCGCCTCCTCGCCGACCACGACGGAGCCGGGCAGGAGGGTGGCGAGCGCCTCGGTGAGGTGCTGCTCGGCCAGCCGGTCGGCGTCCGTCACCAGGTCGTGCGGCCCGCTCTTCTGGTCGACCTCGTGCGCGGCGAGCTGGCGGAAGCGGGGCATGATCTCGGCCGCGGCGGCCTTGCGGAGGGCCTCCTCCACGTCGGCCGAGTGGCGGGCGAGAAACTCGTCGATGGTTTCCGTGTCTTCGATCATGACTCCATAAGAGCACGCCCCACTGACAATCCCCACCCGATGGGTGGACTGTGGGTGGAATCACGCTGAATACCGGGATATGGGATCAACGGCCGGGAGCGACGCCGACGCGGACCCAGGCCCCGACGCGGACCCGGGAAACCGACGTGGGCCCGGCCAACCGACGTGGGCTCAGCGGCCCACCGCGTACCCCTGCATCCCCCGCGGATTCGCCGCGGCCGACAGAATCCCCGTCCCCGGGTCCCGGGCGACCGCGCACAGCCGCCCCTCCGACCAGGCGTCGCCGACCGTCACGTCATGCCCGCGCCGCCGCAGCTCCTCGACGACCCCGGCCTCCATGCGGGCCTCCACCGTCACACTGCCCGGCCGCATGCCGCGCGGGTAGAAGGACCCCGGGAAGCTGTCGTTGTGCCAGTTGGGCGCGTCGATCGCGCCCTGGAGGTCCAGGCCCCCGCGCACCGCCGACCGCAGCGCGACCGCGAGGAAGAAGTGCAGCTGCCACTGGTCCTGCTGGTCCCCACCGGGCGTGCCGAAGGCCATGACGGGCACGCCGTCGCGCAGCGCGATGGAGGGCGTGAGGGTGGTCCGGGGTCGGCGGCCCGGCGTCAGCGAGTTCGGCAGGCCCTCCTCCAGCCAGGTCATCTGGAGCCGGGTGCCGAGCGGGAAGCCCAGCTCGGGCACGACGGGGTTGGACTGGAGCCAGCCGCCGCTGGGGGTGGCGGCGACCATGTTGCCCCAGCGGTCGACGACGTCGAGGTGGCAGGTGTCGCCGCGGGTGGTGCCGTCGGCGGTGACGTCGGGCTCGCCGGGCACCGGGGAGTCCGGGCCCTTGGCGACGGTGGGCTCCCCCGCGCCCATGGGGCTGAAGCCGGGGTCGTCCGTCACGACCACGTGCGCGTGCGCGGACAGCCGGGGCGCGCGGCCTCCGGGCTCGCCGGGCCGCAGTTCGTACGAGGCCTTGTCGCCGACCAGGGCCCGCCGTTGCGCGTTGTACGCGTCCGAGAGCAGCTCGTCGAGCGGTACCTCGGCCGCGTCGCCGTACCAGGCCTCCCGGTCGGCCATGGCGAGCTTGCAGCCCTCGATCAGCAGGTGGACGTAGTCGGCGGACCCGTACGCGGGCAGCTCGGCCGGGAGCAGCGCGAGTTGCTGGAGGAGCGCCGGGCCCTGGCTCCAGGGGCCGGCCTTGCAGAGCGTCCACCCCTGCCAGTCGTACGTCGCCGGCGTCTCGTACGTCGCGGACCACCCGGCGAGGTCGTCGGCCGTCAGCGTGCCGGTGTGCCGCTCCCCGCTGGTGTCCATGGTGGGCCGCCGCGCCTGCCGTACGAGCGCCTCGCCGATGAACCCGGAGCGCCAGATCTCGCGCGCCGCCTCGATCTGCGCGACCCGGTCGCCCGCCGCGTCGACCTCGGCGAGCAGCCGCTTCCAGGTGGCGGCCAGCGCGGGGTTGCGGAACAGCCCGCCGGGCCGGGGGGCCTGTCCGCCGGGCAGATAGATCTCCGCCGACGAGGTCCACTCGGTCTCGAACAGTTCCCTCACGGTCTCGACGGTCGTCCCGACGTTCTCCACGGGCGCGTGGCCGTCCTCGGCGTACCCGATGGCGTACCTGAGCACCTCGGCGAGGGGCTTGGTCCCGTGGTCGCGGAGCAGGAGCATCCAGGCGTCGAAGGCGCCGGGGACGGCGGCCGCGAGGGGGCCCGTGCCGGGGACGAGGTCCAGCCCGAGCTCCTTGTAGTGCGCGACGGAGGCCCCGGCCGGGGCGACGCCCTGTCCGCACAGCACCCGTACCTCGCCGCCGGCGGGGGCGAGCAGGATCGGCACCTCCCCGGCGGGCCCGTTGAGGTGCGGCTCGACCACGTGCAGCACGAACGCCCCCGCCACGGCAGCGTCGTAGGCGTTGCCGCCGTCCTCCAGCACGGCCATCGCCGACTGCGAGGCGAGCCAGTGGGTGGAGGACACCATGCCGAAGGTGCCCTGGAGGGTGGGTCGGGTGGTGAACACGGGAGACTCCTCGCTCGGGGGCCGCGGCCCCATGATCGTACGAAGGAAGCTATGCGGGCCGTGTGCCCGCCGTGAGGAGATGTCCGCTGATCCCCAGCAGCGTCGGTTCCGACTCGATGCGTCGGCTCGCCGCCAGGACGGCCTCACGGCGTGCCGGGTCGTCCAGCCAGTCCTCGACGCCGCCCATCAGCCAGGCGGCGCCCTCCAGGCCGTACTGGCCGTCGACGGTGAGCCCGGCGTCGGTGAACTCGGCGGGGGCCTCCTCGGGTCGGGCGAAGTAGGCGGTGGTGAACAGGCCGCCCTCGGTGCCGTGCCGGCCGTGGTCGCCGACCGCGTCGGTGCGGGCGCGTTGTGCCGGGTCGAAGTAGAGCTCCTTGCTCAGCAGGTCGTGCAGTCCCGCGAACCGGTTGATGGTCGCCGCGACCACCAGTCCGCCCGGCCGGACCGCCCGGTGGGCCTCCGTCAACGCCCTGACCCGGTCGGCGCGTTCGGGCAGGTGGTACAGCGGGCCGAGGAGCAGCACCACGTCGTGGGCGGTGTCGGCGGCGGGCAGTGCCCGGGCGTCGCCGAGGCGGGCGGTGACGCCGGGGATCCGCGCCGCCTGCTCCACGTGGAGCGGTACGGGGTCGACGAGTTCGACCGCGTACCCGTCCCGCGCCAGCCACTCCGCGTGCACCCCGGTGCCGCCGCCGACGTCCAGCACCCGGGCCGGTGCCGGGGGCAGCAGCCGGCGCAGCACGTCCTGCGTGCGCCAGAACTCCAGCCGCCCGGCGCAAGCGCCTCCGTCCCGCAGGCGGGCGTCCTCCTCGCCGCGTGCGTAGTAGGCGAGGATCTCGTCGCGGACGGCGGGCTGCCGGGGCTGTGTCGTCTCTGTCATGGGCCCAGGTTGCTGATCGGTGCCCGTGCCACGCAACGGGAATTCACTCGCGTGCCCGCACCAGCCCCGACTCGTAGGCGAACACCACCAGTTGGGCCCGGTCCCGGGCCGCCAGTTTCGTCATCGCGCGGCTGACGTGCGTCTTGACCGTGAACGGGCTGATGACCATGTGCGCGGCGATCTCCTCGTTGGTCAGCCCCCGCGCGGCCAGGGCGGTCACCTCGCGTTCGCGCGGGGTGAGGCACTCCAGGCCGGGGGCGGTGGCGCGGTCCGGGGGTCTGGAGACGAACTCGCCGATCAGGGTGCGGGTGACCGACGGCGACAGCAGCGCCTCGCCGCCCGCCACCACGTCGATCGCCTGCAACAGGTCCGCGGGGTCCGTGTCCTTGAGGAGGAAGCCGCTGGCGCCGGCGCGCAGTGCCTCGAAGACATAGCTGTCGAGGCCGTAGTTGGTGAGGATCACCACGCGTACGCCGGTCAGGGCGGGGTCCGCGGCGATGTGGCGCGTGGCTTCAATGCCCGTCATCACCGGCATCTGCACGTCGACCAGCGCGATGTCGGGCACCTCGGCCCGCACCAGCGCCAGGCCCTGTTCCCCGTCGGCCGCCTCGCCGACCACCTCGATGCCGTCCTCGGCGTCCAGCAGGGCCCGGAAGCCGGCCCGCATCAGCGCCTGGTCGTCGACGAGCGCCACCCGGATCATCCGGCCTCCCCCACCGGCAGTTCGGCCCGTACCGCGAAGCCGCCCTCGGTGCGCGGTGCGGCGTGCAGGGTCCCGCCGAGCGCCGTCACGCGCTCCCGCATGCCGGTCAGGCCGATGCCCGGCGCGAACGGCCGGTCCGGGGCGGCGTTCCCGTCGTCCTCCACGGCCACCGTCACCTGGCCCTCCCCGTAGGCGAGCCGCACCCGCACCTTCGCGGGCCCGGCGTGCCGTGCCGCGTTGGTCAGCGCCTCCTGGACCGTGCGGTACACCGCCTTCTCGACCGTCGCGCCCAGCTCGCACTCCTCGCCCGTCACCGTGAGGTCCACCGCGAGTCCGGCGGCTCGCGCACGCTCCACCAGCAGGGCGGGCGTGCCGACGACCTCGTCGGTGCGCAGCACCTCCAGCGTGGAGCGCAGTTCCCGCATGGCCTCGCCGCTCGCCTCCTGGATGGCCAGCAGGGCGGGCGGTATCTCCTCGCCCCGTTTGCGGGCGAGGTGCACGGCGACGCCCGCCTGGAGCTTGACGATCGAGATGCTGTGGGTGAGGGAGTCGTGCAACTCGCGGGCGATCCGCAGGCGTTCCTCGCCGGCCCGGCGCAGCGCCGCCTCCTCACGGGTGCGTTCCGCCTCCAGGGCACGCTGTTCGGTCTGGCGCAGATACGCCTGCCAGTTGCGGTCGGCCAGCCCTGTCACCGCGGCGAAGAGGAACCAGCCCGCGAGCAGCGCCGCGTTCTCCACGATGTCCCGGGTCGCCGGGCCCGTCGCCACGTACGCCGTCAGGTACAGGCCGCTCGCCAGGAGGGCCCAGCCGCGGTGCCCCACCCGTGCCGCCGTGTGCACGGCGGCCAGGACGGGCAGGGCGGCCGGCAGTCCGGGCTGCGCGTGCAGGACGTAGGCGGCGCCGAAGGCGGTCGAGACGGCCAGCACCGCCCGTGGGGCCGCCCGGTAGAAGCCGAGTGCGGCCGAACTCACCGCCACCAGGCCGTAGTCCAGCCATCCCATGTCCCCGTCGAAGGCGACCGTGGTCATCGCCAACGCGCCGACCACGACCGCCAGCGCCGCGTCGGCAAGCCCCTTGTGTGTGACCATGTGCCCGCCCATGTCCGCACAGTAGAGGGCCGTGCCGACACCCGCGTCAGCCCTGTGGACAACTCTGCGCCTACTCCCCTCGCAGTACGCCGAGGGCCCGTCCCGCCCCGCCGGCGCAGCCTCGACTCCCTTCGGACGTACGACGACCGGGGGCCTCCACCCGGCGCACGCTGCTTCCCATGTCCACACCCTTCCGCTACACCGAGCCACCGCCGCCCAAGGCGGCCACCGGTCGCGTCGCCGAGGTCTACGAACAGCTCGCCCGGGAGTTCGGCATCGACGAACCGGTCACCTTCGTGGTCCTGTCCTCCGCCCCCGAACTCCTCGCCCCCGCCTGGGCGTTGATGCGCGAGTCGCTGATCGCGGGCCCCGGCGGCCGCACCGGCAAGGAGCTGGCCGCCCTCGGGGTGTCGCTCGCCAACCGGTGCCCGTTCGGCGTGGACGCGCACACCGTGCTGCTGCACGCCACCGGCGACCACGCCCTGGCCGAGCGCCTCGCGCGCGGGGAGCGGCCCGAGAACGAGGAGCACGCGCGCGTGCTGGAGTGGGGAAAGCTGACCCGCGTACCGGGCGGCCTCGGCCCCGAGCCGTATCCGTTCCCGGACGAGCACGCCCCCGGCTACCTCGGGACCGCGCTCGCCTTCCACTTCATCAACCGGATCGTCTCCGCGCTGGTGACCGAGAACCTGCTGCCGGGCAACGCCCAGCGGTTCCGCGCGGTCCGCAGTCTCGTCGGCCGCACGCTGGCCCGGACCGTACGCCGCCCGGCCCGCCCGGGTGCGGCACTCGCGCTGCTCGATCTGCCCGACCCCGGCGAGTCCCCCGCGTGGGCGGGCGGCACGGCCGTGGGTCCCGCCTACGCGGCGCTGCTGAGGGCGGCCATGACGGGTGGTGCCCTGCTCGACGCCGAGGACCAGGACCTCGTGGAGGAGGTGCTGCTGGACTGGGACGGAGCGCACCCGGCCCTCTCCCCCGACCCCTTCCCCGACCGGCGTGAGCGGCCCGGGGCCCGCCTCGCGCTGCTGGCCGCCCTCGCGCCGTACCGGATCACGGACGAGGACGTGGCCGCCTGGCGCCGTCCCGAACACACGGACCACCGTCTGGTGCGCCTCGTCGCGTACGGGGCGTTCCTGGCGGTCGACCGGATCGAATCGGCGTTCACCCGCAACTCCGTGCGGACATAACGGGACACACGACGCGTCAACACCGGGCCACAGTCACCGCACATGTACGGAGCGAGTTGGCACTTCCGCCCCACAGGGAGTCGTGTGACACTGGCGTCCCGTCCGCAGTTCGGACACCTTCCGCACCGTCCCCCACGGAAAGTGCGCCTGTGCGTTCCCTTCCTCTGCCGCTCGCCCTGACCGCGCGTCTGTCCCCGGTCGTCGTGCTCGCCGCCGCGGGCTGGTCGCTGTCCTCCGCCCCGGCCCCGAGCACCGACGACGACTCCGCGTCGAAGGGCGGCACCACACAGTCCGCCTCGGCCCCCGCGACGGCGGCCGCCTCGAAGGCGTACGCCGCCTCCCCCTCGCCGTGCGGCAGCATCGCCACGAAGACCGTCAAGTCTCTGGTTCCGGGCGCCAAGACGGCCGGCAAGGAGATCCCGTCGACGGACGCGAAGCTGCGCCGCACGTGCTCCTGGAACGCGCTCAAGGGGTACGACTACCGCTGGCTCGACGTGTCCTTCGAGATCACGGACTCGGACGAAGCGGCGCAGAAGTCGTACAAGGAACGCATCGAGGAGAAGAGCGGCGGAGGGGATGTGCCGGGCCTGGGCGACCAGGGCTACTCGGTGGTGAACGTCACCACCGAGGACAAGCAGCAGACCCGCGAGGGCACGGTCATCGTCCAGGCCTCCAACGCCCTGGTGATCGTCACCTACAACGGCAGCGACTTCGAGTCGAAGAAGGCGCCCGACACGGACGTCATCAACAAGGGCGCCATCAAGGCGGCGAAGGACGCGGTGGCGGCACTGGAGGGCGGCCGGTAGAACCGGCCGCCCTCCCGTTGCGGCAACGGCCCGTCAGGCCTTGATGCCCTCCTGCTCCCTGCCCTTCGGCAGCATCAGCGCGAGGTAGAGCACCATCGAGGCGCCCAGGCCCACGGCCCAGCCGTAGTCCGCCAGAGGCTTGAGGAACGGCACCAGTCCGTCGGTCGGGAACGGCCCCGTCTTGGACCCGTCCGCGCCGACCCCCGAGTACGAGCCGCCGACCGCGAGCAGGCCACCGACCACGAAGGCCGCGATCGCCCGCCAGTTCCAGCCGTTGGAGTACCAGTAGCGTCCGCCGGGCGTGTACAGGTCCGCCAGGTGCAGAACCGTCCTGCGCACGATCCAGTAGTCGGCGATGAGGATGCCCGCGACCGTGCCGAGCAGACCGCCGACCACGCCGAGCCAGGTGAAGATGTAGAACTCGGGCGTCGAGATGAGCTTCCACGGGAAGATCAGGATGCCGACGACTCCCGTGATCAGCGCGCCCGTACGGAAGTTGATGAGCTTCGGTGCCAGGTTCGCCAGGTCGTACGCCGGTGAGACCACGTTCGCCGCGATGTTCACGGAGATGGTGGCGATCAGGACGATGAACAGCGCGAAGAGCAGACCGAAGGCGTTGTCCGTCTTGGCGGCCAGCGCGACCGGGTCCCAGACGGCCTCGCCGTAGACGACCTCGGAGCCGGAGGTGACCAGCACGGCGAGGACCGCGAACAACGTCATGGTCGTGGGCAGGCCGAGGGACTGCCCCCAGGTCTGTGCCTTCTGGCTGGCGCCGAAGCGGGTGAAGTCGGGGATGTTGAGCGACAGCGTGGCCCAGAAGCCGATCATGCCCATGAGCGACGGGAAGAAGACCGGCCAGAAGTCCGGGCCCCAGCCCAGCTTGGAGGGCTGGTCGAGCAGCGCGCCGAACCCGTCGGCCTTGACCGCGATCCAGATCAGCAGCACGAACGCGCCGACGATCACCACGGGCGCGGCCCAGTTCTCGAAGTGCCGCAGGAAGTCCATGCCGCGGTAGATGATCGCGATCTGGAGCGCCCAGAAGAGCAGGAAACACAGCCACAGCGGCCACGGGTTGCCGGCGATCTTCCCCGCGTTCTCCCAGTGCCCGCCGGTGAGCTTGGAGCCCAGCGCGAAGATGCCGCTGCCGCCGATCCAGGTCTGGATGCCGAACCAGCCGCACGCCACCGCCGCCCGGATCAGTGCCGGGATGTTGGCGCCGCGCAGACCGAAGGAGGCGCGGGCCAGGACCGGGAAGGGGATGCCGTACTTGGGTCCGGCGTGCCCGGTGGCCAGCATCGGGAGCAGCACGATGATGTTGGCCAGGGCGATCGTGAAGACGGCCTGCTTCCAGTCCATGCCGAGCGCGACCAGGCCCGAGGCCAGGGTCCAGCTGGGGATGCAGTGGGCCATGGAGATCCACAGGGCCGCGAAGTTGTACGTCGTCCACTTGCGCTCGGAGACCGGTACGGGACGCAGGTCCTCGTTGGCGAAGGGACTGTCGGCGGGGTAGGCCCCGGGGCTGAGTTCTATCCGGCCGTCGGGTCCGGCGGACTGGGATATCGGCGACCCCGTGGGGACTGTGTCGGTCATGGGCAGGCCAATCGATGAGAGCGGGACGGGATAGGCCGTGCGGGGGCCTTGGGCGGAGCCGGAGCGGGCAGGTGCTCCGGCCCCGCCACCCCTCTCCGCCCCGGGACGGCGGGGAGGAGAGGGGGGACAAGGTGTGGGGGGTCGGGTGGAACGGGACCGCGGGGGTCAGGCGTTGACGGCGGGGATCACCGTCGAGCCGTAGGCGTCGATGACGGTCTCCTGCGCGTCGTGCATGTCGTAGACGGCGAACTGGTCGACGCCCAGCTCGCGCAGGGCGTTGAGCTTCTCGATGTGCTTCTCGACGGGCCCGATGATGCAGAAGCGGTCGACGATCTCGTCGGGTACGAAGGCGGTGTCGGGGTTGTCGGAGCGGCCGTGGTGGGAGTAGTCGTACCCCTCGCGGGCCTTGATGTAGTCCGTGAGCTCCTGCGGGACCAGGCCGCCGCCGGAGCCGTACTTCGACACCAGGTCGGCCACGTGGTTGCCGACCATCCCGCCGAACCAGCGGCACTGCTCCCGCGCGTGGGCGAGCGCCTCGGGCGAGTCGTCCGCGGTGACGTACGCCGGGGCGGCGACGCAGATCTTGACCTCGGACGGGTCGCGCCCGGCGGCGACGGCCGCGTCCTTGACGGCCTTGACCATGTACTCGGTGAGGTAGAGGTCGGCGAGCTGGAGGATGAAGCCGTCGGCCTCCTCGCCGGTCATCTTCAGCGCCTTGGGGCCGTACGCGGCCATCCAGACGGGGAGTTGGGCGTCCTCCTTGATCCAGGGGAACTTGACGACCGTGCCCCCGAGGTCGGCCTCCTGGCCGGAGCCGAGCGCCTTGATGACCTTCATGGCCTCGCTGATGCGGGCCAGGGTGTTCGGGGTGCGGCCCGCGACGCGCATCGCGGAGTCGCCGCGTCCGATGCCGCAGACCGTGCGGTTGCCGAACATGTCGTTGAGGGTGGCGAACGTGGAGGCGGTGACCTCCCAGGTGCGGGTGCCCGGGTTGGTGACCATGGGGCCGACCGTCAGCTTGGAGGTGTTCGCGAGGATCTGGCTGTAGATCACGAACGGCTCCTGCCAGAGCACGGCGGAGTCGAAGGTCCAGCCGTACGTGAAGCCGTTGCGCTCGGCCCGCTTCATCAGGCTGACGACCTTCGAGGCCGGCGGGTCGGTCTGCAGGACGAGTCCGAAGTCCATGTGCGCCACTCCTAGTTGAGGTACTGACAGGTGGAGCGCGGGGTGTACGTGCCGTGCCCTGCGTGCCCGGTGTACTCCCGCTCGGTGATGACGAGTTCGCCGCGCGACAGGACCGTCTCGACGCGGCCCGTGAGGCGCTTGCCCTCGTACGCCGAGTAGTCGACGTTCATGTGGTGGGTCTCGGCGGAGATGATCTGCTCGGCGTGCGGGTCGTAGATGACGACGTCCGCGTCGGCGCCCGGGGCGATGGTGCCCTTCTTCGGGTACATGCCGAACATCCGGGCCGGGGTGGCGCAGGCGATCTCGATCCAGCGGCGGCGGCTGATGTGCCCGTCCACGACGGCCTGGTGGAGCAGGTCCATACGGTTCTCGACACCCGGCAGACCGTTGGGGATCTTCGAGAAGTCGCCGCGCCCGAGCTCCTTCTGACCCACGAAGCAGAAGGGGCAGTGGTCGGTGGAGACGACCTGGAGGTCGTTGGTCCGCAGGCCCTGCCACAGCTTGGCCTGGTGCTCCTTGGGGCGAAGAGGCGTGCTGCACACGTACTTCGAGCCCTCGAAGTCGGGCTCGGCGAGGTTGTCCGTCGACAGGAACAGGTACTGCGGACAGGTCTCGCCGAAGACGTTCAGGCCCTCGTCGCGCGCTCGCGCCAGCTCGGCCACTGCCTCCATGGCCGAGACGTGCACGACGTACAGGGGCGCTCCGGCGACCTGGGCGAGCTTGATGGCGCGGTGGGTGGCCTCGGCCTCAAGGAGGGCCTTGCGCACCTCCCCGTGGTAGCGCGGGTCGGTCTCACCGCGCGCCAGCGCCTGCTCCACCAGCACGTCGATCGCGATGCCGTTCTCGGCGTGCATCATGATCAGTCCGCCGTTCTCGGCGGAGCGCTGCATGGCGCGCAGGATCTGGCCGTCGTCGGAGTAGAAGACCCCGGGGTAGGCCATGAACTGCTTGAAGGAGGTGACGCCCTCCTCCACCAGCAGGTCCATCTCCTTGAGCGTCTCCTGGTTCACATCGGAGACGATCATGTGGAAGGCGTAGTCGATGGCGCAGTTGCCCTCGGCCTTGGCGTGCCAGGCGTCGAGGCCTTCGCGCAGGGAGTGGCCGACGCTCTGCACGGCGAAGTCGACGATGGTCGTCGTACCGCCCCAGGCCGCCGCCCGGGTGCCGGTCTCGAAGGTGTCGGAGGCGAAGGTGCCGCCGAAGGGCAGCTCCATGTGGGTGTGGGCGTCGACGCCGCCCGGGATGACGTACTTGCCGGTGGCGTCGATGGTCCGCTCGGCGCTCCAGGCCTCGGCGGCCGGGGTGCCGGAGGCGGCGAGGGCGGCGATACGGCCGTCCTCGATCAGGACATCGGCGTGGATCTCGTCGGACGCGGTGATGACGAGGCCACCGCGGATGACGGTACGACTCATGCTCCCTCTCCTTATGACGGACGTTGCTCAAGACTGCTCGGGCCCCGCAGGCCCGACCCCCGTGTACCGGGCCTGCGGGAATGCGCGACGCCGGTCAGGGAGCGGTCAGCGGGGAGTACGCGTCGGGACGGCGGTCGCGGAAGAACTGCCAGCGGTCGCGGACCTCGCGGAGCTTGTTGAGGTCGAGGTCGCGGACCACGAGCTCGGTCTCCTTGTCGGACGCCACCTCGCCCACGAACTGCGCCTCCGGGTCGACGAAGTAGGTCGTCCCGTAGAAGTCGTTGTCGCCGAGCTCCTCGACACCGACCCGGTTGATCGCGCCGACGAAGTACTCGTTGGCGACGGCCGCGGCCGGCTGCTCCAGCTGCCACAGGTAGGCGGACAGACCGCGCGAGGTGGCCGACGGGTTGAAGACGATCTCGGCACCGGCGAGGCCCAACGCCCGCCATCCCTCCGGGAAGTGGCGGTCGTAGCAGATGTACACGCCGATCTTTCCGACCTTGGTGTCGAAGACCGGCCATCCCAGGTTGCCGGGGCGGAAGTAGAACTTCTCCCAGAATCCCGGCACTTGGGGGATGTGGTGCTTGCGGTACTTGCCGAGGTACGAGCCGTCCGCGTCGATCACGGCGGCGGTGTTGTAGAGGACGCCGGGCTGCTCCTCCTCGTACATCGGCAGGATCAGGACGATGCCCAACTCCTTGGCCAGCGCCTGGAATCGCTTGACGATCGGCCCGTCGGGGATCTGCTCGGCGTACTCGTAGAACGCCTTGTCCTGGACCTGGCAGAAGTAGGGCCCGTAGAACAGCTCCTGGAAGCACAGGACCTGAGCACCCTGCGCGGCCGCGTCGCGGGCCGCCTGCTCGTGTACCTGGATCATCGATTCCTTGTCGCCCGTCCACGCGGTCTGGAACAGGGCGGCGCGAATCACTCGGCTCATCGGGACCTCCGGTCGCTCGGTGTGCGAGAAGGCTAGGAAGTCCGAAAGCAGGCTTTGAGTTGCACGGTGTCACGTCTGAGGACGTTCGGCGTGCCACGGTGTCACCCTCTCGTGGGCCCATGTTTCACCGCCGTTTTCCCAGGTCGTGGCATGTTTCAGCCCTGTTGCGCGTCGTGCGCGAGGAGCGCGATGTGCACCGAGGCGGCCTGCTCGAAGTCATCCAGGTCCACGCCGAGCCGCCCCTGTATCGCTTCCAGCCGGCGATACAGCGCGGGCCGGGAGACGTGGTGGAGCTGGGCGGTGCGGGACTTGTTGCGGCCGGTGGCGAGATACGTCCGAAGGACGGCGAGCAGCCCCTCCCCGGTGCCCGAGTCGCACAGCAGCCCGTCCAGTTCCCGCTCCGCGAAGGACTGCACCTGCGGATCGTCGCGCAACAGCCGTATCAGACCGCGCAGATGAACGTCCTTGAGGCGGACGACGGCCGGGAGGTCGAGCGCTCCGGAGGCGACGGCGTCCGCGACATGCTGGGCCTCGCGCATCCCGGCGGGAACGTCGTCCCACGCCGTACGAGGATCGGCGGCCGCCACCACCGTCTGCGGCAGCCGGGCCGCGAAGTTCGCCGTCAGCACCGAGGCGTCCTGGTCCCGGGCCAGACTCAGCAGCACGGCGGTCGCCCCGTCAGCGAGTTCGGCGACGATCCCGGACAGCCCCAACAGCCGTAGCACGCGGTCGAGTTCGGCCGGATCGCCGTCCCGTACGACCAGCGGCACGAAGGTGCGCCGGTTGACGGGCAGTCCGGCCGCCCGCGCCCGCGGCAGCAGCTGCCTGGCCGGTACGACCCCGCTGACCAGGTCGGTCAGCAGGCTCTGCGCGGACTGCTCCTCCCAGGTGTGGGCGGAGTTCCCGGCGAGCATGCGGTGCAGCACGAGCGCCTCGGCGGCCCGGTCGGCGAGCAGCCGCCCGGTGGCGGTGTCCCCGCGGTATCCGCACAGCAGGATCTGTCCCCACCGCTCCCCGCGCCCGCCCAGCTCGGCCCTGATCCAGCCGTCCCCCTCGCTGCCGCCGGCCTGCCGGGCGATGCGCTCCCAGTCCCGCAGCACATCGTCCACGGCCGGCCGCTCCCCCGCCGTGGCGAGGACGCGGTGGGCGAGGTTGGTGACGACGACCGGGCAGGCGCTGTGCCGGGCGACGTCGTCGAGCAGCCGTTGCAGCGGGGCCCCGGCCGTGATGAGTCCGGTGAGACTGGTGCGTACGGCCTCGGAGAGGCTGACGGCGGCGAACTTCCGCCGTACCAGCCGGGACTGCACCTCCTCCGTCAACACCGCGAAGGGGAAGGGCCGGTGGAGGACGACCATGGGCAGCCCGCACCGCTCGGCCGCCCGCCGCATCACGTCCGGCGGGGCCGGGAACGCCCGCCCCAGGCCCAGCACGACCGCGGCCGCCTCCGCACGGTGCAGGGACTGGATGTACTCGGCCTGCGCCCCCTCGTCGCCCGCGAGCAGCACCCCGGTGGTGAGGACCATCTCCCCGCCGGTGAGCATGACGCCGACGTCGGGCGCCTCGGCGACATGCACCCAGCGCACGGCCCGGTCGAGCTGGGCCGCGCCGGCCACCACCTCGGGCTCCCCGGCGAGGACCCGTTCCAGGGTGAGGACCTGGCGGACGGACAGGGCCGGTTCCAGGTGGTCCAAGGTGGTGGTCATGACGGTGTTTCCCTTGCTGAGCGTGGTGCTAGTGGATGCTCCTCAGAGCGTTCTCGAGGATCGCGGCGCCCTCCTCGGCCTCCGCGACGGTCAGGGACAGGGGCGGTGCGACCCGCAGCGCGCTGGTGTTGTGGCCGCCGCCCTTGCCGAGCAGCAGCCCGCCCTCGCGGGCCGCCTCCAGGACGGCGCTCGCCGCGTCCGGGTCGGCCTGGTCGGTGCCGGGCTTGACGAGCTCGATGCCGATCATCAGCCCGCGCCCGCGCACTTCCCGTACGCCGGGAGTCTGCGCGGCGACGGCCCGCAGCCGCTCGATGAGCAGCCCGCCGACGCGCCGGGCGTTGCCCTGGAGGTCGTGTTCCAGGAGGTACGACAGGTTGGCGAGGCCGGCCGCCATGGTGACCTGGGTGCCGCCGAAGGTGGAGATGCTGTTGGCGTCCAGGCAGTTCATGATCTCGGCGCGGGCCACGACCCCGCCGATGGACATGCCGTTGCCGATGCCCTTGGCGAAGGTGAGGATGTCGGGCGGGCCGTTCCGGCCGTGTGCCTGCCAGCCCCAGAAGTGGTCTCCGGTGCGGCCCCAGCCGGTCTGCACCTCGTCGGCGATCCACAGGATGCCGCGCTCGGCGAGCACCTCGCGGAAGGCCGCGTACAGACCGTCCGGCGGTGAGGTGAAGCCGCCGACGCCCTGGATGGGCTCGGCGATCAGGGCGGCGGGCGGGCGGGTGTGGCCGAGCAGGTCGGTCAGGTCGTCGACGCAGGCCGCGATGAACTCGTCGTCGCTGAGGGAGGCGTACGGGCCGCGCGTCCGTACGCCTCCGTGGACGTACAGCGTCTGGAGCGGGGAGAGCGAGGTCGGGGACCAGCCGCGGTTGCCGGTGATGCCGACGGCGCTGAAGGAGCGGCCGTGGTAGCTGTTGCGCATCGCCAGGATCGTGTTGCTGCGGCGGTACGTCGTCGCGAGCATCAGGGCGGTGTCGTTGGCCTCGGTGCCGGAGGTGGTGAAGAAGACACGGGCGTCCGGGATGCCGGACAACTGGCTGATCCTCTCGGCCAGTTCCACCATGGGCCGGTTGAGGTAGAGCGTGGACGAGTGGATGATCCTCCCGGCCTGTTCGCTCACCGCCTTGGTGACCTCGGGCAGCGCGTGCGCGGTCATCGTGGTCAGGATGCCGCCGAAGAAGTCGAGGTACTTGTTGCCCTCGGCGTCCCAGACGTGGCGGCCCTCGCCGTGGGTGATCTCCAGCGGGTCCTGGTAGTAGAGGGCGAGCCAGTCGGGCAGGACGGCCCGGTGGCGGCCCAGCAGGTCCTTGTCGGTCACGGCTGCACCAGCCCTTCGTAGGCGTCGGGCCGTCGGTCCCGGTAGAAGGCCCACTGCTGCCGTACCTCTTCGATGAGGTCGAAGTCGAGGTCCCGGACGAGCAGTTCCTCCTCCTTGTCGCTGGCGGTGTCCCCCACGAACTGGCCGCGCGGGTCCACGAAGTAGGAGGTGCCGTAGAAGTCGTTGTCGCCGTACTCCTCGACGCCGACCCGGTTGATCGCGGCGACGTAGTACTCGTTGGCGACGGCCGCGGCGGGCTGTTCCAGGCGCCAGAGGTAGGAGGAGAGCCCGCGGTGGGTGGCCGACGGGTTGTAGACCAACTGGGCGCCGTTGAGGCCGAGTTGCCGCCAGCCCTCCGGGAAGTGCCGGTCGTAGCAGATGTAGACGCCGACCTTGCCTACGGCGGTGTCGAAGACGGGCCAGCCGACATTGCCCGGCTTGAAGTAGTACTTCTCCCAGAAGCCCTTGACCTGGGGGATGTGGTGCTTGCGGTACTTGCCGAGGAAGGTGCCGTCGGCGTCGATCACGGCCGCGGTGTTGTAGTAGAAGCCGGACTGCTCGACCTCGAAGACCGGCACGACGATGACCATGCCGGTCTCGCGGGCGAGCTCCTGCATACGAACCACGGTCGGTCCGTCGGGCACGGGCTCGGCCCAGCGGTAGTGCTCCGGCTCCTGGACCTGACAGAAGTAGGGGGCGTTGAACACTTCCTGGAACCCGATGATCCTCGCGCCCTGCCGGGCCGCCTCCCGGGCGTGCTCCTCGTGTTTCGCCACCATGGACTCGGTGTCGCCGGTCCAGGTGGCCTGGACCAGAGCGGCACGTACGACGTTGGCCATGAGCTGCTCCTTCGACGGGACCTCAGAGCCTCTACGCCCGTAGATGCAGGCCGTAGAGGGTCGAAAGTAAGCCTCTCCGGGAGCCTTGCCAAGACCATCGTCGTTAACCCGCGGAGTCGATCACGTTTCACACTCTCGTGGGTGATCGGCCGGGCCCGTCAGGCGGTGAAACCGGCGACCCTCAGCGCGTGGACGAGGTCCCAGTGACGCTCCTCCGAGACGCCCCGGGCGGCCTCCAGCAGCAGCGGCACGAGGGTCTGCGGGCCGGGGGCGGCGCTGCGGGCCGCTTCCTCGGGGGTGCGGACCCGGACGTAGGCGTCGAGCAGCGCACGCGTCTCACGGCGGCGGCCCTCGGCGACCAGGCCCAGCACGGCGGCGCCGATCTCCTCGGCGGGCCGGGCCACGCCCTGCCGCAGGATCTGCTCCCCGTCACCGCCGCGCCCGGCCTCGACCAGCGCGTCCGCCGCGGCGACCAGCCGCTCGGCGGGCAGCGAGGCGGCCTCCCACAGCAGGGTCGCCCAGTCGTGCCCGAGCCCGGCACGCTGGAGCTCGCCGGCGAGCCGCGGGAAACGGGCCGCGGGCCAGTAGGCGGCCTCGACGAGCAGCGCGTGGGCCTCGCCGCTGCGCCCCTCCGCGCGCAGCCGCACCAGCGTCTCGACCGTCTCCACGACCTCCCGCCCGGCCCCCTCGTCCACCGGCTCGGCCTGCGGCTCCGGCCGCGCCTCGGGCTCGTCGGCGGCCCCGGCGAACCGGGCGCCGCGCGGAGTACGGCGGGTTCGGGCGGCGGGCGCGGGCAGGGTGGGCACGGCGGTGGGCGGTACGACGACGGGGGCCGTCTCCTCCTCGACGATCCCGGCGAAGCGGGCGCTGCCACGCCGGCGTTTGCGCTGCTTGGGGGTGGGTTCGGGGTCGGGGGATGGCGGCACGTCGACGGTGCCGGTGTCCTCGTACTCATCCGCGGCGGGGCGCCCTGGACCGGCCTCGTCGCGCGTCGCTGCCCACCCGGGTCCATCGGAGACGGCCGGAGTGTCGTGCGAGCCGACGCCCTCCCACCGCGTGTCCTCGCGCCAGCCCGCCGCCTCCGCGGCCGTAGCCGCCTCACGCTGCTGCGGCATGTCCGGGATCCGGTCGCCCCGCTGGTCGGCGTCATCCGCGTCGCCCGGGCCGTACTCGGTCTCGATACGGAACACCCCGCCGATGCGTCCGCGGCGGATCGCGTGGGCCTGGCCTTGTGCCGAGCGGTGGTCCAACTGCTGTATCCGGGAACGGAGTTCCGCGCACCGGACGGTCGCCCGTTCGTGGTCGTCACGGGCCCAGGCGAGGTCGAGGCGGAGGGCGTCGGCCTGTTCCTGGGAGGTGGCGGCGGCCAGCGAACGGCCCAGCTGCGCCTGGCGTTCGGCGGCGTAGCGCTGTTCGCGGAGCATGACGTCGAGCCGGTCGCCGAGGGCGTCGCGGCCGCCGGGCCGGGCGTCGAACGCGGACAGCGCCGCGGCGTGCAGGGCCCGGGCCTGTTCGGCCTCGGCGGTCGCGGCGCCCGGGCCGTACTCGGTGGCCAGATCCTGCAGCAGTGCCTCCACCACGTCCCAGGGCGGCACTTCGAGCCCCTCGAGACAGGCCCGCATGCCGTCAGGGTCGCGCTGCCAGAACACCGCGCACCAGCCGCCGCCCTGGTCCAGGCGCGCCAGCAGACCGTTCAGGTAGTTCGCGAACTCCCGCACCCGACCCGGGAGTTGTTCCACTGCCATCGCACAACTCCCGCCAGACCGGAGTACTCCGGTCCGTAGAAAACACCAGTTGTGTTACGGCGCGGCTACGGAGGCTTTTCGAACCGGGCGCAAAGATCCCCGGCGGGACGATCCGACGCTGTGCGCCCGCCGTCGTCAGACAGGCACCAGCACACACCTCACCACGAGGTCGTCCATGGACAGCCCCAGCACTCCCGCCAGGGCCGCGACCGTGAAGAAGGCGGGCGTGGGCGCCCGGCCGGTCTCGATCTTCCGCAGCGTCTCCGCGGAGATGCCCGCGCGCGCCGCGACGTCGGCCATGCTGCGGCCGCCGCGGGCCTCGCGCAGAAACCGGCCGAGCCGCTCGCCGCGTTCACGCTCTTGTGGGGTCAGTGGGGTGCGCACCATGACACCATTCTAATACCGGTATAGTAATTGGCATGGTGGAGCTGAAGACGGACACATCGATCGACGCCATGTACGAGGCCGGCCAGGTCGTGGGGCGTGCCCTCACGGCCGTGCGCAAGGCCTCCGACGTGGGTGTCTCCCTGCTGGAGCTGGACGAGGTGGCGCACGACGTGCTGCGCGAGGCCGGCGCGACCTCGCCCTTCCTCGGCTACCGGCCCTCCTTCGCGCCGACCGCGTTCCCCGCCGTGCTGTGCGCCTCCGTGAACGACGCGATCGTGCACGGCATCCCGACCCGCTACAAGCTGCGCGACGGCGACCTGGTCTCGATGGACTTCGGCGCCGAACTGGGCGGCTGGGTCGGCGACTCGGCGATCAGTTTCACGGTCGGCACCCCGCGCCCGGCCGACGTACGCCTGATCGAGACGGCGGAGCGGGCGCTGGCCGCCGGTATCGCGGCCGCCGTCGTCGGCAACCGCATCGGCGACATCGCGCACGCGATCGGCACGGTGTGCCGCGAGGGCGGGTACGGCATCCCGGACGGCTTCGGCGGCCACGGCATCGGCCGCCGGATGCACGAGGACCCGGGGGTGCCCAACGAAGGCCGCCCCGGCCGCGGCATGAAGCTGCGCCACGGCATGGTCCTGGCGATCGAGCCGATGCTCATCGGCGGCGGCACGGACGGCTACCACGCGGACGCGGACGGCTGGACCCTGCGCACCAACGACGGTTCACGCGCGGCACACGCCGAGCACACGGTGGCGATCACGGAAGCGGGACCGCGCGTGCTGACGGCGCGCGCGGACTGAGGGGCGGCGGACTGAGGGGCGGCGGATCTGCGGGCGGCGGATCTGCGGGCGGCGGATCCGCGGGGGCGTACAGGTCACCGTGCCCCGCCCCCGACGGCGTACGACCTCACGGCCCCGCCCCCCACGACGTACGGGCCGACTGGCCGCGGACGTCCACAGCCCGTGCGAACCCGCGACCCTCGCAGCCCGTACACCCTTGCCCCGCCCCGGAGTTACCCTGCCCCATGCTGATCGCACGGGGCACCACCGCCGACGCCGACCGTATCGCCGCCCTCCACACGGCCAGCTGGCGCAGCGCGTACGCCGCTCTCCTGCCCGCCGCCTATCTGCACGGTCCGGTGGCCGAGGAGCACCGGGAGACGTGGCGGGGGCGGACGGCCGGGCTCGCCGAGGGTGACACGGACCGGCTGCTGCTGATCGCCGACGAGGGCGGTGAGCTGCACGGTTTCGTGTATCTGTGCACCGCGGCGGACGGCCGTGTGCACGTCGACAACCTGCATGTGCGCCCGGACCGCGTCGGCACCGGCCTCGGCCGGAGCCTGCTGCGTCGCGGCCTCGCGTGGGCGGCCGCCACGCACCCGGGCCGGGACGTCTTCCTGGAGGTGCTGCGGGGCAACGATCGTGCGATCGTGTTCTACGAGCGCCAAGGCGGCCTGCGCACGGCCGAGCGCCCGCTGCGGCTGGCCCCGGACATCGTGGTGGACGAGGTCGAGTACACCTGGCCCGCGGCACAGGTGGGTCGCCCGGGCGAGGACGGGCCAGAGGTGTAACCGGCTTCCACGCGGGTTACCCGACCCCGGCACGTCGATCGGCGAGGGCGTCCCCGGGCCCTGCGGGGATGCCGGATGGGAACGGCCATGACCAGCGGCTTCAATGGATCGGAAGGCTACGACCCCTTCGGCGAGTTCCTCGCCCGCTTCTTCGGCGGACCCCGGCCCGGACCCCGGCAGATCAACATCGGCCGGCTGCTGAGCCAGCCCGCCCGGGAGCTGGTCCGGGGAGCCGCCCAGTACGCCGCCGAGCACGGCAGCCGGGACCTGGACACCCAGCATCTGCTGCGGGCGGCGCTGTCCGCCGAGCCGACCCGGTCCCTGCTCAGCCGTGCCGGAGCCGATCCCGACGAACTCGCCGAGGAGATCGACGAGCGCTCCGGACCGGTGCAGCACCCGCCGGGTGAGGTCCCGCCACCGACCTCGCTCTCGCTGACCCCGGCCGCCAAGCGCGCCCTGCTGGACGCGCACGACCTCGCCAGGGCGCGCGGCACCGGCTACATCGGCCCCGAGCACGTCCTCAGCGCGCTGGCCGCCAACCCGGACTCGGCGGCCGGGCACATCCTCAACTCGGCCCATTTCGCCCCCTCGCCCCTGCCGCCCGAGACGTCGTCGGACGGCGGGCAGCCACACCCCGAGGCGCCGCGCACCACCGGCACCCCGACCCTCGACAAGTACAGCCGCGACCTCACCGAGCTGGCCCGGCAGGGTCGTATCGACCCGGTGATCGGCCGCGACGAGGAGATCGAGCAGACCATCGAGGTGCTCTCCCGGCGCGGCAAGAACAACCCGGTGCTGATCGGTGACGCGGGCGTCGGCAAGACCGCCATCGTGGAGGGGCTCGCCCAGCGGATCTCCGAGAGCGATGTGCCGGACGTGCTGATCGGGCGGCGCGTGGTCGCCCTGGATCTGACGGCGGTGGTCGCGGGCACCCGCTACCGGGGCGACTTCGAGGAGCGGCTCACCAACATCGTGGGGGAAATCCGTGCCCACTCGGACCAGTTGATCGTCTTCATCGACGAACTGCACACTGTCGTCGGCGCGGGCGGTGGCGGCGAGGCCGCGTCGATGGACGCCGGCAACATCCTCAAGCCCGCCCTGGCCCGCGGTGAGCTGCACATCGTCGGCGCGACCACCCTGGAGGAGTTCCGCCGGATCGAGAAGGACGCGGCGCTGGCCCGCCGCTTCCAGCCGATCCTGGTGCCGGAGCCGTCCGTCGCGGACGCCCTGGAGATCCTGCGCGGCCTGAGCGACCGCTACGAGGCCCACCACCAGGTGCGCTACGCGGACGAGGCGCTGGTGGCCGCCGTGGAGCTCTCCGACCGCTATCTCACCGACCGCCGTCTGCCCGACAAGGCCATCGACCTGATCGACCAGGCCGGCGCCCGGGTGCGGCTGCGCGCCCGCACCAAGGGCACCGACGTGCGGGCCCTGGAGCGCGAGGTCGAGCAGCTGGCCCGGGACAAGGACCAGGCGGTGGCCGACGAGAGTTATGAGCGGGCCATGCAACTGCGCGACCGCATCACGGAGTTGAAGCAGCGCATCGGCGAGGCCACCGGGCACGACGAGGCCGACGAGGGGCAGAACCTGGAGGTCACCGCGGAGGCGATCGCCGAGGTCGTGTCGCGGCAGACGGGCATCCCGGTCGCCAGCCTCACCCAGGAGGAGAAGGAACGGCTGCTCGGCCTGGAGGAGCACCTCCACCAGCGCGTGGTCGGTCAGGAGGAGGCGGTGAGCGTGGTCGCCGAGGCCGTCATGCGCTCCCGTGCCGGGCTCGCCAGCCCCGACCGCCCCATCGGCAGCTTCCTCTTCCTCGGCCCGACCGGCGTGGGCAAGACCGAGCTGGCCCGCGCCCTCGCCGAGGCGCTGTTCGGCAGCGAGGAGCGCATGGTCCGCCTGGACATGAGCGAGTACCAGGAACGCCACACCGTCAGCCGGCTCGTCGGAGCCCCGCCCGGATACGTGGGCCACGAGGAGGCCGGGCAGCTCACCGAGGTCGTCCGTCGGCACCCGTACTCGCTCCTGCTGCTGGACGAGGTCGAGAAGGCGCACCCGGACGTCTTCAACGTCCTTCTCCAGGTCCTCGACGACGGCCGCCTCACCGACTCCCAGGGCCGCACGGTCGACTTCACCAACACGGTCGTGGTGATGACGAGCAACCTCGGCTCCGAGGCGATCACCCGCCGCGGCGCCGGCATCGGCTTCGGGCCGGGCGGCGCCGACGCCGACGAGGAGGCCCGCCGCGAACAGATCCTGCGGCCTCTGCGGGAACACTTCCGCCCGGAGTTCCTCAACCGCATCGACGAGATCGTGGTCTTCCGCCAGCTCACGGAGGAGCAGCTCCGCCGGATCACCAACCTGCTCCTGGACCGGACCCGCCGTATGCTCCACGCCCAGGGCATCACGGTCGACTTCACGGACGCGGCGGTCGACTGGCTGGCCAAACGCGGCTACCAGCCGGAGTACGGCGCCCGCCCGCTGCGCCGCACGATCCAGCGGGAGGTCGACAACGAGCTGTCCCGACTGCTCCTGGACAGCCGCGTGCAGGAAGGCGGCCGGGTGCGGGTGGACGTGGAGGGCGGGCATCTCGAGTTCCGTACGGAAGAGGAGATGCCCACCCCCGAGTTGTGACTACCGCGCCGGGTACACCACCTGCGCCGAGCCACCACCCCGACGTACCGTCTCGGCGGCCGCGAGCCACTTCCCATTGGGCAGCCGCTGTACGCCCGTGGCCGCCCCGATCTCGGCGTTCAGCCTGAACGAGTGCCCGATGGACTCCAGTTGGGACCTCAGGCTGCCCGGGCTCGTGTCGTTGAACAGCGCGGGCTCCATCTCCGTCTGCGCGGCATTGCGCTGGCTCACCCGCGGCGCGGCGATCGCGTCGACGAGCGGCACGCCCCGGTCCGCGAACCGCGTCAGCGTCTGCAACACGGTGGTGATGATGGTCGCCCCACCGGGCGAACCGAGCGCCACCACGGGCTTGTTGTGCTGGTCGAGCACGATCGTCGGCGAGATCGAGGACCGCGGCCGCTTGCCCGGACCCGGCAGGTTCGGGTCGTGCACGGCCGGGTTCGCGGGCACGAAGGAGAAGTCCGTCAGCTCGTTGTTGAGGATGAACCCACGCCCGGGCACGGTGATCCCGCTGCCGCCGGTCTGCTCGATGGTCAGCGTGTAGGAGACGACGTTCCCCCACTTGTCGGCGACCGTGAGATGCGTGGTGTTCTCGCCTTCGTACGTCGTCGGCGCCGCCGTACCGGTGGAGCCGGGGTTGCGCGGGTCACCGGGAGCGACGGGGCTGGTGAGGACGGCGTCGTCCTTGATGAGGGCGGCACGCGAGTCGGCGTACTCCTGCGACAGCAGCCCCTTCGTCGGTACGTCTTCGAAGGCCGGGTCGCCGACCCAGCGCCCCCGGTCCGCGAACGCGATCCGACTGGCCTCGATGTACCGGTGCAGGTACTGGACGTCGCTCGCCTTCGAAAGGTCGGTGTTCTCAAGGATGTTGAGGGCTTCACCGACCGTCGTGCCGCCGGAGGAGGAGGGTGCGATGGAGTAGACGCCGAGTCCGCGGTACGAGGTCTTGGTGGGCGCCTGGAGCTTCGCCCGGTAGGCCGCGAGGTCCTTCTCCGACAGGTCGCCGGGGCGGGCGTTCCAGCCGGAGGCCGGGTCCACGGGCGGGTCGTTCACGGTGTCGACGATCTCGTCGCCGAGGCCGCCGCGGTAGAGGGCGCCGACGCCCTTCTTGCCCAACTCCTCGTATGTACGGGCGAGATCGGGGTTCTTGAAGGTGGAGCCGACGACCGGGAGCTGTCCGCCGGGCAGGAACAGCTTCGCGGTGTCCGGGAAGTAGCGGAACCGGGTCTCGTTGAGTGCGGTCTGCGAGCGGAAGGTGCCGTCGACGGTGAATCCGTCGCGGGCGATCCGCTCGGCGGGCTTCAGGACCGTGCCGAGTCCTTTGCTGCCCCACTTGTCGAGGGCCGTCGCCCAGGTGGCGGGCGTGCCCGGCGTACCGACGGCCAGCCCGCTGCTGACGGCGTCGGCGAACGGGATGGCCTTGCCGTTCTCGACGAACAGATTCTCGTCGGCGGTCAGCGGCGCGGTCTCCCGCCCGTCGATGGTGTGCACCTTGCGGGACTTGGCGTCGTAGTAGACGAAGTAGCCGCCCCCGCCGATGCCGGAGGAGTAGGGCTCGGTGACCCCGAGCGCGGCGGCCGTGGCGACGGCGGCGTCGACCGCGTTGCCGCCCTTCTTCAGCACCTCGATACCGGCCGAGGAGGCGTCGAGGTCGACGCTGGCGACCGCGCCGCCGTATCCGACGGCCACGGGGACCTTCTGGGGTGGGGAAGCAGATGGCGGCGCCGTCGCCCCCACCGAAACCACGGCGGCCGAGACCGCCAGTACCGACAGTTTCCGCGCGACAGGGCGACGCATGCGTACCTCCAGGCCGGGACCGTCCGCGCAGCGTAACCACAACACCCGGGGCCCGACAGCCCCATTCAGGGCACCTGACATGAGAACGCCACACTTCGAACACCGGTACGTACCAGCAATGTCGGCCCGCTAGCATGCGCGCCCATGAATGACGACGTGCGCAACATCGTTCTGGGCGTGGTCGCGGCCGGCATCAGTGCCGCCCTCGGCTGGGTGGCCCGCACCTACCTCTGGAAGCGCAAACTCCGCAGGAAGCAGGCGTTCTTCGGGCTGCCGGACAACTCCGAGTCCCTGCTCGTCGTCAATCGCGACGCCGGCAGCCCCGACCTCGCCGTGCACCGCTACGACGTCTTCGCGCTCCTGGAGCTCTCCGCGCTCATCAAGGACTGCGGTGCGCACGCCGAGGTGATCACCCAGGACACCGCCCGGCAGGGCTTCGGGGAGCGCACGGAGTTCTGCGTCGGCGGTCCGGGGTCCAACCGGCGCATGGCGGCCCATATGCACGCCATGCTGCCCGGGGTGCGGGTGAACACCGATCCGGAACCGGGCCCGGACCGGCTGGCCTTCCAGATCGGCAGCGAGCGTTACCGCATGGAGAAGGGCCTGTCCGAGTACGTGCTGCTGGCCCGGCTCACGGCGGGGCAACCCGGCCTGAACCGGCCTGTCTTCCTGTTCAGCGGCCAGACCGCGATCACCAACCAGGCGGCGACCCGCTACCTCGCCCGCAATCACGAGCGGCTGTCACGCAAGTACGGGAACAACACGTTCGTCCTGCTGCTGAAGGTGGTCAACTCACAGGCGTACGGCCCGGACGTCGCCGAGCTGGTCGCGGACGTGACCCGGGCCGCGCAGGCACCGCTGCCGACACCCGCAGCTCCCCGCAACTCCCACCGCGCCTCCTGAATTCATTCACATGACAACAATCGTTACTCCCACGTAACTTACCGACGGGTTACCTACGGTAAGAGCCCGAGGTTACCGTCGGGTCACTTTGCACTTACACGAGTGAGGAGTGACCTGTGGGACACCATCGCAAGGCCCTGCGCACCACCGCCGTGGGCGCCGTCTCCGCGACCCTGATCGCCGGTGGGGTCCTCGGCGCGGCCCCCGCCGCACAGGCCTCGGCCAACGGCGTGCGGTTCGTCGACATCAGCGGCGAGGGCGGCACCGTCCTCAAGGCGAACGTCATCACCCCGGCCGGCGCCGACGGCAGCCGCAGCTACCCGCTGCTCGTGCTGCCCACGAGCTGGGGCCTGCCCCAGGTCGAGTACTTCGCCCAGGCCCAGAAACTCGCGAACTCCGGCTATGTGGTGCTCAGTTACAACGTGCGCGGCTTCTGGCAGTCCGGCGGGGAGATAGAAGTGGCGGGCCCTCCCGACATAGCCGACGCCCGCAAGGTCATCGACTGGGCGCTCGCCAACACCCCCGCCGACGCGCAGCAGGTCGGCATGGCCGGTGTCTCCTACGGCGCCGGCATCAGCCTGCTCACCGCCGCACAGGACAAGCGCGTCAAGGCGGTCGCCGCCCTCAGCGGCTGGGCCGACCTGATCGACTCGATCTACTCCGGCCGCACCCAGCACGTCCAGGCCTCGGCCCTCCTCGACGGCGCGAGCCTGGTCACCGGGCGCCAGAGCGCCGAACTCCGGGAGATCTTCGACGACTTCTACGCCTCCAACCTGTCCAAGGAACAGGACATGCTCCAATGGGGGAAGAAACGTTCGGCCGCCACATATGTGGATCAGCTGAACAAGAACGGCGCAGCGGTCATGATGGCCAACGCCTGGGGCGACACGATCTTCCCGCCCAACCAGTACGCCGACTTCTACGAGAAACTCACCGGCCCGAAGAGACTGGAGTTCCGCCCCGGCGACCACGCGACCGCCGAGCTCACCGGTCTGCTGGGGCTGCCCAACGACGTGTGGACCGACACCGAGCGCTGGTTCGACCACTACCTCAAGGGCGAGGACAACGGCATCGATCGCGAGCAGCCGGTCCGGCTCAAGTCCCGTTCCACGGGCGGCTACGAGGGCTACATGGACTGGAAGTCGGTCGGCGCGACCCGCAAGAAGCTCGCCCTGTCCGGCACCACCACGATCCACACCAACGTCGACTCGGGCGCCAACGGCGGGGTCGTCTTCCTGTCCAGCATCCTCGACCAGGTGGCCAAGCTGCCCCCGGTCGCCTCGATCCCGCTGCTCCCGCGCACCTGGGCGGCGGTGTGGCAGTCGGAGAAGTACGCGACGACCCAACGGGTGCGCGGCACGGCCAAGTTGCACACCACTCTCACTCCCACCAAGGAGAGCGGCACCCTCGTCGCCTACCTGTACGACGTGGGGCCGCTCGGCCTCGGCAAGCTGGTCAGCAACGCGCCGTACACCTTCCACGGGCAGACGCCCGGCAAGCCGTTCGGCGTCGACCTGGAGCTGTACTCCACGGCCTACGACGTCCCGGCAGGGCACCGTCTCGCCCTGGTCGTCGACACGGTCGACCCGCTCTACATCGAGCACAACCCGTCCGGCGCGCGGCTGACCTTCTCCTCGCCGTCGAACGACCCGTCGTACGTGTCGATTCCGCTGCGCGAGCAGTGATCTCCGGCCGGCGCCGGGCGGGTATGGCTCTGTGAGCTGCCACCCCCTACGGTCTCGGGGCCGTGGGGGGATCCCCACCCGGCAGCAGCGTCCCCGGCGGGATCACCGTCACCACGGGGATGAACGGCACATCGTAATCGACGCCCGACACGGCGGACCTGCCGCGGTGCACGCCGGCCCTCGGACGTCCGGACACACGTGTGGTGCGGTACATGGGTCGTACTCCCCCCGGGTCAATGCGTGAGGATCTTGGAGAGGAAGTCCTTCGCGCGCTCGCTGTTCGGGTTGGTGAAGAACTCCTCGGGGGTGCGGTCCTCGACGATGCGGCCGTCGGCCATGAACACCACGCGGTTGGCGGCCGAGCGGGCGAAGCCCATCTCGTGGGTGACGACGATCATGGTCATGCCGTCGCGGGCGAGTTGCTGCATGACCTCCAGGACCTCGTTGATCATCTCCGGGTCGAGGGCCGAGGTCGGCTCGTCGAACAGCAGGGCCTTGGGCTCCATGGCGAGGGCGCGGGCGATGGCCACGCGCTGCTGCTGGCCGCCGGAGAGCTGCGCCGGGTACTTGTCCGCCTGGTCGGCGAGGCCCACGCGGTCGAGAAGCTGACGGGACCGCTTGTCGGCCTCGTCCTTCTTGCGCTTGCGGACCTTGGTCTGGGCCAGCGAGATGTTCTGGAGGACCGTCTTGTGGGCGAAGAGGTTGAAGGACTGGAAGACCATGCCGACCTCGGCGCGGAGCGCCGCGAGGGCCTTGCCCTCCTCCGGCAGCGGCTGTCCGTCCAGCCGGATCTCACCGGACCGGATGGTCTCCAGCCGGTTGATCGCCCTGCACAGTGTCGACTTTCCCGACCCTGACGGGCCGATGACCACGACCACCTCCCCCTTGCCGACCGTGAGGTTGATGTCCTGGAGGACATGCAGTGCCCCGAAGTACTTGTTGACGTCACGCAGCTCGATCAACGGATCGACGGCCATGCCCAGCCCTACCCACTCTCAGCTGTGTCGCGATTGCCGCAAACTATCCAGACAAGAGTGGAGTTAATACACGACACGCACTTTTCGGGCATTAGCCGTATTTACGCCTTGCTTACGTCCCGCACTAGGCCTCCGCCACCTCGGCGTACAGCTGGGAGAGTTCGGGAACCCCGCTCGCCGCCCACTCATGACCGTCGGCGACGACATCGAACTCCCGGCCGGAGGCGAGCCGGATCACCGGCTGCCCGTCGGAGCGAATCCCCCAGCGGGCCCCCTCCACGGTCCGGACGATCACCGTCCCGAGATACAGCCCGGCGTCGTTGCCGAGCCACTCCAGCACCTCCGCGTCGTCCCGCCACCGCGGCACCAGCTGGTCGAGCGCCTCCAACGAGGCGACGGTGTCGTCGAGTTGGACACCACTGCGGTACGCCTGGTGGCGCAGCAGCTCACATTCGGAGAGGAGCCCGGCGATGCCCTCGGCGTCGTGCGCCTCTGGCTCCTTGCGCCGGTTGCCCAGAAAAGGGATCTTCATATGCCCAGCGTGTCATTGGCACACGCCCCAGCACCACAGGCGCGCGCCGGGAGTCGATTCGGGGCGACTTCACGCCGAGTTCGCGCATGGCGCGTTGACGCGCCACCGCCGCCTCCCTAACTTCACGGAGCGTCTTTCGTCTCGTCCCGACCGGTGCTGAACGGGGGAACCAGGTGCGCCGAGGTGTACGGATGTCCGCGCTCGCTCTCGCCCTGTTCGCGGTCCTGGTACCGGCCGGCCCGGCGCAGGCGACCGCCCCGCGGCGAACGGAGAGAGCGGAACCGCTGCCGCTGGAGCAGCTGTTCGACAACACCGCGGTCAGCGACGACTCCCGGCCCGGCGAGGCGGACTTCGACGGGGCGGGCGCCTCCCTGTCGGCCCAGGACCTCACGGCGGCGGGCTGGACGCCCGGCCGGACACCGACCGTGCAGGGGGCGCGGCTGGTCTGGCCACGCCGTGCGGCGGGTGCGCCGGACAACGTGCGGGCCGCAGGGCAGTCGGTGCGTGTCGGTGGCCGGGGCGACGCGCTCGCGTTCCTGGTGGCGGGCACCGGCGGCGCCGACGTGACGGGCTCGGGCACGGTGTCGTACGCGAACGGCGGCAGCTCCTCGTACCGGCTCACCGCCCCCGACTGGCGCACCGGTCCGCTCGCCACGAAGGCGGTGGCGCTGCCGCATGTGAACACGCCGGACGGTCAACTCACCGAGAAGGCACGGCTGTACGTCGTGACGGTCCCGCTCGTGCGCGGCCGCCAGGTCGCCTCGGTACGGCTGCCCGACTCGCCCGCCCTGCATGTGTTCGCGGTGTCCGTGCGGGCCACCACCCCGGGCTGGAGCGGGAGTTGGGCGACCGCGACCGCCGGGTATCCGGCCGTGGGCCCGTGGCATGAGCGGACGCTGCGGCTCGTGGTGCACACCTCGGTGGGCGGGCCGCGGGTGCGGCTGCGGTTCGACAACACCTTCGCGGCGGCGCCCGTGCGGATCGGGAGCGCGACGGTGGCGGTCCAGGAGGCCGGTGCGGCGGCGCGGGACGTGCCGGTGCCGGTCGCCTTCGGGGGTGCGGTGGGTGTCGAGGTGCCCGCGGGGGCGCAGGCGTTCAGCGATCCGCTCGACTTCGCGGTGCCCGCGGACACGAATCTGCTGGTGAGCTTCCATCTGCCGGGGACGGTGACGGCGGCGCCCGTGCACCGGCTCGCGCAGCAGCGCTCGTACGTCAGCGAGGCGGGCGACCACACCGCCGACGGCTCGGCGACGGCTTACACCACCGTGCTGACCAGCTGGCCGCTGCTGACCGGGGTGGACGTGGGCGGCGGGCCGGGGTCCGTGGTGCTGCTCGGGGACTCGATCACGGACGGGGACAGGTCGACGGTCGACGCCAACCGGCGGTGGCCCGATGTGCTGGCCGCACGGCTGCTGGCGCAGGACGTGGTCCCGCACTACGGCGTGCTCAACCAGGGGATCTCCGCGAACCGTGTGGTCACCGACCGCTATCCCGGTGACGGGGTCTCCACGGACACCGGCGGGGTGAGCGCCCTGCACCGCTTCGACCGGGACGTCCTCGCGCAGACGTCGGCACGTACCGCGGTCGTCTTCCAGGGCGTCAACGACGTGCGGTGGGGCGCCACGGCGGACGAGGTGATCGCGGGCCTGCGGGAGATCGCCGACCGGGGCCATGAGCGCGGGCTGCGGATGCTGGCCGCGACGATCCTGCCCTGCGAGGGCGAGGCGCGCTGCACGGCCGCCGTCGACGGCGAGCGGGGCGCGGTGAACGCCTGGATCCGGGACGCCGGTGTGTTCGACGGCGTCCTCGACTTCGACGGCGTGGTGCGTGACCCGGACCGCCCGGCACGGATGCTGCCCGCGTACGACAGCGGGGACCATCTGCATCCGGGGGACGCGGGTCTCGCGGCGCTCGCCGGGTCCGTGGACCTCGGTCTGCTGTAGGACCTAGACGTCGAGGTCCACGACGACGGGCGCGTGGTCCGACGCGCCCTTGCCCTTGCGCTCCTCACGGTCCACGTAGGCGTCGCTGACGGCCTTCGCGAACGGCTCGTTGCCGTAGACGAGGTCGATGCGCATACCGCGGTTCTTGGGGAAGCCGAGCTGGCGGTAGTCCCAGTACGTGAAGGGGTGGTCGTACTTGAGAGGGCGCGGGACCACGTCGGACAGGCCCGCCTCGCGCAGGGAGGCGAGGGCGGCGCGCTCGGCCGGGGTGACGTGGGTGAGGCCCTCGAAGGCGGCCACGTCGAAGACGTCGTCGTCGGTCGGCGCCACGTTGTAGTCGCCCAGGACCGCGAAGGGGCGGCTGCCCGCCGCGTCGCCCGCGACGGCGGCCTTGAGTGCCTCGAACCACTGGAGCTTGTAGGCGTAGTGGGGGTGGTCCACCTCGCGGCCGTTGGGCACGTACACCGACCAGACGCGGACCGGGCCGCAGGTCGCGGAGATGGCGCGGGGCTCGGGGGCGCCGTCGTAGCCGGGGTCGCCGGGCAGGCCCTTGACGACGTCCTCCAGGCCGACGCGGGAGATCACCGCCACGCCGTTCCACCGGCCCGTCGCGTTCACCGCCGCCTCGTAGCCCGCCTCGCGCAGCTGGTCGAACGGGAACTGCTCCTCGGCCAGCTTGGCCTCCTGGAGGCAGAGCACGTCGGTGCCGCTGCTCTCCAGCCAGGCCAGGAGCCTCGGCAGGCGGGCGGTGATCGAGTTCACGTTCCAGGTCGCGATGCGCATGTCTGACAACCTACCGGGCCCCACTGACACTCACAGCGACGCGCTCTCCCCCGGCGCCAGCCGCAGATGCTCGGAGCCGCCGAGGGCGCCGATCTGGTTGTCGTAGATGGGGCGGGCGAGGTCGGTGAGCAGGGCGTCGTGGATGTCGTACGCCCGCTGCGGCTTGACCTCGCGGACGTAGTCGATCACCTCGGAGATCTTGCTCCAGGGGGCCATGACCGGGAGCATCAGCGTCTCGACGGTGTGGTCGGGGACGGTGAGGGCGTCGCCGGGGTGGAAGACGCGGCCGCCGTCGACGAGGTAGCCGACGTTGGTGATGCGCGGGATGTCCGGGTGGATGACGGCGTGCAGTTCGCCGTGGACCTGGACGTCGAAGCCGGCCGCGGTAAAGGTGTCGCCGTGGCCGACGGTGTGCACCCGGCCCGGGAAGGCACTGGAGATCTTCTCCGCGACGGACCTCAGGGTCCAGATCTCGGCGGCCGGGTTCGCGTCGAGGGCCGCGCGCAGCCGCTCCTCGTTGAAGTGGTCGGGGTGCTCGTGCGTGATCAGGATCGCGTCCGCGCCGACCGCGGCGTCCGCCTCGCTGAAGCCGCCGGGGTCGAGGACGAGGGTGCGGCCGTCCTTCTCCAGGCGGACACAGGCGTGCGACATCTTCGTGAGCTTCATGGCTTCCATCCTGCCTCCTGGAAGGGGCCCCGGGGCGGCTCAGCCTGGTGGTTCCGCTGCCAGGCTGAGGCGCTCACTCCTCGGGCGTCGTCTCCTCGCGGATGACCTGCTGGGCCACCTTGAAGGCGCTGTTGGCCGCCGGCACCCCGCAGTAGACCGCCGCCTGGAGCAGCACCTCCTTGATCTCGACCGGGGTGAGACCGTTGCGCAGCGCGGCCCGGACGTGGAAGCCGAGCTCCTCCAGGTGGCCGCCCGCGATGAGGGCAGTGAGCGTGACACAGCTGCGGGAGCGGCGGTCGAGACCGGGGCGGTCCCAGATCTCGCCCCAGGCGTAGCGGGTGACGAACTCCTGGAAGTCGCCGGAGAACTCGTCGGCCTGTGCCAGCGCCCGGTCGACGTGCGCGTCGCCGAGCACCTCGCGGCGCACCTTGATCCCGGCGTCGTACGGGTCGGGCCGTCCCCCGCCCACGACGGGCGCCGGTACGGCGGGGGCGATCTCGGCGATCGGCGAGATCTGCTGCGGCGGGGCGGCCAGGACCGGCTTGATGGGGGCGGCCGGGATGGCCGTCTGGCCGGTGCTGGAGTCGAAGGCGGGCTGCCAGGCCGTGGAGAAGTGCCGGACCAGCAGGTCGGTGACGGCCGCGGGCTGCTCCACCGGTACGAGGTGGGAGGCGCCCGGTACCACGGCGAGCCGTGCGTCGGGGATGCCCGCGACGAGCGTACGGGCCTGTGCCGGGCCGGTGACCTGGTCGTCGGAGCCGACGAGGACGAGGGTGGGCACGCCGACGTGGGCGAGGTCGGCCCGGATGTCGAAGGCCGCGAGAGCCTCGCAGGCGGCGATGTAGCAGCCCGGGTCGGTGGTGCGGACCATCTGCACGGCCCAGTCGGTGATCGCGGGCTGCGCGGCGGCGAACCCGCTGGTGAACCAGCGGTCGGGGGAGGTACGGGCGATCGGGTCGAGTCCGTTCGTCCGCACGATCACACCGCGCTGCCGGAACTCGTCGGGCGTCCCGAATCTCGGCGAGGCGGCGATCAGCGCGAGCGAGGCGATCCGCTCCGGGTGGCGCAGGGCCAGTTCCAGGCCGACCGCGCCGCCGAGCGCGCAGCCCGCGTAGCCGAAGCGGTGGATGCCGAGCCGGTCGAGGGTGGCGAGCAGCCGGGCGGTGAGGTCGCCGACCGCGCCCGACGGGTAGGCGGGCGCGCCGCCGTGCCCCGGCAGGTCGAACCGGAAGACCCGCCACTGCTTGGCCAGCTCGGGAACCTGCCGGTCCCACATGTGCCACGTGGTGCCGAGCGAGGGGCCCAGGATGAGGACCGGGGCGTCGTCCGGGCCGTCGAGGCGGTACTGGAGGGCGGGGGTCTGCGTCTCACTCACCGCTCCACGCTAGCCGCCGTTTCTGAGGACACGGCCCCTGGGCCCCCAGTCCCCACACCTGGCTCCCTCACATCGCCGGTGAACCCTCACACCGCCTTCACCGGAGGACGGGGGCGGGGGCCGTGCCACGGACGGTCACGCCGTACCGGGCCCGCATGCGGTGCATCTCCCACAGCGAGACGACCGTCACCGACAGCGGGCCGCCCAGCAGGGAGCAGTACTGCACGACCGGCGGTCCCTCCGGCATGCCGCTGTCGATCAGGTTGAAGACCGCGAGCACCCAGACCAGCACCACGGTCACCACGGGCGGCAGCATCGGATGGACGTGGGCGGTGTTGAAGGCGCTGCGCGCGGAGTACAGCGACGCCAGGAGGAAGAAGGGAATGCCCCAGGCCAGCACGGCCAGCCCGGCGAGCCCCACCACAAAGCCCTGCCACCCGTGCAGGTCGGTCTTGGCCGCCTGACCGACTCCCAGGAGGGTTCCCACGAGGACGATCACGGTCAGCAGGTACCAGCCGACCGCCTTCAACGGGGCATGGAGCCTGGAGCGCAGATGAGGCCTCAGGTGCGGGGGCGCGTAGAGGACGAAGCCGAGGATGACCAGCGGGCCGCCGACGATCAGCAGGACCGGGGCGATGATCATGTTGGCGACGCCACCGGTCGCCGCATCCTCCCAGCCGTCCTTCTCCGCGCCGTAGGCCAGGAACAGGGCGGCCGTGGCGACCGCGCCGAGCACCGTGCGGGCCACCTGGACGCGGTCCACGGTGCGGTCCACGATCCGGCCGTCGCCCTCCTGCACGAAGAGCCGGGTGGCGACGCGGTGCGCGGAACGGAGGATGGCGGTGACGAGGTAGGGGGCGGAGAGGAACCACAGACGGCTGCGGCGGCGCGGCGCACGGCCGGGCGCGGGGGCCGGGGGCACGTAGGGGTACGGGTTCTGCGGCGGGTAGGGGTGCGGCGTCTGCGGGGGTACGTAGGGGTTGTTGACCTGCGGTCCGGGTGGCGGGCCCCACCCCTGTCCGCCCGGTGCGTTGCCGCCGGGCAGTCCCGTGCCGGGACCCCATCCCCCCGTAGCCATGCCGCTTCCCCCGTTCGTTTTCGGTCAGTTGCTGTGCCGCAAGGCGACATCGCGGCATTTTAGTGGCACATGACTCACCTTCCCCGGCGGTCACTGTGCGAACTGTGTGTGGTGGTTGTGTGAAGCGCGTCAGCCCTCGGGAGAGGCGCCCAGACCGGTCAGGGCGCCGACCGGGTCGAGGTCGGGGGTGCCGCGGGGCCACCAGTCGTCGGCGCCCGGGTCGGATTCGTAGGCGTACCACAAGCCGTCGCGGCCCAGCCGGAGTTGGACATGGCCGCGGGGGTGGGTGAGGCGGTTGCGCCAGGGGCGGAAGGCCGGGAGGTCGGCGGCGAGGAGGAGCGGGCGGGCGCGGTCGAAGCGGCCCGCCGGGGGGTCCCAGGGTTCCTCCAGGACGGCGAGGCCCTCGAACCCGCCCTGGCGCCAGGCGGCGACCGCGCGTGCCAGGTCGGCCGGGGTGCGGTCGGCCGCGGCGGCGAGCGAGGCGTAGAGCGAGCGGGTGGCGGCGGTGAGGCCGGAACCGGGGCGGGCCGCGGCGAGCCGTACCGCGTCCTGCCACAGCGTCAGTTCGGCGACCGGGTCGCGTCCGGTACTGAGCAGCGCGTGGGCGCGTCCGGCGGCGTCGGTCGCCAACTGGTCCAGTGCGAAGGGGTCCGGGCCGCCCGGGGCCGCCGGGTAGACCGGGGGCTGCTCGGGGTGCGGGGGCACCGGCAGCGGGGCCGGCAGGGGCGGGAGCCGGCGGGGGGCGAGGGCCTCGGTGGCGCGTACGCCGGGCAGGGGTGCCGGGCCCTTCTCCTGGGCGGCGCGGGCCGCGCGGGCGGCGCTCAGCCGGGACAGCGTGTCGAGCAGTTCGCGCTCGCCGCGGCCGCGCAGCAGGAGCAGGACGAAGGGGTCGGCGTCGAGCAGCCGGGCGGTCTGGTAGCAGAGGGCGGCGGCGTGCTTGCAGGGGTGGCCGCGGTCGGGGCAGCTGCACTGCGGTTCGAGGTCGCCGGGTCCCGGGAGCAGCGGGACGCCGCCCTCGGCGAGGGCGTGGGGCATCTCCTTGTCGAGCAGGGCCGCGATGTGCCCGGTCCGCTCCGCGGCGGCGTCCAGGAACCTGTCCCAGTCGGCGTCGTCGAGCGTCCGCAGCCGCACCTGCACCCGGTAAGGCCGGGGCCGGCTGCCCTGCACGTACGCGAGGACGAGCCCCGGCGTGACGGTGATGGCGTCCACATGCCCCTGCTCCGCGTAACCGCGCCCCCGCGCCAGCCGCTTGGCGTCCAGCGCGCCCCTCTCCAGGGCGTCCACCCATGCGTTGCCCCACCAGGTCTCGGCGAACCCGCCGTCGCCGTCGGTGGCTCGGGGCGCGAACGCCGGGAAGGTACGGCGCAGTTCACCGTCCCGGCCGGGGGCGGCCATGGAGCGGGGGTGACGGGGTGCGGCGGGCGGGGAGGTGTCCTGGAGGGTGGTGGCGGGGCCCGCGTCCTGCGAGGTGCGGACGGGAGCGGGGTCCCGCTCGGCCGAACTCCCCTGGTCCGCCGCCTCGTCGACACTCGCGCTCCACGGCGGTCGCCCGGCGGTGGAGCCGGTGTCCCGCCCCACGGCCTCCTCGCCGTCGTCGGGCATGCGAAAGGCGTCGGCCGCCAACTCCCTGACGGCACGCGCCCGTTCCGCGGCGGTACGGCCACCGGTGCCGCCTCGGACGGCGGGAGCGGGCGGAGTCGTACGACGTGACCGGGCCCCACCGACGGTGTCGTCCGTGTGATTCCGTCGCTCCTCGGCGCGGGCGGCCCGCAAGGCCTCACGCACCCGGTCCGCGGGCCGGGCTCCTCCCCCGGCGCCCGGGGTGGTTGTCGCCGCGTCGCCGCGCCGGTCGGCATCCTCATCTGGCGCACCGGTCGGCGGGACCGCTCCCCCGGCCGACGCGGGCGTCGCCGGGTCTGCCTCGGCATGAGCCGTGTCAACGCGCCGCAGATCACCGTCGGCGTCGGTGTCGCCGCGCCGACCGGAGAGCGCACCCCGCAGCGCGGCGCGGGCGGCATCACCCGGCCGTGCCTCACGCCGCTCCGGTTCCTGAGCTGTGGCCTGCTGCTCCGGATCCGCAGAACTCACGGGAACGGTCGGGTTCGCCGTAATGTCCTCCGCCGTCCCCGACACGGCAGGGTCCTCCGCGGCCCCCTGCTCCCCGGCGGCCCCCTCGACCGGCGCCGCACGCCGCACAGGCTCCCCCAGCCCCTCGTCCGCGGACCCCGACCGCCCGAAGCCGCGCTCCTCCGCCTCTCGGCGCTCCCGCGCCTCCCTCAGCGCCCGGCGTGCCTCGTCCGCCGGACCGCCCGTCATGACGTCCTCCGCAGGGACACCAGGTCGGACAGTTCACGGTCGGTCAGTTCGGTCAGGGCGGCCTCGCCGGAGCCGAGGATCGCGTCGGCCAGGGCCCGCTTCGCCTCCAGCATCTCGGCGATGCGGTCCTCGACGGTGCCCTCGGTGATGAGGCGGTGGACCTGGACCGGCTGGGTCTGGCCGATGCGGTAGGCCCGGTCGGTGGCCTGCTCCTCGACGGCCGGGTTCCACCAGCGGTCGAAATGGACGACATGGCCCGCGCGGGTGAGGTTGAGCCCCGTGCCCGCGGCCTTCAGCGACAGGACCAGGACCGGCGTCGCACCGCTCTGGAAGCGGTCCACCATGCGCTCGCGCTCCGGGATCGGGGTGCCGCCGTGCAGCAGGTCCACCGGGACCGCGCGGTCGGCCAGATGGGCGGTGATGAGGCGGGCCATGCCGACGTACTGGGTGAAGACGAGGGCCGAGCCGTCCTCGGCCAGCAGCGTGTCCAACAGCTCGTCCAGCAGGGCGAGTTTGCCGGAGCGGATCGCAAGACGGTCGGCCTTGGCCTCCTCCTTCAGATACAGCGCGGGGTGGTCGCAGATCTGCTTCAGCGCGCCCAGGAGCTTCAGGACCAGGCCCCGGCGCGCGATGCCCTCCGCCGTCTCGATGGCGAGCAGCGACTCGCGGACCACCGCCTCGTAGAGGGAGGCCTGTTCGCGGGTGAGCGGGACCGGATGGTCCGTCTCCGTCTTGGGCGGCAGCTCCGGGACGATGCCCGGGTCCGACTTCTTGCGGCGCAGCAGGAAGGGGCGGACCAGCCGGGCCAGCCGCCCCACCGCCTCCTCGTCCTCGCCGTTCTCGACGGCGCGGGCGTGGCGGGCGCGGAAGGACTTCAGGGGGCCGAGCAGTCCTGGGGTCGTCCAGTCGAGCAGCGCCCACAGTTCGGAGAGGTTGTTCTCCACCGGGGTGCCGGTCAGCGCCACGCGCGCGGGTGTCGGGATGGTGCGCAGCGCCTTCGCCGTCGCCGAGTACGGGTTCTTCACGTGCTGTGCCTCGTCCGCGACGACCATGCCCCAGCGCTGCTCGGCCAGCCTGGCCGCCGTGGAGCGCATGGTGCCGTACGTCGTGAGGACGAAGCCGCCGTCCAGGTCCTCCAGGGTGCGGTCGGGGCCGTGGAAGCGGCGGACGGGGACGCCGGGCGCGAACCGGGTGATCTCCCGTTGCCAGTTGCCGAGCAGCGAGGCCGGGCAGATCACCAGCGTCGGTTCGCGGCGGGCGCGCTTCAGGTGCAGGGCGATCACCGTGATCGTCTTGCCGAGGCCCATGTCGTCGGCGAGGCAGCCGCCGAGGCCGAGGGAGGTCATGAGGTCCAGCCAGGCCAGGCCCCGCAGTTGGTAGTCGCGCAGCGTGGCGTGCAGGCCCGGGGGCGGCTCGGCGGGCCGCACCCCGGCCGTCAGCCGGTCCCGCAGCGCGGCCAGCGCTCCGACCGGTACGGCCTCCACCGTCTCGCCGTCGACCTCCGTGCTGCCGGTGAGGGCGACGGACAGGGCGTCGACCGGGTCGAGCAGGCCCAGTTCGCGCTTGCGGGCCTTGCGGACGAGCGCCGGGTCGACCAGCACCCACTGGTCGCGCAGCCGGACCACGGGCCGGTGGGCCTCGGCGAGCGCGTCCATCTCGGCCTCGCTGAGCGGGTCGCCGCCGAGCGCCAGCTGCCAGCGGAACTGGAGGAGTTCCTCGCTCTCGAAGAAGCCGGTGCCGTCGGTGGCGGAGCCCGGCGCGGGCCTTACCACCGCGGCCGCGGTCAGGTCCTGGGCGAGGTCGCGGGGCCAGTGCACGGCGACCCCGGCCGCCGCGAGCCGGGTCGCGGCGACGCCGAGCAGATCGCCCAACTCCTCCTCCGACAGGGCCAGTACGTCGGGCACGTCCTGCTCGGCGAGCCGGTCCAGGGGCGCCCAGACCCTGGCGGCGCGCCGCACCGCGAGGGCGGCGTCCACGCGTGCGCGGGGGCCGAACACCGCGTCGGCCTCGCCCGACCACAGGGCCGCGGCGTCGGCCACGAGGGTGGGGTCGGCGAGGCTGTGCACCTGGACGATCGCGGCACCGGCGCTGCGGGCCCGGGCGCCCTCGTCGAAGAGGTCGTAGGCCGACAGGTCGAGGCGGAGCGAGATCCGCACGCCCGCGTCCATGCCGGCGGCGACCTCGGCGGCCCAGTCCTGTGCGCCGGGCAGCCGCTGCGGACGGCGGTCCGCGAAGGGCCTGCCGGAGGCGAGGGGCGCGGCCGGGGTGCGCGGGAGGGTGTCAGCGACGGCGTCCAGGAAGGAGCGCATCAGCGCTTCCGGTTCGGGCAGCCGGAGCGGGCCGGGGCCGGGCAGCGGGGTCGCGTGACCCTCGTGGGGCAGGGCGGCGGCGATCGCGCGCAGGTGCGCGATGTCGTCCGGGTCCAGGGGGCCGGCCCGCCAGGCGTCGTGGCCGGTGGCGGTCAGGCCGGGGAGCAGCCGGCCGCGGGCGGTGAGCCGCAGCGCGTGCAGGGCGGCGGCGCCCCAGCAGGCGGTGGCGGGGTGGGCGGCGGGGTCGCGCCGGGCGCGCACGAGGAGCGGCAGGGCCTCGGCCAGGGGCAGTTCGAGCGCGGGGGCGGTCCGGCGACGCACTCCGGCGCCGTGCCGTCGTACGACGGTGAGATCCGTGTGTCCGTCGGGCAGCGGCCCGTCCTCGGGATCCCAGAAGGCCATCCGGCCCTCGCGCGGGAGGGGCGCGGGCAGGAAGACGGCGGCGAGTCGCACGGAGACCGCGTCCACCGCTGACCCGTCCACCGCGACCGTGTCACCCATACGTCCTGCCACCTCCCCTCCCGTGTGTCGGATCAGACGTCTTCGACTCTACGGGCGGGGTCTGACAATCGGCTCCGGCGACCGGCCGGGCCGCCGTGACGGGAGGTCGGGCAGCCGCGCTACGGGACGGTGCGGGAGACGACGTACACCATCGGGTTGGCCGGGTCCGCGGTGTTCACCACGATGTCCTGGGTGGGTGCCGGGTTCTTCTGCTTGTGGACGAGGCCCGACCAGGGTCCGGGGCCGGTGAAGTTCCAGCCGGTGATCTTCTGGTCGCGGGCGCCGATGGTGATGTCGCCCGCCTTCAGGTCGTCGCGGTTGACGCCGACGCCGGCGAGGAAGGTGTCGAGGCCCGCGCTGCTGGTGCGGAACTGGACGTAGAGGCGGCTGGTCTTCCAGTTGTTGGTCTCGTAGTACGCGATCCGGTCCGCGGGGTGCGGGATCGGCACCTGGTAGAGGCGGCGCTGGACCTTGGACGGCCAGCCGGCGGTGAGGCCGGTCGCCGAGTACTTCGCCTCCTTGTCCTTGCCGCTGTTGCGGCTCTGGTTGGCGGAGATCACCAGATAGCCGGCCGGGACGCCGATGAGCAGCACGATGATGAGCAGGGTGAGCGCCCGGCGGCGGTTGCGGTGGCGGCGGTCCTCGGTCGGCCGGCGCGGCTCCTCCGGGGAGTCGCCCTGCCGCGGCACCGAAGGGGTCACGGACGGGTTCACGCCTGCCCCTGGGTCGTGCGGCGGGCCTCCGTGTACTTGGCGTAGCGCTCGTAGCGCTCGACCCGGCGCCGGTTGGCGCGCCGGAAGCGGCGGGCGACCAGGCGGGCGAGGTCGGCGGCGCCGACCATGCCGGCCTCGGGGCCCAGCTGGGCGCGGACGATGCGCGCCTCGGGGCGGTAGCCGCGGCCGGTGAGCTGGCGCTTGAAGGCGTCCCGCGCGGGGCCGATCAGCAGCTCGTCGGCGGCCGACACACCGCCGCCGATCACGAAGCAGGACGGGTCGAGGGCGGCCGCGAGATTGGCGATGCCGACGCCGAGCCACTGGCCGATGTCCTGGAGCAGCTCGATGCACATGGCGTCGCCGTCACGGGCCAGCTCGGTGATCATCGGGCCGGTGATGTCCCCGATCTGCCCCTTGACGTGCTCGATGATCCCGTACGCCACCGGGGAGTCGGCCGCGGCCAGCTCCTTGGCCTCCCTGACCAGCGCGTTGCCGGAGCTGTACTGCTCCCAGCAGCCTCGGTTGCCGCACGGGCAGCGGTGGCCGCCGGGCACGACCTGCATATGGCCGAACTCGCCCGCGACGCCGAACTTTCCGCGCTTGACCTGGCCGTCCTCGAGGATCGCGCCGCCGATGCCGGTGCCGAGCGTGATCATGACCAGGTGGTCCTCGCCGCGGCCGGCGCCGAAGCGCCACTCGGCCCAGGCGGCGGAGTTGGCGTCGTTGTCGACCAGGACGGGCACGGCGAGCCGGCCGGCGAGGCGGTCGCGCAGCGGTTCGTTGCGCCAGGACAGGTGCGGGGCGAACAGGATGCGGTTGCGGTCGGCGTCGACCCAGCCGGCCGCGCCGATGCCCACCGCGTGCACGTCGTGGCGGTCGGAGAGGTCCAGGACCAGCTCGCAGATGGTGTCCTCGACGACCTTGGGGCTCTTGGACTTGTCCGGGGTCTCCGTGCGGAGCTTCTCCAGGATGTTGCCGTCGGCGTCGACGACGCCCGCCATCACCTTGGTGCCGCCGATGTCGATACCGACCGTCGGCACGCGGGGTGCGGTCAGGTGCGAGCGGCGTTCCCTGGTACCGACCGTGCGGAGGACGGGGGCACGCCGGGAGCCGATCGGGGCCGTGAAATTGCCGTAGGTGCTCATCAGGCCCGATTGTGCCTCACCGTGAGTAAGGGTGCTGTGCGGGGGAGCAAAGGGGCGGTTCCTGTGCTTTGCCGGGTACGGGCGCGTTGTCGTCGATCGCGCCGCGCACGCGAGCGCCCACGCACTCGCGTTCGCCGCCCGAAAGGGTGCCGATGAACCGGCCCCGTGACCGGGGACCGTGCATCGGGTCGCATTGTCCGGACATTGCGACCAATGCGGCGACACCCGGGCGGCTCCGAGGAGGGCCGTCAGGGCCGCACGAGCAGTTGGAACTCGAAGGAGTAGCGGGTGGGCCGGTAGGTGTGGGTGCCGAACTCGACCGCGCGCCCGGTGTCGTCGAAGGTGACGCGCTGCATGGTGAGCAGCGGAGCGCCCTCCTCCTCGGCGAGCCGTTCGGCCTCGGCGGCGGTGGCGGCGCGCGCGCCGATGGACTGACGGGCGCTGTGCAGGGTGATTCCGGCGGACCGCATCATCCGGTACAGACCCGTAACCTCCAGCTGGCCGGTGTCCAGGTCGATCAGGCCGGTCGGGAGGTAGTTGCAGAGGTACGCCATCGGCTCGCCGTGCGCGAGGCGCAGCCGCTCGATGCGGTGCACATCGCTGTCCTCGGCCACTCCGAGCGCGGCCGCGACCTCGGCGGAGGCCGGGACGAGGGTGTTGACGATGACCTTGGTGGCGGGGCGCTGGCCCGCCGATTCCAGGTCGTCGTAGAGGCTGCTGAGCTCCAGCGGGCGCTTGACCTGGCTGTGCACGACCTGCGTGCCGACGCCGCGGCGGCGTACCAGCAGGCCCTTGTCGACGAGCGACTGGATGGCCTGGCGGACGGTGGGCCGGGACAGGCCGAGGCGCGCGGCGAGCTCGATCTCGTTGCCCAGCAGGCTGCCGGGGGTGAGGCTGCCGTGCTCGATCGCGGCCTCCAGCTGCTGGGACAGCTGGAAGTACAACGGCACCGGGCTGCTCCGGTCCACACTGAGTTCGAGCGACACGGTCGGGTCCACATCTGGTTTCGGCACGGGCCCGAGCGTAGCTCCGCGCGCTGTTGACGGGAAGTTGTGTAGTTCGATTGTCCGGACATATGCATTGACAGGGTGGGGTTCTCGGCCACATTTTGTTCACATGCGCATCGGCGTCATCGGTACTGGCCGGATCGGCACCATCCACGCGAACACACTCAGTCGTCATCGCGATGTCGGCTCTCTGATCCTGACGGACGCGGACGGGGCGCGGGCCCAGGAGCTCGCGAACCGGCTGGGGGAGACGGCGGCGCCGGGGGTGGACGAGATCTTCAGGTGGGGCGTGGACGCGGTGGTGATCACCACGGCCACGTCGGCGCACGCCGAACTGATCGGCCGCGCGGCACGCTCGGCGCTGCCGGTGTTCTGCGAGAAACCCATCGCCCTCGATCTGCCGGGCACGCTCCAGGCGATCGGCGAGGTCGAGTCGGCCGGGACCGTTCTTCAGATGGGGTTCCAGCGCCGCTTCGACGCCGGGTACACGGGCGCCCGGGAGGCGGTGCGGTCGGGGCGGCTCGGACGGCTGCACACCGTGCGGGCGCTGACCTCGGACCAGACGCCGCCGCCGGCCGCGTGGCTGCCGCTGTCCGGCGGGCTGTACCGGGACACGCTGATCCACGACTTCGACGTGCTGCGCTGGGTCACCGGGCGGGAGGTCGTCGACGTGTACACGGCCGGGTCCGACGCCGGGCCCCCGATGTTCCGTGACGCGGGCGACGTCGACACGGCCGCGGCGGTCCTCACCCTCGACGACGGCACCCTCGCCACGGCCACGGCGACCCGGCTGAACGGCGCCGGCTACGACGTCCGGATGGAGCTGGCCGGAGAGCTGGACCAGATCGTCGTCGGCCTCGACGACCGCACACCGATCGCCTCGACCGAACCGACGGGCCCACCGGCCGCGACCAAGCCGTGGACGGGGTTCCTGGAACGGTTCGGACCGGCCTACGAGGCCGAGCTGAACGCCTTCGTCGAGGTGGTCCGCGGCGAACGGACCAACCCCTGCGACGGACGCGAGGCGTTGCAGGCGCTGCGGATCGCGGAAGCGTGCGAGGTGTCGCGACGGGAGCGGCGGCCGGTACGGATGGCGGAACTGCCGGGCTGAACGGCCCTCCGGATCCACGACCCTGCCCCCTGCACAGCCCTACCAGCGCACCGGCAGACTCCGCAGCCCCCGTATCAGCATCCCCGGCAGCCACTCCCCCGGCGGCCCGTCCAGGGCCAGGTCCGGGGCTCGGTCGAGCAGGCTCCGGATCGCCGTACGCGCCTCCAGGCGGGCCAGGGGAGCGCCCAGGCAGTAGTGGATGCCGTGGCCGAAGGCGAGGTGGCCCCGGGGATCGCGGTGGATGTCGAAGGTGTCCGGGGCCGGGTAGCGGGTGCCGTCGCGGTCGGCCGCGGTCAGGCCGACCATGACGTGGTCGCCCTCGGCGATGGCGGTGCCCGCGATCTCCAGGGGCTCGGCGGCGTAGCGGAACGTCGCGTTCTCCACCGGGCCCTCGTAGCGCAACGTCTCCTCGACCGCGCCGTCGATCAGGCTCATGTCGGCGCGCAGGGCGGCGAGTTGGTCGGGGTGGGTGAGCAGGGCGTGGACGCCGTTGGTGATGAGGTTGACCGTCGTCTCGTGGCCGGCGATCAGCAGCAGGAAGGCCATGCCGAGCAGTTCCTGCGGGGAGAGCCGGTCGCCGTCCTCGGCGGTGGCGCGGATGAGGTCGCTCAGCAGGTCGTCGCCCGGTCCCGCGCACCGCTTGTCCTCGATCAGCTCGCGCAGGTACGCGTCGAGCCGGACGACGGCGTCGTAGGAGTTCTCGGGGCTGGTGGGCGCGACCACCTCCGTCGACACCTTCCGGAACTCCGTGCGGTCCATCTCTGGCACGCCGAGGAGCTCGCAGATCACGGTGATCGGCAGGGGGTAGGCGAGGGACTGCACCAGGTCGCCGCGGCCGTAGGGCAGCATCGCGTCGAGGAGGTCGTCGGTGATCTCCTGGACCCTGGGCCGCAGTTCCTCCACGCGGCGCATCGTGAAGGCACGGGCGACGAGGCCGCGCAGCCGGGTGTGCTCGGGCTGGTCGGCGCCCAGCAGATGGCGGCCGATCAGCTCCTCCTCGTGGAACGTCACACCGATCCGGCGGCCGTCCTTGGACAGCCGGGGGTCGGCGAGCGCCGCCCTCGCCTCCTCGTGCCCGACGACGAGCCAGGCCCAGTAGCCGGGATCGGAGCCGGGCGGCCGGATCCGGTGCACCGGGCCGCGCTCACGCAGTCGCGCGTACACGGGATGCGGGTCCGTGCGGAACGCCTCGCCGAACTCGCCTAAGTCGACCACTTCAGCCATGAAGATCCCTTCCCCTCGCACAGAGAACGCGCGGCATGCCCCGCTAGTGCCCGCCCTCCCCGGATCCCTCGGATTCCGCGGCCCCTTCGTCCAGCAGCCCCGCGTCGTACGCGAGCAGCGCGATCTGCACCCGGTTGTTGAGGTCGAGCTTGGCCAGGATGCGGGAGACATGGGTCTTGACGGTGGCCACGCTCATGAAGAGCTCCGCGGCGATCTCGGCGTTGGACAGGCCCCGGCCGACCGCGACGGCCACCTCGCGTTCGCGGTCGTTGAGGGCGGAGATGCGCTCACGCGCGCGTGAGCGGCGGGTGTCGGCGGCGGTGCCGGCCGCGTGGTGCATCAACTGCCGGGTGACGGTGGGCGACAGGACGGGGTCGCCGGCCGCGACCCGGCGTACCGCGTCGACGATCTGGGCGGGCGGGGTGTCCTTGAGGACGAACCCGGCGGCACCCGCGCGCAGGGCGCGCAGGACCTGTTCGTCGGCGTGGAAGGTGGTGAGGACCACTACCTGGGGCGCGTCGGGCCGGGTGCGCAGCCGTTCGGTGGCGGTGATGCCGTCCATGGACGGCATCCGGATGTCCATGAGGACGACGTCCGGGCGGGTGCGGTCGACGAGCGCGTCGACGTCCTTGCCGTCGGCGGCCTCCCCGACGATCTCGATGCCGTCGGCACCGCCGATCATCAGGGACAGGCCGGCTCGGACCAGCGGGTCGTCGTCGACGAGGAGCAGTCTGATCGCGGTCATGGGGCTTACGTAATCACGGTTTCGGGGTCCTACCGGCTGTCGTCAGCCACGCAGCCGCACTCCGTGCCGGGACCGCAGCCGGTGGATCTCCCACCAGGCGACCGCGCACACCGAGGCCGGGCCGCACAGGAACGCGAGGAACTGCACGAGGGGCGGACCGGGCGGCAGTCCGCCCGCGGCCAGGCTGATGAGCGCGAACTCCCAGACCAGGACGCCGGTGAGAAGGGCGGGCAGCGCGGCGTGCACCTCGGCGGCGTTGAACCCGCCGCGCACGGCGGGCCCGGTGGCGAACACGAGGAAGAACAGCAGCCAGACCAGGGGCACCATGAGCGCGACGGTGGGCCAGGGGAAGTCGGCGGTGGTCGCCGACTCCCGTTCGAGCATGATGATCCCCACCATGATCAGGGGCACCGCCGTCACCGCGCCGATGTACCACAGGGCGGCCTTCCCGGCGGCGCGCACCCGCTGTCCCATGTGCGGCCTCAGGTGCGGCGATGCCCACCGGAACAGCACCGCGATCACCACGGGGGCGCTCAGGAGCAGCAGCGGCGGGGTGACCACGAGCCGCATCATGTACTGCTCCTGGGCCTCGCCGAAGTCCTCCGGCTTGCCGTAGACGACCAGCAGCGCCAGCGTCATGAGGGCCGCGCTCAGGGCTCGCGCCTTCTGCAGGCGGGTCACCTGAGGGTCGTCGTGGAGGCGGTGCGCACGCGGCGGGAAGAGGCGGTGGGCCCTGACGCGGGCGGAGCGGGCGAACACGTACCCGACCATCAGGGACGGCACGACGAACCATGTGCACGGCACCAGCAGGAACGCCCACACACAGCCGTGGATCCGCGGCCGGCCACCGCGCAACAGGTCGCGCAGGGGCGGCCATTCGGCGCCGCGCAGCCCGCTCAGCGTCCCCCACGGCGAGACGTACGGCCGCGGCTGCGGGACGTACGGCGGATAGGGGTGCGGATTCGGATAGAGGTGCGGATCCGGGTAGGGCTGGGGCGGGATGTACGGCCCGGTGCTCGGAGGTGGCGGATACGGCGGCTGATAAGGGTTGTCGGGTCCCCCGAAACTCACGCTGCTGTCCCTTCCGGTACTCGTGACGCCTTGGCTGCACATAGGTCAGCGGATCGGTTCACTCAAGTCAACTCACGTCACCACACGGAGTCATGAGGCAGGATCAGCTCATGCGTACCGTCTACGCCCTGTTCGTGGGCATCGACGACTACCCCGGCAGACCCCTGCGCGGTTGCGTCAACGACGTGCGGGCGGCGGAGAGTTGGCTCAGTGCCCAGAGCTCGACGACCGAGACACGGACGCTGTACGACGCCCAGGCCACCCGGGCGGCCGTGCTGGCCGGCATCCGGGACCACCTCGGGCGCGGCGGTCCCGGCGACACGGCACTGCTGTGGTTCTGCGGGCACGGCAGCCGCCGCCCCACCGACGATCCGCGCGTGGCGAGCGGCTGGTCGGAGGCGCTGGTCTGTCACGACAGCCTGTACGCGGGCGGTCAGCCGCTGCTGGAGGACGCCGAACTCGGCCCGCTGCTCGACGAGATCGCGGCCCGCGGTGCCCATGTGGTCGCGGTCCTCGACTCCTGTCACTCGGGCGGCGCGTCCCGGGAGACCCGGCGTGGCGTGGACTGGCGGCCGTGGTGGCGTACGTCCGTGACGCGCGAGGTACGGCCGGGACCGCGCCGGCATGTGCTGCTCGCCGCGTGCCGCCCGGACGAGTACGCGCACGAGGGCTACTTCGACGGACGGTTCCGCGGCCGCTTCAGCCACGCCCTGCTGGGCACCCTCGACCGGCTGGGCCCCACGGCGACGTACGGCGCCGTGCACGCCCTGGTCGAGGCCGCCCTCGCACCCCGCCAGCACCCCGAGCTGCGCGGCCCGGAGAACGGCCGCTTCCTGGTCGGCGAGGCCCTCGCGACCTCGCCCTTCCTGCTGCGGCACACCGCGTCCGGCTGGGAGGTCGACTGCGGCCAGGCACACGGTCTGCGGGCGACCGGCGCCGAGTTCACCCTGCTCGGCGACGACACGTCCCGCACGGTCGTCGTACGTCGACTGCGGCCGGAGTCCGTCCTGGTGGAACCGGTCGGCTGGCAACCCAGCGCGGCCGACCGGGAGTCGGTGTTCGAGGTGACGCCGTCCGCACTGGCGTTCACGCCGGCCGCCGTGACGCTCGCCGGGGAACCGGGGGCCGTACGGCTGCTCTCGACGGCCCTGGTAGGTGAGCCGTCGCTGGCGATCGGCGGGGACGGGCTGCCCCTGCGGGTCGACGCGGGCGGCGGGTGGGCGCGGGTGTCGGGCGGGGCCGGGCATCCCGTGCCGGATCTGCCGCTGCGGTCCGCCGCGGACGCGGGCCGGGTCGTCGACTGCCTTGCGCACATCGCCCGTTGGCATCGCATCCTGGACCTGACCAATCCCGATCCGTGGCTGTCCTCCCGGGTGCGGGTCACCGTCGAGCCGACTTCGGTGGGCGGCGTGCGGTACGCGGCCGACGGCGAGGTCGTCTGCGGATACACCCGGGACGGCCGGGAGCCCCAGGTGACCGTGCGTGTCCACAACGACTCCGACCGGCAACTGTGGTGCGTCCTGCTGGATCTGACGGATGGTTACGGCTCGTCGCCGCACCTGTACGAGGGTGAGTTCATCGGTGCCGGGAAGGCGGGGGCGGCCCGGCGCGGGGAGCCGGTGTGGCTGCGGCTTCCGCCGGGGCGGGCGGTGGTGCCGGGGGCCTTCGCGCGGGACTGGCTCAAGGTGATCGTGGCCGAGAGGGAGCTCAATCTCGCCCCGTTCCGGCTGCCCGCCTGGCCGCCCGAGGCCGGGGCTCGCGCACCGATGCCCCGCGGTGGCGGGCTGCTGCGGTTCACCACACCGTCGGACGGCCGGGATACCGGCAACTCCGCACCCGGTGTGGGGCGTTGGGGTACGGCCCAGGTGGCGGTGCGTACCGAGGTGACCTGAACCGGAGGCGTGTCACCAGCCGAGGTGGGTGAAGCCGGCCCAGGCCGTCAGGTCGTCGGCCCTGATCCGGTGGACACGCTCCCGCAGCCGGGACGGCATCCCGGGCGGGACGGCCCGGCGGTCGTTCAGCATCCACAACTGGGCGCTGCGCAGGGCCGGTCCGGGCGTCTGGCCCTCGCTGCTCAGGTAGTGGTGGGTCATGTACATCAGCAGGGACGTGGCCTCGTCGGGCACCGGCCACAGGGAGCCGATGACCGAGCGGGCGCCCGCGACGAGGAACGCGGTGGACAGGCTGTACGCCTCGTCGTAGCCCCGCCCGGACACGTTCGTACGGCAGGCCGCGAGCACCGCCAGGTCCAGTCCGTCGTAGCGGCTCGCCCCCTCGGTCAGCTCCTCGGCGGCCAACTGCCCGCCGGACAGGACGAGTCCGGCGCTGTGCCGTTCACCGCTGCGGACCTCGCCGTGGCAGGCGAGGTGCAGCAGGCCGCCGCGCTGACGGCGCAGCCAGTCGGTGACGGCGGCGGGGGTGGCGGTGCCGGGGCCGAGGAGTTCGCCGTGCGGGTGGAAGGTGCGGTGGACGGCCTCGGCCTCCTCGCCGGCGTGGTGGAGGTCGCGGGTGGGGTTGCCGACGACGAGAGCCTGGCGGGCCTGGTCCGCGGGCGGCGCCACGGCGGGGCGGGCGGCGATCTCGCACAGCAGACGGGCCGACGGCAGGTAGGAGATGTCGGCGTCCTGGCAGGCGTGGCGCCGTGCTCCCGTGCGGGCCGCGTGCCAGGGCACGGCGCCGAGTTCCGCCATGGGCACCAGCACCACGGAGGGCACCCGGCCGAAGCCGCGCGGGAGCACCTTGAGCAGCGGCCTCATCACCGCCGTACCGGCCCAGTCGCACAGCCGCTTCAGGGCGGCTGTGCCGGTGTCGGGGCGGGGTGGGGGCGAGGGGTGGGCGGTGGTGGGCGGGCCACCGGCGTCGCGGCCGAGGGTGCCGGCGGTCCGGTAGTCGGCCAACGGAGGTGCTTCGAGGTCGAGTTGAGGCAAGGGAAGTGCCTGGACCGAGGCGTCCGCGGAGACGATCAGGGCGGCCCCGATGCCGTGTTCCTCGCCGGGCATCAGGTAGACCAGCGCGGTCCGGCCCATGGTGCGCAGGGCGTGGCCGATCTCCTCGGGCTCGGGGGTCTCCAGCAGCCGTCGGCGGACCGGCGACGCGGTCAGCGCCTCCAGGACGCGGCGGCGCAACCGGCTGCTCGGGCCCATCGCCGCCGGCCCTCCGGTGAGGAGCGCCTCCTCTCCCGGCTCGGGCCCGCTCCCCGCGGCACGCCACTCGTCCGCGAGGTCCGGGCGGCCCAGTTCGCCGAGCATGTCGGGCACCGTCGTCGCCACGGTCGCGGCGTGCAGGACCAGACCGCGGCCCGCGTCCAGGGCGCGTACGGCATCGGTGTGGGCTCCGTCGGCCACGCACCACCGGGCGACCTCGACGGCCTGCTCCCCCGCCCGCCGGCCGGTCTCGGCGGCGTGTGCGGTACCGGACTGGAGCAGCACGCCCCGGGCGGTGGCCCGCAGGGCTTCCAGTCCCACGCGGCGGGACTCCTCGGCGTTGCGGTGCCGGGTCCGGGAGTTCGGCGGGTGCAGTTCGCCGCGCATGCGGTACGCCCTGGCCAGGGACAGCGCCGTGCCGCCCCACAGGGGATGGTGGGGGCCGCCCATCAGGCGCAGGGTGTGCCGCAGCCAGGCGATGCCCTGGTCCAGGTGGTGGGGGCGCAGCGCCGGCGGTGCGATCTCGGCGGCGACGACGGCGCAGTGGCCGGTGCCGATGCTGCCCGCGTTGCGCAGCCAGCGGTCGTCGTCGGGTTCGAGGAGGTCCAGGGCGGCCTCCCGTAGCTCCAGGGCTTCGAGGATGCCGTGGTAGTCCAGGGCGATCATCGCGCGCATGCCCCGGCTGAAGCCCGCCTCGCCGAGCCGGTCGGCCTGTGCGTTGCGGGGCAGCGCGGCGATCTGCCGGCGCACCTCGGCCACCGTCACGGCGGGCTGTGCGCCTTCCGGGGCGGGTTCCAGTCGTCCGCTGCGCTGACCGCGCAGGATCGTCAGGTAGCCGCGGGCCGCCTCCACGTTGGACTCCAGCGTGAGCCGGTCCATGTGGTCGGGGGACATCCGGGCGAGCGCGGCCTCCAGCACCCGGATCTGCTCGACGAGCAGCGGTTCGTCCTCGCGGCGGGCGGCCTGCTGGGCCCGGAACAGGGCGACCTGCGGCTCCATCGCCAGCCGGGTCGCCTCGTCCAGGGCCGGTGAGGCGGCGACGCGGGCCATGTCGTCCACGGCGGCGTCGTAGTCGTCCTCACCGCCGCTCAGCTGGGCGAGATGGGCGCGGATCCCGGCATGCGCGAGGTCGAGCCTGGCGCGTACGTGGGTGCCGTCGGGGTGGACCGTGCGTGCCGTCTCGATCCGGGCGAGCGCCACCTCCAGGTCGGCGGGTTCCCGGGCGTGCTGGAGCGGGAACAGGCCGTTCATGGCGAGGACGGTGGCCTGCCACTGCTCGTCGGCCGGTCCGTGCCGCTGGGCCGCGCGCCAGAGTTCCTCCTCGCGCCGACCGTCGGCGAGGGGCTGGTCGAGGCGGAGCAACGGCAGGACGCTCAGCACCTGTCCGGCCCGCATCCCGGACAGCAGGGTGGCGGGAGGCAGGGCCGCCCAGTCGTCGTAGAGCCGGTCGTAGGCCTGGGTCGCCGTACGGCAGCCCAGCCTGTCCAGGACCAGGGTGCTCAGCCGGCCCAGGTCCTGTCCGTCGAGCCCGCCGGTGTTCATGGTCTGCTGGATCTCCCACAGCAGTGTGCTCAGGTCGTACGGTGTCGCCTCCACGCGTCCACGCCTCCGCCTCGCCGCCCCTGTGGCTCAACGGCCCCAAAGGCCGCATGGCGTAACCAGGTTAGCGATCTCTGGCGCGTCCCGGCGGGTGGGAACGGGAGGGGTTCAGGACATGGGAGCGGCCGAACACGCCCTTTTCACCGGCACGTTCACACGGATGGGCGAACACCCGGTGCGCGGGGCCCTGTTCATGCCCACGGCAGCCACGCCCGCACCCCGAACCCCCCGCCGTCCTCCGGACCGTGCTCCAGCCTCCCGCCGGCCAGCGACGCCCGCTCGGTCAGCCCGATGAGCCCCTGCCCGGAGCCCGGTACGGGGGTCACCTCGCCCTCGGGTGCGGGGTTGCGGACGGTCACGGTGAGGCCCTCGCCGGGCGCGCCCTCGACCGAGACGGTGACCTCGGTGCCGGGGGCGTGTTTGCGGGCGTTGGTCAGGCCCTCCTGGGCGATGCGGTAGGCGGTGCGGCCGATGGAGGCGGGGACGGCGGCGGGGTCGGTGACACGGGTGTCGAGGCCGACCTTCATACCGGCCTCACGGGACTCGGCGACCAGCGCGTCCAGCGCGGCGAGCGTCGGCTGGGGACGGCCCGTGTCCTCCTGGTCCCCGGCCCGCAGCACACCGATGATCTCGCGCAGGTCCTGGAGCGCCTCGTGCGCGCTCTCCCGGATGACACCGGCCGCCCGAGTGACCTCCTCCCGGGGTGCGTCGGGCCGGAACTCCAGCGCGCCCGCGTGCACGCTGAGCAGGGTCAGCCGGTGGGCGAGGACGTCGTGCATCTCGCGGGCGATGGCCTCGCGCGCCAGCCGTTGCGCCTGCTCGGCGCGCAGCCGGGCCTCCGTCGCGGCGCGCCGGGCGCGGTCCTGGAAGCTCAGTACGAGCTGCCGCTTGGACCGCACGACCATGCCCGAGGCGACCACCACCGCGGTCATCAGCACGAAGATGAGGACCACGACGAGATACGGCAGGTCGGGGTCGGGGCGGATCCAGAAGTAGAGCGGGATCAGCGCCATGTTGACCCCGCCCACCCACGCGACGTACCGGAACGGCCGGTGCACGGCGAGCGTGAACAGGGCGATGATGCAGAAGCCGCCCGCGGTGTCCGAGACAAGCCCTATGGGCAGCGAGGCGACGGCCAGCCCGAGGGGCCAGCGGCGGCGCAGCCACACCGCGGCGCAGGCGACCGCGCCGATGACCTGGTCGAGGCGGGCGAGCGCGTCCGGGACATGGGGGTTGGAGGTCACCGCTTCCGCACCGACCAGGCCGACGATCACGGCCACCGCGAAGCAGCTGAAGTCGACGAGCCAGTCGCGCGCGGTGCGCCGGGGCCGCCGCCCGGGGCGCTCGCCGTCCGGGTCGAGCTCCTTCAGGACGGCCGAGGGCATCAGCCAGCGCCGCCCCGTGAACGCCTGGGGCACCGCTACGCGCTCGTCTCCACTCACGGTCGACAAATCTACGCACGCGAGGCCCGTGTCACCTCCGCGCGGACGGGATCTCCGACCAAAGTCGGCGGGCCGCCTACTTTCGGCGCGGCCCTTGCGTGCGGACCGCAGACTTCCGTCGCACGTGCCTCGCCCCGCGGCCGATGACCGTGGGGGGTCCGCGGGGCGAGCGTGTGCACATGAAGCAACTGCTGGAACTGCTCGGATTCCTCGCCCTGGTGCAGGGCGTCGCCGGCCTGGTGCACGAGTTCACCGATGTGCACTGGGGACTCGTACAACGGGTCGGCTTCCTCGACGGCTACGAGCTCTACGCGAGCGTCGCCCTGGTCGTCCTGGCGATCGCGCTGTTCGCCGCCGCGGAGAGCCGGAGGTCCGGCTGAACGCGGACCGGACCTCCGGCTGGTCTCACCTTTCCTCGGCGCTTCGACGAGGTTCGGCTCGGCTCAGCAGCTGTAGTTGACCAGGCGGAACGTGACGTAGTGGTCCGCCGTGTAGTAGTCCTCCTGGCTCCGCTGACCGGTGACGATACGACGGGCACCGCGCGTGGACGATCCGGGCGTGATGACCGTGTACTCGTGGTAGTAGCCGCTCGACTGGCTGGGCAGGACACCTTCCCGGTTCTGGAAGACGGTGCCGTCCTGGGAGTACGGATAGGGCCCACCCTGCTCGATCAGGTCGAGGGTGTCGTGCGCCTGTGAGGGCAGGGCGCTGTAGCAGACGTTGCCGACCGCGGCGGCCGCGGGGGAGGCCGTGGCGACGGTTCCGCCGACGAGGAGAGCGGACAGGACGGCGGCTGTGGCGCCGATGCGGGTGATTCGTGGGGGGAATCTCATGCCCTCATGATGACGCGCGTAGACAGTGGCATGTCAATGACAACTCCGGAGATTTTTCCCGTCAAGTCCGATGAGTTTTCGCGGAGTTAACCTGCCGCCCGACGTCCCCACGCGGTCCCCACAAGCACCAGGGCGCCACCCGCCAGGCCGAGCGCGCCGAGCCGTTCCCCACCGAGCGCGATGCCGGCCAGGGCGGCCCACAACGGCTCGGTGCCGAGGAGCAGGCTGACCCGGGACGGGGAGGTGCGGCGGACCGCCCACATCTGTACGAAGAAGGCGAACAGCGTGCAGAACGCGGACAGGAACAGCAGCCCGGCCCACTCGCGCGGCCCGAAGTCCACGGCCGTCTGCCAGGGCGTGGCGTCGGCGCCGGTCGCCAGGAGCGCGAACACCGCCACGGCGGCGCCGAGTTGGACCGTGGTCAGGGAGAGCGCGTCGGCGCCCTGGACGGACTTGACCCGGGACATCGCCAGGACGTGGACCGTGCGGGCCAGCGCCGCGAGCAGCATGAGCAGGTCGCCGAGGGAGGGCTGTGTGAAGCCGCCGCCCTGGGTGAGCAGGACGACGCCGAGCACGGAGAGGGCGGCGGCGCCGAGGAAGGCCCGTGAGGGGCGGGTACGGGTGACGGCGGCCTCGGCGAGCGGGGTGAAGATCATGGTGAGGCTGATGATGAGGCCCGCGTTGGTGGCCGAGGTGTGGACGACCCCGTACGTCTCCAGCAGGAAGATCACGCTGAGGATCAGTCCGAGGAGCCCGGCCCCGCGCCACTGCGCGACGCTCAGGGTGCGCAGCGAGCGCCGTCCGACGGCCACGAGGGCGGGCAGCACGATCGCGAAGCGCAGCACCAGGACCGCGATCACCGTGCGGGCGGTGGTGATGTCCTTGGCGGCGAGATAACTCGCGCCCCACACGACCGCGACGAGCAGGACGGGCAGGTCGGTCAGCCAGGTGCGGCGGGGCGCGAGGGCGCCCGGTACGGCGATCGAGGACATCTGGGCGGCTCTCCCGGTCTCCGTCGGTGAGGTGGAGACGTCGGTGGCTCGCACACGGAGCGATCACCGTACCCGCGCGGCCGGAATTCGCCTAGGCGTTTTCGGGGAGCTCGTACGACCCGTATTCCGGCCGTCCCGCCTGGTCGTACGTCTGGATGGAGACGCCGGTGGAGGTGATGAGCCCGCTTCGGTGCGTGAAGGCCGTCGGCAGGCTGCCCTCGGTGAACAGGCGGCGGCCGGCGCCGAGCACGACCGGGAAGGTGATCAGGTGGACGGTGTCGACCAGGTCGAGATTGAGCAGGGACCGCAGGAGCGCTCCGCTGCCGTGGAGCTGGATCTCGCCGTCGGTGCGCTCCTTGAGAGCGGTGACCTCCTTGGCGAGGTCACCGCCGAGCACGGTGGTGCCGGCCCACTCGGGGTCGCTGAGGGTGGACGAGGCGACGTACTTCGGCAGGGCGTTGAGCTTCGAGGCGACCGGGTCGGCGGGGTCGGTCACCTTCGGCCAGTACCCGGCGAAGATGTCGTAGGTACGACGGCCGAGGAGGAACGCGCCGACGTCGGCGAAGACCTGGCCGACGAACCGGCCGAAGTCCTCCTCCGCGTACGGGACGGTCCAGCCGCCCTGCTCGAAGCCGCCCCTGGTGTCCTCCTGGGGGCCGCCGGGGCCCTGGTAGACGCCGTCGAGGCTGACGAAGATCTGGGAGACGAGCTTGCCCATGACGGGTGCCTTCTCTCTCGGGTGGGGTCTGTTGTCATCAGCTCAGACCCCGCCCGCACCCGCAACTCATCGCTTCAGCCCACGTTGGTGGAGAACAGCCCGCCCGTCGGGCCCTGCTTGTCGCCGCCCTGGGCCTTCTTCAGGGCGTTGGCGAGGCTCTCGATGGTGAGGGACTGGAGGATGACGCGGCCGTTGCCCTCCAGGGTGGCCAGGGAGAGGCCCTCGCCGCCGAACACGGCGTTCATGAGTCCCTGCCTGTTCAGGCCGCCGACGCGCTGGACGCCGTAGCGGATGCCCTCCTCGAAGGCGACGACGCAGCCCGTGTCGACCTCGATACGGCCGCCGAAGTCGGCGGGGTCGAGGTCGATGAAGTTGCCGGCGCCGGCGATGATCACGGTGCCGCGGCCGGTGAACTTCTCCAGGACGAACCCCTCGCCGCCTTTCATGCCGGTCCTGCCGCCCTGGAAGGCGATGCCGAAGTCGACGGTGGACTCGGCGGCGACGAAGGCGTCCTTCTCCGCGAACCACGCGCGCGTGCCGTCGAGCTCCAGGGCCCGCATCTCGCCGGGCAGGACGCCCGCGAAGCCGACGGTGCCCTCGCCGCCGGTCGCCGTGAAGTACTGGAACGCCAGGGACTCGCCCGCGAGCGCGCGCTGACCGACCTGCATGGCGGTGCCCATGGCCTGGCGGAGCATGCCGCCGACGCCTGAGCCGCTCTGGGACTCACCGGTGGTGTTCGACGGGCCCGACAGGCGGGTCTCCATGGTCACGTTCGTGGTCTTGAACAGGAACTTTCCGGCCTCGCAGTACACGGTCTGACCGGGCTGGAGGCTGACGACCGCCATCTGCATGGCGTTGCCGACGATGTCTTGCTGAAGGGTCACGTCAGGAGAACGCGGGAACCGGAGGAAAGAGTTCCGGCCGAGCTAGGTGTCCGTTCGCCGCCAGCGCGTGCGGGTGCGGACCGCTGGGATGGAGGCATGACAACGACGCTGAACGGCAAGGTGGCCCTGGTGACCGGCGGCAGCCGCGGCATCGGAGCGGCGACGGCTCTGCTGCTCGCCCGGGAGGGCGCGGACGTGGCTCTGACGTACGAGAACGGCAAGGAGGCGGCCGAGGAGGTCGTACGGGCCGTCGAGGCCCTGGGACGCCGTGCGGTGGCCCTGCGGGCGGACTCCGCGGACGCGGCGGAGGCGGCGGGGGCCGTGGATCGTGCGGTGGAAGCGCTCGGCGGGCTGGACGTGCTGGTGAACAACGTGGGTGTGGGTGTGCTGGGGCCCCTGGAGGGCCTGTCCCTCGTGGATGTCGACCGGGTCCTGGCCGTGAATGTGCGCGGGGTGTTCCTGGCCTCCCAGGCGGCGGCCTCCCGCATGGGCCCCGGCGGCCGGATCATCACCATCGGCACCTGTATGACCCAGCGGGTGCCGGGCCCCGGCGGGACCCTCTACACGACCAGCAAGTCGGCCCTGGTCGGCCTCACGAAGGCCCTCGCCCGGGAACTGGGCCCGCGCGGCATCACCGCGAACATCGTCCACCCCGGCCCGACCGACACCGACATGAACCCGGCGGACGGCCCGTACGCCGCCGACCAGTCGGCGCTGACCGCGCTGGGACGGTTCGGGACGGCCGACGAGGTGGCGTCGATGGTGGCGTACCTGGCGGCGGCCGACTACGTCACGGGCGCGGAGTTCGCGGTGGACGGGGGCCACGCGGCGTGACACACGCGTGGGGCGCACCGGCGCTGTCGGGCCCGGTGCGCCCCACGCGTGCGTGCGGGTGTCAGCCGCCCAGTTCCTGGTGGCGGGCCGTCAGCGCCGCCGCGCCGGACTCCGTCAGGGAGCCGTACAGGCGCAGTCGGGAGATGCCGCCGTCCGGGAAGATGTCCACGCGCGCGTGGGTGCCGACCGCGGGGGTCGGGAGGACGAAGCGGTGGTTGGTGTCGGGCTGGAGGCGGGTGCGCGGGAGGATCTCCGTCCAGTCGCCGGTCTCGCCGTCCTTCACCGACACCGACGCCCAGCCCGCGCTGTTGCCCTTCAGGTACGCCGTGTCGATCTCGATCGCACGGATCTGGGACTGGGCCACCAGGCGGTAGCGGATCCAGTCGTTGCCCTGGTCGCGGCGGCGGCGGGTCTCCCAGCCGTCGTCCATCTTGCGGGAGCGGCCCGGCTGGATGGTGTTGGAGGCCGGGGAGTAGAAGAGGTTGGAGGCGTCCTCGGCCCGGCCGCCGTTCTCCAGGGCGACCACGTCGAAGGTGCCGAGCACCGAGAGCCACTGCGGGTCGGGGACCACCTCGCCGTACACGCGGAGGCGGGCGATGCCGCCGTCCGGGTGCTGGTTGACCCGGAGGTGGGTGAAGCGCTGCTCGACCGCCACCTCGAAGCCGTTCGCGGCGTGGCCGCCGACCGCCGTGCGCGGGACCAGCGTCGTCCACTTCACGTCGTCGCCGAGCAGCTCCTCCGGGGAGGGCGAGCCCGCCACCGACGTGCCCTCGACCGACACCGCCTGCGGGTAGTTGCCGCGGAAGTGGGCCGTGTCGACGACGATGCCGCGGATCACGCCGGGCGCGCCGAGACGGACCAGCGCCCAGTCGTGGTCCTCGGCCGTCGGCCACGGGTGCCCGGCGGAGGCACCGCGGCGGCGCCGGGTCTCCCAGCCGTCCATGATCTTGCCCTTGTGCCCGAAGTGCTCGGGGTCGAACTCGGCGGGCCCGGGCAGCAGCAGGTTCTCGCGCTGGGCGAAGAACTCGTCGTTGGCGGCGATGACTCCGGCGCCGAGCTGCCGGGCGGCGAGGTCGGCGTACTGGGTGAAGGGGAAGTCGGCGGTGCGGTAGTCGGCGTACGGGTCACCACCGCCGTACGGGTTCGCGTCACCGGTGAAGCTCGGAATCGCCGTCACGGGATATGTGCCTTTCTGGAGTCGGCCGCTGCGGGTGCGGAGGTCTTGATCAGTGGTCGCGGGTGAGGAGTTGCCCCTTCGGCTCCGTGAACTCGCCGTCCTGGACGATGCGTCGGCCGCGCAGCCAGGTCGACTTCACGACGCCGTACAGGGTCTTGCCCGCGTACGCCGTCACGCGGTTGCGGTGCTGGAGTTCCGCCGGGTCGACGGTGAAGGTCTCGTCGGGCGCGAGGATCGCGAAGTCGGCGTCGCGGCCGGCCTCGATGGCGCCCTTCTGGCCGAGGCCGACGAGAGCGGCCGTACGCGCGGACATCCACTGGACGACGTCCTCCAGCGAGTGCCCCCTCTTGCGTGCTTCCGTCCACACCGCGGCCAGGCTCAGTTGCAGACCCGAGATGCCGCCCCACGCCGTGGCGAAGTCGTCCGTCTTCAGGTCGGCCGTCGACGGCGAGTGGTCCGTGACCACACAGTCGATCGTGCCGTCGGCCAGCGCCTGCCAGAGCAGGTCCTGGTTGGCCGACTCGCGGATCGGCGGGCAGCACTTGAACTCACTGGCGCCGTCGGGGACTTCCTCGGCGGTGAGCGTGAGGTAGTGCGGGCAGGTCTCGACCGTGATGCGGACGCCCTCGGCCCTGGCGGCTGCGATGAGCGGAAGCGCGTCACTGGACGAGAGATGCAGGACGTGCACGCGCGCGTCCAACCGCTTGGCCTGGGCGATGAGTTGGGCGATCGCGGTGTCCTCGGCGTCGCGCGGGCGCGAGGCGAGGAAGTCGGCGTACTTGGGGCCGCCCTGCTGCGGGGCGGCCTCCAGGTGGTGCGGGTCCTCGGCGTGCACGATCAGCAGGCCGCCGAAGGAGGTGATCTCGGCCAGCGACTGGGCGAGCTGGTCCTGTTCCAGGTGCGGGAACTCGTCCACGCCGGACGGGGACAGGAACGCCTTGAAGCCGAAGACGCCGGACTCGTGCAGCGGGCGCAGGTCCTTGACGTTGTCGGGCAGGGCGCCGCCCCAGAAGCCGACGTCGATGTGGGCCTTGTCGGCGGCGACGTCCCTCTTCGTACGGAGGTTGTCGACCGTCGTGGTCGGCGGGAGGGAGTTGAGGGGCATGTCGACGAGGGTCGTGATGCCGCCGGCCGCCGCCGCGCGCGTGGCGGTCCAGAAGCCCTCCCACTCGGTGCGGCCCGGGTCGTTGACGTGCACATGGGTGTCGACCAGGCCGGGCAGGACGACGTGGTCGCCGACGTCCTCCAGCCGGGCACCCTCCGGGACGGCGGCGTCGTACGGCAGGACGGCCGTGATCCTCCCGGCGGAGACGGCGACCGCAGCGGCGCGCGTCCCTTCCGGAGTGATGACGCGCGTCGAGCGCAGCACCAGTTCTACGTCGGACACCCGGACCCCTCTCTGTCACCGTTGTTACTTCCGGGAAACGGGATTTACTTCCACGTAACGGAATTCAACGTTCTGTTGAAGGAGTCTTCACTCCCGCTTCCGCGCCGTCAAGGGCACACTTCTCCCCAGGGCTTCGACGCGCCACACTCTGGACGTTTCCACAAAGCGGAATTAGTATTCCGACAGGCAGAACGTAGCTACGTACCAGCGGGTCGTCAACCGACCGGCGGGTAGGCTTCTGCCCTTTCCGCCCGCCCGCCCCGAAAGGAACGCGCCGTGCCGACGTCCAGCGCCAGCACCACCGACTCCGCCAAGTCCACCAGTGGCGGGGTCCAGTCCCTCGAGCGCGCCTTCGATCTGCTGGAGCGGATGGCGGACGCGGGCGGCGAGGTCGGCCTCAGCGAGCTCTCCGCGAGCAGCGGACTGCCGCTGCCCACCATCCACCGTCTCATGCGCACGCTCGTGGCCTGCGGATACGTCCGTCAGCAGGCCAACCGCCGCTATGCCCTTGGCCCGCGTCTGATCCGCCTCGGCGAGTCCGCGTCCCGGCTGCTCGGCACCTGGGCCCGCCCCTATCTGGCCCGGCTGGTGGAGGAGACCGGCGAGACGGCGAACATGGCGCTGCTCGACGGCGACGAGATCGTGTACGTCGCCCAGGTGCCGTCGAAGCACTCGATGCGCATGTTCACCGAGGTCGGCCGGCGCGTCCTGCCGCACTCCACGGGCGTGGGCAAGGCCCTCCTGGCGAACGTCCCCGACGCCGAGGTGCGCGCCCTGCTCTCCCGCACCGGCATGCCGGCCGCGACGGAGAAGACGATCACCACACCGGAGGGCTTCCTCGCGGCGCTGGCGGACGTACGGCAGCTCGGTTACGCGGTCGACGACAACGAGCAGGAGATCGGCGTCCGCTGCCTCGCGGTGTCGGTCCCCGACTCCCCCACCGCCGCCGCCATCTCCATCTCCGGTCCGGCGGGCCGGGTCACCGAGGCGGCCACGGACAAGATCGTGCCGGTGCTCCAGCAGGTCGCCGGGGAGCTGTCCCAGGCGCTGGCCACCCAGAGCCCGGCATGACCGGCTTAATGACCTGGCCGGGCCGGTACACCGACCGGCACGGCAGCGAGGAGATCGTCTTCGAGTCGGACGGCCGGGAGCTGATCCGTACGACGATCAGGGGCGTCCGCTTCGAGGGCGAGTCGATGGACGACCTCGGCGCCCTCGGCGGTGAACCGCCCGAGTTCCCGTTCTCCTTCTTCGAGGGCGGCCTGTGCTCCTGCCTCCTGGAGTGGGAGGTTCCGATGCCCGTCGACGTGGCGGGGGACGGCGTACGACAGGGTGTGCTGCGCTGCGTCCTGCGGCTAGGGGGCCCCGCCGGCCCGGGACGCGGTCTGGACACGGAGACGCTGACCGCCACCCTGCGTCTGGACGGACACGAGTTCCGCGTCGCCGGCCCGGGCGACCTCGAGCACGTCCTGCACGCCCTCCAGCGCGAGTTGCCCCGATCGGCCCGGCTCCGCGCCTGCGTCGCGTGCGCCTGGTCCGACTACAACCCGGCCGGCAGCCCGATGATGGCGGGGCTGGCCTGCTTCCGTGACGCCAAGGACCTGTACCGCCGGGTGGACGGCAAACACGGGCCGCACGGCATCTTCGCGGTCTGGCACGCACAGACCGAGCTCGTCCAGGAGACCTGGCTGTGCGAGGAGTTCGAGCACCGCGCCTCGGACCGCGGCTACCGAGGGCCGTTCCCGTACCGCGGATCGCTCTGACCTAGCGCCGCGGCTCCCCGAACAGCTCCACCGCGTCCCGTACGTCCGACAGCCCCCGCGACAGGGCGCTGACCGATCCGATCGCCCCCGCGATCAGCAGCAGCGACCGCCGCAGACGAGGAATCTCGGGGGCGCCGTCGATCGTCATCGCGGCCAGTGCCGCCAGCTCGTCCTCGGCGATGCCCCGGTCGGGGAACTCGGCCGGATGCGCGGCGAGTTCGCGGCGCAGCCGGGACACCGCGGTCCGCAAGCCCGCCACCCTGGGGTCCTCGTCGCTGCCGGTCACTGGCGGCCTCTGTCCCAAGCTCCGCAACACAGCTCTCCCCCCTCGCACGCCGTTGTGCGCCCCTACGTCGTGATCCCGCCCGAACAGCCCCGTGGCGTTGGTCAGGCGCCGGGGACGGGGGTCAGTAAACGCCCACCGGCAGGGGCCGCGCCACTCCGCGGACCGAAATTCAGCCCTCGGAAACCGGCCGGGCCCCGTGGCGTCAGGTATGCAGGACGCATGACGGACAACGCACACCAGGTCGCCGGGCTGCTCCTCGCCGCGGGCGGCGGCCGGCGGCTGGGCGGGCGCCCCAAGGCCCTGCTCGGACATCGTGGCAGGCCATTGATCGAACACGCGGTGGGCGTGCTGCGCGCGGCGGGGTGCACGCGCGTGCACGTGGTGCTGGGCGCCGCCGCCGACGTCGTCCGCGAGACCGCGCGGCTCGACGGCTGTGTGCTCGTGGACAACCCCGACTGGGAGCAGGGCATGGGCTCCTCGCTTCGAGCCGGTCTCGACTCGTTCTCCGGCACGGACGTGCGGGCCGCGCTCGTGTCGCTGGTCGACCAGCCCGGGATCGGCCCGGGGGCGTACGCGCGCGTGCTCGGCGCGTACACGTCCCCGGAGTCCCTGGTCTCGGCCGCCTACGACGGCGTACGCGGGCATCCCGTGCTCTTCGGGTCCGCGCACTGGGCGGGGATCGCCGCGACTGCCACCGGGGATCAAGGGGCACGCGCGTACTTGAAGGAACACGCCGCACGGATCTCGCTCGTCGAGTGCGGGGACATCGCCCAGCCCTACGACATCGACACCGCCGAAGATCTGCAGCACCTTGAGTGAGCGAGGTGGCACTCAGCGCCACGTTGCCTCGACTCGGAGAATCTCGACATCAACAAACCATTGAACTTCCACAATGAGGAAACTAGTATCCACTGACCAGAAGCGCCCTCCCGCTCCAGGGGCGTTCCTCGCCGTACCCGGTTCGAGTGGCACCCGGTGCCAACGCTGAAGGAAGTGACAGCTCATGTCCGCACCAGCGCCGTCCCCGCTGGCCATCGTCGACGCCGAGCCCCTGCCCCGGCAGGAGGAGGTGCTCACCGACGCGGCCCTCGCCTTCGTGGCCGAGCTGCACCGCCGGTTCACGCCCCGTCGTGACGAGCTCCTCGCCCGCCGTGCGGAGCGCCGCGCCGAGATCGCCCGCACCTCCACGCTCGACTTCCTTCCGGAGACCGCCGCGATCCGCGCGGACGACTCCTGGAAGGTGGCCCCCTCCCCCGCGGCCCTGAACGACCGCCGCGTCGAGATCACCGGCCCCACCGACCGCAAGATGACGATCAACGCCCTCAACTCGGGTGCGAAGATCTGGCTCGCGGACTTCGAGGACGCCTCGGCGCCCACCTGGGAGAACGTGATCCTCGGCCAGGTCAACCTCGCCGACGCGTACACCCGCACCATCGACTTCACCGACGAGAAGTCCGGCAAGTCCTACGCCCTGCGCCCGAACGACGAGCTCGCGACCGTCGTCATGCGGCCGCGCGGCTGGCACCTCAACGAGCGGCACCTCGTCGCCGCCGACGGCTCCCAAGTGCCCGGCGCCTTCGTGGACTTCGGTCTGTACTTCTTCCACAACGCCCAGCGGCTGCTCGACCTCGGCAAGGGTCCGTACTTCTACCTCCCGAAGACCGAGTCGCACCTCGAAGCCCGGCTGTGGAACGACGTGTTCGTCTTCGCGCAGGACTACGTCGGCATCCCGCAGGGCACCGTCCGCGCCACCGTCCTGATCGAGACGATCACGGCGGCGTACGAGATGGAGGAGATCCTCTACGAACTCCGCGACCACGCCTCCGGGTTGAACGCGGGCCGCTGGGACTACCTGTTCTCCATCGTCAAGAACTTCCGTGACGGCGGCGCCAAGTTCGTCCTGCCGGACCGCAACCTGGTGACGATGACCGCCCCGTTCATGCGGGCGTACACCGAACTCCTCGTCCGCACCTGCCACAAGCGCGGTGCGCACGCGATCGGCGGCATGGCGGCGTTCATCCCGTCCCGCCGGGACGCCGAGGTCAACAAGGTGGCCTTCGAGAAGGTCCGCGCCGACAAGGACCGCGAGGCCGGCGACGGCTTCGACGGCTCCTGGGTCGCCCACCCCGACCTGGTCCCGATCGCCCTGGAGTCCTTCGACAAGGTCCTCGGCGACCGGCCGAACCAGAAGGACCGCCTCCGCGAGGACGTCCACGTCGAGGCGGCCGACCTGATCGCGATCGACTCGCTGGACGCCAGGCCGACGTACGACGGACTCGTCAACGCCGTCCAGGTCGGCATCCGTTACATCGAGGCCTGGCTGCGCGGGCTCGGCGCGGTCGCCATCTTCAACCTCATGGAGGACGCGGCCACCGCCGAGATCTCCCGCTCGCAGATCTGGCAGTGGATCAACGCGGGCGTCGAGTTCGAGAACGGCGAGAAGGCCACCCCGGAGCTGGCCCGCAAGGTCGCCGCCGAGGAGCTCGCCGGCATCCGCGCGGAGCTCGGCGAGGAGGCGTTCGCCGCCGGCCACTGGCAGCAGGCCCACGACCTGCTCCTGGAGGTCTCCCTCGACGCCGACTACGCGGACTTCCTGACGCTGCCCGCGTACGAGCAGCTCAAGGGCTGACGTCCGCCTGCGCGGTCTTGTCCGAGTGGCCCAGGGACCTTCCCGGGGCCACTCGGTCGCGTACGGCCTGCTTCACCGCGGTGGGCTCCGGGAAGCCCTGCTTCGTGCGGTCCCAGACGACCTCGTCGTCGACCCGGACGACGAAGATCCCGCCCTTGCCGGGCTTCAGCGCGAGTTCCGTCAGCTCCGCCTCGAAGGTGGTGAGCAGCTCCTGCGCCAGCCAGGCCGCGCGGGGCAGCCAGCGGCACTGGGTGCAGTACTCGATCTCGACACGGCCACTCATCCGAGGTGCACCGACCAATCCTGTTCGGCCGCGGGCTTGCCGTGCAGGTCGGGGACCTGTTTGAGCCACGCGGGGCGTCCTTGCTGGTTCTTCGCCGCCCGGAGGGCCTCCTCCGCGGCGAGTTCCTCCCGGGAGGGGAAGTCCATGGGCAGCCAGGCCTCAGAGGCCCGCACGCGCGTGTGGAGGTACGTCACGTAGGCCTCGCGTGCCTCGCCGGGGGTCGCGAAGTCGGTCAGCCAGGCGTCGGGGACCTCGGCGACGATGCCGCGCAGCAGCTCCTCGGTGACCTTTGGCGCGAGCTCCGCGTCGGCGGCGCGCACGTCGGGGGCGTAGTGGCCGAGGGCGTGGTGCCGGAAGTCGTACCGCTTCGTCGGGTCCGTGGCGTCCCAGCGGTGGTGGAAGACGAGGGCGGCGCCGTGGTCGATCAGCCACAGGCGCGGGGGCGTGATGCCGAGCGTGGGCCAGACCATGAGGTTGGAGCTGTGGACCGTACGGTCCACGTTGACGGTCAGGGCGTCGAGCCAGACGATCCGGCCCGCTTCCAGGGGATCGACCCGGAAGGTCCTGGCGACCTCCGGGGTGAAGTCGGCGGCGCCCGGCAGATAGTCCATGCCGAGGTTGATGCCCGCGCTGGCGCCGTGGAGTTCCCGCACCTCCTGGTGGGGCTCGCTGTCGGCGATCGCCGGGTCGAAGTGCACGAGGACCAGTTCGGGGAAGCGCAGTCCGAGCGCGCGGGCCAGCTCGCCGACGATCACCTCGGCGACCAGTGCCTTGCAGCCCTGCGCGGAGCCGGTGAACTTCACGACGTACGTCCCCAGGTCGTCGGCCTCGACGACTCCGGGCACGGAGCCGCCGGACCGCAGCGGGGTCACGTATCGAACAGCAGTCACATCGCGGAGCACACCGGTCAGGGTAATTCAGATCAGATGGCGGCCAGCGGGTTCGGCAGGGGCAGGTAGCGCGCGTCCGCGCCGTCGGCGCCGGTCCAGCGCAGCAGCAGGTTGGTCTTGCCGGGGAGGGTGGGCGAGGCGAGGAGGGCCCTGATCTCCGGGAGGTCGTGGCGGGCCAGTTCGCGGCGGGCGGCGGGCCAGGGGTCGAGACCGGGATGGCGCTCGGCGAGGACGGCCGCGACCTCGCACAGGTGGTTGACGACCAGCGTGTAGACCAGCCGCTGCCAGCCGGCCGCCCGGTCCACGTCCGACAGCAGCTTCACGCCCTCGGCGTCCCGGAACAGCGCCTGCACGGGTGTTCCGTCGGCGTCGACGGCGACGAGCGTGTTCTGGAGATGCGCTTCGAGTACGACGCCGTGGTCCGCGAAGGCCGTGAGGGCGGGCGGTACGACGGCGCGCAGATACGCCTCCCACCAGGCCTCGCCCCCGGCCGGGCTGCCCTCGAAGCCCTCCACGAGGCCCGCGGCGAGCAGCGGGGTGGCGCCGGGCCTGACATGGCCGTGGAAGCCGTCGCGGACCAGGACCGCCAGCTCCTCGAAGGCGAAGTCGGCGGTGCGGTAGCCGCGGTCCGACAGCCAGGCCGCCGGACCACCGGCGAACGCCCGGGCCGCCGCTGTGTCGGTCTCCCGGAGTTTCAGCAGGTCGTGGCGCCACAGGCGGCGGATGTCGTTGGTGATGCGCACGTCCAGGCTGAACTTCAGGAACAGGTCCCGCTCGGGGGCGTACAGGGTGCGGATCGCGGCCGTGGGCCAGGCGTCGAAGCCGGTGGTGCCGAGGCGGATGAGACGGCCGTCGGCGAAGGCGTCCGAGAGGTCGACGAGGTCGAGCTGCCAGGGGTGGGCGGGCAGCAGCCGGTAGCCGGGCGGGGCCGTACCGAGCGCGTCCAGGGCCGCGGTGTCGCCCTCGTCCACGACCGTGTCCTCGCGTACGCCGAGCAGGGTGAGCGGGAAGCGGGCGTGCGCCTCGGGCGCGTAGGGCAGCCAGCCGGCGACCGGACCGCCGCCGCGCGCCTTGGGGGCGGGGTGGTAGGGGTGGCCGGTGAGGAGGGACTGCTCGGAGAGCAGGTACGGGTCCGCGGGCGGCGTGGCACGCGCGCGTGCGGCGAGGATCGCGGCCACCGCGTCCCGGCTGTCGATCATCTCGGCGGGCAGTTCGGGGTTGGACAGGCCGGTGTGGCGGGTCAGTTCCTCGGCGACGAGCTTGACGAGTTCGGGGTGGCCGATGCGGCGCCAGTGGCCGCCGGTCCGCACCTCGGGCTCCGCGGGACGCCGTCCGCCGCGCACCCGCAGCAGTCGGCCGCTCGGCAACCTGTGTGTGCGCGGCTCGCCGGAGCCCGGGAGCGGCTCGGCGACCTCGCGCAGCAGACAGTTGAGCAACGGCGCCGCCGCCAAGGCGTCGGCGGCGGCCGGGGGAAGGAGGTCCACGCGTTTCACTCGTTCTCTACGGGCGGGCGGAGACGATCAGTATCTATGTCGTCACCCCCGCCGTGACGTCCTACTCGTACCCGAGGAGCCAGCCCGTGCACCGTTCCCCCACCGCCGAGGCCGAGGTCAGCGCGGAGTTGGCCGAAGTGCGCCCCGACCTCGCGCCGCGGTACACGGCCGAGCTCCCCGGCGCCCGCGCGGCCGTGCTGACGCGCCTGTGGCGGGCGCTGACCCATGAGCCCCTGCCGTGGCTCGCGGGCCGCGCGAGCGGCCGGGAGGGGCTCACCCTGCGGCTGGCGGACGGCCGCCGGCTGCACGGCCCGCGTCCCGACCCCTACGCCACCGCCGCGTACGTCACCGAGGTACGGCTCGACGACCTGGCCTACGACGATCCGGCGCGGCTGATGACCGATCTGGCCGTACCCCACGCCACGGCCTTCGCCGCGGAACTCGGCCACAGCGTCGCCTCGTTGGCGCTGTCCCGGGCCGGGCAGGAGAACCCCTCGAACGACTGGCCCGGGTCCGACTGGGAGTGGGAGCAGCGGGTGGTCGACGGGCATCCGTACCACCCCAACTGCCGTTCCCGGCCCGGCTTCTCGGTGGCCGAGCAGCTGGCGTACGGCCCCGAGCACCGGCCGCTGGTCGGGTTGCGCCTGATGCCGGTCAGGGCGGACGAGTGTCTGGTGACCGGCGGGTGGCCGGAGGGGATGCGGGACGGGCAGCGGCTGTTGGTCCCGGTGCATCCCTGGCAGGCGGCCCATGTGCTGAAGCGGGCGGGCGACGAGGGGCCCGCCGCGCATCCGCTGATGTCCCTGCGCACGCTGGCCCTGGCCGACGGCGGTCCGCATGTGAAGACGGCCCTGAGCGCCCGGCTGACGTCCTCCGTGCGGGACATCTCCGTCTACTCGATCGGCCTGTCGGCGACCCTGTCGGCGTTCGCGGAGACCCTGTCGGCGCACACGGACGGTCTGCTGCACTTCACCCGCACCCTGGGCGCCGCGACGGCCGACTCCCCCGACCTGGCCGCCGTGTTGCGCGAATCGCCGCAGGTGTACGCCGGCAGCGGCGAGCGCGTCGTCCCGGTGGCCGCGCTCGCCACCACCGGCCTCGCCGAATCCCCGGCCTGGCTGGCGGAGTTCGCGCGGCTCGCGCTCACGGCGGGGCTGCGGCTGCTGGAGCTGGGCGTGGCACTGGAGGCCCACGGCCAGAACCTCCTGGTGGTGCTGTCCGCGACGGGCGCCCCGTTGCGGCTGGTCTATCGCGACCTGGCCGACATCCGGGTCAGCCCGGCACGGCTGGCGCGGCACGGGCTCCCGGTACCGGAGTTGACGGGCCGGATCGTCACGGACGACGAAACCGCCCTGCGGCGCAAGCTGTTCGGGGCGCTGGTCGCCGGCGCCCTGGCGGGGACGGCGGGTTCGGGTAGGGCGTTGGGCGCGGCGCTGGAGACCGTCGTAGCAGATCTTCCGCGTACGCCGGATCTGGCGGCGCTCCTCGGGAACCCGCTGCCCGCGAAGGCGTTGACGCTGATGAGGCTGTCTCCGGGGGCGCCCGGTGACCAGTGGGCGCGGCTGCCGAACCCGGTCCGTTTTGGAGCGCGGCACTCCTGATCAATAGGATCCGCCGATGATCACACGTAAACGGCTGGCGGCAGGAGTGTGCGTCCTGCTCGCCGCCCTCACGGCCGGGATCGCCCTCCCGACCGGGGCGGCCGCCGGCGAACCCACGGGCGCGGCCGCTCCCCAGGTCGACCTCGTCCTCGACGTGAGCGGCTCCATGCGGACGGCGGACATCGACGGCGGCACCCGCATGGCCGCGGCGAAGCAGGCCTTCAACGAGGTGCTGGACGCGACGCCCGAGGAGGTCCAGCTCGGCATCCGGACCCTCGGCGCCAACTACCCCGGCGACGACCAGAAGACCGGCTGCAAGGACACCGCGCAGCTCTATCCGGTCAGCACGCTGGACCGTACCGAGGCGAAGACGGCGGTGGCGACCCTCTCGCCCACCGGCTGGACGCCGATCGGTCCCGCGCTGCTGAAGGCGGCCGACGACTTCACCGAGGGCGCCGGTTCCAAGCGGATCGTCCTGATCAGCGACGGCGAGGACACCTGCGCCCCGCTCGACCCGTGCGAGGTGGCCCGCGAGATCGCCGCCAAGGGCATCGGTCTGACCATCGACACGCTCGGCCTGGTCCCGAACACCAAGATGCGGCAGCAGCTGAGCTGCATCGCGGAGGCGACCGGCGGGACGTACACCTCGGTGGAGCACACCGAGGAACTCACCGACAAGGTCAACCAGTTGGTGGACCGGGCGGCCGACCCGGTGGTGACGCCGGTGGCCACCGAGGGCGCCGCCGAGTGCGCGAAGGCGCCGACCCTGAAGTCCGGGCTCTACACGGACCGCGAGGAGTTCGGGCAGGAGCGCTGGTACCGGGTCGAGGTCTTCAACGGGCAGGAGCTGCGCGCCTCGGTGAGCGTGGCGGCCGACCGGGCCGTGAACCCCGACTACGGGACACTGCTGCGGGCCGTCACGGTGCACGGCCGTGAGATCGTGCGCGGCGAGGCCGCCGGCAACGGGCGCACGGACGTCATCTCCACCGGGCTGCGCTATCCGAAGCCCGAGCGGGACGGCGACGACAGCGACAAGCCGGCCCCCGAGATCGTGTGCCTCCAGGTCACCAACTCGTTCTCGGCTGCCTCCGGCGTGAAGACCACGCCCGGTCTGCCGCTCGAACTGACCGTGGACGTCGTGGACGCGCCGTCGGCGGCCGGCGACGTGGCCTCCTTCGGGCTCGGACGCGGCTGGTGGCTGCTCGGCGTACTGATCCTCACCGGCTTCCTCGCCGGTGTGCTCTGGGGCTGGCTGTCGCGCTGGCGGGTCGCGGTCTGGAGGACCAACTGATGAGGATCACACGTGTGGTGGGCGCCGCGGCGCTCATGCTCGGCCTGGCCGTCGCCCCCGCGGCGGCCGACTCGTCGCCCTCCCCCTCGGCCTCCGCCGACGACGGCGCGCCCACCTCGGCCGGTACGTCGTTCCGCACGGCGACCGAGATCGAACAGGGACAGCAGGCCACGGCGAGCGGCTCCACCGGCGACTACCAGTACTGGTCGTTCCCCGCGGACGCCGGACAGCGCCCCACCGTGGAGGCGACGGTGAAGCTGCCCGAGACGCATGCCGCGCAGACCTGGCAGATCGACGTGTACGACGGACTGCGCCGCCGCCAGTCCTGCCAGTACGGCGCGCAGACCCGCACCGCCGCGGCGGACGCGGCCTCCGTGGAGCTGGCCTGTGTGCTGCGCACGGTCCGCGCGTGGTCGGAGCCGTGGGCCAATGACCCGCTGCCGGGGACGTACTACATCCGGCTGACGGCCGTCGGCCTCACCTCGGCCGACCTCGGCCAGCCGGTCGACACCTCGGTCCAGGTCGGCTCCAAGGACATCGGCGGCGCGGCGGCGGTGGACGGCTCGCTGGCCGAGCCGCTGGTGCCGGGCATCGCGGTCACGTCCGCGTCCGACGAGGAGGCCTCGGAGTCGTCGGCGGTGCTGTCCGCCATCGAGCCCGAGGACGGCTGGTCCTCGGGCTGGTGGTCGGACCGCTGGGTGTGGACCGTGCTGGGCGGTGTGCTGGCCGCGCTCGCGGGGGTCGGCGGTTACGCCCTGACGCGCGGGTCGGGACGGCCGCGGCAGGTGCCGCCGGGCGCCTGACCCGACGTCGTGCGTGAAGGCCCGCTGCCGCTCAGCAGCGGGCCTTCAAGGCTTTCGCCAGTGTCCCGTCGCCGGTCACCTCGATACGACCGTCCCGGAGCGCGGCCTCCAGGCTCAACTCCCCGCGGCTGATGGCCGTACAGGTCCCGGTGTCCAGGACGAGGCGCGCGTCGGGCTCCCCGGGAGCCGGACCGTCGCCGTAGACCGGCCCGTCCTCGGCGCCGACGTGCAGATGGAAGTGCCCTTCCTCCAGCCGGACTTCGACAAGCCCCTCACCTTCCAGGGCTCGCAGCAGCGGCAGCGCGAACCAGTGCGCCCGTACGGCGTCGGTGGGCCGCAAGTCGCCGAGCTCCGCCTCGCCCCACGCACCCAGCGCCTGGAGCACGGGCAGCAACTGCCGTCCCCGCCCGGTGAGTTCGTAGACGTTCGCCGCACCGGGCGGCGGCAGCCGGCGCCGGGTGGCCAGTCCGTCGCGCTCCATGTCCTTCAGCCGCGAGGCGAGTACGTCCGTGCTGACGCCCGGCAGGTCCGCGTGCAGGTCCGAGTAGCGGCGCGGCCCGGCGAGCAGCTCACGGACGATCAGCAGGGTCCAGCGGTCGCCGACGGTGTCGAGCGCACGCGCGGCGGAGCAGTACTGGTCGTAGCTTCGGCGAGGTGACATGCGACGCAGTCTAGACAAGTCGTTGGACTTTCCAAGCTGCCACTTGGTAAAACCAAGCAACACAAGAAACCGGAGAGGCAGCAGCGCATGGAGTTCCGGCAGTCCAGCAAGCTCAGCGAGGTCTGTTACGAGATCCGCGGCCCGGTGATCGAGCACGCCAACGCACTGGAGGAGGCGGGGCACAGCGTGCTGCGCCTGAACACCGGCAACCCGGCGCTCTTCGGTTTCGAGGCGCCGGAGGAGATCGTCCAGGACATGATCCGGATGCTCCCGCAGGCGCACGGCTACACCGACTCCAAGGGCGTCCTCTCCGCCCGCCGCGCGGTGGCCCAGCGCTACCAGACCCTGGGCCTGGAGGTCGACGTCGACGACGTCTTCCTCGGCAACGGCGTCTCCGAGCTGATCTCGATGGCCGTGCAGGCGCTGATCGAGGACGGCGACGAAGTCCTCATCCCCGCCCCGGACTTCCCGCTCTGGACGGCGGTGACGACCCTCGCCGGCGGCAAGGCGGTCCACTACATCTGCGACGAACAGGCCGACTGGAACCCCGACCTGGCCGACATGGAGTCGAAGATCACGGACCGCACGCGGGCCGTCGTGATCATCAACCCGAACAACCCCACCGGCGCCGTCTACCCGAAGGAGATCGTCGAGGGCATCCTCGACCTCGCCCGCCGGCACGGCCTGATGGTCTTCGCCGACGAGATCTACGACCAGATCCTCTACGACGACGCCGTGCACCACTCGGCCGCGGCCCTCGCCCCCGACCTGGTCGTGCTGACCTTCTGCGGTTTGTCGAAGACGTACCGCGTGGCCGGCTTCCGCTCGGGCTGGCTGGTGATCACCGGCCCCAAGCAGCACGCCAAGGACTATCTGGAGGGCCTGACCATGCTGGCCTCCATGCGGTTGTGCGCCAACGCCCCCGCCCAGTACGCCATCCAGGCCGCGCTCGGCGGCCGCCAGTCCATCCGCGAGCTGACCGTGCCGGGCGGGCGGCTGTACGAACAGCGCAACGTGGCCTGGGAGAAGCTCAACGAGATCCCCGGGGTGTCATGCGTGAAGCCCAAGGGCTCGCTGTACGCGTTCCCGCGGCTCGACCCCAAGGTGTACAAGATCCACGACGACGAGAAGTTCGTCCTGGACCTGCTCCTGCGGGAGAAGATCCAGGTCGTCCAGGGCACCGGCTTCAACTGGCCCACCCCCGACCACTTCCGCATCCTGACGCTCCCTCACGCCGACGACCTGGAGGCGGCGATCGGCCGGATCGGGCGGTTCCTGAGCGGCTACCGGCAGTAGGGAATGCCCGGCGTCCGCCGCCGGTTGATCGCTTCCATACGCGATCGACGACTGGGGGAAGCGGGATGTCGTACGAGGTGCGGGGCACGGTGGCGGCTTCGAGTATCTGACCAGGCTGTACCCGTTCCTCGGCGAGGACGCGATCGGACACAGCGGCGCGACCGGCTCGCTCGGTTTCGCCGATCCGGGGAGCGGGGTGGCGTACGCCTGCACCCGGCGCCGTTTCGCGTTCCCGTCCGGCGAGGGCGCCTCCCCCGAGAACGGCCGTCTGGCCGAGTCCGTCGTGCGGGCCGCCCGCGCCGCGTGACACCGTGCTGACAGGCATGGCAGGAGGACGGCGTGGGTGACCTGTTTCTCGTCCGGCACGGTGAGACCGAGTGGTCGCGGTCCGGACGGCACACCGGATGGACGGACGTGCCGCTGACCGAGCACGGACGGGCGGAGGCGCGGGGCCTGGTGCCGCTGATCCGCTCGCACCGGATCGGCGCGGCCTTCGTCAGCCCGCTCCAGCGGGCCCGCGAGACGGCGGAGCTCATCGGGGTGCCCGACGCGCGGGTCGACGTCGACCTGCGGGAGTGGGACTACGGCGGCTACGAGGGGATCACCACCGTCGAGATCCAGCGCACCCGGCCGGACTGGTTCCTGTTCACGGACGGGGTCGCGCCGGGGCCGCCGGACCATCCCGGGGAGACACCGGAACAGGTCGGCGCCCGGGCCGACCGGGTCCTGGCCAAGGTGGACGCGGCCCTCGCCAACACGGAGGGCGTGGTGCTGCTGGTGGCCCACGGGCACTTCCTGCGGGTGCTCACGGCACGGCGGCTCGGGCTGCCCGCGTCGCGAGGGGCGCTCTTCCAGCTGGCGACAGGGACGCTGTGCCGGCTGAGCACCGAGCACGGTCGGCCGGTGGTGGCCGGGTGGAATGTGCGGCCGCCCGGACCGTAGCGCGGCTTCGCCCGGGTGCGTTGTCAGTCCCCCGTCGTAATCTTCGAGTGGGGTGATCGCCGCGCCGCGATCATCCGCCTCACGAGCCTGCCGACGGGGAGGAGCACGCCGTGACCCGACCGCCGACAGCCGCACAGCGGCGTGTCATCGACGCCGCCGACCCGGTCACGGGCCGGATCAGGGGTACGGAGGCACAGCTCGCGTCCCTCGTCAGACACGGGCTCGCCTTCCGCCACCCCCGGCCGCCCCACGACCACTTCCTGACCCCGGCCGGGCATCGGATACGGGAGGCGGAACCGGCGGCGCCCCCACCGGAGCCCGAGGCGCCCTCGGCCACCGGGGTGTTCGCCGCGCGCATCGGCGGGGAGGAGGATCCGCCGGCCGCCGGTGCCGCTCGGGTCCGAGAGGTGCACAGCGCCTGGCAGGGGCTGCTGGAGCTGCGCCGGATGACGAATCCGGACGGGGCCACGGACCGGCCCTGCGGCTGGGAGCGCACCCATCTGGTGCAGGCCGCCGCGCTCGCCCTGGAGGCGGCCGGGCACCGTCCGGCGACCGGGGAGGACGCCGAGGGGTATCGGGTGCGGGTGACCCCGCAGCCCGAGGCCGTCGCCGTGCGCGAGCCGGACGCCGCCGCGCTCAGGGCCTGCGCGGCCACGTTGGAGGGGGCGGGCTGGCAGGTCGGCGAGTACACCGAGCCGCGGACCAGGGCCCGGTATCTGCTGGCCTCCCCACGACGGGTGTGAAGCCCGCGCACCAGGATCCCGGCCGTCGCGTCACGCCGTAGACGGGCCTACGCGTCGACCAGCTCCGGCCGGTGCTCGGTGTCGTAGGCGGCCCGCGACTCGGCGATGTAGACCCTGTTGCGCTCGGCCCAGTCGGTCAGGCGTTGCAGAGTCTCGTGCAACTCCCGGGCCGCCGGGGTCAGTTCGTACTCGACCTTGGGCGGGACCGTCGGATGGACGGTGCGCGTCACCAGGCCGTCGCGTTCCAGATTGCGCAGCGTCAGGGTCAGCATGCGGCGGCTGATGCCCTCGATGCTGCGCTCCAACTCGGTGAAGCGGATGGGGCCGTGGGCGGCTGCCACCAGGATCTGGACGCTCCATTTGCCGGAGACCCTGTCAAGAACTTCGCGGACGGGGCAGGCGTGCGCGTTCACTGCCTGGACGGTAACACCGGTGTTCCTCTGGGACATCGGACTGCCTCCTTACGACCGGCCTCCATGGTCACCCACGATGAACCCCGTTACAAGTCGTGCACCAAGGGAAGACCGGAGGCAGCGCCGCCATGACGGCCATGATCGAGTCCCGTAGCCGGACACCGCACCGAACGCAGCGAACGTACTCCCGCTGGACGGCCCTTGTCGTCCTGTGCGCGGGGACACTGATGACGATCCTGGACGGCAACATCGTCACCGTCGCCATGCCGGCCATCCAGAGCGACCTCGGCTTTACGGCCTCGGGCCTGGCGTGGGTCGTCAACGCCTATCTCATCGCCTTCGGCGGGCTGTTGCTGCTCGTCGGCCGGCTCGGTGATCTCGTGGGCCGCAAGCGGATGTTCACGTCGGGGCTCGCCGTGTTCACCGCCGCGTCCGTGCTGTGCGGAGTGGCGACCGACCAGGGAGTGCTGATCGCGGCCCGCGCGCTGCAGGGTGTGGGCGGGGCGATGACCTCGGCCGTGGTCCTCGGCATGCTGGTCGCGCTGTTCCCCGAGCCGCGTGAACAGGCCCGTGCCATCGCGGTGTTCAGCGCGGTCGGCGCCGGAGGCGCCTCCCTCGGCACCTTCCTGGGCGGAGCGCTGACCGAGGTCCTGAACTGGCACTGGATCTTCCTGATCAACCTCCCCATCGGCATCGTCGCCTGGCTGGCGGCCACCCGTGTCCTGGCCCCGGACAGCGGGGAGGGACTCGGCAAGGGCGCCGACTACCCCGGTGCGGCGCTGGTGACCGGCGCCCTGATGCTCACGGTCTACGCCATCGTCGGCGCCGGCGACCGCGATCTGACCGCCACGCTCCTGCTGGCCGCCCTCGCCGTCGCGCTCTTCGTGGCGTTCACCGTCCGCCAGGCGCGGACCGCCCGCCCCCTGCTGCGGCTGCGGCTGTTCCGCTCCCGGATGCTGAGCGGTGCGAACGCCGTGCAGATCCTGATGATCGCCACGATGTACGGCTTCCAGTTCATCGCCGCGCTCTATCTCCAACGCGTCCTGGGTTACGGCGAGTTGGTCACCGGCACCGCGTTCCTGCCGGCGCCGATCGTGATCGGGGCGCTGATGCTCGGACTGTCGGCGCGGACCATCGGGCGGTTCGGCGCGTACCGGGTGCTGCTCGCCGGGCTCGTCCTCATCGTCGCCGGCATGGCCCTGCTGAGCCGGGCGCCCGTCGACGGCTCGTACGTCACCGACGTCCTCCCGTCGCTGCTCCTGCTCGGCGCCGGGTTCGCCGCGGCGATGCCCGCGCTGACCGGGCTGGCCATGTCGGGGGCGCGGGAGGAGGACGCGGGGCTGGCGTCGGGGCTGTTCAACACCACTCAGGTGGTGGGTGGTTCGCTGGGTCTTGCGGTGCTGTCGGTACTGGCGGCGAGCCGGACGGAGGGGTTGGTGGAGGGCGGTACGGGGCGCCTCGCGGCGATGGCCGAGGGGTATCGGCTGGCGTTCGGGGTGGGGACGGGGGTTGCGGTGGCGGCGCTGGTGCTGACGGCGGGGGTATTGCGGCCGGGGCGGAAGTGAGCGGTTGGGGCAAGCGCTACCGGCGATGCGGCCTCCGATTCATTGGAGGTCGGCGGCGAGCCCGCAGGCCGGTGGGGGTTGGTCGCGCAGTTCCCCGCGCCCCTGACGGGGCTCGCCGCCGCGCCGCCCTGTCACGCCGCTGCGAACGCCCGCACGTGGTCCTCCGCCCACTCCCCATACGTCCGGGCCCGCCGCCCCAGCACCTCCGCCACATCCCCCGTGACGACCGCGTTGCCTCCCCCGCGCACGAAGGCCGTACCCGCCAGGATCCCCGCCGCCTGCGCCTCGTCGAAGCCCCACACGGTGAGCAGGTGGTCGCGGGTCTCGTCCGGCGAGAGATCCCGGGTCGCGACCGGCCTGCCGAGGACCGAGGCGAGCACGGCGGCCTGCTCGGGGACGCTGATCGCCTCAGGTCCGGTCAGGGTGTACGTCCGTCCCCCGTGGCCGCCGTCGACGAGGATCCGCGCGGCGACCTCGGACACGTCGCGCGGATCGATCACCCCGGAGAGCCCGTCACCGGTCATGTTCGGCACCGGCTCGCCCCGCCCGACGGCCTGCGCCCAGCTCAGCGTGTTGGAGGCGAAGGACGAGGGCCGCAGGATCGTCCACTCGGTGCCGCTGTCCCGTACCGCCTGCTCGCCGGGCACATGCCAGTCGCCGGACGGACCGACCTCGGGATCGCCCGTCCCGATCGCGGAGAGCTTCACCAGCCGGTCGACGCCCGCCGCACCGGCCGCAGCCACCAGGGCCTGGTCGTGGCGCGAGCCCGGACCGGGCGCGCCCAGCAGGAACGCGGCCGTGACACCAGCCGTCGCCCCCTCCAGGGAGCCGGGGTCGAGGTAGTCCCCGCGTACCACCTCCACCCCAGGCGGCAGCTGGGCCTTCGCCGGGTCCCGGGTCAGGGCGCGGACCTTCTCGCCGCGCGCCGCGAGCTGTCGTACGAGTTCACTTCCGATGGTGCCCGTGGCACCGGTGACGAGGATCATGACTCCTACGGTGAGCCCGTCGGCACCCCGGGCTCTTGGAAATTCCGGCACGGTTCGCCCGCCGTCCGGGCCGTGCGGCTCGTCTACGGTGAAGGGGTGACGAACTCCCGCGCCGAGCAGGCCCTTCCGTTGCCCGAGGCGCTGCGTCCCTGGATCGCCGGGATCAGCGCCGTGGCCGCCGTGGGCCCGCCCGAGAAGGCGTTCGTCCATCTCCCGGACGCCGTCACGAAGGTGGTCGTCCGCGTGGGGGTGACCGGGCACCGTGACGTGCTCGCCGTCGGTCCCCGGGTCCGGGCCTCGTACCACGAGGGCAAGCCCCTGGCCTCCTGCGTGGAGATGCGCCTCGCGCCCGGAACGGCCCGCACCCTGCTGGGTGTTCCGGCGGTCGCGCTGGTGGGGAAGGTCGTTCCGCTGGGTGAGCTGCCGAGCCGCACCGCACGCGAACTCGGCCGTGACCTGAGGTGGCTGGCCCCCGAGGAGGCGGTGGCCCATCTGGCGGACGTGCTGCCGGACCGGCTCACCGCGACGTCCGACCGCACCGAGCTGGTGCGGGCCGGGGTCGATGCGATGTCGGTACGGATCGGCCGGGCGCCCGGGCAGGTCAGCCAGGTGGCCCGCGAACTGGCCGTCAGCGAGCGCCAGTTGCGCAACCTCTTCGCGGAGGGCGTGGGCCTGTCCCCCAAGCACTACGCCCGTATCGACCGGGTGCACGCGGTCCTCACCCGTGCCACGACCGCGCCCTGGGCCGAACTCGCCGCCGCCACCGGCTACTACGACCAGTCGCACATGACGTCCGACTTCCGCGCCCTGATGGGCGTCCCGCCCCGCTCCTACTTCACCGGCCGGCTTCCCGCGGCCACCCCCTGCCAGGCGAACCCGCGCCCCTGAATTCGGATGCGGCGGACGCTTCCGACCTGCGATGCTCCGGTCCCATGTCCGCACGACGCGTCAAGCCCAGCCTCTACATCTCCGTCGACATCGAGGCCGACGGCCCGATCCCCGGCCCGTACTCCATGCTCAGCCTCGGTGCCGCGGTCGCCGGAGTGCAGGACGCCGACGGCTTCACCCCGGCCGACCCCGGGCACCGGACCTTCTACCGCGAACTCCGGCCGATCAGCGAGGAGTTCGTGCCGGAGGCGCTGGCGGTGAGCGGCCTCGACCGGGAGCGGCTGCGGACGAAGGGCGCCGAACCGGCCGTGGCGCTGGCGGAGTTCAGCAGGTGGGTGCGGAAGGTGAGCGCGGACGCGCAGCCGGTGATGTGCGGCTACCCGGCGTCGTACGACTGGATGTTCCTGTACTGGTACCTGATCCGCTTCACCGGAGCGAGCCCGTTCGGGCACTCGGGCTGTGTCGACATGAAGACGCTGTATGCGACGAAGGCCGGGCTGCCGTTGCGGGCGGTGTCGAAGCGCGCCATGCCGCGCGAGCTGCTCTCGAAGCGGCGGCACACCCACCACGCGCTGGACGACGCGATCGAGCAGGCGGAGCTGTTCGCCCACCTGATGGCATGGCCCGGCCCTCAGAAACTCACAGTGACGTGAGCCGGGTCGAGACCGCCCGACGGGTCTTTCTCACGAAGGGCGGTCTCGACCTGGGCACACCGCTCAAGTGGAAGGTGTACGAGGACAGTCACACGGACGGCTAGTGCGCCGCCGCGATCTCCTCGCCCGCCTCCATCGGGTGCGTGACGTCCTGCGCGTCGCGCTGTTCGCCGAGGTGGTTGAAGACCAGGTTGAGCACCACCGCGGCCACGCAGCCCGTCGAGATTCCGGAGTCGAGCACGATCTTCGCCGTCTCGGGGAAGGCGTGGTAGAACTCCGGCGCGGTGATCGGGATGATCCCGACGGCCAGCGAGACGGCCACGATCAGGACGTTGTTGTCCTTGTCCAGCCCGGCCCGGACCAGGGTCTGGATACCGCTAGCCGCGACCGACCCGAACAGGACCACGCCCGCGCCGCCGAGCACCGGACGCGGTACGACGGCGATGAGCGAGGCGGCCATCGGGCACAGGCCCATCAGCACCAGGAAGGCGCCGCCGGTGGCGACGACGTACCGGCTGCGGATCCTCGTCATCGCGACCAGGCCGATGTTCTGGGCGAAGGCGCTGCACATGAAGCCGTTGAACAGGGGGCTGATCGCGGAGCCGAGGGTGTCGGCGCGCAGGCCCGCCGCGATGGTCTTCTCGTCGGCCGGGCGGTCGACGATCTCGCCCAACGCCAGCATGTCGGCGGTCGATTCGGTCATCGAGACGACCATCACCACGATCATCGACACGATCGCGGCGACCTGGAACTGCGGGGCGCCGAAGTGGAACGGCGTCGGGAAGCCGACGACGTCCGCGTCCGCGACCGGCCCGAAGTCGGTGACCCCGAAGGGGATCGCGACCAGCGTGCCGATCACCAGGCCGAGGAGGACGGCGATCTGCTTGACGAAGCCCCGGGTGAAGCGGCGCAGGAGCAGGACGATGACGAGGGTCGCGCCCGCGAGGCCCAGGTAGGTGGTCGAACCGTAGTCGTCCGCCGCGGGGTTGGGGCCTTGCGCCCAGCCGAAGGCGACCGGCAGCAGGGACACGCCTATGAGCGTGATCACCGTGCCCGTGACGACCGGCGGGAAGAAGCGGACCATCTTGCTGAAGAAGGGGGCGGCCAGGAAGCCGAGGAGACCGGCGACGATCACCGCGCCGAAGATGATCGGCAGGGCGTCGGACTTGTCGTCGGTGGACGCCACGATCGCGGTCATGGGGGCCACGCCGGCGAAGGTGACGCCGTTGACGAAGGGCAGCCGGGCGCCGATCTTCCAGATGCCAAGTGTCTGGAGGAAGGTGGCGAGGCCCGCGGTGAAGAGACAGGCGCCGGTCAGGAAGGTGAGTTCGGTGCCGGACAGGCCGATGGCCGCGCCGACGATCAGGGGCGGGGCGACTACTCCCGCGTACATGGCTGCCACGTGTTGGAGGCCTGTGGTGGCCATTTTGAGTGCGGGGAGCTTTTCGTCCACGGGGTGGGCGGTCACGGCGGTTCCTCCGGGTCAGCTAACACGTCGGCTCTGACGTGGGTTTCTTGGAGGTGGTGCGCGGTCGTGCGGGACCGGAGGACGGGGACGTACGGGAGGTGCGGAGACCGTTCCGAGGCGCACGCGTGTGGCGCACGCCCCGGACACGGCCGCCATGAACCCCGCTCGGGTTCACGGCTGCCGGCCAGGAGCCGTCCCTCCCGGCCGGAGTCAAGTGCCGTACTTCAGTACGGTGTTCAGTGACCGGCGATCTTCGCCAGGCGCTGTGCCTGCTCGCGCGTGGAGCGCGCGATCGCGTCCTCGTCGACGTGCAGCAGACGGTTGTTCTCGACGATCTGGCGGCCGTTGACGAAGGAGGCCGTGACCGGGGCGGCCGCACCGAAGACCAGCGCGGTGACCGGGTCGGCGATGGAGGCGTGGGCGAGGGTGTCCAGCTTCCACAGCACGAGGTCGGCGAGCTTGCCCGGCTCCAGGGAGCCGATCTGGCTTGCCCGGCCCAGGACCTGGGCGCCGCCGAACGTGCCCAGGCGCAGGGCCTGGCGGGCGTTCAGGGCGGCCTCGCGGTGGGCACCGAGGCGGTTGATGAGCAGCGCGTTGCGCAGCTCGGTGTGCAGCTCGCCCGACTCGTTGGACGCGGTGCCGTCGACACCGAGGCCGACCGGGACGCCGGCCTTCAGCATGTCCGGGACGCGGGCGATACCGGCGGCGAGGCGGGCGTTGGAGGACGGGCAGTGGGCCACACCCGTCTTCGTACGGGCGAACGCGGCGATGTCGGAGTCGTTCATGTGGACGCAGTGCGCCATCCACACGTCCTCGCCGAGCCAGCCGGTGGACTCGAAGTAGTCGGTCGGGCCCATGCCGAACAGTTCCTTGCAGAACTGCTCCTCCTCGACGGTCTCCGAGCCGTGGGTGTGCAGGCGCACACCGAGTCGGCGGGCCAACTCGGCGCCGTCACGCAGGAGTTCGGTGGAGACGGAGAAGGGTGAGCAGGGGGCGACGGCGACCTGGGTCATGGCGTCGAAGGAGGCGTCGTGGTGCTCCTTGACGGTCGCCTCGGTCGCGGCGAGGGCGCCGTCGAGGCTCTCCACGGCGAAGTCCGGGGGCAGGCCGCCGTCCTTCTCGCTGCGGTCCATGGAGCCGCGGGCGAGGGTGAAGCGGACGCCCATCTCGCGGGCGGCGCGGATGATCGCACCGGACAGGTCGCCGGAGTCCTTCGGGAAGACGTAGTGGTGATCCATGGCGGTGGTGACGCCGCCGCGGGCCATCATGCCGAGCGAGCCCTGGGCCGCCGAGTACACCATCGGCTCGTCGATGCGCGCCCAGGTCGGGTACAGCGCGACGAGCCAGTTGAAGAGGTTGTGGTCGGTGGCCAGGCCCCGGGTGATCCACTGGTAGAAGTGGTGGTGCGTGTTGACCAGGCCCGGGGTCACGAGATGGCCGGTGGCGTCGATTCGGCGTACGACGTTCTCCAGGCCCTCGGGGGCCCTGCCCGCGCCGAGCGCCTCGATGCGGTTGCCGGCGATGACGACATAGCCGCTCGCGTACTCGGTGTCGTCGGCGTCGACGGTCGCGATCGAACAGTTCTCGATGACGATGCGCTGGGCTGCTGCCATGGTTCGCCCCTTTGTACTGAGGGTGTGCTGATGTGGAGTGGGCACGGCAGGACCCCGGGAGTTTGAGTACCGCGGCCGGGAGCTGCACGAGCCCGCCGGCCGCGGGTGCCGATGTCGAGTTGCTAGAGGTTGGTGAGGTCCACCGGGATCTTCGGCTCGCAGCCGTCCCGCAGGATCGTCGCCTCGATCAGGCCGTAGGGCCGATCGGCGGCGAAGTACACCTCGTTGTCGTTCTTCAGCCCGAACGGCTCCAGGTCCACGAGGAAGTGGTGCTTGTTCGGGAGGGAGAAGCGGACCTCGTCGATCTCGCTGCGGTTGTTGATGATCCGCGAACCCATTTGGTAGAGGGTCTGCTGGAGCGAGAGCGAGTAGGTCTCGGCGAAGGCCTGGAGCATGTGCTTCTTGGTCTGCTCGTAGGACTTCTCCCAGTTGGGCATCCGCTGCTCGTCGTCGGTCCAGTTGAACCGCCAGCGGCCGGAGACCTGGGTGGCCAGGATGCGGTCGTAGGCCTCCTGGAGCGTCGTGTACTTGTCCTTGACGTAGCCCCAGAACTCGGAGTTGGTCGAGTTCATCACGACGAGGTCCTTGAGGCCGGAGATGACCTCCCACTTCTCACCGTCGTAGGTGATCTGCGTGACCCGGGTCTCCTGGCCCTTGCGGACGAAGGAGTGCTTGACCTCGTCCGCCCCGATGAACTGGGAGTTGGCGTCGGAGGCGGCGATGCGCTCCCAGGCGTACTCCTCGATACGGATCCGCGCGACCTTGATCGGCTCCTGCGAGGTCACGAAGTGGCGCGCGAGGTGGATGCCGAACTGCTCGGCCGACTCGATGCCGTGCTCCTTGGCGAACGCGTACACCGTGTTCTTGGTGGTGTCGGTCGGCAGGACGTTGGCGTTGGAGCCGGAGTAGTGGACCTCGTCCATGTCGCCGGAGAGCGCGACCGAGACGTTGAGGTCCTTGATGTGATGGGTGGCGCCGTCCCGCGTGATCTTTACGACTCGGTTCTCGGCCTTGCCGTACTGGTTCTGTCCCAGGATCGTGGGCATTTAGCTAGCTCCCTCGGTAAACGGAGTAGCCGAACGGGTTGAGCAGCAGCGGTACGTGGTAGTGCTCCCCGGGCTGCACGGCGAAGGTGATCGCCACCTCGGGGAAGAACACGGCACCGCTGTCCCGACTCGCGGGGGCGTCCTGCTGCGCATCGGCTTGCTTCTTCTCGAAATACGTCTCGACGGCGAAGTCGAGCCGTACGTGTGTCGTCCCTTCCGGCAGGGCCGGGAGGTCCTTGCACCGCCCGTCCGCGTCGGTCGCGGAGCCGCCGAGCGCCTGCCATTCGGCATCGCGGCCACTGCGCGCCGCGAGCTGGATGGCGACGCCCTGTGCGGGGCGGCCGATGCTGGTGTCCAGGATGTGTGTGGACACCGAGGCGGTGGTGCTGGTGCTCATGCTGCGTCAGTCCTCTTCGACGAGTCGGGCGAGCCGGATACGGTTGATCTTGCCCAGCTCGGTGCGGACGATCTCCCGCTCCTGCTCCGGCGAGTTGCCGATCCGCTCCTTGACCGCGTCGCGCATCTGCTCGCCGGTCCGGCCGGTGGCGCAGATGAGGAAGACATGGCCGAACCTGTCCTGGTAGGCCAGGTTCAGTTCGAGCATCTCCGCCTTGAGGTCCTCGGAGGCACCGGCCATGCCGCGCTGCTCCCGCGCCGAGGTCGGGTCGCCCTCCTTGGGGCGGCCGATGGGCGGGTGCCCGGCCATCGCCTCCTCCAGGTCCGCCGTGGTCAGCTCGGCCATGGCGGCGTCACTGGCGGTGTAGAGGTCGTCGACGGTGGGATACGGACGGGCGGCGAGCAGCCGCTTCGCCCATGCCGTGGAGGCGCACGCCTCGTGGAGGACGGCGAAGGCCGCGTGCTCCTCAAGGGCGTTGAACCGGGTAAGGCCCGGCGGCGTGGAAGTCGAAGTCACGGGAGCCTCCGTGGCCGCGAACGGCCTTCGTACTGAACGGGCTTCCGTTAGCTAACGCCCTTCGAAACACCGCGTCAACACTTTGTTGAAAATTCGGGGTTACGAAACCGGCGAAGCCCGGGGTCAGACCCCTTTGTCCCGGTTGAGGTAGTTGTAGACGGTGAAGCGGCTCACCCCGAGCGCGCTCGCCACGGTCTCCACGCCATGCCGTACGGAGAAGGCGCCACGCGCCTCCAATATCCGTACGACCTCCTGCTTGGCCTTGCGGTCCAGGTCGGCCAGCGGCTTGCCCTGCTTGCGCTCCATGGCGGCGAGGATGTGGTCGAGGGAGTCCGCGAGCTGCGGCAGGCGTACGGCGACCACGTCGGCACCCTCCCAGGCGAGCACGACATCGTCGGGGCCGGCCTCGTCGGGCGGGACCATCTCCCCGCCCATGGCGTCGACCAGCGGCTTCACGGCCGTGATGAAGGGCTCGTCCCCCGTGCCGGTCATTTCCCGCCCTCCCCGATCACATTGACCTGGAGCGAGACCCGGGTGGCGCCGGCCGCCAGGGACTTGCGCAGCAGCGTGTCGACAGCGGTGAGCACGGCGTCGGCACCGCCTTCCGCGGTGTTGCCGAACGGGCCGACGTCCACCGCGTCGAGCTCGGCACTCTCGACCACCTCACGGGCCGCGACCGCGTGCGCGGGCGCCTCGTCCAGGTCGAACGGCTCCGTCGTGAACTCCACTCTCAATCGCACGCGCACAACCTAACGCGCGGCACCGACTTGTGCCGACCCCTCTTGACAAGCGGCGACACACGACGGCAATCTTCCATTAAGCAGAAACGAACTTCCGCAATACGGAATCACTCGACACGGAAGGGAGCGCCGGGCCCTATGCCTGCTTTTAAATCGAGCACAGCCGCAGAGCAGCGCTTCAACGTCAACCTGTCGATCCTCTTCACGGAACTCCCGCTCCTGGAGCGCCCCGCGGCCGCCGCCGCGGCGGGCTTCACCGCGGTCGAGCTGTGGTGGCCCTGGGTCGACTCCCCCACCCCCGAGCAGTCCGAGCTCGACGCCCTGAGGAAGGCGATCGAGGACGCGGGCATCCAGCTCACGGGCCTGAACTTCTACGCCGGTCAGCTGCCGGGCCCGGACCGCGGCGCCCTGTCGCTCCCGGGCGAGGAGTCCGAGAAGTTCCGCGCCAACATCGACGTGGCCGCGGACTTCGCCCGGTCCCTGGGCGCCACGGCGCTCAACGCCCTGTACGGCAACCGCGTCGAGGGCGTGGACCCGGCCGAGCAGGACGCGCTCGCGCTGGAGAACCTGGTCCTCGCGGCGCGGGCGGCCGACCGGATCGGCGCGATCCTGCTGATCGAGGCGCTGAACAAGCCCGAGTCGCCGCTCTACCCCCTGGTGTCGGCGCCGGCCGCGGTCGGGATCGTCGACAAGGTCAACGAGGCGACGGGGCTGGACAACGCGCGCTTCCTCATGGACCTCTACCACCTGTCCATGAACGGCGAGGACCTGCCGGCGGTGATCGAGGAGTTCGCCTCGAAGACCGGCCATGTGCAGATCGCCGACAACCCGGGGCGCGGTGCGCCCGGTACGGGCTCACTGCCCCTCGAAGACCTCCTCGACCAGCTGAAGAAGGCGGGTTACGACGGCTGGGTCGGCCTCGAGTACAAGCCGGGCGACCGCCCGAGCGCCGAGGCGTTCGACTGGCTGTCCCACTGACCCCCTCCCCGAAAGGCACCCCATCATGAGCACTCTTCCCAAGATCGCCTGGATCGGCCTCGGCATCATGGGCTCCCCCATGTCCGAGAACCTGATCAAGGCGGGCTACGACGTCACCGGCTTCACCCTGGAACAGGACAAGCTGGACCGCCTGGCCGCCGCCGGGGGCAAGGCCGCCGCCTCGATCGCCGAGGCCGTCAAGGACGCCGACGTGGTCATCACGATGGTGCCCGCCTCCCCGCAGGTCGAGGCCATCGCCTACGGCCCGAACGGCATCCTGGAGAACGCGAAGTCCGGCGCCCTGCTGATCGACATGTCCTCGATCACCCCGCAGACCTCGGTCGACCTCGCGAAGGCGGCCGAGGAGAAGGGCATCCGCGTCCTGGACGCCCCGGTGTCCGGTGGCGAGGCCGGGGCCATCGAGGCCGTGCTGTCCATCATGGTCGGCGGTGAGCAGGCCGACTTCGACAGCGCGAAGCCGATCCTTGAGGCGCTCGGCAAGACCATCGTGCTGTGCGGTCCGCACGGCTCGGGTCAGACCGTGAAGGCCGCCAACCAGCTGATCGTCGCCGTGAACATCCAGGCGTGCGCCGAGGCCGTGGTCTTCCTGGAGAAGTCCGGCGTGGACCTGAAGGCCGCCCTCGACGTCCTCAACGGCGGCCTCGCGGGCTCGACCGTGCTGACGCGCAAGAAGGACAACTTCCTGGAGCGCGACTTCAAGCCGGGCTTCCGCATCGACCTGCACCACAAGGACATGGGCATCGTCACCGACGCCGCCCGCAACGTCGGCGCGGCCCTGCCCGTCGGCGCGGTCGTCGCCCAGCTGGTCGCGTCGCTGCGCGCACAGGGCGACGGCGGACTGGACCACTCCGCACTGCTCCGGGCCGTGGAGCGCCTCTCCGGCGCCCAGGTCTGACCGAAGACCCCGGGCGGCGCCGCCGCTGACACCTGTCCTGTCGCGCCCAAGCGGCGGCGCCGCCCGGAATCACCTTCGACAGAAGGCCGAACATCTTCAACAAAGTGTTGACGTCCAGATCGTCCCAAACCTAGGCTCCACAAAGCGGAAGTTCCTTTCCGAAGCCTCCGCTGACTCTCGTACGGAAGGTCCTTGATGTCGCAGCGCGTGCTCACGACAGAGTCCGGCGCCCCGGTCGCCGACAACCAGAACTCCGCCTCCGCCGGCGCCGGCGGTCCGCTCCTCCTCCAGGACCAGCACCTGCTGGAGAAGCTCGCCCGCTTCAACCGTGAGCGCATCCCGGAGCGCGTGGTGCACGCCCGCGGCTCCGGCGCGTACGGCTACTTCGAGGTGACCGACGACGTCACCGGCTTCACGTACGCCGACTTCCTGAGCAGCGTCGGCAAGCGCACCGAGGTCTTCCTGCGCTTCTCGACCGTGGCCGACTCGCTCGGCGGCGCGGACGCGGTGCGCGACCCGCGCGGCTTCGCGGTCAAGTTCTATACCGAGGAGGGCAATTACGACCTCGTCGGCAACAACACCCCGGTGTTCTTCATCAAGGACCCGATCAAGTTCCCCGACTTCATCCACTCGCAGAAGCGCGACCCGTTCACGGGCAAGCAGGAGCCGGACAACGTCTGGGACTTCTGGGCGCACGCCCCCGAGGCCACGCACCAGATCACCTGGCTGATGGGCGACCGCGGCATCCCGGCGTCGTACCGCCACATGAACGGCTACGGCTCGCACACCTACCAGTGGACGAACGCCGAGGGCGAGGCCTTCTTCGTCAAGTACCACTTCAAGACGAACCAGGGCGTCCGGTCGCTGTCGGCCGAGCAGGGTGCCGAGCTCGCGGGCAAGAACCCCAACTCGCACCAGACGGACCTGCTCCAGGCCATCGAGCGGGGCGTGAACCCGTCCTGGACGCTGCACGTGCAGATCATGCCGGCGGCCGAGGCGGCGGAGTACCGCTTCAACCCGTTCGACCTCACCAAGGTGTGGCCGCACAAGGACTACCCGCTCCAGCGCGTGGGCCGCCTCGTCCTGGACCGCAACCCGGACAACGTCTTCGCCGAGGTCGAGCAGGCCGCGTTCTCCCCGAACAACTTCGTGCCGGGCATCGGCCCGTCGCCGGACAAGATGCTCCAGGGCCGCCTGTTCGCCTACGCGGACGCGCACCGGTACCGCCTGGGCGTCAATCACACCCAGCTGGCCGTCAACGCCCCCAGGGCGACTGTGGCGAGCAACTACGGCCGTGACGGCCTCATGGCCTCCAACTCCCAGGGCCGCGCGGCGAAGAACTACGAGCCGAACTCGTACGACGGCCCCGCCGAGACCGGCCGCCCGCTGTCGGCGCCGCTGGCCCTCCACGGCTACACGGGCACGCACGAGGCCCCGCAGCACACCAAGGACGACGACTTCTTCCAGGCCGGTGAGCTGTACCGCCTGATGTCCGAGGACGAGAAGTCCCGTCTGGTCGCGAACATCGCCGGTGGCCTGTCCCAGGTCTCCCGCGACGACGTGATCGAGAAGAACCTGGCCCACTTCCACGCCGCCGACCCTGAGTACGGCCAGCGCGTGGAGGAGGCGGTCCGCGCCCTGCGCGAGGACTGAGCCTCCCAGCAGAAAAAGCTCCCTGCTCGCGCCCGGAGGCCGAGCGACCCGGATGAGGGGTGGTCCTCGGTACGGGGCACGGGCAGGGTGCGGACCGCGGCGGCGTGCGAGCCAGTGCGGTGGTGAAGGACCGGACCCCCTTCTCGACCTGAGGGAAGGGCGCCCCGGCTCCGTCGCCGCCGCCGCGGTCCCAGTACAGCCGAAGAGCGCCTGATCACGGACGGTCCCGTGGCAGGCGCTCTTCGCCGTCTCCGGGGTGCGTTCCCGGCGTCCGCGCAGGACCCTGGAGCCATGGCACATCCCGCGCACCACCCGCATGTCGTGGTGCACTCGCCGGCCCTGGACGGCTCCCGGCGGGTCACCGCGGACGACCACAACCTCGGCGTCGCCTCCCATCTGGACGACGTCGTGGAACTGCTGCGCCTCGCCGATCTCGACGTGGTCGAGGTCGAGGTGAGCGACATCGTCGAATGGCAGGGCGGCGGCCCGGACGACTGGCCGGGCCTGTCCGAACACCACGAGCGTCCACAGCACTGAGCCCGCCTACGCCACCGGGCGTACGCGGGCTACGGAACCCTCAAATCAACCTCTGAACCCGCCCCCGGGGGCTTCAACCGCCCCTGGGTACGGGCACATTCTCCTCTGCACGGGCCCGCCGGCACGGGGGCGGCGGGCCCCTCGGGGGACACGCTGAAGGGGCGGCCCGACCTCCTGGTCGGTCCGCCCCTTCAGCTGTGAGGCAGTGCGCCCGGTCAGGCCTTGATCGGGATGATCGCGGTGGGCGCGTGCCAGTCCTCGGTCGCGATGTCCTCGAACTCCTTCACCGCGCTGATGTCGGCGGTGGGGCTCATCGCGATGTTGGTCACGCGCTCCAGGATCGCCTCCACGACGACCGGCACCCGGTACTGCGCGGCCAGCTTCTTGGCCTCCTCGAAGGCCGGCAGCAGCTGGTCGGGCTCGGTGACGCGGATGGCCTTGCAGCCGAGGCCCTCGGCGACCTTGACGTGGTCGACGCCGTACACGCCCAGCTCGGGCGAGTTCTGGTTCTCGAACTCCAGGTTGACCTGGAAGTTGATGTCCAGACCGATCTGCGCCTGCCGGATCAGACCCAGGTAGGCGTTGTTCACGAGGACGTGGACGTACGGGATGCGGTGCTGCGCGCCGACCGCCAGCTCCTCGATCATGAACTGGAAGTCGTAGTCACCGGAGAGCGCGACGACCGGGGTCTCCGGGTCCGCGGTGGCCACGCCGAGGGCCGCGGGGATGGTCCAGCCGAGCGGTCCCGCCTGGCCGCAGTTGATCCAGTGGCGCGGCTTGTAGACGTGCAGCATCTGCGCGCCGGCGATCTGAGAGAGGCCGATGGTGGTGACGTAGCGGGTGTCGGGCCCGAACGCCTTGTTCATCTCCTCGTAGACGCGCTGCGGTTTCATCGGGACGTTGTCGAAGTGCGTACGGCGGTGCATCGAACCCTTGCGCTCCAGGTGCGAGGCGACCCAGGCGGAGCGGTCGGGCAGCTTGCCGGCCGCCTTGAGCTCGCGGGCGACCTCGACGAAGAGTTCGAGGGCGGCCTTGGCGTCGGAGGCGATGCCGTAGTCCGGGGCGAAGATCTTGCCGATCTGGGTCGGCTCGATGTCGACATGGACGAACGTGCGGCCCTCGCGGTACACGTCCAGCTTGTAGCCGGTGTGCCGGTTGGCCCAGCGGTTGCCGATGCCGAGGACGAAGTCCGACTCCAGGAACGTGGCGTTGCCGTAGCGGTGGCCGGTCTGCTGGCCGACCATGCCGGCGTTCAGCTCGTGGTCGTCCGGGATGGTGCCCCAGCCCATCAGGGTGGGCACGACCGGGGTGTTGGTGAGCTCGGCGAACTCGACCAGCAGGTCGGAGGCGTCGGCGTTGATGATGCCGCCGCCGGCGACGATCAGCGGACGCTCGGACTCCAGGAGGAAGGACAGGGCCTTCTCGATCTGGGCACGGGTCGCGGCCGGCTTGTAGACCGGGAGCGGCTCGTACGTCTCCGGGTCGAACTCGATCTCGGTCAGCTGGACGTCGATCGGCAGGTCGATGAGGACCGGCCCGGGACGCCCGGAGCGCATGAGGTGGAAGGCCTGCTGGAAGACGCCGGGCACCTGCGCGGCCTCCAGCACGGTGACGGCCATCTTGGTCACCGGCCCCGCGATCGAGGCGATGTCGACGGCCTGGAAGTCCTCTTTGTGGAGCAGGGCGGTCGGAGCCTGGCCGGTGATGCACAGGATCGGGATCGAGTCGCCGATCGCGGAGTACAGACCGGTGATCATGTCGGTGCCGGCCGGGCCGGAGGTGCCGATGCAGACACCGATGTTCCCCGGGTGCGTCCGCGTGTACCCCTCGGCCATGTGCGAGGCGCCCTCGACATGGCGGGCGAGGGTGTGGTCGATCCCGCCGGAGGCCTTGAGCGCCGCGTAGAAGGGGTTGATCGCCGCGCCCGGCACGCCGAACGCGTTGCTGACGCCTTCGCGCTTGAGGATCTCGACTGCCGCGCGGGCAGCGGTCATACGAGCCATTGAGTACTCCTGCTTCGGCTGTCGGACGTGTACTCCCGTCGCGCCCCGCCGTGAGTACTTCCGTAATGCGGAAAGTAATTTCTACTATCTGGAAGCAATGTAGGTGGGGAGGCGGAGGTCGTCAAGAGTCGTCAAGCGACGGACAAGCGGGGGCTTCCTGGAGGACGATGACTCCATGTCCAAGAGCGTGGCGGTGCGCTGCCCGGTCTGCCGGCGCGAGCACGTCTTCACGGCGCCGGAGTATCCGTGTGCCTGCGGCGCGCCCGTGGTGCCGCCGCTGGATCCGCGTGCCCGGGCGACGGCTCTCTCGTACCGCTCCTGGGAGGACGACTGGGTCACCGTGCTGTGCGCCGCCTGCGGCCGCCGGGGCGAGTGGCCGCATCCGGAGCTGGGCTGCCCGTGCGGGACGGTGCTGCGGATCCCGGTCACGGCGGGCGCCCCCGTCGAGCGGGCCGAGCCGACCCCGCGGCGGGCCTTCCAGCCCGTGACGATCCGCACCGCGCGCGACGCGGTCACGGCCGCCGCCCTGTACCTCCGCTGGCTCGGCTACCGCGACATCCGCCGCGCCTGCCAACGCCCACCGAACGGCATCGGCCTGGCCGCCCGCGGCCTCCTGGCCCAGGTCGACCCGACGGTCCGCCCGGCGTCCCTCCGAGACGTGGAATGCCTCTGGCTCACAGCCATGACGGAATCCGCGACCTGCATCTACTTCTCCCTGGCCGGCTACGCCACAGAGGCCCGAGCCGTGGCCGACTCTCTGAGAGTCCCCCTGTTCGTGCTGGACCTGACGGGCACGCCGCAGCCGGTGAACAGTCTGGCGGACGAGTTGGACTCCACGGGGGCGTAGGACGGGGGGCTGGGCGGGGCGGAGGGTGCCGCCCCGGAATCCCTACCGCGCCGCAGCCACCGCCTCCGCCATACTCGCCGAATGCGTATCCGCCCCGCCACGGCCTCCGAACTCCCCGCCCTCCAGGGCATCGAGCGCGCCGCCGGTGCCCCCTTCCGGGGCCTCGGCATGGTGGAGATCGCCGACGCCGAGCCGCCGTCCCTGGACGTCCTGGAGCGGTACCGCCGGGCCGGCCGGGCCTGGGTCGCCCTCGACGGTGACGAGGAACGCCCCGTCGGCTACCTCATCGCCGAGCCCGTCGACGGCGCCCTGCACATCGAGCAGATCTCGGTCCACCCCGACTTCGCGCACCGCCGCATCGGCCGGACCCTCCTCTCGTACGCCGGCGAGCGCGCCCGCGAGGAGGGGCTGAGCGGTCTCACGCTGACCACCTTCACCGAGGTCCCGTGGAACGCCCCGTACTACGAGCGCCTCGGCTTCCGCGTACTGGAAGAGGCCGAGCTCACCCCAGAGCTGCGGAAGATCCGCGCCCATGAGGCGGAGCTCGGCCTCGACCGGTGGCCCAGGGTCTGCATGCGGCGCGACTAGCCCGCCGCGTACCTCTCCCGCAGCTCGATCTTCCGCACCTTGCCGGACACCGTCATCGGGAAGGACTCCAGCACCTGCAACCGGCTCGGCACCTTGTAGTGGGCCAGCCGGCCGTCGCAGAAGGCGCGCAGATCCTCCAGGGTGGGCGGATCCGACGGGTCGCGGGCGATGACACAGGCCAGCACCTCCTCGCCGTAGCGCTCGTGGGGCACGCCGACCACCTGGACGTCGGCGATCTTCGGATGGGCGTAGAGGAACTCCTCGATCTCGCGCGGGTAGATGTTCTCGCCACCCCGGATGATCATGTCCTTGATCCGGCCGACGATCTCGACGTACCCGTCCTCGCGCATCACCGCGAGATCCCCGGTGTGCATCCAGCGCCCGGCGTCGACGGCCTCGGCGGTCTTTGCGGGCTCGTTCCAGTAGCCGAGCATCACGCTGTAGCCGCGGGTGCACAACTCACCGGCGACGCCCCGGGGTTGGGTCACCCCGGCCGGGTCGACGACCTTCACCTCGACGTGCGGCAGGACGCGGCCGACCGTGCCCGTGCGGTGTTCCAGGTCGTCGTCGCGCCGGGTCTGCGTGGAGACCGGCGAGGTCTCCGTCATGCCGTAACAGATCGACACCTCGGCCATGTTCATCTCGCCGACCACTCGCTTCATGACCTCCACGGGACAGGGCGAGCCCGCCATGATCCCGGTGCGCAGCGAGGAGAGGTCGTACGTCGCGAAGTCGGGGAGGTTCAACTCCGCGATGAACATGGTGGGGACGCCGTACAGCGAGGTGCAGCGCTCCCGCTGGACCGCCTCCAGGGTGGCCCTCGGGTCGAAGGAGGGGGCCGGGATCACCATGCAGGCACCGTGGGACGTGGCCGCGAGGTTGCCCATGACCATGCCGAAGCAGTGGTAGAAGGGCACCGGGATGCAGACCCGGTCCTGCTCGGTGTAGGCGATCATCTCGCCCACGAAATAACCGTTGTTGAGGATGTTGTGGTGGGAGAGGGTCGCCCCCTTGGGGAAGCCCGTCGTGCCCGAGGTGTACTGGATGTTGATCGGGTCGTCGCAGGACAGGTCCGGGTACGGCGCCGGCGTCCCGCGTGCGATCAGCGCGTCCCACCCCGGGTCCCCGATGTACACGGTCTCCCTCAACCACGGGCAGCTGCCCCGCACTTCCTCCACCATCGCCCGGTAGTCGCTGGTCTTGTGACCGAGGGAGGCGAACAGGAAGGAGACCCCGGCCTGGTTGAGGACGTACTCGACCTCATGGGTGCGGTACGCCGGGTTGATGTTCACCATGATCGCGCCGATACGGGCGGTGGCGTACTGGACCAGCACCCACTCGGGACAGTTGATCGCCCAGATGCCCACCCGGTCGCCCTTGGCGACACCGCTCGCGAGCAGGGCGTACGCCAACTGGTCGACGTCGGCGGCGAATCGGGCATACGTCCAGCGCCGCCCCGACGGCACGTCCACGAGCGCCTCACGGTCCGGCCAACTCGCCACCGCCCGGTCCAGGTTGGCGCCGATCGTGTCGCCGAGCAGTGCGGTCTCACTGGTTCCATGGCTGTACGAGCTCACCGGAAGTCCTCCTCGCGGTACTCGGCGTCCGAGCCGGCGGCCGTGGCCTCGCGCAGCTCGATCCGGCGGATCTTGCCGGAGACGGTCTTGGGCAGCGGCGCGAACTCCAGGCGGCGGACGCGCTTGTAGGGGGCGAGGACCTGGCGGGAGTGCTCGAACAGCACCTTCGCCGTGTCGGGACCGGGTTCCCAGCCTTCCGCGAGGACGACGTACGCCTTGGGGACCGCCAGCCGCAGCTCGTCCGGCGCGGGCACGACGGCCGCCTCGGCCACCGCCTCGTGCTCCAGCAGGGCGCTCTCCAGCTCGAAGGGGCTGATCTTGTAGTCGGAGGCCTTGAAGACGTCGTCGCTGCGGCCGATGTAGGTCAGGTAGCCGTCCTCGTCGCGTGAGGCGACGTCCCCGGTGCGGTAGTAGCCGCCGGCCATCGCCTCCGCCGTACGGTCGGCGTCGCCGTGGTAGCCGGTCATCAGGCCGACGGGCCGCGTCGAGAGGTCGAGGGCGATCTCGCCCTCGCCGGCGCCGGGCGCGCCGCTCACCGGGTCCAGCAGTTCCACCCGGTATCCGGGGCTCGGCCGTCCCATGGAGCCGGTCTTCAGCGGCTGGCCGGGGCTGTTGGAGACCTGGACGGCCGTCTCGGTCTGTCCGAAGCCGTCCCGGATGGTGACGCCCCAGCCCCTGCGCACCTGCTCGATGACCTCGGGGTTGAGCGGCTCCCCCGCGGCCACCACCTCGCGCGGCGGTGTCCGCAGCTGGGTCAGATCGGCCTGGATGAGCATGCGCCAGACGGTCGGCGGGGCGCAGAAGGTCGTGACGCCCGCGCGGTCCATCTCCGCCATCAGACGGGCCGCGTCGAAGCGCGTGTAGTTGTGGATGAAGACGGTCGCCTCCGCGTTCCACGGCGCGAAGAGGTTGGACCAGGCGTGCTTGGCCCAGCCGGGCGAGGAGATGTTCAGGTGGACGTCGCCGGGTCGCAGACCGATCCAGTACATGGTGGCCAGGTGCCCGATCGGGTACGAGGTGTGGGTGTGCTCGACCAGCTTGGGGCGGGCGGTGGTGCCGGAGGTGAAGTAGAGCATCAGCGGGTCGTCGGCCCGGGTCTCGCCGTCGGGCGTGAACTGCGCGGGCGCCGTGTAGGCGTCCTCGTAGCGCCGCCACCCCTGAGGGGCGCCGCCGACCGCGATCCGGGTGTAGCCGCCGGGTACGTCGTCGAACTTGTCGGTGTCCCCGGCCCGTACGAGCACATGGCGGACCCGGCCGCGCTCGACGCGGTCGCGCAGATCGGCGGGGCCCAGCAGCGGGGTGGCCGGGATGACGACGGCGCGGAGTTTCATCGCCGCGAGGGCCGTCTCCCACAGTTCGGCCTGGTTGCCGAGCATGACGAGGACGCGGTCCTCGGCGCCCACGCCCTGCGCGCGCAGCCAGTTGGCCACGCGGTCCGAGCGCTCGGACAGCTGGGCGAAGGAGAGCCGGATCTCGCCGCCGTCCTCCTCGACGATGTGCAGGGCGGTCCGGTCGTTCCCTTCGGCAATGACGTCGAACCAGTCGAGCGCCCAGTTGAAGCGGTCGGGGCGGGGCCAGCGGAAGCCGTCGTAGGCCTTCGCGTAGTCCTCGCGATGCTGCAACAGGAAGTCCCGCGCGCTGCGGAAGGCGGCCGTCGTCATGTCTTCTCCTCTGTGCCGGACCATTGCCGGGCGGCTCTCTGCCATCGTGTAATCCGTGATGCAGGTCTCACTACCCCCGAACGGGGGTGTGCGCTGCAGCGAAGGGACGAACGCGTGGCGGTGGACACGGGCGGGACGGTGGAGATTCGCGGTGCGCTGGCGCGGCTGCGCCGGACGACGGGGCTGCCCGTCGCCTTCGGCGGGCTGGTGGAGCCGGGGCGGCCGCGGATGCGCATCAGTGAACTGAGCGGCACGGCCACGGCCGCGCTGCGCTCGCTCGCGGTGGTCTCCGGCACCGGTCTGGGCGGCAAGGCGGTCGCGCTGGCCCGTCCGTGCGCGGTGACGGACTACTCCTCCTCACGGCAGATCAGCCACGAGTACGACCTGCCGGTCGCCGCCGAGGGGCTGCGGGCGATCGTGGCGGTGCCGGTGGTCGTACGACGCCGGGTGCGGGGCGTGCTCTACGGCGCGCTCCGGACCGCCCAGCCGCTGGGCGACCGCACGCTGGGCGCGGCGGTGGACGCGGCGCGGGACGTGGAGCAGGCGCTGGTGGTGCGCGACGAGGCGCGGGGGCTGGTGGAGGCTTCGCGGGCGGCCCGTACGGTCGACCCGGTGGGCCGGGAGCAGGTGCGGGAGGCGCACGCGGCGCTGCGGGCCCTGGCGCCGCGGATCACCGACCCGGCACTCCGGGCGGAACTGCTGGACGCCTGCGGGCTCCTGGCGCCCGGGGCACCGGCCGAGGACGTGGGTCTCGCACCGCGTGAGCTGGACGTCCTGTCCTGGGTGGCCGCGGGCGCGACGAACGCGGTGGCCGCGGAGCGGCTGGGGCTGCGGCCCGAGACGGTCAAGGGCTATCTGCGCTCGGCGATGCGGAAGCTGGGGGCGCACACGCGTGGGGAGGCGGTGGTGGCGGCGCGCCGGGCGGGGATGCTGCCGTAACACGCCGTTGACAATTGATTCATGGAGCGGCGCCTTGAATTTCTCCATGCTGCAAGGTTGTTATTTCCCTCACCACGTCGGCGGTCCGAATTTCAAAGAGTCGTTGCCTAGAATTTGGCCCGGACACGACACACGAGGGGAGCGGTGACCGTGCGACGGGACTTCAAGGAGCCTGCCAGATGCCGCCCCGACCTGGTCATCGGCCGGGAGGAGGTGTTCGGCCAGGCCCGTGAGCAGCTCGCCCGGGGCGGCAGCGTGCTCCTGCACGGCCCCGCCGGAATAGGAAAGTCGACCGTCCTGCGGGCATTGGCCGCGGAAAACGGCGGCGCGGCCCGCACCGTGCTGCGCTGCTCGGCCACCGAGTCCGAATCCCACCTCCCCTTCCTCGCCCTCGCCGACCTGCTCGGTCTGGTCCTCGACGAGGTGTCCGGCAAGCTGCCCGCGGCCCAGCTCACCGCCCTGGAGTCGGCGCTCACCGGCCGCGGCGAGTCCACCCTCCAGCGCGACGGCCTCGCCCTGCGCCTCGCGGTGCTCTCCGCGCTGCGCGCGCTCGCCGCCGAGGGCCCGGTGCTGATCGTCGCCGACGATGTGCAGTGGCTGGACTCGGCCAGCGCCGAGCTCCTCGGCTTCGCCGCCCGCCGCCTCGGCGAGACACCTGTGCGCATGCTGTGCGCGGTACGTACCGAGGGCCAGGAGTACGACCGTCATCTACGCGCGTCCCCGCCGGACACCCTGGCCCTGCGCGTCAACCCGCTCACCCGCACCCAGGTCTCCGAGCTGCTCGGCCACCGCGGCTACACCGGCCTGCCCCGCTCCACGGTCCGCGACATCCACCGCACCAGCGGCGGCAACCCGCTCTTCGCCCTGGAACTCGGCCGCGCCCTCAGCGAGAACCCCACCCCGCCCCGCCCGGGCGAGCCGCTGCCGGTGCCCACCTCACTGCGCACCCTCGTCCTGAACCGCCTGGAGATGCTCTCCGACGAGGCCCGCCGCACCCTCCTCGTCGCCAGCGCCGGCGCCCGCCCCACCCCCGCCCTGCTGCGCGCGGCAGGACGCGAGAACGCGGAGGCCGAGACCGCCCAGGCGGCGGCGCTCGGGCTGCTGGCCACCGAACCCGAGGGTCCCGCCGTACGGTTCGCGCATCCGCTGATCTCGGCCGCGCTGTACGCGGAGGCCCCCGCGCACGAGCGGCGGGCCGCGCACGCCGCGCTGTCCAAGGCGGCCTCCGACCCCATCGAGCGCGCCCGGCACCTCGCCCTGGCCACCACCGGCACCGACCAGGAGACCGCCGACAGCCTCGCCGAGGCCGCCGCCCTCGCCCGGGACCGCGGAGCCCCCTCGGTCGCCGCCTCCCTCGGACTGCTCGCCGCCCGGCACACCCCGTCCGACGGCACCCCGGACCCCGACGCACGCCGGCTCCAGGCCGCCGAGGACGCGATCACCGCGGGCGAGCTGGACCTCGCCCGGGACATCGCCCGCGACGTGCTCACCCGGGCGACCGTGCCCGCGGACCGGGTGCGAGCCTGGATCATCGTGATCGACACGGCGGGCCACGCCATGACGGAGGTCGACTCGGTCTTCCCGCAGGCCCTCGCCGACGCGGGCGACGACCCGCAGCTGCTCACCCTGATCCACTACCAGCTGACCTGGCGGGCCCTGCTCGTGGACGGCGACTTCGACCAGGCCCGTGAGGAGGCAGCGCACTCGGCGGCGCTGGCCGAGCAGGCCGGCGACCGCTACAACGAGCTGATGGCGCTCGCCGTCCAGGCCCAGATCGAGACCCTGATGGGCCACCCGGACGCCCCCGCGACCATCAAACGCGCGCTGAAGGAGCCCCAGGACCCGAGGGTGGCGTGCCATCACAACGGGGCCGGCTACTCGCGGTTCCGCTGGCTGATCATGAGCGACCAGCTGTCCGAGGCGCGCGCGACGGTCACCGCGCTGCTGCGCGAGGTCCAGCGCACCGGGGCGGTCGAGAGCGAGGTGCACTTCCTGCGCGGGGTCGCCGAGACCGAACTGCGCTCCGGGCACTGCGGACGCGCCCTCGACCTCGCCCGGGAGAGCCTTCTGCTGGCCCGGGACACCGGCATCGGCGAGGTGGCCTCCGCCGTGCTCACCTCGCTCTGCGAGGCCTCCGGCGGCGATGTCGAGCGCGCGCTGGAGCTGGCCCGGGAGGCGGTCGAGCACGCGGAGCGGGACGGCGACCAGATGTACGTCTCCCGCGCCCTGGCCGCCCTCGGATACGCCCAGCTGGTCGCCGGAGACGCCGAAGGAACGGTTCGCTCGCTGCGCCGGGTGCGGGAGCTGGAGCACGGGCTCGGCATCACCGACCCGGCGCGCGGCCGCTGGCAGGGCGACCTGGCCGAGGCCCTCGTCCGGATCGGCGAGCTGCGCGAGGCGCAGGACGTCGTCGACGTGACCCGTGAGCAGGCGCTGCGGCTCGGCCGTGAGAGCGTGCTCGCGGTGGTGGACCGCGCGGAGGCCCTGGTGCGGGCCGCGCGCGGCGAACCCGAGGCCGCGCTCGCCCAGTTGACATCGGTGCAGGACCGGCTCGCCAAGCTGGGCTACGGCCTGGAGGAGGCCCGTACCGCCTTCGCGCTGGTCCAGCTGCGCACCAGGCTGCCCGGGCCGACGTCGTACGACGAGGCGGCGCGGCTGTTCCGGCGCTGCCGGGCGCTGCCCTGGCTGCGCCAGGTGGACGCGGCGACCGCCCAGCCGGCCGTCGCACCGCAGCCACTCGCCCCCGCGCCGACGGCGGACGCCCTGGAGGGCCTCGCCTCGATGGAGCGTCAGGTCGCCGCGCTCGTCATGGAGGGCGCGACCAACCGCGAGATAGCCGCCCGGCTGTTCATCAGCGTCAAGACGGTCGAGGCGACCCTGACCCGGGTCTACCGCAAGCTCGGGATCCGGTCACGGGTGGACATCGTCCGACTGGCGGCGGGGCGCCGTACCAAGTGAGGAGCCGCGGGTTTTACTGACCCGCGTGGGTTTGCCGTGCTCCCATCGAGGGTTTTCCCTGTCCAACTCCCTTAGGGGGTTCCCTCATTGGGAAGGGGAACTTCCGAGTTCTAGGTTATGAACGTGCCGCTCGCCCGGGCATACGGGGGTCGGTCCCGCGACCCCCGTGCACCACCCCCCACACCCGCGCGACCCCCACCGGCAACCCCCCACTGAGGAGACTCATGTTCGGGCTCAACCGCGCCAAGAAGACCGCCGCGCTCATCGCGGCCACCGCTGCCGCCGCCGCGACAGCACTGCTCGGCGCCCCCACCGCCGTCGCCGCTCCCCAGCCCATCGTCGGCGGTACGACCACCACGACGACCTCGTACCCCTTCATGATGCAGATCACGGACGCCTCGCAGAACCAGTTCTGCGGCGGCACCCTGGTCTCCGCCACCAAGGTCGTGACCGCGGCCCACTGTATGGTCGGCGAGACCACCAGCAGCGTGAGAGTCGTCGGCGGACGCACCTACCTCAACGGCACGAACGGCACGGTCAGCCGGGTCAGCAGGATCTGGATCCACCCGTCCTACACGGACGCCACCAACGGTGACGACGTGGCCGTCCTGACCCTCTCCACGGCGATGTCGTACACCCCGGCGTCGTACGTCTCCTCGTCCCAGACCAGCGTGTACGCGGCCGGCACCACGGCCCGCATCCTCGGCTGGGGCACCACGTCGTCGGGCGGCAGCTCGTCCAACCAGCTGCGCACCGCGACCGTGCCGATCGTCTCCGACTCGAGCTGCGCCGGCAGCTACGGTTCGGACTTCATCTCGTCCGACATGGTTTGCGCCGGATACACCTCCGGCGGCACAGACACCTGCCAGGGCGACAGCGGCGGTCCCCTGCTCATCGGGGGCGTCCTGGCAGGGATCACTTCTTGGGGAGAGGGCTGCGCGGAGGCCGGTTACCCGGGTGTCTACACCCGGCTGACCACCTTCTCCAGCCTGGTGACCACGCAGGTCAACTCATGACCCAGAAGATCTCCTGAGCACCCCTCAGGTGAAAAACCAGGGGGCGTTGCGGGCCTCCACGAGCGGCCCGCAACGCCCTCTATCCATGTCCGCGCATCCGCTAGGGCTCCCGCAGGACGGTCCCGAAGCGGATGTCGTACGACGATCCCGGGTGCATGACGGCCAGCATCCGCGCCCCTTCCTCGGTGACCTCGTCCCGCTGCGCCTTCGTCAGCGTGCCGAAGGGCTCGACGACCAGCGCGTCCTCCTCCAGCTTCCAGACCCCGGCGAGGAAGCCGTCGACGAGGAGGGTGCTGTAGGCCATGTTCCCGACCCAGCTGCGCCCCCAGTACTCGGGCGGGATCACGCGGGTGCGGTCGGCGTGGGAGAGCAGGAGGTTGTCGAACTCGGGCAGGAAGCGGGGCGGGGCCGGGGTGTCGGCGGCGGGGCGGGGCGCGTCGGGGAGGTCGAAGAGCTCGACGCCGTGCTCGTCGCGGAAGGTCACCAGCCGCGGGCGCAGCCGCTCGAAGGCCTCGCGCAACCGGGTCAGCCCGGCCCAGGTCTGCATGTCCTTGACGGAGGCGGGACCGAACGCGGCGAGGTAGCGCAGCACGGTCGCGTCGGGTGCCGGGGCCGGTTCGGCGGGGCGGCCCAGCCAGTGCTCGGCGGTGGTGAGGGCGACCTGTCCGCTCTGTCCCCAGAGGCCACGCGGGGTGACCTGGACGAGCGGGAGCTTGCAGCGGGCGGCGATCGCGAGGGCCTGCGGGTCGGCGTCCGGCCACTCGGCGAGGAGTTCCTCGCGCAGCTGCTTCATGGTGCGGGGCTCGGCCTCGACGAGGTCGCGGGCGAGGACGGCGAGGCGGTCGAGGTCGACCCCCTGGAGTCCCTTGCGGAACTGCGTGAGTTCGCGGTCGCGAGCCGCCTGCACCAGCGGGCGCAGGACGAGGGTGTCGTCGGCGGTGTGGGTGTGGATGGTGGAGCGCATGGTGACGATGCGGACGACCTCGCGGTCGGCCATCAGGGCGGACAGCGCCTCGGGGGTGAAGTGGTCGAGGCGGGCCGCGAGCGCGTAGTACGGGGGTTTGACGTTCTGGGCCTGGAGGCCGAGCAGATGCTCGACGGCCGCCTTGGCGGGCAGGTCCGCGCGGCGCAGCAGCAGCTGCCGGTCGAGGGTCGCGCGGTTGAGGGCGCGGGTGTCGAGCACGGGGGCCGTCGTCTTCGTCATGGGAACCACGCTACTGAGGCTTGCGGACACCTTCTGTCCGCAACTCTCACCGTTTCCCGTCCTCCGCGGCCACGCCGACGTCGTATGCCCCGTATATCCTGCCCGTGATCACCCAGCCGTCGGCTCGATCCGGGAGGCAGCCGCGATGTCCGAGCGCCGCGCCCGTCCGACTTCGAAGGGCCGGGGGAGGTCCGCCTGGCGCCGTGCCCTGACCTCACCTCCCGCACCGGAGCAGCCGCCGGAGAGGCGGTCCGAGGCGGCGGAGGCGGAACCCGAGCAGGCGAGCATCGTCCAGGCGGCCCTGTACCGGGACGGGGTCCGGGTCTCCTCCCCCGCGACCCTCGCCGACACCTTCCGTGAGCTGCGCGAGCAGCCCTCGGGCATGGCGTGGATCGGCCTGGCCCGCCCCACCGAGGCCGAACTCCTCTCCCTGGCCGCCGAGTTCGACCTCCACCCGCTGTCGGTCGAGGACGCGATGGAGGCCCATCAGCGGCCCAAGCTGGAGCGCTACGGCGAGACGCTCTTCGTCGTCCTGCGGGCCGCCCGCTATCTGGACGCCTCCGAGGAGGTCGACTTCGGCGAGCTGCACGTCTTCGTGGGCCCCGACTTCGTCATCACGGTCCGGCACGGCGCGGCACCCGACCTGTCGGCGGTGCGCCGCCGCATGGAGGAGACGCCGGAGCTGCTGAAGCTGGGCCCGGAGGCGGTCCTTTACGCCATCCTCGACGCGGTGGTCGACGGCTATCTGCCGGTCGTGTCGGGGGTCCAGAACGACGTCGACGAGATCGAGACGGAGGTCTTCCGCGGCGACCCGGAGGTCTCCCGCCGTATCTACGAACTCTCCCGCGAGATGGTCGAGTTCCAGCGCGCCACCCGCCCCCTGGTCGGCATGCTGCACGGTCTGATGGCCGGCTTCTCCAAGTACGGCACCGACGAGGAGCTCCAGCGCTACCTCCGCGACGTCGCCGACCACGTCACCCACACCAGCGAACGCGTCGACGGCTTCCGCCTGGCCCTCACCGAGATCCTCACGGTGAACGCGACGCTGGTCACCCAGCAGCAGAACGCGGAGATGCGGGCGCTGGCGGAGGCGGGGTTCGAGCAGAACGAGGAGATCAAGAAGATCTCGAGCTGGGCGGCGATTTTGTTTGCTCCGACGCTCGTAGGAACTATTTACGGGATGAACTTCGAGGACATGCCTGAGCTGAGTTGGAGCTTCGGATACCCCTTCGCGATCGGCCTGATGGGGGTGGTTTGCGTTAGTCTGTACGTGATTTTCAAGCGGCGGGACTGGCTCTAGGCGCTTGACGGATACAGCCAGGAACGGCCGTCGGTGAACGCCGGGGAGGACCGTCGACGTCCACCCCGCGGTCGCCACACTGCCAGGCGTTCCTGGTGCACGGTCACCGCAACAGGGGCTCTCGCGCCGGCCTCACCGGACACGCCCGGAGGTGCCCCGGGCCTGCACGACCGTCAATCTCCTTCAGGTTCGGGCGAGTTCGGCGGCGCCGAAGGAGACGTCGAAACGGTCGCACCAGATGCTGACGCTGGTGTAGCGGGACAGGTCCACGTCATCGGGCACGGTGTAGTTCTGACTGCCCTTGTTGCCCTTCAGCTCACCGAGACTGACGTACTCCCCGTCGTCGAAGACACGCCAGCCGTCCCGCCCCTCCCTCACCGGCGCGTCGGTCAACCACACCCGCAGATCCGGCCCGTTGCTCGTGTCGAGGTCCTCCAGGCGGACCACGTGAGAGCCGTCGGCGAGCCGTACCAGCTTCACCGTGCCCGACGTGGCGTGTTCGTGAGTGATGAATCCACCGCTCGCCAGCGTCTGCGGCACGGGAGCCACGGAGTCGGTGGCGGAAGGCGCGGCCGCAGGAGGTCCGGAGGTCGCCACGGCGCCGGGCAGCGCCTCGTCCACCGTCTCGTCCTGCCACAGCTTCCACGGCTGGAACCAGTACAGCCCGAACCCCACCGCGGCGACGGCCACCACCAGGCCACCGATGAACAGCCGCCCCCGCAGCGCCTTTTGCGTCCGCCTCATCCCCGCCTCGCCTCCCTAAAGCTTCCTGTCACTGCCCATTCAACGGAACGGACGGCCCTCGCACGGCTCGTGAAAGATGACGGAAGTCTTACGCCTGGAGGGAAGCCGGCCTCACTGCCAGTCGGGTTGGGCGCATCGAAGCGGCAGCCGGCGCCCACTCGGAACGCTGGTTGCCATGGGGCCGGGACGCCGGTCTCCCTTGCCGAAGAGGACGGGCGCGTACGGCGGCATCTCGCAGGCGGCCCGATTTGCCTCCCCTCCGACGCGCTCCCGACGTCTTACGGAGTGATGACGTGCCGGTCCGGTCACCGGGTCCGGCGCGGTCGCCGACCTAGCGTGGCCGTATGCGAGTACTGGTCACCGGCGGTGCCGGTTTCATCGGGTCCCATGTCGTCGAGGCGCTGCGGGCGCACGGGCACGAACCCGTCGTGTACGACGTTCGGGAGGACCCGGCCGACGACGTCCGCGCCCCCGCCGCCGTCGCCCGCGCCCTGGCCGGCGTCGGCGCGGTCTGCCACCAGGCAGCCATGGTGGGGCTCGGCAACGGCGTCGCCGACGCGGCGGAGTACGTCTCCCGCAACGACCTCGGCACCGCCGTGCTGCTCGCCGCCATGGCCGAGGCGGGCGTACGACATCTCGTGCTGGCCGGGTCGATGGTCGTGTACGGGGAGGGCCGGTACGAGTGCGGACGGCACGGAGTCGTGCGCCCGGGGCCGCGGGCCGTCGCCGATCTGGAGGCGGGCCGGTTCGAGCCCGCGTGTCCGGTGTGCGGGTCGGAGCTCTCCCCCGGCCTGGTCGGCGAGGACGCTCCCGTCGACCCGCGCAACGTGTACGCCACCACCAAGCTCGCGCAGGAGCACCTCGCGGCAGCCTGGGCCCGGGTGACGGGCGGTCAGGCCGTGTCGCTGCGGTACCACAACGTGTACGGGCCCCGGATGCCCCGTGACACCCCGTACGCCGGTGTCGCCTCCTTCTTCCGGTCCGCGCTGGCCCGCGGCGAGGCCCCGCGGGTCTTCGAGGACGGCCGGCAGCGGCGGGACTTTGTCCATGTGCGGGACGTCGCCGCCGCGAACGTGGCCGCGCTGGAGGCCGAGGCGCGGGCTGGTGTGCTGACGGTGTTCAACACCGGCAGCGGTGATCCGCACACCGTCGGAGAGATGGCCCGGACCCTGGCAGCGGCGTACGGCGGGCCGGAGCCCGTCGTGACCGGTGAGTACCGGCTGGGCGACGTCCGGCACATCACCGCGGACTCGTCCCGCCTGCGGGCGGAGCTGGGCTGGAAACCACAGGTCGGCTTCGAGGAGGGCATGGCGGAGTTCGCGCGGGCCGGGATGCAGGGGGCGTAGGGCCGGTGGTGTTGCCCGCGTTCAGGAAGCGGCCGCGGGCAGCACCACCTCGAAACGGCAGCCGCCCGGGATGTTGCGTACGGCGGCCCGCCCGTCGTGGGCCTCCACGATCCCCCGCACGATGGCCAGGCCCAGACCCGCGCCCGCCGGCGGGGTGCGGGCGTCCGTGCCGCGCCAGCCGGTGTCGAAGACGCGCGGCAGATCCTCCTCCGGAATACCGCCGCAGCCGTCCGTCACCGACACCACCACGCCCTCCGGGGAGCGCTCGGCGGCAATGGCCACCGTGCCGTCGGCAGGAGTGCGGCGAATGGCGTTGATCAGCAGGTTTCCCAGGACCCGGCTCATCTCCTTGCCGTCGACCTCCACCGGAACCGCGGCCACATGGTCGCCGACCAGACGAACGCCGTACTCACGGGCGAGCGGGTGCGCGCCGGCGAGGGCGTCGCCGATCAGGTCGTACAGCGACATCCGGGCGAGCGACAGGGGCAGCGCGCCGGCATGGATGCGGGAGAGTTCGAAGAGGTCGCCGACCATGCCGTTGAGGCGCTCGACCTCGGTGCGGATCTGCTTGAGATAGCGGTCCGGGTCGGTGGCGACGCCGTCCTCCAGCGCCTCGGACATGGCGCGCAGACCGGCGAGCGGGGTGCGCAGGTCATGTGAGATCCAGGCGACCAGTTCACGGCGGGAGGCCTCCAACGCGCGTTCACGGTCCCGGGATTCGGCCAGTTTGGCGCTGGTGGCAGCCAACTCACGGCTGAGCGCCTCCAGTTCGGCGGTGGCCGGGCCGACGGGAGCGGCGAAATCGCCGCCGTCGCCGAACGAGCGGGCGGCGACCGCGAGTTCACGGCTGCGGGCGACGACCCAGCGGCCCAGTATCAGTGCGGTGGCCAGGGAGACCACCGCGGCCATCGCGACGACCGTCGTCACCACGCTCAGGTCGTGTCCGGACAGGAACATCGCCTGTGCCACGGCCAGCGTGCCGGCGAGCATCGCGGTCACGGCGACCGCGGCCACCACGGTCAGCGAGACCGTGAGGGAACGGCGCCGCAGCAGCCACAGGACACCGGCCCCGAGGAGTCCGGCCGCGGCCGCGCCGAGGAAGGCGAACAGGGCGATGAGCAGGGTGTCCCGCATCCTCAGTCCCCCTCCGGCTCGAAGCGGTAGCCCACGCCCCACACGGTCTGGATCAGCCGCGGCCGGGCCGAGTCGTCCTCGACCTTGCCGCGCAGCCGGCGCACATGGACGGTGACGGTGGACAGGTCGCCGAAGTCCCAGCCCCACACCTGATGCATCAGGTCCTCGCGGGCATACGCCCGTCCCGGATTCCGCAGGAAGAAGGCGAGCAGGTCGAACTCCCGGAGGGTCAGGGCGAGTTCGGTGCCGTTCTTGGTGGCGCGACGTGCGGCCGGGTCGACGGTCAGACCGGCCGCGCTCAGCAGGCGGGTGCCGGTGTCGTGCCGGGTGCGGCGCAGCACCGACTCCACGCGCAGGACGAGTTCGCGCGGGCTGAACGGCTTGGTGACGTAGTCGTCGGCGCCGACCTCCAGGCCGAGGATGCGGTCGTCCTCGTCGCCGCGCGCGGTGAGCATGATCACCGGGACGGGTCCGTGGTCGCGCATCCGGCGGCACACCTCCAGGCCGTCCATGCCGGGCAGCATCAGGTCCAGGACCACCAGGTCCGGCCGGTGCGCCGCGGCGCGGGTCAGGGCGGTCGGGCCGTCGTCCGCCCGGTCCACCGTGTACCCGGCCCGGTCCAGGTATCCGGCGACGACCTCGGCGACCGTGGGGTCGTCATCGACGACCAGGACCCGCCCGGCCTGCCCCGTGACCTCGTACGACTGTTGCATGGGTCCAGCGTCGCACCGCGCCGCCCCCGATGGCCCCCACCGCCCTCGACGTCCCTGTTTCGTAAGGAGCCGGAGTCCGATATGTCCCGCTCGCGTTCGTAGGGTGAACGTCGTGACCATCGACACGAACACCGTGGATGTCGTGCTCCCCTGTCTCGACGAGGCCGAGGCCCTCCCCTGGGTCCTGGCCCGCATCCCGGCAGACTGGCGCGCCCTCGTCGTCGACAACGGCTCCACCGACGGCTCCGCGGACATCGCCCGCGAGCTCGGCGCGACCGTCGTGCACGAGCCCCGGCGGGGTTTCGGCGCCGCCTGCCACGCCGGGCTCACCGCGGCCACCGCCGACGTCGTCTGCTTCTGCGACTGCGACGCCTCCCTCGACCCGGGTCTGCTGGAGCCGTTCGTCCAGGAGATCCGAGACGGTGCCGCCGACCTCGTACTCGGCCGCCGACGCCCGCGCGGCCGGGGCACCTGGCCCGCGCACGCCCGCGCCGGGAACCTCGCGCTCGCCCTGCTCCTGCGCCGCCGCACCGGACTGCGCCTGCACGACCTCGGCCCGCTTCGCGCCGCCCGCCGCGAGCCGCTGCTCGCCCTCGGCCTCACCGACCGGCGCAGCGGCTACCCCCTGCAGATGGTGGTGCGCGCCGCCGACGCGGGCTGGCGGATCGCCGAGCACGATGTCCCGTATCTCCCCCGGACCGGCGCCTCCAAGGTGACCGGCACCTGGCGCGGCACCTGGCAGGCGGTACGGGACATGAGCCGGGTCCTGAACGAAGGGACGGCACGATGACCACTCTCCTCGTCATCGCCAAGGAGCCACTGCCCGGCCGGGTCAAGACCCGGCTCACCCCGCCGTTCACCCCGCAGGAAGCGGCGGCACTGGCTCAGGCCGCCCTCACGGACACCTTGCGGACCGTGGCGGCCACACCCGCCTCCCGCCGGGTCCTCGTACTGGACGGCACGCCCGGCCCCTGGCTCCCGCCCGGCTTCGATGTCGTACGGCAATGCGCGGGCGGTCTCGACGAACGGCTGGCGGACGCCTTCGCGGGCGCCGACGGGCCGGCCCTGCTGATCGGCATGGACACCCCGCAGGTGACGTCGGCGTTGCTGACCGTGGACTTCGCCGACTGTGACGCGTACTTCGGCCCGGCCGAGGACGGCGGCTTCTGGGCCCTCGGACTGGCCGAACCCGATCCCGCCCTGCTGCTCGGCGTGCCCATGTCGACGCCGGTGACAGGGGCCCTGCAGCGCGAGCGGCTCGTGAGCGCGGGGCTGCGGGTGCGGGACCTGCCGCGGCTTCGGGACGTCGACACCGCCGCCGACGCCCGGGCCGTCGCCGCGCTCGCCCCGCACGGCCGGTTCGCCGCCCGGCTCGCCCGCTGCACTGCGGCGGCCCACCGATGACCACGACGCCCGCATGGGCCACCGCCGACCCCTACGCCACCGCCCTGCGCGCCGGCCGCGGCCCCCTGTTCCTGCGCCGCACCGACGGCTGGCTCCTGCCACTGGAGGTGGAACGCTGGTGCGCCCGCGCCGACCCGGTCGACCTGGACGTCCTCGACCGCTGCGAGGGCACCGTGCTGGACGTCGGCTGCGGACCGGGGCGACTGGTCGCTGAACTCGCCGCCCGGGGCCGCACCGTGCTCGGCATCGACGTCAGCCAGACCGCCGTCGAGAACACCGTCCGGCTCGGCGGCCAGGCGCTGCGGCGCTCGGTCTTCGAGCCACTGCCCGGCGAGGGCCGATGGGACACAGTCCTGCTCATGGACGGCAACGTCGGCATCGGCGGCGATCCGCGCGCCCTGCTGGACCGGGTGGCCCAACTCCTGCCCCCCGGCGGCTTGTTGATCGCCGAGACACTGCCGGTGGACGTCGACGAGCGGGCCGAGGTGCAGGTCGTCGACATCACCCTCGCCCCTGGGGGCGCTTTCCCATGGGCACGCCTCGGCACCCCGGCCCTGCTGCGGTACGCGGACCGGGCGCGATGGAGTGTCGTACATCAGTGGACAGTTGGCGGCCGCCGCTTCGCCGCCCTGCGCACCCGTGCGGCCAGCAGCAACGCCGAGACGCCGAAGAGCACTGTGGTGATCAGCAGCCAGCGGGCGAGGAAGCCGTCCGGCGACAGTCCGGTGGCCGAGCGGTAGCGCCGGTCGACCATCCCGCTGATCAGCGGGAACCACACCAGCAGGAGCAGACCGGAAAGGGCTGCCGGGACGCGGACGTACAGCGCCCACTCCCGGCGCCCGGCCGCACCGAGCCCTCCTACGACCGCCCGGTCCGCGACCGCGTACAGCGGCAGCAGGACGAGGTCGTGCAGCAGCGCGGCCCCCACGAACCACAGCGCGACGCCGAACCAGTCGTCGGCGAGGAGCCGTGCACCGGCGTAGGCGGCAAGGGCGAACGAGGCGGCGAGCAGCAAGAGCTGGAAGGGGCTGCCGACTGGGATCCTCGGGAGCATCACAGGTCTCCGAACGTCATGCGGGCCACCCACTTGGTGTTCAGCACGCCAGGTGCGGCGGGCACGATGATCCGCGCCGGGTGGCCGTGGTCGGGGGACAGTGCCTCGCCGTTGACGAACAGGGCGAGCAGGGAGCGCGGGTCGGCGACCTGGTTGGCGCGCAGGGCGGCACGGCGGAAAGCACCGTGGCGCTGGAGGGACTCGACGAACACGTCCGGCGGACCGCCGTCGTCGTAACCGACGAGCGCGGCGAGGTCGCGCAGCCGCACCCCGCGCCACCACTGGTCGGACGTCGACCATCCTTCGACGCAGGCGATCGGCAACGCCGAGCTGTGCAGCGGCAGTTGGAGGAGCTCGGCACGGCTGAGACGGACCGTGCCCGCGCGCCCCACGACCACCAGCCGCCAAGCGTCCTCGCTCGTCTCGGCCGCGTCGATCCCGGCGTACGCGGCCGTCTTGTTGATCTGGAAGCCGTTCGGGCCGTTACCGGGCTCGGCCCAGCCGTGCGGGGCGAGGAGAGCAGTGCGTCGCAGCGGGCCGTCGAAACTCTGGCCGACCGTCGTGGCGAACAGCAGCAGCGAGCCGCCCCCGACGAACCACAGGGCGCCGCGTCGGGAGACGGTGGGCGGGTCGGGCTGAGGGGCCGTCAAGTCGTTGGCACCATCCCGTAGTCGGCGGATGTTCCGCAGGGCTGCCGGGGTTTTCAGGATCGTGTGCGCGACGAACGCGGCGGAGAACACCCACGCCCCGTAGAAGTGCAGCGGATAGAAGGAGCCGGGGAAGACGTACTCCAGCTGAACGTTGAACACCCCGGTCACAAACTCGAACAGCGCCCCGCCGACCAGCAACAGCAGCGAGATCCGCTTTAGGGCGTGGGCGAGCGAGCGGGCCGGCGGGAGCGCGAACAGCCTGGGGATCACCGACCACAGCTTGGCCAGCAGGACCGGGATCAGCGTGATGCCGAGCGTGACGTGCACGCCCTGGTTGAGCCGGTACAGCCAGTGCGGGTTCGTCGGCCAGGAGAAGAGGTAGAAGCCGAGGATCCCCTTGTCCGGTGTCTTGTCGTTCACCGGCGACAGATCCGGGTTGTACGCGGCGTACGAGACCAGGCCGGTCAGGAACAGCACGGTGATCCCGACGAGCAGCACGAGGCCGAGCACCGAGGTGAACCGGGGACCGCGCAGCGGGCTGCGCCAGAAGCCGGGCGAAAAGGGCGACCGTGTCATGCCTCGACCGTAGGTCCGGATCACCCCGTGAACGGGTCCGCGACCCATGACGAAACGCTGACGTCCGGCCCTGACGACGGCTCGGATGCGGCCACCCGGCCTAGCGTGCCGTTGTGACCCGTGACCAGCTCCGCGATCTGTACGCCGCCGTGGCCGCCGCCCTGCTCGTCGTCGTGGCCGCGCTGGTCGGCCGCCCCCTCCAGGACCGGCTGCGCGTCGGCTGGCCGCCCGTCCTCGCCACCTGGGACCCGCACATCGGCCCCGGCACTCCCCTGGCCGTCCTCGTAGCGGCGACGACCGTGGCGTACGGCCCCGCGCTCGCCGCCCGCCTCCCCTGGCGGGGTCTGCTCGCGACCGCCTGGGCGACGGCCATGGCCTGGACCCTCTCCCTCGCCCTGATCGACGGATGGCACCGGGGCATCGCGGAGCAGCTGACCACCCGCAACGAATACCTCCAGGTCATCGACCGCTTCGACGACATCCCCGCCACGCTGCGCGACTTCACCCACCACATCCTCATCGACGCCCCCGACAACTGGCCCGCCCATGTCGCCGGGCACCCCCCGGCCGCCACGCTCACCTTCGTCGTCCTCGACCGACTCGGCCTGCGGGGCGGCGGCTGGGCCGGCATGTGGTGCATCGTCGTCGGCGCGACGGCATGCGTGGCCGTGCTGGTGGCGGTACGGGCGCTGGCCGGGGAGGATCCCGCGCGGCGGGCGGCGCCGTTCCTGGTCCTGGCTCCGGCGGCGGTGTGGATGGGCACCTCGGCCGACGCGTACTTCGCGGCCGTGGCGGCGTGGTCGGTGACGCTGCTGGCGCTGGCGGTCACCGGGCGGTCGCTCGGGTGGGCGGTCGGCTCGGGCCTGCTGTTCGGGCTGACCTGCTACCTCTCCTACGGCCTGACACTCATCGCTGTCATCGGCGCGGCTGTGCTGTGGCTGGGCAGGCGCCGCGTCCGGCAACGACCGGTCGCCCTCCTCTTTCTGTTCCTGGCCGGACTGGCCGTGGTGCCGACGGCGTTCACGCTCGCCGGGTTCGACTGGTGGGAGGCGTACCGGCTGCTGGTCACGCGCTACTACCAGGGCGCGGGAGGCGTACGCCCGTACGGCTACTGGGTGTGGGCCAACCTCGCATGCACGGTCCTGATCACGGGACTGGCGACGGCGGCGGCCCTGCGCCGTACGGCGGCGGCCCTGCTCCGCAGACACAACACCGACGTCCGCCTGGCCGTCCTCGTGACCGCCGCCCTCCTCGCCCTCCTGACCGCCGACCTGTCCGGCATGAGCAAGGCCGAGACAGAACGCATCTGGCTCCCCTTCGCCATGTGGCTGCTCCCCTCCTGCGCCCTCCTGACCCGCCCCCGCGCCTGGCTCGCCGCCCAGGCAGTGCTCGCCCTGCTCCTCAACCATCTGCTGCGCACCGGGTGGTGACGCGCGGCCACCTGCCCTGCACCTACCCCCGCGGCAACCGTCACTCGGTTCCCCAGAGCCACGATCGAGGCCAGGGTCACCGGCGGGCGGCGGCGCCCTGGTCGCCCGCGACGAGTTCTCCGGCGGCCAATGGCCGAGGGAGACAGGGGAATTCCGAAGTTCACCCAGGGCGGCACATGACGGGCACTTGTGTCCAGTGCCCGATGGCCTTCCGGCAGGTGTGCGGGAAGCCTGGTCGGCGATCGTCCGCCGCTGCCCCGGAGCCACCCGTGCGCCTCTTCCGCCCGCGCCACCGCCGGCAGTCCGGCCCCCGCGGCACACACGATCACCTCGTGGTCCGACCTCCCGCGCAGCGTGACCGCGCCGCGTACCGCGACCGGGATGTGCCGGGAGCACACCCGGCCGGTCTCCGGATCGGTGGCCTTCTTGCCGCGCCGCCCGGTGACGATGAACGCCTCACTCGGCCCCGCCACCTTGTAGCGGGTGACCACGACCAGTGCCAGCAGCACGAGGAATACGACGACTCCGACCACGGCAACGACGACAGGACTCATGACAGTGCCCCCGAATCACGCACGAGAAATGGAACAGAAAGAACAGACGGGTTCAGCGGTCCACCGGGCGGACCACGACCGACGTCGCGGACGGTGCCGCCACCACCCACCTTCGCGATCGGCCTGATGGGGGTCGTCTGTGTGAGCCTGTACGTGATCTTCAAGCGGCGGGACTGGCTCTAGCATCGTGGGACTGCCCTGAGATTCAGGCAAAAGGGGGAGGAATCCTTCCCTCCCTTTCGGCTGAGGGACATGCAAGCCTCGTCGATCATAGGGTCGTCGGCGCGCTTCGTCGTGCCGCCGGCCTCGGTCTTCGTCTCTCAGCCTCACGCTGGGAAGGGGTACCCGTTGAGTCAGGATCTCGGCCGTAGAGGGCTTCTGGGAATCGCAGGCGCGGGCGTCGTCGGCGCGGCGCTCGGGGCAGGTGTCGTCGCCCCCGCCGACGCCCTGGCGAGTCCCCGCGCTGACGCCGGCACCCGGCCGGTCGTCGTCGGCACGCGCTCGGGCAAGGTGCGCGGCGTCGAGCGCGGCGACGGCGTGCTGGTCTGGAAGGGCATGCCGTACGCCGCCGCTCCGACCGGAGCACGGCGTTACGCCCCGCCGCAGCCGGTGGCGTCGTGGACCGGAGTGCGGGACGCGTCCGCGTACGGCCATGCCGCACCGCAGGTGCCGCTGCTGCCCGGCCTGCCGGAGACCCCGAACCAGAGCGAGGACTGTCTGTACCTCAACGTCTGGTCCCCGTCGACCAAGGGGAAGCGGCCGGTGATCGTGTGGATCCACGGCGGCGGATTCCTCGCCGGGACGGGCAACGATCCGACCTTCGACGGTGGGAACTACGCGCAGCGCGACTGCGTCGTCGTCACGTTCAACTACCGCCTGGGTGCCTTCGGCAGCCTCTACCAGCCGGACCGCTACGGTTCGGGCAATCTTCGGCTGCTGGACCAGATGGCCGCGCTGCGCTGGGTCCGCGACAACATCGCCGCCTTCGGCGGTGACCCGTGCGCTGTCACGGTCATGGGCGAATCAGCCGGCGCCATGTCCATCGGCGCGCTGCTCGGCACCCCCCGGGCACGCGGACTGTTCCACCGCGCCATCATCCAGAGCGGCGGCCCGCGCCCCTGCCACACCACCGAGTTCGCCTCCGCGACGCGGGAAGCGGTCATGCGCTCCCTCGGGACCACGGACACCTCACGCCTGACGAAGGTGTCGACCGCGGAACTGCTCGACGCCTCGGTGCAGGCCGCGAACGACCCTCACCTGCTGGAGCCGTACGGTCACGTCATCGACGGGCAGGTGCTGCCCCAGCATCCGCTGGGAGCCGTGGGCGGCGACGTCGACCTGCTGATCGGCACCTGCAACATGGAAGCCGAGCCGTTCATGGGCTCGCCCGTCTTCTCCGCCCGTTTCGAGACCCTGGCCCGCCAGGCGACCGGCAAGCACTGGGACCGCCTCCAGAAGGTCTACGACGACACCGCCCTGCCCGGGCACGTCACCCTCAACGACATCCTCAGCGGCTGGTTCGTCGTGATGCCCTCGGTCTGGCTGGCCGAGTTCGCGCACCGGGCCGGCGCCAAGGTGTGGCAGTACACCTTCGACTACGCGCAGGCCGGCCCCTTCGGGCCCACACACGGCAGCGACGTCCAGTACACCTTCGGCAACTGGGGCCAGGGCGACTTCACCGGCGCCGCACCCGCCGACCTCCCCACCGCCAAGGCCCTGTCCGCGAAAATGATCGACTCCTTCGCCGCGTTCGCCAAGCACGGAACGCCTGCGACCCGGGCACTGCCCCACTGGCCGGCCTTCACCCCTCGCGACCGGACGTGCCTGTCGTTCGACGTCGAGCCGCGCCTGGTGAACGACCGGCTCGCCGGCACGCGGCGCGAGGCATGGGACGGGGTCGATCCCTTCGCCGTCTGCTGATACCCGATGCCGGCGTGGGAAGCCACCGTCCGTTGCGTGACGGCGGCTCCCACGCCGCTGTCGGGCGACGTGGCCGCCGTCGACGGGGAGCGCGACGCCTCCAACGATCTTCAAGCGGTGAGGTCAGGTCACCGGATCGAGGAAGGTCAGCACCGAGGCCTCTTCCTCGATCAGCGGGACGAGCGCCGCGTTGAACGGGCCGCCGTACGGTGCCTTCAGGTGCGCCTGGAAGGCGTCCTCGTCGCGGTACACCTCGAAGATCCAGAAGGCGCGCGGGGCGGCTGCCTTGGTGTAGACGTCGAAGACGAGGTTGCCTACTTCCTCTCGCACCTTCAGGGCGTAGTCCCGGATCAGGCGGGCGACCTCGTCCTCCGCCCCTTGGCGGGCGGTGAACTCGGCGAGCAGGGTCTTCTTCACGGTCTCGTGTCCTTGTCCGTTGCGGGCGTCAGTCGTGGGCGGAGTCGAGATGCCAGACGACGGCCTTGTCCAGCTTCACCGAGCCGTTCTCGGCGAAGATCCGCACTCCCTGGCCGGCGGGGTCGGGGAAGATCTGGTCGGTGATGACGGCCTCGCCGGTGCCGCCGAAGACCTCGACGGACGACCAGTCGACGAGGATCCGGAGCTTCACCTTGCCGTTCCTCGCCTTCAGCGGCGCGGTCTGGACGCCGGGGAAGGTGCTGTTGAAGTCGACGGCGCCGGAGCGGGTGCGGTCGACATACAGTTCCTGGGTCGTGGCGTCGTAGCCGATGACGGTCTCCTGTCCCCCGGCGCCGGTGCGTACCTTCAGGCCGAAGCGTTCGGCGTCCTTGAGGGAGAACGTCGCCTCGATGTCGAGTGCCTTTCCGTCGGCCGCGGGGCCGATCAGGGGCTTCGAGGCGCTCTTGACCGTGACTCCGGTCGCTGTCGCCGGGTGCTTCTTCCGGAGGGACTCCACGCCGCCGACCGGCTTGCTGGTCAGCCGGATCCGGCCGTCGACCGTACGCAGGGCCATCTCGCGGGGGATGCTCTGCGCGCCCCGCCACGGTGACGTGGGGATCGCGCCGCTGTAGTCCCAGTTGTTCATCCAGCCGATCATGTACCGCTTGCCGTCGGGCGCGTCCTCCCAGGACACCGCCGCGTAGTAGTCCTTGCCGTAGTCGGCCCAGTCGGCGCGCTGGACGACGGACTTCGCGGCGGTGTCGGCTTCGGTGAACCGGTCGGCCAGGACGTGGCCCCAGCCGGCGGTGTTCATGTCGACGAGCTGGATCCGCGCCTGCTTGCCCGCGTAGGGGCGCAGGTCGAAGGAGGCCCAGTCCAGGGTCTCGCTGTTGGAGCCGGTGGCGCTCCGTACGACCTTTCCGTCGACGATCAGGTTGACGGACGTCTCCTGGGAGACGGGCCGGGCCCGGGTGTCGGAGAGCATGATGTGGTCGACGTTGAGGTGGCCCCAGCCGCCGCTGTTGCCGTCGACGATCTTGATCTGTGCCTTCTTGCCGGCGAGGTCCTTGACGTCCCAGGAGGCCCAGTTGAGTGCCTCGCCGTCCTGTCCGGTGGCGCTGCGGACCACCTGGCCGTCGACGAGCAGTTCGATCGCGGTCGGGTTGTCGGAGCCGGCGGGGTGATTGCCACCGCCCACAAGGAAGTTGACGTAGTCCTTGTCGACGGTGAACTCGGGCGAGGTGAGGGTGCCGGTGGTGGAGTCGCCGTTCAGATAGCTGTTGACCAGGCCGCTGCCCAGGAAGCCGGAGACCTCCTGCTGGTTGGGGAGGGTGCCGGTGGCCGGTGCGGTGCCGAAGGCGTCCCCGGTCGTCGTCCAGTCGCCGTAGGTACCGCCCTCGAAGTCGGCGAGGACCGTGCCCGCGGGCGGCGGGCCCTGCTCCAGGACGGTGCCGTCCACGTGCGGGTGCCGGCCGCCGCCGACCTTGAAGTTCAGGTACTTGCTGTCGACGGTGAAGGAGGGCGAGGTCAGGGTGCCGGTCGCCGCGTCACCGCCGTGGAAGCTGTTGGCGAGGCCCTTGCCGTCGAAGCCGTCGACCGTGCCCTGGCCGTCCACCGCCCCGGCCGCAGGCACGGTGCCGAACGCGGTGCCCGTGGTCGCCCACGTACCGAAGTCCGCGCCCTCGAAGTCCTGCACCACCGTGCCGGCGGGCGGGGTGTAGGCGCCCTTGTCGTCGGCGGTGAACTTCTTGCCGTCGAAGTCGCCGACGAAGTACTGGGCGGCCGAACCGCCCGCGATACCACCGGGGTTGATGTTGACGACCAGAACCCACTTGATCTTCTTCTGGTCGCCGTCGACCGCGAGGGGGAACAGATCCGGGCACTCCCACACGCCGCCCGTCGCGCCCGCCGGCCCGAACTCGCTCTGCAGCTCCCAGTCCTTGAGGTTCTTGGACGAGTAGAAGCGCACCTTGTGCTCGGCGGACATCGACACCGTCATCAGCCAGCTCTTCGTCGGCGCGTGCCACTGGACCTTGGGGTCGCGGAAGTCCTTGGAGCCGATGTCGATGACGGGACTGCCCTGGTACTTCGTCCAGGTACGGCCGCGGTCGGTGCTGTGGGCGAGCGACTGCGCCTGGACGCCCGTGGCCTTGTCGAAGCTGGTGTACACGGCCACCATGGCCGGGTTCTTCCTCGTGCCGAAACCGGTCGTGTTGTCCCGGTCGACGACCGCGCTGCCGGAGAACACCATCTCGTTGTCGTCGTGCGAGAGGGCGAGCGGCAGTTCCTTCCAGTGCACGAGGTCCTTGCTGACCGCGTGGCCCCAGGACATGTCGCCCCACGAGTTGCCGCTGGGGTTGTACTGGTAGAAGAGGTGGTACTCGCCCTTGAAGTACACGAGACCGTTGGGGTCGTTCATCCAGTTCTTCTCCGGGGTGAAGTGGAACTGGGGCCGATAGGTCTCGGAGTACGGCGGGGTGTCGGCGGCCACGGCCTGCGGGGCGAGCGGGGCTGCGGACAGGGCGCAGACGGTCGCCATCGCCGCGATCATCCGTACGCGGGCATGCCGGGATACACGTCCAGAGCTCATGGTGCCTCCGAAAAGGGGACGCCTTGGCGATGCCGTCGTCCACAGCACCCACAAGGCGTGTCATCGTTGACTTGTGTCATCGATGACATCGAGTGGCCCGATGATGGGGGCAATCCGGCCAACGCGTCAACGGTGCGGCCTCGATGCCCTGTTGAGCGGCACGCTCCCCCGTCACACGCGGTCGGCCTCGGCGAGTTGCGTCAGCTCGCTCTCCCACGGCGGGTTGGGACCGACGACCGAGCAGGTCAGGGCCGCGACCCGGGCACCGAAGCGGCAGGCTTCCGCGACGTCGTCCAGACGGAGTTCCGGCAGCCGGCCGCCCAGAAACCCATGAGTGCCGAGGTGGTGCAGGAGCCCGGCGGTGAAGGAGTCGCCCGCCCCGACCGTGTCGACGACGCTCGTCGGGACGGCGGGCACCTGGACCCGTTCGCCGTCGAGCGAGGCCAGGGCGCCGTCGGCGCCGCGGGTGATCACGACGAGCCGTGCCCCGGCCGCGTGCCAGATGTCGCAGGCCTGCTCGGGCGGGGTGCCCGGCAGCAGGAGTGCCAGGTCGTCCTCGCTGAGCCGCAGCACGTCGGCGAGAGCGCACCAGTGCGCCAGGCGGGCGCGGTAGACGTCGGGGTGGACCAGCAGCGGCCGGACGTTGGGGTCGATGCTGATGGTCGCGTGCGGGGCGGCCGCCGCCAGGAAGTCCTCGACCACCGTCGCACCGGGCTGCTGGACCAGGGCCAGGGATCCGGTGTGCACACAGGCGGTGCCGGACAGGTCCACCCGCGCCAGCTCCTCCTCCGTCCACTGCCAGTCGGCCGTGTTCTGGGCGTGGAAGGAGAACTGGGCCTGGCCCCGGGCGTCCAGTTCCGCCACGGCGAGCGTGCTGGGTTCCGCGGCCTGGACGGCGTCCGACAGGTCCACCCCGGAGGCCTCCAGGTGGGAGCGGAACAGGCGGCCGAACACGTCGCCGGACAGCCGCGCGAGGAAGCGCGCCGGGGTGCCGAGACGGGCCAGGGAGACTGCCGTATTCGCAGGTCCGCCGCCCGGCAGGACACGGAGGGCAAGTTCGTCGGAGGTGCTCGCGGGGTCGGTGAACGCGTCCGCGACGCACTCCCCCAGGACGGTGATCTGGCGCGGGCTCATGGGCGGCTCTCCTCTGACGAACGTCTGACGGACGTACGGGCGCACCGGTCACACGGGAGGGCGGCTGCCGGGCAGCCACGATGAGCGGCGGCCGCGGGTGTTTGCCGATTTGTGACAAGCGCGGGGCATTGACGTTTCCGGGAGACGGAGTCCATCATCCTCGCCAGGCAGTGTCAACGATGACATAAGTCAACGATGACACCCCGGGCGGCGTGCTCTGATCCCACCTCCGTGCCGCTCGCTATCCCACAGGAGTCGTCATGTCTCGCACCACTCGCCTGTCCTCCTCCCTCCTCAGAGTCGCCGCGGTCTCGGGCGTCGCGGCCCTCACCCTGACGGCCTGCGGGTCCGGCTCCGGATCGAGCTCTTCGAGTTCCGGCTCGGGCGAGGTCAAGGTCGGTCTGATCACCAAGACCGACACCAACCCGTTCTTCGTGAAGATGAAGGAGGGCGCGGAGAAGGCCGCCAAGGAGAACGGCGCCCAACTGTCCACCGCGGCGGGCAAGTTCGACGGGGACAACGCCGGTCAGGTCACGGCCATGGAGAACATGGTCGCCGCCGGCGTCAAGGGCATCCTGATCACCCCGAGCGACTCGAAGGCGATCGTGCCCGCGATCGAGAAGGCCCGCGCCAAGGGCGTCCTGGTCATCGCCCTGGACACCCCGACCGACCCGGAGAGCGCGGTCGACGCCCTCTTCGCCACCGACAACCTCAAGGCCGGTGAGCTGATCGGTGAGTACGCCAAGGCCGCGATGAAGGGCAAGACGGCGAAGATAGCCGCGCTAGACCTCGCGCCGGGCGTCTCCGTCGGCATCCAGCGCCACGACGGGTTCCTCAAGGGCTTCGGCGCCACCGACAAGGACGTCGTGTGCGCCCAGGACACGGGCGGCGACCAGGCCAAGGGCCAGACGGCGATGGAGAACTGTCTCCAGAAGGAGCCGGACATCAACGTCGTCTACACCATCAACGAGCCGGCCGCGCTGGGCGCGTACACCGCGCTGAAGGCCAAGGGCCGGGAGAAGGACGTACTGATCGTCTCCGTCGACGGCGGCTGCACCGGCACCCAGGCCGTCAAGGACGGCAAGATCGCCGCGACGTCGCAGCAGTACCCGCTGAAGATGGCCGCCGAGGGCGTCAAGGCCGTCGTGGACTACGCCAAGGACGGCAAGAAGGCGTCCGGTTACACCGACACGGGCGTCACCCTGATCAGCGACAAGGCGCAGGACGGCGTCACGTCGAAGGACACGGCCTACGGCCTGGAGAACTGCTGGGGCTGAGTCGGCCGCCTGATCCGTATGCCCTTCTCAGCGGGGCGGCCGTCCTCCCCCCGACCGGGGGACGGCCGCCCGCTCGTCCTCTTGCCCTCCGTCCAGGACGGGCAACGACTTCTGTCTTCCGACAAGGACTTCGCATGACAGCCACGACCACACCCCCGGGCACGCCCTCGCCGTACGCCGAGCTCAAAGCACCGACCACGGCCCGGCGACTGCTCACGGCGCCGACCACCGGACCCCTGGTCGCCCTCCTCCTGGCCTGCGCCTTCTTCTCCTTCTCGACCGACCAGTTCCTGACCGGCGGGAACTTCTCGCTGATCGTGCAGCAGGTCATGGTCGTCGGCACGCTCGCCATCGGCCAGACCCTGATCATCCTGACCGCGGGCATCGACCTGTCGTGCGGCGCCGTGATGGCGTTCGGCAGCATCATGATCGCCAAGATGGCCGCCGAGGGCTCCCTGCCCCCGCTCGTCGCCATCGCTCTGGGCATCGGCGTCTGCGGCGGATTCGGGCTGCTCAACGGGCTGTTGGTGCAGAAGATCCCGCTGCCGCCGTTCATCGTCACCCTCGGCATGCTCAATGTGGCGTTCGCGCTGACCCACATCTACTCCGAGGAGCAGACGGTCACCAACCTGCCGGGCCCGCTGACCGCCCTCGGCGAGACCTTCCCGCTCGGCCACACCGACATCACCTACGGCTCCCTCGTCACCATCGCCCTGTTCCTGCTGTTCGCCTACGCGCTGAGCAGCACCGGCTGGGGCCGGCACGTGTACGCCCTGGGCAACAGCCAGGAAGCGGCGCGTCTCAACGGCATCCGCACCTCCCGCCTCACCATCGGCATCTACACCGTGGCGGGTCTCCTCTACGGCATCGCCGCCCTGCTGCTCATCTCCCGCACCGGAGTCGGCGACCCGCAGGCCGGCCAGACCGACAACCTCGACAGCATCACCGCCGTGGTCCTCGGTGGCACCAGCCTCTTCGGCGGGCGCGGCTCGGTCCTGGGCACCTTCATCGGCGTCCTCATCGTGGGCGTCTTCCGCAACGGCCTCCAGCTGATGGGCGTCGCGTCCATCTACCAGACCCTGATCACCGGCGTCCTGGTGATCCTCGCGGTGACCGTCGACCAGCTCTCCCGGAAGAAGGCCCGATGACCGCCACCTCCGCCCCCACCCCCGTCCTTCAGGCCCGCGGTCTGGTCAAGCGCTACGGCCATGTCACCGCCATCGACGGCGCCGACTTCGACCTGCTGCCCGGCGAGGTCCTCGCCGTCATCGGCGACAACGGCGCCGGCAAGACCAGCCTGATCAAGGCCCTCACCGGCGCGGTGACACCCGACGCGGGCGAAATCCGGCTCAACGGCGAGCCCATCACCTTCTCCGGGCCGCAAAGTGCGCGCGCCCACGGCATCGAGACGGTCTATCAGGACCTCGCCGTGGCCGCCTCCATGGACATCGCCTCGAACATGTTCCTCGGGCGCGAACTGCGCCGCCCCGGCGTCCTCGGCAATGTCTTCCGCATGCTCGACAAGAAGCGCATGCGCCAGGAGGCCGCCGAGCACATGGCCGACCTGAAGATCGGTCTGCGCTCGCTGACGCAGTCGGTCGAGACGCTCTCCGGCGGACAGCGGCAGGCCGTCGCGGTCGCCCGGTCCGTCGCCTGGGCCCGCAGTGTCGTCGTCATGGACGAACCCACCGCCGCGCTCGGCGTCAAGGAGTCCGGCCAGGTACTGGACCTCATCCGCCGGGTCCGGGACAAGGGCATGCCGGTCGTCCTCATCAGCCACAACATGCCGCACGTCTTCGAGATCGCCGACCGGATCCACGTCCACCGCCTCGGCCGGCGCGCGGCCGTGATCAAGCCCTCCGACTACTCCATGGCCGAGGTCGTCGCCATCATGACCGGCGCTCTCACCGTCGACGCGGCCGGAGATACTGTCGTAGCGGATTCCGAGGCGGCGAAGGCCGCGGGAGTCCAGGCCACCTGACAGCACGACCCGGCTCTCGCATGTTTCCGGCCGAGGCCGCGGCCGGAACCGAGAGCCCTCAGGAGACGGTTTCCTCCATGGCAGCCAGCCGCCGCCCCACCCTGGCCGACGTCGCCCGAGAAGTCGGCGTCAGCGCCAAGACGGTCTCCCGCGTCCTCAACGAGGACGGGCCCGCCTCCGCACAGACCAGGGAACAAGTGCTCGCCGCGGTGGCCAAGCTCGGCTTCCAGCCGAACCTCATGGCCCGCAACATCCGCGTCGGCGGACCCGACACCACGGTCGGACTGGTCATCCCGGACCTCGGGAACCCCTTCTTCGGAGCCGTGGCCCGCAGCATCGAGGACACGGTCCGCGACCGCGGACTGACCCTGCTCATGGGCTCCTCCGCGGACGACCCCGAGCGCGAACGCGCCCTGACGGACAAGTTCCTCGCCCGCCGCGTCAGCATCCTGATCGTCGTTCCGTCCGTCGGCGCCGACCACACCCATCTCAAGACCCACCGTACGGCGGGACTGCCCGTGATCTTCCTCGACCGTCCCGGAGTGGGCCTCGCCACGGACAGCGTCGTCAGCTCCAACCGCGCGGGCGCCCACGACGGCGTCGCCCACCTCATCGCCCACGGACACCGCCGTATCGGCTTCGTCGGCGACCTGCCGCTGAAGCTGTACACCCGCCGCGAACGGCTGGCGGGCTATCGCTCGGCGCTGCGGGAGGCCGACATCCCCTACGACCGCTCGCTGGTCGCCAACGCCCACGACCAGCAAGGGGCCGAGGCCGCGACCGCCCAACTCCTCGGCCTGGCCGATCCCCCCACGGCCCTGTTCGCCGGCAACAACATCATGGCGCTGGGCATAGTCGCGGAACTCGCCCGCAGCAAGCGCAAGGACGTCGCGGTCGTCGCCTTCGACGACGTATCGCTCGCCGAGGCACTCGAACCCGCCCTCACCGCCGTCGCCCAGGACGCGGAAGAACTCGGCAGGGCAGCCGCGACCACCGCCCTGACCCGGCTCGACGGCGACCGCACCCGGACCCGCACCATCACCGTGCCCACCCGGCTGATCGTCCGTGGCTCGGGCGAACAACCAGCGCCCAAGCCGTAGGCAGCCCGGCCCGGGGGCGGTCTGCGGCGGTTTGTCCGTCATTTCCGAGCGGCGGGACCGGCTCTGGAACCGCCCCATATCGCCACATCGGCACAGGCGCTTTCCAGGGGTGGGCGGCGTCACAGTGACCGCGAGGGAAACGTCACAGGCGTTCCTCTGCTCCGGCTGGAGTGTGCTGGCCTAGCATCCGACGCATGACGGTCCTGCCTGACGACGGGCTTGAGCTGGCCGGTGAGTTCCCTGACGTTCCCCACGAGCAGTGGCAGCGCCTCGTGGCGGGTGTCCTGCGCAAGTCGGGCAAGGACGTCGAGGGCTCCGCCGCCGAGGAAGCCCTGTCCACCGCGCTGGAGGACGGGTTGCGCACCCGGCCTCTGTACTCCGCGCTCGATGCCGCGCCCGAGCCGGGCCTTCCCGGTTTCGCCCCCTTCGTCCGCGCGGGACGCGCCGAGGGGAACACGGTCGGCGGCTGGGACGTACGACAGCGGCACACGGCGGCCGACGGCCCCGCGGTCCTGGCCGATCTGGAGAACGGCGTCGGCTCCCTGTGGCTGGGCGTCGGCGAGAGCGGCATCCCGGTGGCGTCGCTGGGCCGTGTCCTCGACGGCGTCTACCTCGACCTGGCGCCGGTCGTCCTCGACGCCGGAGCCGAACTCGAGGCGGCCGCACGGGAGTTGCTGCGGCTGTACGAGGAGCGGGGCGTCGCCAAGGACGCGGCGCGCGGCAATCTGGGCGCCGACCCGCTCGGCCACGAGGCCCGTACCGGGCGGACGTACGACTTCGCGCCGGTGGCCGCTCTCGCGCGCGAGTGCGCCGAGGAGTACCCGGGCCTGCGGGCGCTGACCGTGGACGCGCTGCCGTACCACGAGGCCGGCGGCTCGGCCGCGCAGGAGCTGGGTGCCTCGCTGGCGACCGGGGTGGCGTATCTGCGGGCGCTGACCGAGGCCGGACTGAGCGTCGAACAGGCCTGTGGGCAGCTGGAGTTCCGGTATTCGGCGACCGCCGACCAGTTCCTGACCATCGCGAAGCTGCGCGCCGCGCGCCGGCTGTGGGCCCGGGTCGCCGAGGTCTGCGGGGCGCCGGGCGCGGGGGCGCAGCTCCAGCACGCGGTGACCTCGCCGGTGATGATGACGCGCCGCGACCCGTGGGTGAACATGCTGCGCGCGACCATCGCCACGCTGGCCGCCGGTGCGGGCGGCGCCGAGTCCGTGACCGTGCTGCCCTTCGACGACGCGCTCGGGCTGCCGGACGCGTTCGCGCGGCGTATCGCCCGCAACACCTCGACGATCCTCATCGAGGAGTCGCATCTGGCCCGGGTCATCGACCCGGCGGGCGGCTCCTGGTACGTGGAGCGGCTCACCGACGAACTCGCCCACGCGGGCTGGGAGTTCTTCCAGGAGATCGAGCGGGCCGGCGGCCAGGCGGCCGCCCTGCGTTCCGGACTGCTGCGCGACCGGCTCGCCGAGACCTGGGCAGCGCGCAGCGCCAAGCTCGCCAAGCGGCGTGAACCCATCACCGGCGTCAGCGAGTTCCCGCACCTGGGCGAGAAGCCCGTCGTGCGCGAGCCCGCGCCCGAGCCGCCGTCCGGGGGCCTGCCCCGGGTCCGGCGCGACGAGGCGTACGAGGCGCTGCGCGCCCGTTCCGACGCCCACCTCGCGGCGACCGGCTCCCGGCCGCGTGTCTTCCTGGCCACGATCGGCCCGGCCGCCGCCCACACCGCCCGGCTGACCTTCGCGGCCAACCTCTTCCAGGCGGGCGGCATCGAGCCCGTCACCGAGGGCACGTTCGAGGACAGCGGGGCCGGCGAGGTCTGCCTGTGCTCCAGCGACGCCCTGTACGAGGAGCGGGCCGAGAGCGTGGCGGCCGAGCTGACGGCCGCCGGTGCCTCGCATGTGTCCCTCGCGGGGCGGCCCGGGCAGTACGCCGGTGTCGACTCGTACGTCTTCGCGGGCTGTGACGCGGTCGCCGTCCTGTCCGCCACCCTCGACCGCATGGGAGTGTCCCGATGACCACCCCCTCCGTGCCCGACTTCTCCGGGATCGAACTGGGGACCCCGGCTGTCGCCGGCGGCACCGACGAGTGGCAGGCGGCGCTCAAGAAGGCGGCCGGCGGCGACGACCTGCTCTGGGAGACCCCCGAGGGCATCTCGGTCAAGCCCCTCTACACCGGGCAGGACCTGGAGGGCCTGGACTTCCTGGCGACCTACCCGGGCGCGGCCCCGTATCTGCGCGGCCCCTACCCGACGATGTACGTCAACCAGCCCTGGACGATCCGCCAGTACGCGGGCTTCTCCACGGCCGAGGAGTCCAACGCCTTCTACCGCCGCAATCTCGCGGCCGGCCAGAAGGGTCTGTCGATCGCCTTCGACCTGCCCACGCACCGCGGTTACGACAGCGACCACCCGCGGGTGACCGGTGACGTCGGCATGGCGGGCGTGGCCATCGACTCCATCTACGACATGCGGCAGCTGTTCGACGGCATCCCCCTCGACAAGATGACCGTGTCGATGACGATGAACGGCGCCGTGCTGCCGGTGCTCGCGCTGTACATCGTGGCGGCGGAGGAACAGGGCGTACCGCCCGAGAAGTTGGCCGGGACCATCCAGAACGACATCCTCAAGGAGTTCATGGTCCGCAACACCTACATCTATCCGCCGTCGCCGTCGATGCGGATCATCTCCGACATCTTCGCGTACACCTCGCAGCGGATGCCGCGCTACAACTCCATCTCCATCTCCGGCTACCACATCCAAGAGGCGGGCGCCACGGCCGACCTGGAGCTGGCGTACACCCTCGCGGACGGGGTGGAGTACATCCGCGCGGGCCGCGAAGCCGGGCTGGACGTGGACGCGTTCGCGCCCCGGCTCTCCTTCTTCTGGGCGATCGGCATGAACTTCTTCATGGAGATCGCCAAGCTGCGCGCGGCACGCCTGCTGTGGGCGAAGCTGGTGAAGCAGTTCGACCCGCAGAACGCCAAGTCCCTGTCCCTGCGCACCCATTCGCAGACCTCGGGCTGGTCGCTGACCGCGCAGGACGTCTTCAACAACGTCACGCGCACCTGTGTCGAGGCGATGGCGGCGACCCAGGGCCACACCCAGTCGCTGCACACCAACGCCCTCGACGAGGCGCTCGCGCTGCCCACCGACTTCTCGGCGCGCATCGCCCGCAACACCCAGCTCCTCATCCAGCAGGAGTCCGGCACGACCCGGGTCATCGACCCGTGGGGCGGCAGCGCGTACGTGGAGAAGCTGACGTACGACCTGGCGCGCCGGGCCTGGCAGCACATCCAGGAGGTCGAGGCGGCGGGCGGCATGGCCAAGGCCATCGACGCGGGCATCCCCAAGCTGCGGATCGAGGAGGCGGCGGCCCGTACCCAGGCCCGTATCGACTCCGGGCGGCAGCCGGTGATCGGCGTGAACAAGTACCGCGTGGAGACCGACGAGCAGATCGACGTCCTCAAGGTCGACAACTCCTCGGTGCGCACCCAGCAGATCGAGAAGCTGCGGCGGCTGCGCGCGGAGCGCGACGAGCGGGCGTGCCAGGACTCGCTGGACGCGCTCACCCGGGCCGCCGGCGGCGAGGGCAACCTGCTGGAACTGGCAGTGAACGCGGCCCGCGCCAAGGCCACCGTCGGGGAGATCTCGGACGCCCTGGAGAAGGTGTACGGGCGGCACGCGAGCCAGATCCGTACGATCTCCGGCGTGTACCGCAACGAAGCCGGCGAGTCCCCGTCCGTGGACCGCACCCGCGCCCTGGTGTCCGAGTTCGCCGAGGAGGAGGGGCGCCGGCCGCGCATCCTGGTCGCCAAGATGGGCCAGGACGGCCACGACCGCGGCCAGAAGGTCATCGCCACCGCCTTCGCCGACCTGGGCTTCGACGTCGACGTCGGCCCGCTGTTCCAGACGCCGGCCGAGGTCGCCCGACAGGCGGTGGAGGCGGACGTGCACATCGTCGGCGTCTCCTCGCTGGCCGCCGGCCATCTCACCCTCGTACCGGCGCTCAAGGAGCAGCTGGCCGAGGAGGGGCGCGAGGACATCATGATCGTGGTCGGCGGGGTGATCCCGCCGCAGGACGTACCGACGCTCCTGGAGATGGGCGCGGCCGCCGTGTTCCCGCCGGGGACGGTGATCCCGGACGCGGCGTACGACCTGGTCAAGCGACTGTCGGCCGACCTCGGGCACGACCTGTGATCGATGTCGACGCGTATGTGAAGGGTGTGCTCGACGGCAAGCGTGCGCTCGTCGCCCGCGCCATCACGCTCGTCGAGTCGACCCGGCCCCGGCACCGGGCGCTGGCACAGGAGTTGCTCACCGAGCTGCTCCCGCACAGCGGCCGGGCCCGGCGGATCGGCATCAGCGGGGTGCCGGGGGTGGGCAAGTCGACGTTCATCGACGCGTTCGGCACCATGCTGACCTCGCTCGGGCATCGGGTCGCCGTCCTCGCCGTCGACCCGTCGTCGAGCCGTACGGGCGGGTCCATCCTGGGCGACAAGACCCGGATGGAACGCCTCGCCGTGGATCCGGCGGCGTTCGTGCGCCCCTCCCCCAGCGCGGGCACGCTCGGCGGGGTCGCCAAGGCGACCCGCGAGTCGATGGTCGTGATGGAGGCGGCCGGCTACGACGTGATCCTGGTCGAGACGGTCGGTGTCGGGCAGTCCGAGACCGCCGTGGCGAACATGGTCGACTCCTTCCTGCTGCTCTCTCTCGCCCGCACCGGCGACCAGCTCCAGGGCATCAAGAAGGGCGTCCTGGAGCTGGCCGACGTGATCGCCGTGAACAAGGCGGACGGCCCGCACCAGCGGGACGCGCAGGCCGCGGCACGGGAGTTGGCGGGCGCGCTGCGGCTGATGCACGGCAAGGACGCGTTCTGGACGCCGCCGGTGCTGAGTTGCAGTGCGCGGGAGTCGACGGGCCTGGACACCGTGTGGGAGCGCCTCGAACAGCACCGCACGCTGCTGGACTCCACCGGACGGCTCGCCGCCAAGCGCCGTGACCAGCAGGTCGACTGGACGTGGAACATGGTCCGCGACGAACTCCTCGGCCGGCTCCACGCCGATCCGTCGGTACGCGCGCTCGCCCCCGTCCTCGAACAGCAGGTCAGGGAGGGCGAGTTGACGGCGACGCTGGCCGCGGAGCGGATTCTCCAGGCGTTCGGCGAGAGCTGACCCCGTCCCGGGCGGGGTCGTCTCGCTTCAGCCGAGGGGCGCCGTCCTCATGCCCGCCGGCCCTGCCGACGCGCCGCTGCTCGCCCAGGCGGGCGTAGTACTCGATGAGTTCGGGGGCGTCCACCGCGGCCGGGTTGACGACCAGCTCGGGCGGGGCGCCCTGGAGCAGCCGCTTGACCGGGACCTCCAGCTGAGCGTGATCCAGTCGCCGTGCCGCCACACTCCGGGGTACGCCGAGAAGTAGGCGTCGTGGTAGCGGCTCCCCTCGGGGTAGGCGGAGGTCGGCAGGGTCGAGCCGGTGCAGCCGACGGCACGGATCGCGGACAGGTCGTGCACGGCGGGGTCGATGCCGAACTTGGCCATGCCCAGCAGGTACTGGGAAGACGACCCACAGGGGGTGGTCGAACGGCACCGGCGCACAGGCGAGTTCCTCGATGCGGGTGGCGTCCTCCCACGGGAGCCCGACCTCGACTGAGGCACGGCGAGCCCGTGGACGCCGAGCTGTTTCATCCGCTCGACGAGCGCCTCGGGGTAGGTGTCGGTGTGCTCCAACTCCCGTACGACGGGCCTGACCTCTCTCAGACGCCCGGTTGGCCCCGGCGTGTACGGTCGTGGCATGGCGCGCATCCTGGTCATCGGCGGCGGAACAGGCGGCACGGCGACGGCGCTCGCCCTGCACAAGGCGGGCTTCGACGTCGAAGTGCACGAGGCGCATCCCGACTCGGCGGAGGATCTGGGCGCGTTCCTCACCCTGGCGAGCAACGGCATGCGGGCGCTCGCGCAGATCGACGCCACCGACGCGGTCACCGCGATCGGCTTCCCGCTGCGCTCGATGCGGCTGCTCGACGCGACGGGCGCCGAGGTGGCCCGGGGCCCGCTCGGCGAGGCCGACGACCCGCTCCTGCGGTTCCGCTGTCTGCGCCGCGGCGACCTCAACGCGGCGCTCCAGAAGGAGGCTTCGCGTCGGGGCGTCCCCGTCCGGCACGGCGTACGGCTCGCCGCCGTCGAGGAGGGTTCCGACAGCGTCACCGCCCGCTTCACCGACGGCAGCAGCGCGACGGGCGACCTCGTCATCGGCGCCGACGGCCTCAACTCCACCGTCCGCAAGGCGATAGCACCCGAGGTACGGCCCGTCTACGCGGCCCAGCGTGTCTTCTACGGCTACACGCGCGACGCCCGACCGCCGGGCGAGGGGGAGCAGTTCACCATGGTGCGGTGCGGCGGGGCCGCCTTCGGATACGCGGTGTCGCCCGATAGGGAGACATACTGGTTCGCCCGCGTCACCGCCGACCCGCTGACCGCAGAGGAGCTGACGCGCGGCGGTTGGCGCGACCCGCTGCTGTCGCTGCTGCGCGAGGACTCCGGCCCCGCCGCGGACATCGTGGCGGCGACCGCCGATGACGTCCTGGTCACCAACGCCACCGAGATACCCCCGGGCACCCCCTGGCGTTCCGCGCGGACCCTGCTCGTCGGCGACGCGGCCCACGCCGCCTCCCCCGCGACCGGGCAGGGCGCATCGATGGCGCTGGAGGACGCTGTCGTGCTCGCCAAGTCGCTGCGCGACACACCGGACACCGACACCGGGCTCGCCCTGTACGAGGCGCTGCGCCGGCCGCGCGTGGAGCACAACACGGCCGTCAGCGGGAGCCTGTCCCGCGGAGGCCGGGGCGGTACCGTCCCCCGGCCCCGGGAGGAGGACCTCCCCCAACTCCTCGACTGGGACACCGCGATGTCCGCGTGACCGTCAGATCCAGCCGTCGAGGGACTTCATGAACCCGTCGAAGTCGTCGCGGTGAATGGTGTGCCCCGCCCCCGTCACCGTACGGACCTCGAAACCGCTCGCCCGCAGCCGCACCACGTCGTCGGCGCCGACCAGGTGACTGGGGTCGGCGAGCTGGACCAGGGAGGGCACGGCCGGGCGGTCGGGGACGAAGCCGGTGAGTGGGCGGCCGTCGAGGAAGTACGAGGTGTCCGCGTCCCAGTCCGCCAGTGTGGCCGCCTCCACGTCGATGTCCTCGGCGGCCCAGTGCGGGTTGAACCGCGCTATGTGCTCGCGGGTGAGGTTCTTGGCGGACGCGAACGCCTCGGGATCCAGGGGCTGTTCAGGGTCCCGGGTGGACCAGGCGGGGTCCGAGTAGACCGCTCGCAGGGGCCGTAGCCGCTCCACGGCCAGGGAGAGGCTCAGCCCGCCCAGGGAGTGCCCGACGGCCAGGTCGGCGCCCGTCGGCAGCGTGTCGACGAGGTCGTCGGCGAAGAACCGCGGGCTGTACTCGCCGCGGGGCGAGAGGCCGTGGCCGCGCAGGTCGACCGCGATGACGCGGTAGCCGCGCTCGGCGAGCGCCGGGCCTACGCGGCGCCAGGTGCGGGAGTCGGACATGATGCCGTGCACGAGCAGGGCGGTTCTGTCGCCGTTGCCCCATTCACGGGTGTGGAGTCGCACGTCGGGCCTCTCGTTCCGGTGGATTCGCCGCGGTCAGCGCGCGGGTTTCTCCCATACGGAAACATGGCCGGAGCTGTCGCTCGTGAAGGGGGCCCTCGTCCACCCCTCCCAGCGTTCGCGCAGCCGCAGTCCGGCGAGCTGTGCCATGAGGTCGAGTTCGGCGGGCCAGACGTAGCGGAAGGGGATCTCGTCGTACGTCCCGCGCCCGTCGACGACGCTCACATGGTGCGAACTCATCCGCTGCGTGGCCACGTCGTAGGTGTCGAACCCCAGTCGCCGCTCACCGACATGGAACGGCACGGTGTTCTGCCCGGGCGGCAGCTTCCGCAGTTCGGGGACCATGACCTCGATGACGAACGTGCCGCCGGGCGCCAGATGGGCGGCAACGTTGCGGAAGCAGGCCACCTGCTCCTCCTGCGTCGTCAGGTTCATGATCGTGTTGAAGACCAGGTAGGCGACGGCGAAGGTACCGTCCACCTTCGTCGTCGCGAAGTCCCCGATGGATACGCCGATCGCGTCGCCGCCGGGCTTGGCGCGCAGCCGTTCGACCATCGCGCGGGACAGGTCGATGCCGTGCACCGGTACGCCGCGGGCCGCCAGCGGGAGGGCGATCCGGCCGGTCCCGATGCCGAGTTCGAGCGCCGGGCCGTCGCCCGCCAGGTCCGTGAGGAAGGTGACCGCCGGGTCGATGGTGTCCTGCTGGAACATGTCCGAGGCGGGGTCGTCGTAGGTCGCCGCGATGTGTTCCGCGAAGTAGCCGTCATCGTGATCCACGGTCGGACGGTACGTCGGCGGCGCCCCTTCGCGCACCTCAATTCGGCTCGGCGCCGAGGCGGTTGATGTCGGGGCTGTGCAGCACGGTCGGCCCCTGCCCCTTCAGCCGGGTCACCGCGATCATCGCGCGGCCCAGGTGCTCGGTCGTGGTCACGTGCTTCGGTGTCAGCCGGCGCAGCACCGGATACAGCCATCCCGTGAGCCCGTACAGCAGGCGGTAGACGGTGACCCGGGCGACGGCCCCGTTGCGGGGCTGGATGAAGCCGGGCCGGAACATGTAGGCGTCGAACGGCATGGCCAGCAGCTCGTTCTCGGTACGGCCCTTGACCCGGGCCCACATCAGTCGGCCCCGCTCGGTGCTGTCGGTGCCCTCGCCCGACACGTAGGCGAAGGTCAGGTCGGGACTTGCGGCGCTCACCGCGCGGGCGGCGGCCAGCGTGTAGTCGTACGTGATCCTCGTGTACTCCTTCTCGCCGCGGCCGACCGAGGTGACGCCCAGGCAGAAGAAGCAGGCGTCGAGGTTCTTCAACTCGCCCTGGATCGCGGTGTAGTCGGTGAAGTCGGCGTGGACGAGCTGCCGGAGCTTGGGGTGCTCGACCGCCAGCGGGGTGCGGACGACGGCCAGGACCTCGGTGATGTCCGGTTCGTGGAGGCAGGCGTGCAGGACGCCCTGTCCGATCATGCCGGACGCTCCGAAGACGATGACGCGCATGGGGTGCTCCTGTCGGTGCGTGCGGGCAGGGCCCGGAGTTAAGATGAATCTCGGTTCACCTTAATGATGAACCCTGGTTCACCTTTCAGCAAATGTCCTCCGGAGAGCCCCATGTCCCAGGCCCGAGCGCCGCGCGCCGACGCGGTCCGCAACCGGAAGAAGATCCTGGCCGCCGCCCGTGAGCAGATCGCGGAGCACGGGCCCGACGTGGGGATGGACGAGATCGCCGCCGCGGCGGGGGTGGCCGTGGGCACGCTGTACCGGCACTTCCCGACCAAGACGGACCTGGTCGGGGCCGTGGTGACCGATCACCTCGGACGGTGGGCCGACTACGGGGAGGGCGTGGTCGAGCGGCTCACCGCGGGTGCCCGCGCCATGGACGAGGTGACCTCCTTCCTCGACCGCTTCCTGGAGCTGTCGGCGACCGACCAGGCGGTGAAGGCCGCCGCCCACGCGCTGGGCGCGGCCGGTGAGACGGCCGAGGAGGAGCGCGCGAGGGCGGCCCTGGAGCACCTCCTGCGCGCCGCGCGGGACGAGGGCGACCTGCACCCCGATGTCACCCTCGACGACTTCTACCTGCTCCTCAAGACGGCCCCCGCCGACCAGGGCCCCGCCGCGCGCAGCCGCTGGCTGACCCTCGTCCTGCCGGGCCTGACGACCCGCGGCCGCCCTGTGGAGAGCTGAGGACCCCAGCCCGCGGCGACCGGCGACACCGCGCCGGCAGCGCGGGCAGTGTCCGCGCCGGGGTCCTTCACACCCACCCGCAGACGCCCGTTGCGGACGAAAGAGGTCAGGCCGGCTCCGCCGCCAGGAGCCGACGGGCTGCGAGCGCCTTCGCCTCCCGCAGCGGGTTCTCGCCCTTCAGCAGCAGTCGTACGGTGTCGGCGATCCCCTCCACCCGTCGTACGGCGGCGTCGTGGTCCAGGCCGTCACTCTCCCGGCCGAGCGTGTACACCACCCCGCCCGCGCTCGCGACGAAGTCCGGCACCCACACGATGCCGCGCGCCGCGAGGGCGTCGGCGACCGTGTCGTCGGTGAGCTGGTTGTTGGCGGGACCCACGACCAGCCGTACGTCGAGCCGGGCGGCCGTCTCGGGGCTGAGCACTCCCCCGACGGCGGCCGGGACCAGGACGTCCGCCGCCGTACCGGCCACGTCACCGGGTTCCACCCATCCGAACCCCGACCGCCGGGCGGCGTCCCGTTTGGTCCCGTCCACGTCGGAGACGAGCACGCGGGCGCCGTCCGCCGCGAGCCCCGCCGCGACCCGGCTCCCCACGGAACCGAGGCCGCTCACCACGACCGTGCGCCCCGCGAACGACGCCGCCCCGAACACCTGCTCCGCGCCCGCGCGCAGGGCGGCCAGCACTCCGATCGCCGTGGGGACACCGGAGTCACCGGCGCCGCCGTGCTCCTCGGGCAGGCAGTGGACGTACGGCGTCGAGCGGCGCAGGGCGACCATGTCCGCGGGTGAGGTGCCGACATCGGGCCCCGTGCGGTACGACCCGTCGAAGGACGCGATGACCTCGCCCAGGTCGGCCAGCGCGGCCGCACGCAACTCCGGTGCGGGCTCGGCGCGTTCGGCTCCGTCGAGCACGATCACGCTCTTGCCGCCCCCGAAGTCCAGCCCGGACGCGGCGCACTTGTAGGTCATCGCCTCGGACAGCCGCAGCGCGTCGGCGAGTCCGTCGCGCCAGCTGTCGTAGTGGCGCATCCGGCAGCCGCCGACGGCGGGGCCGAGGGCACGGGAGTGGATCGCGACGATCAAGGCCAGCCCCGAGCGGGGGCCGCGGCGGATTCGCACCTCTTCGTGTTCGAGTGTCTGCGTCATGGTCCGGACGCTAGGTTCATGTTCCGTGTCACGGGGAACATGCCGAACTTCCTTCGGAATCGGGGATGTGGAGGCGAGCGTGGACGAACTTGATACGGCGATCCTGCGGCATCTTCAGGAGGACGCTCGGCAATCGAACCGTGCCATCGCGCAGAAGGTGGGCATCGCCCCGTCCACCTGTCTGGAGCGGATCCGGCTGCTGAGGCGGCGCGGGGTGATCCGCGGCTATCACGCGCGGGTCGCGCTGCCGGCGCTCAACCGCGGTGTGCAGGCCATGGTCTCGGCGCAGGTGCGGCCGCTGAACCGGGAGGTGGTGGCGGCGTTCGAGCAGTCGGTGTCCCGGCTGCCGGAGGTGCTGTCCGTGTACACCATGGCGGGCAGCGACGACTTCCTCATCCATGTCACGGCCCCGGACATCGAGCGTCTGCACGCGTTCCTGCTCGAACGGTTCACCGAGCGGCGCGAGATCGTCGGCTTCCGGACCTCGATCATCTTCCAGCACCTGACCAACCCGGTCCTGGAGCCCCTGGCCGAGGTGAACCCGGCGCCCTGAGCGCGGAGTTCGGGAGCGCCCGCGGGGCACGGACCGCCCTGCCGGGCGAGTTCAGCGGCGGGCTCGTCGGACTTCGGGGCGGGGCGGTCGTATGAACTGGAGCGCGAGCGTGGCCGGGGGCTCCGCCAGGCCCGGCCCGCCCGCCGCCACCCAGGTCAGGACGTCGTCCGTGCAGTCGTCGTCGCCGGACCAGCCCACCCAGGTGGCGCGGCCGCCGCGGCGGCGGCCCTCGCCGGAGGGCTGGACCACGAGGACGTTCGCCTGGTCGCACGGGCCGAGACAGTCCGTCGTACGGACCGCGAGTCGGCCGCCGGACTCCGCGGCGGCGGCCTTCAACCGGTCGAGCTGCCACTGATGGTCGACGTCGGGGTGCTTGCTCGCGCTGCCGCAGCAGCAGCCCCGGCAGACGACGAGTGTGCAGGGGCGGGCGCCGGCCGCCCCGAACACGACCCGCCTGGTCGGCGCGCTCACACGATCCCCTCCCGGTGACACTGACAGCGCTCAAGATCGTACGTGCACCGCACCATCTGCGGCGCGGATGACCAAACCGTTGACGGGAACATGGCCCACTCCTATCTTCTGACCGACATAACGAACTACGTTCGAAATTACGGACAGGGACGGTCTCGTATGGTTCGGACTCACCTCGGGAAACGCCGCAGACCTCTGCTCCTCTGCGTGCTGACCCTCCTCCTCGCACTGGTGTCGGTGACCCAGCCGGCGTCGGCGGCGGACGGTCGCCCGTACACCAATCCGCTGAAGTCGGCCAAGGGCGCCGATCCCTGGCTGGAGTACTACGACGGCAACTACTACCTGGTCACCACGACGTTCACCGGCGTCCTCGGCATCCGCAAGTCACCGACGCTGGCGGGCCTGGCCACCGCGCCCACCGTGCAGGTGTGGTCGGACACCACGTCGACGCGCAACACCAACATCTGGGCGCCGGAACTGCACTTCTTCGACGGCCACTGGTACCTGTACTACTCGGCCGGCCAGAGCGGTGTCGCCTGCTGCGACTCCCAGCGCACGCATGTGCTGGAGAGCTCCGGCACCGATCCCATGGGGGCGTACACCTACAAGGGGTCGCTGACCGGCTCCAATCTCACGCCGGGCGGCTGGCTGATCGACGCGAGCGTGCTGAAGGCCAACGACAAGCTGTACCTGGTCGGCAGCGGGTTCATCAACGGGAGCACACAGAGCCTCGTCATCGCGCCGATGAGCAATCCGTACACCCTCGCCGGCAGCACCTTCACGATCATCTCCAGCCCGACCCTGGACTGGGAGCGGTCCGGCAGTCCCGTCAACGAGGGGCCCGAGCCGCTGTACCGGAACGGGCGCACCTTCCTGACGTACTCCGCGAGTTCGTGCCAGACCGCCGACTACAAGCTCGGCCAGCTGGAGTTGACGGGCTCCGACCCGCTCAGCCCCGCCTCCTGGACCAAGAAGCAGACGCCGGTCTTCCAGCGCAGTGACACAAGCGGCGTGTACGGGCCCGGCCACAACGGCTTCTTCACCTCGCCCGACGGCACCGAGAACTGGATCGTCTACCACGCCAACTCGTCCTCCTCCGGCGGCTGCGGCAACGGACGGACCACCCGCGCCCAGAAGTTCACCTGGAACGCCGACGGCACCCCGAACTTCGGCACCCCGGTCGCCCTCGGCACCACCCTGCCCGGCCCCTCCGGGGAGACGGCGGCGACCCCGACGTCGTACACCCTCGTGAACCGCAACAGCGGCAAGTGCCTGGACGTGAACGGCGGCGGCACCGCCGACGGCACCAACATCTTCCAGTGGACCTGCAACGGCGGGACCAACCAGAAGTGGAGGCTGGAGGACCTGGGCGACGACACCAACCGGCTGGTCAACGTGGCCACCGGGAAGATCGCCGATGTCGCCGACTGCTCGGGTGCGGACGGCGCGGACATCCGCCAGTGGTCGTGGCTGAACAACAAGTGCCAGCGCTTCCGGCTCGTGTTCACCGCCAGCGGCGACTACGTCCGGATCGTCAACGAGTCCACCGGCAAGGTCGCCGACGTGGCCGACTGCGGCACCGCGAACGGCACCGACGTACGCCAGTGGACCTGGCTGAACAACAACTGCCAGCAGTGGCGCCTCGTGCCGACCACCTGACCTTCCCCCACTGATCCCGCATCTGGAGAACTCCCGTGAGACGCAACGCCGTTCGTCTGCTGCTGGCTGTGTTGGTGGCGCTCACGGCATGCCTGGGCACCGCCCCCGCCCAGGCCGCCGTGCCCGACTCCCCCGCCGTGACCTACACCAACCCGATCGCCGAGAAGCGGGCCGACCCGCACATCTTCAAACACACCGACGGCTACTACTACTTCACCGCGACGGTCCCCGAGTACGACCGCATCGTGCTGCGCCGGGCCACCACCATCCAGGGCCTGTCGACGGCCTCCGAGGTGACCATCTGGACCAAGCACACCAGCGGGGTGATGGGCGCGCACATCTGGGCGCCGGAGATCCACTTCATCGACGACAAGTGGTACGTGTACTTCGCCGCCGGGTCCACCAGTGACATATGGGCGATCCGGATGTACGTCCTGGAGGGCACCGGCGCCAATCCGCTCACCGCGACCTGGGCCGAGAAGGGCCAGATCAAGACCACCTGGGAGAGCTTCTCGCTGGACGCGACGACCTTCGTCGTGAACGGTGTGCGCTATCTGGCGTGGGCCCAGCGCAACCCGTCGGAGAACAACAACACCAGTCTGTTCATAGCGAAGCTGTCCAACCCCTGGACGATCAGCGGGACTCCGGCGGAGCTCTCGCAGCCGACGCTGTCCTGGGAGACGATCGGGTACAAGGTCAACGAGGGGCCGGCGCTGATCCAGCACGGCTCCAAGGTCTTCATGACGTACTCGGCGAGCGCCACCGACGCCAACTACTGCCTGGGGATGCTGACCGCGTCGGCGACGGCCGATCTCACCAACCCCGCTTCCTGGACGAAGAGTTCGACGCCGGTCTTCCAGTCGAGCGCGGCGACCTCGCAGTACGGTCCGGGCCACAACTCCTTCACCGTCTCCGAGGACGGCAAGTCGGACATCCTCGTCTACCACGACCGCAGCTACAAGGACATCAGCGGTGACCCGCTGAACGACCCGAACCGCCGTACCCGGGTGCAGAAGGTGTACTGGAAGTCCGACGGCACCCCCGACTTCGGCATCCCGGTCGCCGACGGGGTCACCCCGCAGCGCCTCTCGTCGTACAACTTCGCCGACCGCTTCGTCCGGCACTGGGAGTACCGGGCCCGTATCGAGGCGAACGTCTCGCCGCTCGCCGACTCGCAGTTCCGGGTCGTCACCGGGCTGGCCGGCACCGGCACGGTCTCCTTGGAGTCGGCCAACTTCCCCGGGTACTTCCTGCGGCACAAGAACTTCGAGGTGTGGCTGGAGAAGAACGACGGCACGTCGGCCTTCGCCTCGGACGCCAGCTTCTACCGGCGGGCCGGGCTGGCCGACTCGGCGGGGATCTCCTACGAGTCGTACAACTACCCCGGCCGGTATGTGCGGCACTACAACTACCTGCTGAACGTGCAGACGCCGAGCACGTCCACGGACCGGGCGGACGCCACGTTCTACGCCCAGTAGGCAGCCGGAAGGCATGATCGAATAGACTATACACTGCAAGTATAATCGCTGTGTATAGTCCCGGCATGCCTTCTGCGACCAAGAAGATGAACAAAACGGGGAACAGGTTCCGAGCTGCGCTGATGGCGGGGGCAGCGGCTGTGGCGCTGTCGCTGACCGGCTGCGGATCACTCGACACGACCGCGCCAAGCGCGGCTCGGAACCAGGCCGCGGCCACCGCCCAGGCGGCCCGGTTCGGGACCGTCGACTGCCGCGAGGCCAAGTGCGTCGCGCTCACCTTCGACGCGGGCCCGAGCGAGCACTCCGCCCGGCTGCTCGACATCCTCAAGGAGAGACAGGTCCCGGCGACCTTCTTCCTCCTCGGCAAGCGGCACATCGAGAAGTACCCGGAGCTGGTGAAGCGGATGGCCGACGAGGGCCACGAGCTGGCCAGCCACACCTGGGACCACAAGATCCTGACGAAGCTGAAGCCCGAGGAGATACGCGAGGAGCTGGAGCGCCCCAACACGGAGATAGAGCGGCTCACCGGGCAGAGACCGACACTGATGCGCCCGCCGCAGGGCCGGACGAACGACACCGTCCACGGCATCTGCCGTGAGCTGGGCATGGCGGAGGTGCTGTGGAGCGTGACCGCCAAGGACTACACGACGAACGACTCCGCGCTGATCCGAAAGCGCGTGCTCGACCAGGTGTCCCGGGACGGGATCATCCTGCTGCACGACATCTACGACGGCACCGTCCCGGCCGTGCCCGGTATCGTCGACGCGCTGAAGGCGCGCGGCTATGTGTTCGTGACCGTGCCCCAGCTGCTGGCCCCGGGGAAGGCCGAGCCGGGGAAGGTGTACCGCTGAGGCCCTTCGGGGCTTCTTCTACCAGGTGAGGCGCAGGCGGTACGGGGAGCGGTGGATCATCGTGGGCCGCATCTCGACCGGTTGGTCGTCCGCCAGCCGCAGCCCCGGCAGCCGCCCGGTCAACTCCTCCAGGGTGAGCCGGAGTTGCTCACGCGCGAGCTGGGAGCCGGGGCAGCCGTGCACACCGAACCCGAAGGCGACGTGGCGCGCCGGGGTGCGGGTGATGTCGAACTCGTCGGCGCGCGGATGACGGGCGGCGTCCCGGTTGGCGCCGCCGAAGGCCACGAACACCGTGGCGCCCGGCGGGAGTTGCGTACCGGCGAGATCGACGGGGCCGGTGGTGACCCGGCGGAATCCCTGGAGGGCGCTGTCGTAACGGGCGGCCTCCTCGACCGCCGCCGGTATCCGCTCCGGCTCGGCGCACAACAGCTCCCACTGCGCCCGGTGCCGCAGCAGGTGCAGGACCGTCGTGCCGATGAGCGCGGTGGTGGTGAGATGCCCGGCGATCAGCAGGTTCTGGAGGTGGGCGACGAGTTCGTGGCGGTGCTCCAGGGTGAGTTCACCGGGTTCGGCCACGGAGGCGACGAGCTCCGTGCACAGGTCCTCGCGAGGGTCGGCGTGCCGTTCCCGCACATACCGCTCCAGCGTGCGCTGCATCGCGACGACGTCCTCGGCGGCGGCGATCTGCTCGGCCTCCTCCAGGGGACGGAACAGCAGCTCCTCGGCACGGTGGCCGCCGTGCACGACGCCGGGCACGTCCTCCGGATCGAGGCCGACGACACGGCCGATGACATCGCCGGGAAGCCGTCCCGCGTACGCCGACATCAGCTCGACCTCGCCGTCCTTCGCGAACCCCTCGACCAGCTCGGCGGCGCGCCGGGCGGCGTACGGCAGGACGGCGGCGACCCGTGCCGGTGAGAGCCCGCGGACGATCGGCGCGCGCAGCTCCTGGTGCCGGGCGCCGTCGGAGGTGACCACGACGGGCCGCCCGCCGAAGCCGCCGCCGAGGACGGCGAGCGCGGCGGGCGAGGGCAGCACGTCCGGAACGAGCGCGTTGGCCGACGAGAAGTCCTCGGGCCGGCGGAGGACTTCCCGCACATCGGCGTCCCGGGCGACCAGCCAGGCGTCCAGCTCGTCGACATACGTCAACCCGTCGGCGTGCCGCGCGCGCTCGTAGTGCGGATAGGGGTCGCGCTGCAACTCATCGCGTCTGCCCAGCAGTTCACGGTCCACGGAACGCCCTCCGGCCGCCGGTGGTGCGGGGTCGGGCTCATGGTGCCGTACGGGTGGAGGGATGCGATAGACGTCATCGGGCATGCCTGTCGCCGGTTCACCGGGTTCGGCCCGTTCCTCCCGTACATCCGACGACCGCCGACCGGGCCACGTAGGTGAGCCCGCCATGAATACGGCGCTGAGCTGGCCGGATTCCCTAAGATCGGCGCGTGGTCACCTTTCTCCTCGAACGCACGCCACCGCTTCCGACCGACGAGGCCTGGCGCCGCCTCACGGAGTGGCCCCGCCATGGCGACGTGGTCCCGCTGACCCGCGTCACGGTGGAGACCGCGGGGCCGACGGGCGTGGGCACGGTCTTCGTGGCCCGCACGGGGGTCGGCCCGCTCACCTTCGACGACCGCATGGAGGTCACGGTGTGGCGGCCGCCGGCGTCCGGTACGGCCGGACTGTGCCGGCTGGAGAAACGGGGCCGGCTGGTCACCGGCTGGGCCGAGATCGAGGTGGGTCCTGGGCCGGGCGGGCGCAGCCGGGTGGTGTGGCGGGAGGAGTTGGGGTTCCGGTTTCTGCCGGGGGTGGTGGATCCGGTGGTGCGGAGGGTGGCTCGGTATGTGTTCGGGCGGGCGGTGAACCGGTTGTTGCGGTGGGCGTGACGGGGTGGGCGCGCAAGGCGGCCTTCGCCCCCGCCACAGCCCCTCAGGCCACCGACCCGATCCGCCCCACCGCGGAAGACGTCGCGTCGTGATGGATCGGCGTATGCGCCCCTGTCAGCGAAACCCCGCTCCCCCCACGCCGGTTGGCGACGATCTCCGCCCCGATCGACAGGGCCGTCTCCTCCGGTGTGCGGGCGCCCAGGTCCAGGCCGATCGGGGAGCGGAGGCGGGCCAGTTCCAGTTCTGTCACGCCGACTTCGCGGAGGCGTTCGTTGCGGTCGAGGTGGGTGCGGCGGGAGCCCATCGCGCCGATGTAGGCGACCGGGAGGCGGAGGGCCAGCCGGAGCAGGGGGATGTCGAACTTCGCGTCGTGGGTGAGGACGCACAGGACCGTGCGGGCGTCGACCTCCGTGCGCTCCAGGTACTCGTGGGGCCACTCGACGACTATCTCGTCCGCCTCCGGGAAGCGGGCCTTCGTCGCGAACACGGGCCGGGCGTCGCACACCGTCACGTGGTAGCCCAGGAACTTCCCCACCCGCACGAGCGCCGACGCGAAGTCGATCGCGCCGAAGACGATCATCCGGGGAGCCGGCACCGAGGACTCCACGAGGACCGTCAGCGGGGACCCGCAGCGGGACCCCTGTTCGCCGATCTCCAGGGTGCCCGTGCGGCCGGCGTCCAGGTAGGCGCGGGCCTCGGCGGCCACCGTGCGGTCCAGTTCGGGGTGGCCGCCGAAGCCGCCGTCGTACGAACCGTCCGGACGGACCAGCAGCGCGCGGCCCATCAGGTCCGAGGGGCCCGACACGATCCGCGCGACGGCCGCCGCCTCGCCCGAGGCCCCCGCGGCCAGCGCCGCCGCCACCGCCGCACGGACGGGGTCTGCCGACCGTACCGGCGTGACCAGGATGTCGATGATGCCGCCGCAGGTCAGACCGACCGCGAAGGCGTCGTCGTCGCTGTAGCCGAAGCGTTCGAGGACCGACTCCCCGTCCTGGAGCGCCTGTTGGCACAGCTCGTACACCGCGCCCTCCACACAACCGCCGGAGACCGAGCCGATCGCCGTGCCGTCGGCGTCCACCGCGAGCGCGGCGCCGGGCTGGCGAGGGGCGCTGCCGCCGACGGCCACCACGGTGGCCACGGCGAAGTCGCGTCCCTGCTCGACCCACCGGTGCAGCTCTTCGGCGATGTCCAGCATCTCTCGGTCTCCTTCACAACAGCGGTCGTATGCAAGGGGGCGGCTAGTGCACGCCCATCCAGCTCTCAAGGGGATTGAGGGCGAAATAGACGAAGAAGATCACTGTCAGGGCCCACATGAAGGCCCCGATCTCCCGCGCCTTGCCCTGGGCGACCTTGATCGCGACGTACGAGATGACACCAGCGGCGACACCCGCCGTGATCGAGTACGTGAACGGCATGATGACGACGGTCAGGAAGACCGGGATCGCGGTCGCGCGGTCCGCCCAGTCCACATGCCGTGCGTTCATCATCATCATCGCGCCGATGACCACCAGGGCCGCCGCCGCGACCTCGCCCGGCACGATCGCCGTCAGCGGGGTGAAGAACAGACAGGCCGCGAAGAACAGGCCGGTGACGACCGAGGAGAGGCCCGTGCGGGCTCCCTCGCCCACGCCGGTCGCCGACTCCACGAACACCGTCTGGCCCGAGGCTCCCGCGACGCCGCCGATCGCGCCGCCGGCGCCGTCGATGAACAGGGCCTTCGACAGGCCCGGCATCCGGCCCTGCTCGTCGGCCAGCTTGGCCTCGGTGCCGACGCCGATGATCGTGGCCATCGCGTCGAAGAAGCCGGCCAGCACGAGCGTGAAGACGATCATGCCGACCGTCATCGCGCCGACCTCGCCCCATCCGCCGAACTCGACATTGCCGAAGATCGAGAAGTCCGGCATCGAGACCGCGCTGCCGTGGAGTTCGGGAGCGCCGCTCGCCCACTGCTTGGGGTCGATGACGTCGAGGGCGTTGAGCACCACGGCCAGGACCGTGCCACCGACGATGCCGATCAGGATCGCGCCGGGGACCCCGCGCGCCTGGAGCATGAAGATCGCGAGCAGGGTCACCGCGAACAACAGCACCGGCCAGCCCGCGAGTTCGCCCGCCGGGCCGAGCGTGACCGGGGTCGCCTCGCCCTGGTGCACGAAGCCGGCCTTGTAGAAGCCGATCAGGGCGACGAAGAGGCCGATGCCCATGGTGATCGCGTGCTTGAGGGCCAGCGGGATGGCGTTCATGATCATCTCGCGGAGGCCGGTGACGACCAGCAACATGATGACCACGCCGTACATCACGCACATGCCCATGGCCTGCGGCCAGGTCATCACGGGAGCGACCTGCGAGGCGAGCACTCCGGAGACGGAGAGGCCGGCGGCGAGGGCGAGGGGCACCTTGCCGAAGAAGCCCATGAGCAGGGTGGTGAGGGCCGCCGCGAACGCGGTCGCGGTGATCAGCGCCTGCTGGCCGAGCGTGGCCCCTGCCGCGTCCTTGCCGGACAGGATCAGGGGGTTGAGCAGCAGGATGTACGCCATCGCCATGAAGGTGGTCGTACCGCCGCGCACCTCGCGCGCGACCGTGGATCCCCGCCTGGATATGTGGAAGTACCGGTCGAGCCAAGACCGTCCGGCCGGGACGCGGGTGCCTTCGCCCGCGTCTTCGGCAACGGTCTTCGGCTCCAGTGACTGCTGGGTCATGTGGGCCTACTCCCAAGGTTCAAAGGGGCACCCGTACCAACCGCCGTTGCGGCTACGGGATTTGGGAAGGTGCTTCGGCCGCACGACCCGGGGGACGGCCCGAGACGAACGATCAGGATCTGGAACTGGGACATGCTCCAAGTGCCGCGAGCGGTGCGGGACCTGGTGCTCCGGGCGGCGCGGTGAAGTGTGACGTTCCCGCGCGCCGCCCGGAGAGCTTTGCTACGCCGTGCCCGTGAGGTGTTCGGGCCGTACCGGCGTGCGGTTGAGCTCCAGCCCGGTCGCGTTCCGGATCGCCGCGAGGACGGCCGGGGTGGACGACAGGGTGGGGGCCTCGCCGATGCCACGGAGCCCGTAGGGGGCGTGGTCGTCGGCGAGTTCGAGCACGTCGACGGGGATGGTCGGCGTGTCGAGGATGGTGGGGAGGAGGTAGTCCGTGAAGGAGGGGTTCTTGACCTTCGCCGTCTTGGGGTCGACGACGATCTCCTCCATCACAGCGATACCCATGCCCTGGAGGGTGCCGCCCTGGATCTGGCCGATGACGGACAGCGGGTTGAGCGCCTTGCCGACGTCCTGGGCGCAGGCCAGTTCGATGACCTTGACCAGGCCGAGCTCGGTGTCGACCTCGACGACCGCGCGGTGCGCGGCGAAGGAGTACTGGACGTGGCCGAAGCCCTGACCGGTGCGCAGGTCGAAGGCCTCGGTCGGACGGTGCCGCCACTCCTCCTCGACCTCGACGCTCTCGCCTTCGAGCACGTCGACCAGGTCCGCGAGGACCTCGCCGCCGTCGGTGACGACCTTGCCGCCCTCCAGGAGCAGCTCGGCGGTGGCCCAAGCGGGGTGGTAGGAGCCGAACTTGCGGCGCCCGATCTCCAGGACCTTCTCCCGGACCAGCTCGCAGGAGTTCTTGACGGCGCCGCCGGTGACGTACGTCTGACGCGACGCGGACGTCGAACCGGCGCTGCCCACCTGGGTGTCCGCCGGGTGGATCGTCACCTGGGTGACGCCCAGTTCGGTGCGGGCGATCTGCGCGTGGACGGTGACACCGCCCTGGCCGACCTCCGCCATGGCGGTGTGGACGGTCGCGACGGGCTCGCCGGCGATGACCTCCATGCGCACCTTGGCGGTGGAGTAGTCGTCGAAGCCCTCGGAGAAGCCGACGTTCTTGATGCCGATCGCGTAGCCGACACCGCGGACGACGCCTTCGCCGTGCGTGGTGTTGGACAGACCGCCCGGCAGCTGGCGTACGTCGGCGGCCTCGCCGGCCGCGAGCCACTGCTGCTCCGGCGGCATCGGCATCGCCTTGACGCGGCGCAGGAGTTCGGCGACCGGGGCCGGGGAGTCGACCGGCTGGCCGGTCGGCATGATCGTGCCCTGCTCCATCGCGTTGAGCTGGCGGAACTCCACCCGGTCCATACCGACCGCGTCGGCCAGCTTGTCCATCTGCGCCTCGTAGGCGAAGCACGCCTGGACCGCGCCGAAGCCGCGCATGGCGCCGCAGGGCGGGTTGTTGGAGTAGAGGGCGATGGCCTCGATGTCGACGTCGTCGACCACGTACGGGCCGATCGACAGCGAGGAGGCGTTGCCGACGACCGCCGGGGAGGCGGAGGCGTACGCGCCGCCGTCCAGGACGATGCGGCACTTCACGTGGGTGAGCTTGCCGTCCTTCGTCGCCCCGTGCTCGTAGTACAGCTTCGCCGGGTGGCGGTGGACGTGCCCGAAGAAGGACTCGAAGCGGTTGTAGACGATCTTCACGGGCTTCCCCGTGCGCATCGCCAGCAGGCACGCGTGGATCTGCATCGACAGGTCCTCGCGGCCGCCGAAGGCGCCGCCGACGCCGGACAGCGTCATCCGGACCTTGCTCTCGGGCAGGCCGAGGACCGGGGCGATCTGCTTGAGGTCGCTGTGCAGCCACTGGGTGGCGATGTAGAGGTGGACGCCGCCGTCCTCGTCCGGCACCGCGAGACCCGACTCGGGGCCGAGGAAGGCCTGGTCCTGCATGCCGAAGGTGTACTCGCCCTTGACGACGAAGTCGGCCCTCTTCGCGGCCGCTTCGGCGTCGCCGCGGAAGATCGGCTGGCGGTGCACGATGTTGGGGTGCGGGACGTGGCCGATGTGGTGGTCGTCGCGGTTCTCGTGGACGAGGATCGCGTCCGGCGCGGTCGCGGAGGCCTCGTCGGTGATGACGGGCAGTTCGCGGTAGTCGACCTTGATCTTGGCGGCCGCGCGGCGCGCGGTCTCCGGGTGGTCGGCGGCGACGATCGCGACCGGCTCGCCGTGGTGGCGGACCTTGCCGTGCGCGAGGACCGGGGTGTCCTGGATCTCCAGGCCGTAGTTGCGTACGTCGGTGGGCAGGTCGTCGTACGTCATGACGGCGTAGACGCCCGCCATGGCGAGGGCCTCGCTCGTGTCGATGGACACGATCTCGGCGTGCGCGACGGTGGAGCGCAGGATCTGCCCCCAGAGCATGTCCTCGTGCCACATGTCGGAGGAGTACGCGAACTCACCGGTGACCTTGAGGGTGCCGTCCGGGCGGAGCGTGGACTCGCCGATGCCGCCCTTGGTCTGCGAACCCTGGGTGATCTTGGTGGGCGCGCCGCTGGTGGGTTTCGTGGGCATGGTCAGACCGCCTCTCCCTGCCGGGCGGCCGCGAGACGGACCGCGTCCATGATCTTCTCGTAGCCGGTGCAGCGGCACAGGTTGCCCGACAGCGCCTCGCGGATGTCCGCGTCGCTCGGGTTGGGGATGCGCTCCAGCATCTCGTCGGCGGCGACCAGCAGACCCGGGGTGCAGAAGCCGCACTGGACGGCGCCGGCGTCGATGAACGCCTGCTGGATCGGGGAGAGTTCGGTGCCCTCGCCGGTCTGCGAGTCCTGCCCCTTGGCCGCCCACTGCTGGGCTTCCTGGACGGACGTACCCGACGTGCCCGCCGTACCGCAGGCGCCGGAGGCGCAACCGCCGTGCTCGGCGCGCTGCTTGGCGAAGTCCGCGAGGCCCTCGACGGTGACGACCTCGCGGCCCTCGACCTGGCCGGCCGCGACCAGGCACGAACACACCGGCACCCCGTCAAGGCGGACCGTGCAGGAGCCGCACTCGCCCTGCTCGCAGGCGTTCTTGGAGCCGGGCAGGCCCAGGCGCTCGCGCAGGACGTAGAGCAGGCTCTCGCCCTCCCAGACGTCGTCGGCTTCCTGCGGACGGCCGTTGACCGTGAAATTGACGCGCATTACGCGACTCCCTCCGTGGTGGCGGCGGTGCCGCGGTACGACTCCCAGGCCCAGGTCAGGGTGCGGCGGGCCATGATGCCGACCGCGTGGCGGCGGTAGCTGGCCGTGCCCCGGACGTCATCGATCGGGTTGCAGGCGCCGGAGCACAGGTCCGCGAACTGCTTGGCGACCGACGGGGTGATGATCTTTCCGTTGTCCCAGAAGCCGCCCTCTTCGAGCGCCGCGTTCAGGAACTCCTCCGCGGCCTTGGCCCGCACGGGGGTGGGCGCCGCCGAACCGATGCCGGTGCGGACGGTGCGGGTCTCGGGGTGCAGGGCCAGACCGAAGGCGCACACGGCGATGACCATGGCGTTGCGCGTACCGACCTTGGAGTACTGCTGCGGGCCGTCGGCCTTCTTGATGTGGACGGCGCGGATCAGCTCGTCGGGCGCGAGCGCGTTGCGCTTCACGCCGGTGTAGAACGCGTCGATCGGGATACGGCGGCTGCCGCGCACCGACTCGACCTCGACCTCGGCGCCGGCCGCCAGCAGGGCGGGGTGGGCGTCGCCGGCCGGGGAGGCGGTGCCGAGGTTGCCGCCGACGCCGCCGCGGTTGCGGATCTGCGGGGAGGCGACCGTGTGCGAGGCGAGCGCCAGGCCCGGGAGCTCGGCGCGCAGGTTCTCCATGATGTGGGTGTACGGGACGGAGGCCCCGAGCCGCACGCTGTCCTCGCCGACCTCCCACTCGGTGAGGTCGGTGACGCGGTTCAGGTCGAGCAGGTACTCGGGCCGCCGGTGGTCGAAGTTGATCTCGACCATCACATCGGTGCCGCCCGCAATGGGCACAGCGGTGGGGTGCTCAGCCTTGGCGGCGAGCGCCTCCTCCCAGCTGGCGGGGCGAAGGAAGTCCATGACCGGCTCTCTTCTTCGTCTCGTGGGTCGTTCAGATTGAGCCAGATCGGGTGCGGCGGTACCGGCTCGTTCATGTGCTGTTTACGCGGAGTGGGCTCAGTACACAGCGCGGTGCTCCGACCGGGTCAGTCACGGAAACTCTGAAGGAGTTGGCTGGTCGGGGCGGTCATCTTGTAGATTCGTATGAACGGAGGTCCTCAGTAACCTCCATGTTTTCCTGTGGAAACGCGCGACACAGTGGGCGTGACCTGGGACACAGCCCGGAAGGCCGGGAGACGTGCCCTTCGGCCCACGTGACGGGCTCCTGTCACCACAAGACCCTCCCTGTTCATCGTAGATTTCGAGACAAAGATCGGCGGCGACGAGAATGCGGCTGCGCGCACTGCTGGACACCGACGCGCTGGGCCTGCGGCTGCTCGGCGGCGAGGACGAGCTGGATCGCACCGTGCGGGGTGTGATGACCACCGACCTCCGGGACCCGAGCCGCTACCTCTCGGGCGGGGAGCTGGTCCTCACGGGCCTGGCCTGGCGCCGGGACGCCGGTGACTCGGAGGCGTTCGTACGGATCCTGGTGCAGGCCGGGGTGGCCGCGCTGGCCGCCGGCGAGGCCGAGCTGGGCGCCGTGCCGGACGACCTGGTGCTGGCCTGCTCCCGGAACCGGCTGCCGCTGTTCGCGGTGCACGAGTCGGTGGCGTTCGCGACGATCACCGAGCATGTCGTACGACAGGTCTCCGGCGAGCGCGCCGGGGACCTCGCCGCGGTCGTGGACCGGCACCGCCGGATGATGACCTCGGGCCCGGCGGGCGGCGGCCCGGACGTGGTCCTGGACCTGCTCGGCTCGGACCTGGACCTGCGGGCCTGGGTGCTGTCGCCGACCGGGCGGCTGATCGCGGGCTCGAAGACCACGGGCCCGGCGCTGCCCGCCGACATCTGCGCGAAGCTCGCCGCCGAGCATCTGGCCGCCGCCCGCACCGGCCGCCGCGGACCGCACCGGCTCACCCTCGGCTCGACGACGTACTCGCTCTTCCCGGTCCGCAGCAGCGGCCGCTCCCCGCAGGGCTCGCGGGACGTACGCGAGACGGTGCTGTCGGACTGGCTGCTGGCCGTCGAGGCGGACGCCGGGGACTGGCCCGAGGAGCGCCTGGACCTGCTCCAGGGCGTCACCCAGCTGATCTCGGTCGAACGGGACCGCAGGGACGCGGCGCGCACGGTCCGCCGCCGCCTCGCCCAGGAGGTCCTGGAGCTGGTCCAGACGGGTGCCGCGCCCGCCGAGATCGCCGCGCGTCTGCGGGTGGCCGCCCCCGTGCTGCTGCCCGGGCTCGGGGCGGCCCCGCACTGGCAGGTCGTCGTGGCCCGCGTGGAGTGGGACGGCGGCGACATCGAGGGCGGCGCGGTCGCCCAGTCGCTGCTGGAGGAGATCCTGGTCGACCCGCTCTCCACCGGCCCCGAGCACTCCGACCGCATCGCCGTGGCCCACACCGGCGACGAGGCCATCGCGCTCGTGCCGCTGCCGGCCGTGTCGACCGAGCACGACGGATCGGAGGCGGGGATCCTCGCCGATGTGCTCCTGGAGTCCGTACGGGATCCCCTCGCCGCCGGTCTGGACGACGACGGCCGGGTCACGCTGGGCGTGAGCGCGGCCGTGCACTCGGCGGAGGGGCTGCGGGGCGCGCTGGAGGAGGCGCGGCACGCCCGGCGGGTTGCGGCGGCGCGGCCGGGCCGGGTGTGCGCGGCGGGCCACCAGGAACTGGCCTCGCACGTCCTCCTGCTCCCGTTCGTGCCGGACGACGTCCGCAGAGCCTTCACCGCGCGGCTGCTGGACCCGCTGCGCGACTACGACCGCCGCCATCGCGCGGAACTGATCCCGACCCTTGAGGCCTTCCTCGACTGCGACGGTTCGTGGACGCGGTGCGCGACCCGTCTCCACCTGCACGTCAACACGCTGCGCTACCGGGTGGGGCGAATCGAGCAGTTGACGAGTCGTGACCTGTCGCGGCTGGAGGACAAGCTGGATTTCTTCCTGGCGTTGAGGATGAGCTGAAACCTGGCGGGGCCGGGGATCCCACGACTTTGTGAAATCCTTCACCCACCCCCTTGGCCGGGCCACGGAATTCGTGCTGAGATGCGGCCACCACTCAACAGCTCAATGGTGTGCCGGGGAGGGCGAGGTGGCGTATACCGCCATGTCTGGTAACGGAACGACCCCTGACGATCCACTCCAGACCGCGGTATGGCGGCTGCGCTCACGCGCGTGCTGGGTCGACGCGGCGGCGCTGCTCCAGCCGGTGGAGGCGGACTCGGCGGTTCAGCGGGCGTCCTTGCTGGTCGAGCGATGTCTCTACACCGAGCAGGGCTGGCAGGACGCCGAGGACGCGCTGCGGATCGCGGAGGCGCTGGCGCACACCGACGAGGAGCGAGGTGCGGCCGCTTGTGAACGCGGGCACCTTGCGTACGCCGCCACGCTGCACGGGGTGCGGGACCGGGCCGACGAGGCGCGGGCGGCGCTGGGGCGGGCGGCGGCGTTGATTCCTCCGGGAGCGCCGGGGCGGGCGTTGCTGGACTTCCGGCGGGGGTTGCTGGCGGAGAACCTGGCGCGGTCGCCGCAGTCGGCGCGGGCCGCGTACCGGCGGGCGCATGCGGGGGCGGTGGCCCATGCCGACCCTCTGCTGCTGTCCTTCACCTGGCGCCATCTCGCCGGACTCGCCCTGCGTGACGGTGAGTTGGCCGAGGCGCGGCACGGCTTCGCCGAATCCCTGCGGATCCGTGAGGAGTTGGGCTACCTGGTGGGGACCGCCCCGGCGCTGGCCTCCCTCGCGGACGCGGAAGTCGAGCCGGAGGCCTCGCGGTTGCGGGAGGAGGCTCGGCGGTTGTTCCGGCTGCTGGGCGGGGTGCCCACGTGGCTGTCCCAGCAGCTGGCCCCACCGCCGGCGGCGACGGCCTGAAGGTCCGGGGCTTTCTTCGCCCCCGCCGCCCCTACCCGTCCCGTCCCTGGGGGCTGCGCCCCCAGACCCCCGCTTCGGCCCTGAAGGGGCCTCGTCCTCAAACGCCGGACGGGCTGGATATGGCTGAGCTGAATTCAGCCCCTCCGGCGTTTGAGGAGCGGGGGTCCAGGGGGCAGCGCCCCCTGGGAGCGGGGTCGAAGGGGCAGCGCCCCTGGGGATGGGAACGGGTAAGGGCGGCGGGGGCGAAAGAAGCTCTCAGCCGGCGCCTGTGAAGTGTTCGGCCACCAGTACGCGCACCACATCCACGTCCCCGGCGATCAACGCGTCCAGCAGCGCCGTGTGTTCCGCCGCGTCCGCGACGAGTGCCGCCCGGCCGCGGGACGCCGGCGCGCCGACGAGGGGCCACTGGGCGCGGCGGTGGAGTTCGTCGGCGATCTGGACGAGTTGGTCGTTGCCGGCGAGGGCGAGGACCGCGCGGTGGAAGGCGCGGTCGGATTCCGCGTACGCGGCGCGGCTGCCGGTCGACGCGGCCCGTACCGTCGCCTCCGCCAGCGGCCGCAGCTCGGCCCACCGCTCGACGGACACGGTCCGTGCCAGCCGCAGCATCACCGGCACCTCGATCAGCGCGCGCACCTCGGCCAGCTCACCGAGCTCCCGCGCCCCCCGCTCCACGACCCGGAACCCCCGGTTGGGCACGACCTCGACGGCGCCTTCGAGGGCGAGCTGCTGCATGGCCTCGCGGACCGGAGTGGCGGACACCCCGAAGCGGTCACCGAGGACGGGCGCCGAGTAGACCTCGCCGGGTATCAGTTCACCGGAGACCAGCGCGGTCCGCAGGGCGTCGAGTATCTGCCCGCGCACGGAGGCCCGCTGCACGACGGGACGGACGGGCGGCTCGGCGGGCGGCCGGTCGGCACGGACCGGCGGGGCGACGGCGTCGTCGGTACGGGTGCGCTCGGTACGGGGCTCCGGCACCCCGCCCTGGGGTCGCGGGCGCGCCACGCCGGCCGGGGGTACGGACGGCTCGGGACGCGGCCGCTCGCCGTGCGTGTGCTCCCCCCTCGCCGCGGTGAGCTGCGGCGGGACACGTACCGCGGGGGGAACCCCCGTCCCGGTGGAGCCCTGCGCGCTCGGCTTCACGGGTCCTCCTCCGGACGTGTCGGTACTTGGGGTCATTACGGCGGGTTGTTACTCGTCCGTCAAGCACCTTAGGCGCAGAAGCCCCTGGTTCAAATCCCGGCGATCTTGGGTAAGGTTAGGCTTACCTTCAAAACAGTCGTACAACTGTCTTGGATCGGTGGTTCCCGCATGACCGTGCGCACCTCGGCCCTCACGGACGCCTACAACCGTCTGACCGAGGCTTTCCCGGGATTCACCGTCGCGGAGCTGGACAGCGGGGACGAGGCCCCTCGGGGCGGCGGTTGGGTCACCGCCACCTCGCTCGCGGAGGGCGGGGCCGGCCTCGACGCCTTTCTGGCGTGGGACGACGCACAGGTACTGCGGGACCACGGGCGCAGCGGGCGCCCGGACGTCATAGCGAGCTTCGGACTGCACCGGTACGCCTGGCCCGCCTGTCTGCTGATCACCGCACCGTGGTTCCTCCAGCGCCGGGTGCCGCGCTTCCCCGTGACGCATGTCTCGTACGACCGGACCGAGGGGCCGATGACCTTCGCCGTGCGGACCGGTGACTTCGCCTGTCTGCCCGGCGATCCCGCCGCCGCGCTGCCCGGTGCCCGCGTCGTGCCGGACGAGGAGGCGCTGCGGGCCGAGGTGCGGGAGGCGATCGCCGAGCACCTGGAGCCCGTGCTCGGCGGATTCGGGCCGCGGATGCGGCGGCGCGGGCGGGCACTGTGGGGCATGGTGACCGACGAGATCGTCGAGGGGCTCTGGTACGTCGCCCAGCTGTTCGGCGAGAGCGAGCAGGCGCGGGCCCAGCGGGAGCTGGAGCTGCTGCTGCCGGGCTCGACGAAGCCGTACGTCGGCGCGGCGGCCTTCCGGCAGCTGACGGGACCGCGCGGCGAGGCGCTGCCCACCCGGGACCGGGCCAGCTGCTGCATGTACTACACGCTGGAGCCCGAGGACACCTGCGCCACCTGCCCGCGCACCTGCGACGCCGACCGGGTCGTCAAACTCCTGGCCGAAGCCGCCAGTTGAGGACCCCTCGGGCGCGGGCCGCAGCGGACGTCCCGTAAGATCATCCGTGAACAGGGCTGTCCCTCGGTTACAGGCGATTCACAATTTCCTCACCTGGCGCAGGAACTTTCCGTGGAACCACCCGTACGGGTAGTCTTATTCGAACTCAACTCCCGCCCCTCACGCGGCAGTTCGAGCAGAAAGCCGCCCTGGGCATTCCCTTGCACCTCCTTGGCGGCCTCTTGCCCCGAAACCCCCTGAGGGCCAGTGGGATTGGGCCACTATGGCGGGCGTTACGCCCTATCCCAATGCAAGGGACCCCAGATGAGACTGACCGACATATCGCTGAACTGGCTGCTTCCGGGCGCCGTACTGCTCCTGGGCATGCTGGCAGCGATGGCGGTGCTGGCGCGCGGCAAGCGGTCCGCCGGGGAGCACGCGAAGACCGAGGATTCCTGGGAGCGCAGCGAGGAGCGCCGCAGGCGCAAGGAAGCCATATACGGAACGGCCTCCTACGTACTCCTCTTCTGCTGCGCCGCCGTCGCGGCCGCACTCTCCTTCAAGGGCCTCGTCGGCTTCGGTGAGCAGAACCTGGGCCTGGACAACGGCTGGCAGTACCTGGTGCCGTTCGGCCTGGACGGCGCTGCGATGTTCTGCTCCGTCCTCGCGGTGCGCGAGGCCAGCCACGGTGACGCGGCCCTCGGCTCCCGGATACTCGTGTGGACGTTCGCGGGTGCCGCGGCCTGGTTCAACTGGGTGCACGCGCCCCGGGGCCTCAGCCACGCGGGCGCCCCGCACTTCTTCGCCGGCATGTCCCTCTCGGCGGCCGTCCTCTTCGACCGCGCGCTGAAGCAGACCCGCCGGGCCGCCCTGCGCGAGCAGGGTCTGGTGCCGCGTCCGCTGCCGCAGATCCGCATCGTCCGCTGGCTGCGGGCGCCCCGCGAGACCTACAAGGCCTGGTCGCTGATGCTGCTGGAGAACGTGCGCAGCCTGGACGAGGCGGTCGACGAGGTCCGCGAGGACAAGCGCCAGAAGGAGACCGCCCGACTGCGCCGCCGCGAGCAGGAGCGCATGGAGCGCGCCCAGCTCAAGGCCATCAGCCGCGGTCACCGCGGATTCATCGGCCGCGGTGGCGGTCGGCCGGGAGAGGCCCAGGCCGCCCTGGAGCGCGGCTCCGACATGGTCACCGCGGAGCCTGCCATATCGACGCCGGAGCAACTGCCCGTACGCTCACGGCCGTCCCTGCAGCCCGTCCGCAAGGGTACTGACCCCATCACCGTCGACCTCACCGCGGAGGACGACACCATGGCCCTGCCGCGCCTCGACTCCCTGGAGCGCAAGCTCAAGGACCTCGAGCAGCAGTTCGGCTAGGCCTTCGGGCACCACGGGAGGGGGGTACGGCTTCACGGCCGTACCCCCCTCCCGTTCGTCAGGGAACCGGCGTCATGCCGTCCCGGCGTCGAGTTCGAACCACACCGCCTTGCCCACCCCGTGCGCCCGCACGCCCCACGCGTCCGCGAGGGACTGGACCAGGACCAGGCCCCGGCCGTGCGTACCGTCGTCGGCGTTCGGTACGCGCAGTCTGGGCCGGCGGGCCACGAAGTCCCGTACCTCGACCCTGAGGCCGGCGGGTCCGACGGTGGCCGTCAGCACCGCGTCGTGATCGGTGTGGATGAGCGCGTTGGTCACGAGCTCACTGGTGAGCAGTTCCGCTATCTCCGATCGCCCCGGCCTCCCCCATTGCCGTAACAACTCCCGCAGCGCCCTGCGTACTTCGGGCACCGCCCGCAGGTCCGCCTTGCCGAGTCTGCGCCTGAGCTGAGACGCCTGCGCCTGATCCCCGGCGCCCGCGGCCACGTCCTCCACTGTCTGTGCCGAGAAGGCCCCGATCGCCATGGGACCGCCTCCTCGCGCCTGCCTCTTCATGACCCCCGCCCGCGTGCCGATGTCGGTTCCCCTCCTGCTCGAACACGTTCACGGGATCCATGCCCCGTCGGACACGCGGCAGTCATGTCGAATCGTCAACGACCAGGTGTTCGGCCACGGTTGGGCTGCGCCGGAGCAGGGGCGGACGGATCGTGATCGGGGGCGCGCGGGACGGTCGGGCGCCGATGATGGTGGGACGGGAGTGCGCGGTGGGGCCGCTCGTACGGCGTGGCCGGTGCGGGGTGGTGTGCCGGTGGTTCCGGCAGGTGGCATGTGCTGCCCGGCGCACCGCGACCGGGCGCTCGGCGAAGTACCGGGAAACCGCTGGTCGATGCGGAGGTTCCGGTGGGGCTGCCACGAAGGGGCCCACGACCTGCGCCGCCCCGGTCCTCTCCCGCGCACAGCGGTCCGCGCGCTCCCGGGCGTCCCCGGGAGGCGTACGCCCGCGGATCGTCGTGTGCCGCTCGACGGCGGCGAGCCGGTGCGTCCGCCCTCGCGGGTCGCGGCCGACCCGGTGCTCCGATCCGGCTCCGGGTCTGCGCGCTGCGGCGACATGGTGACCGCGGGGCCTCGCACCTACCGTCCAGGGCGGACTGCCGATCCGGGCGTAGGCGGCGAAGCCATGGGGCGGCTGTGCCTGGACGCCTCGGGCGGAGCGGTTCTTTGCCCGCCGTTGAAACTGGCCTGAACTCACCGCTTCCGCACCTGATGTCACACAGCGGGAGCCGCCCTCCCGTACCCCCGTAGCAGGAGGGCGGCTCCGCTTCTTCGGTTGGTCTCACATGCGGCGACGGTCTCAGTAGAGCTTGTCGACCGCGGTGGTGGTCGTCTTCTTGAAGGCCTTCACCGGCGCGTGGGCGAGGTCGCCCATCTGTCCCCACTGCACGACGGTGACGGTCCGCCCGTCCCGGCCGACCGACAGCAGGTGGACGTCGGAGGCGCCCCAGGAGGTGACGGTGTGCAGACCGTGGACGCGGGCGCCCTCCTCCACCGGCAGCGTGCCGTAGCTCTTGTACGTGGCGTCGGTCTCCGGGTCGGCCTCCTCGACGCGCGCGGCGCACTCGCGCATCTCCTTGTTCAGACGGTCGGCGAGGGCCTTGGCCTTGGCGGTGCTGCCGACGACGATCGTGAGCTGCTGGGCGTTGGTCTCCAGATCCGTGGTGAACGGGCGGTACCGGGAGTCGTAGCCGGGCAGCGTCTCCCTCAGACAGCCCAGGAACTCGTCCGGGACGCCGTCGGTGACCTTGCCCGCCTTCCATGTGGAGGAGGGGTGCGGCGGCAGTTGGGCCGCCGACAGGAACTTCGGCGCGGCCTGCGGTGCGGCGTCCGCCGGTGCGGCGAGCGTCGCGCCGAGGGCGAGGCCCGTGGCGGCGACGGCGAGCAGCGCGCCGGCTCGGGTGCGCATGGACATGGGTGTCCCCCGTGTACGTGTGAGTGCTTGGATGTGGAATGCCGCCGACGGCGGATGGTCGGTCCGGCCCGGTCGGTGCGACACCAAGAGCATCAGCCGTCACAGGCGGCCTGCGCAACAGCCGGCGCCCGATCCACCACGGTGGAACCATCCCAGCCCGTCTGACGTGCAGGTACATGGGGTGCCTGGGATGGCGGCACCGGTCCGGGACACGCAGGGGGAACGTTGTCAGAACGGGACGGCGCGAACGAGGTCGCGGAGTTCGCGGCGCTGCTCACGCGGCTGAAGGAACGTACGGACCGCAGCTACGGCCAGCTGGCCCGGCGGCTGCACATGAACACCTCGACGCTGCACCGCTACTGCGCGGGGGACGCGGTCCCGCTCGACTTCGCCCCCGTGGAGCGCTTCGCCGCGCTGTGCGGGGCGACGGCGGAGGAGCGGCTGGAGCTGCACCGGCTGTGGCTGCCGGCGGTGGCGGCACGGCAGCGGCCACGGACACCGGTGGCCGCTGTCGTGCCGGAACCCGGGCCCGCCGCCGAACCCGGGCCCGCCGCCGAGCCCGAGCCCGCCGCCGAAGTCGAGCCCGAGCCCAACTCCGGGCCTGAGCCCGCTCCCGAGCCGGAGCCGGAGTCAGAGCCCGCGGGCGAGACGGTCACGAACCTGGGCGCCCCTCCCGCCCCGCTCCCCTGGTACCGCCGTCGGCGGATCCTGGTGACGACGGCCGTCGCCGTCGCGTCCGCCGCCACCCTCGCCGGGCTGTCCGCCCTGTCGCACGACCGCTCCTCCTCCGCCGACGCCGTACGCCCCACCGATCCCGGCCGCACCAGCTCGGCCGCTCCCGAGTCCCCGGGTTCTGGCCCCTCGAAGAAGCCGAAGGGCAGTGCCTCGCCTTCGCCGGACCGGACCTCGCCGCCCGCCTCCCCCGGCGCCGGCGCCGGCGGGCCCACCCCCTCCCCGTCCGGCTCGGTCCCCGGCGACAGCCCCACGGGCGGGGCGGGTCCGGGCGCGGCCGTGCCCCTGACCTGGACCGTCAACTCGCATGTCTGGAACCAGGGCTGCGGCCACGACTACGTGGTGGCCAAGCCGCCCGCGCAGGTCCCGCCGCCCCCGGCCGCACAGGACGCCAGGACATGGGCGGCGGCGCAGGGCGCCCGGCACGGCCGTGACACCAACGTGCAGATCTCGGTGCAGGGCCGGAACTCCACGGCGGTGGTGCTCGAAGCCCTCCGGGTGCGCGTCGTGGGGCGCGCGGCCCCGTTCGAGGGCAATGCCTACGCCATGGACAACGGCTGCGGCGGAGCCCTCACCCCCCGGTTCTTCTCCGTCGACCTGGACGCCGACCGTCCCGTCGCCCGCTCCGAACCCGGCGGTGACGCCGAGGGCCCCATCCCCGCGATCCAGCTGCCCTACCGTGTCTCGGCGGAGGATCCGGAGGTGCTGCTGGTCACCGCGAAGACCGCGGCCTGCGACTGCAGTTGGTACCTCGAACTGGACTGGTCCTCGCAGGGCCGCACCGGCACGATCCGGATCGACGACCACGGCAGCCCGTTCCGCACGAGTGCCATCAAGGGGCTGCCGCGTTACTCGTACGACACCTCCGGCCGTCAGTGGGTGCCGTACGTGTCCTAGGGCCGGGGCACGTTCCGCAGGTTGGACCGCGCCATCTGGAGCATCCGCCCCACGCCGCCGTCGAGCACCATCTTCGAGGCGGACAGGGCGAACCCGGTCACCATCTCGGTGCTGATCTTCGGCGGGATGGACAGGGCGTTGGGGTCGGTGACGACATCGACGAGGGCCGGGCCCTTGTGCTTGAACGCGTCCTTGAGCGCGCCGGCCAACTGCTTGGGCTTGTCCACGCGCACCCCGTGGGCACCGCAGGCGCGGGCCACGGCGGCGAAGTCGGGGTTCTTGTTGGTGGTGCCGTAGGAGGGCAGGCCCGCGACCAGCATCTCCAACTCGACCATGCTCAGGGAGGAGTTGTTGAAGAGGACGACCTTCACGGGCAGGTCGTACTGCACCAGGGTGAGGAAGTCGCCCATCAGCATGGTGAATCCGCCGTCGCCGGACATCGACACGACCTGACGCCTTCGGTCGGTGAACTGGGCGCCGATCGCCATCGGCAGCGCGTTGGCCATCGAGCCGTGGGAGAAGGAGCCGATGACGCGGCGGCGGCCGTTGGGTGAGATGTAACGGGCGGCCCAGACATTGCACATGCCGGTGTCGACGGTGAACACGGCGTCGTCGTCGGCGAGTTCGTCGAGCACGGAGGCCACGTACTCGGGGTGGATGGGGACGTGCTTCTCCACCTTGCGGGTGTACGCCTTGACCACGCCTTCCAGCGCGTCGGCGTGCTTCTTGAGCATCTTGTCCAGGAACGTGCGGTTCTGCTTGGCCCGCACGCGCGGGGTGAGACAGCGCAGGGTCTCCTTCACATCGCCCCACACCGCGAGGTCGAGCTTGGAGCGGCGGCCCAAGTGCTCGGGGCGGACGTCGACTTGGACGATCTTGACGTCGTCGGGGAGGAACGCGTTGTACGGGAAGTCGGTGCCGAGCAGGATCAGCAGATCGCACTCGTGGGTGGCCTCGTAGGCGGCGCCGTAGCCGAGCAGTCCGCTCATGCCGACGTCGTAGGGGTTGTCGTACTGGATGTGCTCCTTGCCCCGCAGCGCGTGTCCCACCGGGGACTTGATCTTCTCCGCGAACTCCATGACCTCGGTGTGCGCGCCCGCGGTGCCGCTGCCGCAGAACAGGGTGACCTTGTCGGCCGCGTCGATCATCTCCACCAGCCGGTCGATCTCGGTGTCGCCGGGGCGGACGGTGGGCCGGGAGGTGACCAGGGCGGTCTCCAGCGGCTTGTCCGGGGCGGGTTCGTCGGCGATGTCACCGGGGAGCGAGACGACGCTGACGCCGGAGCGGCCGACCGCGTGCTGGATCGCGGTCTGGAGCAGTCGCGGCATCTGCTTCGGGTGGGAGATGAGTTCGCTGTAGTGACTGCACTCGCGGAACAGCTGGTCGGGGTGGGTCTCCTGGAAGTAGCCGAGCCCGATCTCGCTGGAGGGGATGTGGGAGGCGAGGGCGAGGACCGGGGCCATGGAGCGGTGGGCGTCGTACAGGCCGTTGATGAGGTGCAGGTTGCCGGGACCGCAGGAGCCCGCGCAGGCGGTCAGCTTCCCGGTGATCTGCGCCTCGGCGCCGGCCGCGAAGGCGGCGGTCTCCTCGTGCCGCACATGCACCCAGTCGATGCCGGCGTTGCGGCGTACCGCGTCGACGACCGGGTTGAGGCTGTCGCCGACGACGCCGTAGAGGCGCTTCACACCGGCGCGGACGAGGATGTCGACGAACTGTTCGGCGACGTTCTGCTTGGCCATGGATCCATCAATCCACAACCCCCGCCGTTACGCCTCCCACACGGCGGCGGCCGTCCGGTCGTCCGCGTAGCCCTTGACCCGCACCTGGGTGTCCGCGAGGAACGCGGCGAGGCCCGGTGGGGTGGGGCCGGACCAGCGGCCCGTGAGGTACTCGCACAGCTCCGGTTCGCCGCGCAGGGGCTCCGCGAAGCCGCCGCTGCACATCAGGAGCGTGTCACCCGGGCGGGCTACCGAGGCGCGGAAGCGGAAGGGTTCGCGGGGCGGCTCGGGTGCGGCCTCGTAGGGGCTGGGCGGGGTGGGGATGCCGAGGTCCATGGTGAGGCGGTCGCCCTCGGGGGTCTCGGCGGGCAGCGAGCCGAAGCCGACCACCGGTTCGCCGGTGATGTCCTGGACGCGCGGCTCGATGTCCTGCCACTCGCCGTCCCTGAGGCGGAACAGTCCGCCCGCGCCGACGCCGAAGAAGACGCGCGTACGGCAGTCCGTGTCGGCCGGCAGGAGCAGACAGCGCAGGGTGGCGGAGTACTCCTCCGGGTCGATGCCCTGTTCGGTGGCGCTGGCGCGGAGTTTGCCGAGGCTGCGGTCGGTGAGCCGGTGCAGCCCCGACTTCAGGTCGCCGCGGCGGGCGGCGCGGAGGTCCTCGGCGAGGCGTGCGTGGCTGCGGCCCACGGCCCTGCCGATCCAGTGGCAGGCCTCGGCGGCGGCCCGGTGCGCGCCGGGGGTCGCGCGGGCGCCGGTGGCCATCGCCACGAGGACCAGGGCGTGGTCGCCGGTGCCGAAGCGGGCGGTGAGGAGGGAGTCGCGGCGGGGTTCGCCCCGGAAGCGCGCGGAGTCGCCCCGCACGGAGGCGGCACGCAGGGTGCAGGAGCCGTAGTGGGCGCCGTCCAGGACGGTGTCGGCGACCAGGTCGTCGAGGTCGTCGGGGTCCGCGGGCGGGAGGGCGGTGGGTTCGGCGTCGTAGGTGGGCGGGCCGGAGCCCACGAAGTCCAGGGGGCCGGGCGGGAGTGTGGGGAGGTCGACCCGGGTGGGGGTGCGGGTGGGTGCCGGTCCGGGGGGTGTGTCGGTGGGCGGGGGTGCCGCGTCGCCCGGTGTCGCCACCGGCGGGTGGGTGTCGCTCGGCCGCGGCCCGGAGACGGGAGCGGCCGCGGCGGCACGACGGTCCGCGGGGTCCGCCGGTGCGGTGTCGGCGGGCTGCGCGGGCGGGCCGTCCGCCGGCCTCGGCGGATCTCCGCCCGGCGTGAGGTTCGTCGGGCCCGTGGTCGTCCGCGTCGCTTCCCAAGGGGCCCGGGACCTCGTCGGCGGGGTGTCCTGCTCACCCTCCCTCGGCGCCGGAACGCCCGTGCCCGTGTTCACCGCCCCCGCCGCCGAGGCGAACCGGTCGTCCAGCGAGTCGGGCGCTGCGGCCGGGCCCGCGTCCTCGGTGTCGTCGTACAGCTGACCCCACCAGTCGTCCTCGTGACCGGTGGGCCTTCCCCCCTGCTGGCTCATGCCCCTAATTGTCCACCGCACGGGCCGGATGAAAACGGGGCATCCGGAAAAATCGGCGGCTCGCCGTACGGAGGGTGAGTCACCGAACAGCCGTACGAGCGGCGCCGCCGGACGGATCCACCCCCCACGGGAGAACCGCCCGGCGACGCCCGGGTGACCCGGACCTCCGATCCCCGACGCGCTAGCGCACGTCGTAGGCCCGGGACACGATCTGGCTGACCGAATTGCCGTTCGCGTCGGTCATGTCGGACCTGAGTGTGACCTGCTTTCCTGTCGCTGCGCTGTGGTCGACGTACGCCTCCCAGACCGTCCCCTTCTTCGACGTCCGCGCCTGGGTCCAGGTCTCCCCGCCGTCGTAGGAGTACGCGAGCTTCACCGAGGTCAACGCCCCGGGCTCGTAACCCGCGTGGCCCGTGGCCGTGAGGGTGATCCGCTGACCGTCGCGGGCCGGGAGCGTTTTGAGGCCGTCCTCCGGGAGGTCGTAGCGCGGGAAGAGGAGCGGGATGCCCTGGGAGTACGCGTTCTCGTCCAGCGCCGAACGGAAGGACCAGGTCGTCGAGATGGCCGTCGAACGCTTCCACACCCTGGCCGGGGAACCGAACTTCGTGGTGTTCAGGGTGAGTTCGTACGACGACTCCGCGGCCGGGACCTCGAACACCCCGAACGGGTAGGGGCTGTCGCCGACGGTCTCACCGTCCCGCTTCAGCACCATGCCGCCGATGTCACCGAAACTGCCCTGCACGCCCTGGTGTCGGCCGTCGCCCCAGAAGGCCGGCGCGACTCCGATCAGGTTGCCCTGGCGTTCCGCGGCGAGCGCCTGGTCGCCGTTCGCGTCGAGCGGGGTGCTCGGCGCGAGGACGCCGCCGTACCACTCCTCGGTCCGCTTCTCCCCCTTCTCGTAGGTCCGCACGGGGTCGATCATGAACTCGCCCCAGGGGAAGCTGCTGGACACCTCGTGCTCCCAGCCGGTGGTGCCCGGCGTGTGGAACTCGGTGCGCTCGAAGGGCGCGGGGACCGTCTCGATCTCGCCGAAATATCCGGTCAGTCCGCTCGGGCGGGTCATCGACTGGAGGTCGATGTGGTCGGTGGCGGTGCCCGCCATCGAGTTGTACGTCGCCGTCGTCGCCGCCAGGTCCCGGTCCCGCACCCGGTAGACGCGGTCGCTCTGGATCCGGCCGGTCTCCGGGTGGGCGAGGTTGTAGACGTACGGGCTCTTCGCGGTGGCCGTCCAGCGCAGTGTCACCTCGTCCGCGGCGAGCAGGGACTTCGCCTCGTCCGTCGGGATGCCGAGGACCGGCAGCGTCCCGCCGGTGAAGCCGACCGACGGGTACCAGCGGCCCGGTGCCTCGCGATAGCCGAGCACGGCCACGGCGCCGGCCGCCTTCGCACGGTTGGCGACCTCGTACGCGCTGCCGCTGTCGTCCAGCTTCACCAGCGCGATCCTGCCCTTGGCGCCCGAAAACTCCTCCTCCGTACCGGACTTGGCGTCGAAGAGCGGCGCTCGCCCGGTGCCGTCGAGGTTGACCGAGCTGGTCGACGCGGTGACCGGGTGGAGCTTCTGGCCGCCGACCACGGCGAGTTCGGTGATCTGAGGAGCCGCCGCCCTCCAGAAGCTGTCGAACTCGAAGGTGCCGTCGGTGGCTCTGCCGGTGACGGAGGCGTAGTAGCCGCCCACCGAGCGACCCGCCGCGGCGGTCCCGGCGTGCAGCCAGGTGTCGTCCCACGTGCGGGCGAAACCGAGCGTGACGCCGCGGAGTTCGGTCGGCCGGTCCGTCTGCACGCTCAGCCGGTGGGCCTTGCGGGCGTCCAGGACGACGGTCGTGTCACCGCGGATCTCCAGCTGCGGACGGGCCAGATAGGTGAGGGAGTCGAGCAGCGTGCCCTCGGTCTCCGGTGTGGTGACGAAGCTGGAGAGGAAGTAGCCGCCGGGGCGGATCTCGTACGTCTGGTCGCTCGCACCGTCGTTGAAGCGGCGCTCGCCGCTCGCGTCGTCGGTGCCGATCAGGTCGACGGAGGAGGCGCCGGTGGCGGGCTTGCCGAGGCGGTCGATCAGCTTCACGCGCAGGGTGACCGTCTCCGGCTGGACGTAGAGCGCGAAGGGGGTGGAGACGGAGACACCGTCGGCGGTGGCGAGGACGCGGCCGGTGATGTCGCCGTACTGGGCGCGCTTGAGGGTCGCCGTCGGGTCGATGCGGAGCGGGACCTCGACCGTCTTTCCGGCCGGGACCTTGACGGACCCGGCACCCGGACGGGCGACGGAGGAGCGGACGGCGGAGCCGTCGTTGCCGGTGACCCCCACCACCGACAGCTTCAACTCCACCGCCCGGTCAGTGGTGTTGGTGTAGGGCACCGACACTGCCGTACGGTCGCTCGGGTCCTGCGGCCAGTTGAAGGTGCCGGCCTGGACGGCGGGCGCTCCCAGCACCGTCTGGTCGATCGCCGCCTTCACGTCGAGGCGGCCGCCGCCGGTCTCGCGGACGTCGCCGGGGATGTCCGCGTCGGCCGAGGAGACCAGGGCCGTCTTGATCTGCCGGGCGCTCCAGTCGGGGTGACGCTGCTTGACGACGGCCGCCGCGCCCGCGACATGCGGGGTCGCCATCGACGTACCGCTCATGGACTGGTAGGCGTATACGCCGCGGCCGCCCGCCGCGGCGGCGGAGATGCCGACGCCCGGCGCGGTGATCTCGGGCTTGAGGGTGTGGGAGCCGTAGACCGGGCCGCGGCTGGAGAAGTCCGCGGTGGAGTCGTCACGGTCGACGGCGCCGACGGTGAGGACGCTGGGGGCACAACCGGGCGAGGAGACCGTGTTGTTGCCGGGTCCGGTGTTGCCGGCGGCGATCACGAAGAGGGTGTTCGCGTTGGCCTGGGCGAGTTCCTCCGTGGCCTGGGCCATCGGGTCGGTGCAGTCCGTGCGGGCCGGGTTGCCGAGGCTCATGGAGACGACGTCGGCGCCCTGGTCGACGGCCCACTGCATACCGGCGATGATCCATGAGGTCTCGCCGGAGCCGTAGTCGTTGAGGACCTTGCCGTTGAGGAGGTCGGCGCCCGGCGCGACGCCCTTCTTCTTGCCGCCGCTCGCCGCGCCCGTGCCGCCGACGGTCGAGGTGGTGTGGGTGCCGTGGCCCTGGTGGTCGTCGGCGTCGGCGGAGTCGGTGAAGTTCTGGGAGGCGGCGATACGGCCCTTGAGGTCGGGGTGGTCGGCGTCGACGCCGGTGTCGAGGACGGCGACCTTGGTGCCCTTGCCGTCGTAGCCTGCGGCCCAGGCCTCGGGGGCGTGGACCTGCTGGGTCGACCGGTCCAGGGTGGCCTCGACCTTGGCGTCGAGCCAGAGCTTCTTCACCGAGCCCTGGGTGACGTCGGCCCAGAAGTCGTCGGCCTTCTTCTTGTCCGCGTCCAGGGCGACACCGTCGATCGAGCCGAGGACGAGGTCGCGTTCGGCGCCGCGCGGGGTCTTCGGGACGCTGCGGGCGGTGACGGCGCGGTCGTACGTCGCGATCAGCGGCAGCGTGTCGCTGTGCGCGTCGTCGTAGCCCTGCCGGACCAGTCCGGTGACGTTGAAGAGCTCCTCGTCGACCCGGCCCGCGCCCAGCGCCTCGATCGCGCGCTCGGGATAGACGTACAGGTCGTCGCCGGACTGGCGGGTCTGGGTGAAGGGGATCGTGCCGTCCTCGCCGGGCAGGGCGACGGCCCCGCCCTCGGTGACGAGGACCCGGTCGCCGGTGACGAGGGTGACGACGGAGCCGGCGGCGGGGGTGGCCCGGCTGCCGGTCAGCGGTCGGTGTTCCTCTGCCGCGTGCGTGGGCACGGCGGTCGTGACGGCCAGGACGGCGGCGGTCGCCGCCCCCAGGGCCGTCCGGCGTATCGCTCTCGCCAAGATCGCTTCTCCTGCCGTGTCGCCGCATGCCCGCGAGCGCGAAACGCGCAGGCCGAAGTGGCCCAGGACGGGCATTGCGGACGGTGGTTGATGCTGCGGTGGCGCCACCTTGGCAGAGGGACGGGTGGTGCGGGGATGATGTGCCGAGGCGGGTTTGCGCCGTGGCCGATTCCCGCCACGGCACCACTGGGGAGGGGGCTGCCGATGCTGGGCGTGCTGGGGCTGGACGAGCGGCACGAGTCCGCGTACCGGGCGCTGGTCTCCGTCGGCGCGGCCGACGTGCCGGATCTGGCGCGCCGGCTGACGCTCGGCGAGCACGACACGGAGCGGGCCCTGCGCCGCCTCGAACAGCACGGGCTCGCGGCGCAGTCGTCGGCGCGGCCCGGGCGTTGGGTCGCCGCGCCGCCCGGGGTGGCGCTGGGGGCGCTGCTCACCCAGCAGCGGCACGAGCTGGAGCGGGCGGAGCTGGCGGCGGCGCTGCTGGCCGAGGAGTACCGGGCGGCCGCCGCCGAACCGGCCGTGCACGATCTGGTCGAGGTGGTCAGCGGCGCGGGCGCGGTGGCGCAGCGCTTCCTCCAGCTCCAGCTCGGGGCGAGCGAGGAGGTGTGCGCACTGGTCACCGGCAAGCCGGCGGTCGTCTCCGGCATCGAGAACGAGGCCGAGGAGCAGGCGGCAGGGCGCGGGGTGCGCTACCGCGTGGTCGTCGAGCGCGCGGTCCTGGACCTCCCCCACGGCCTCACCGAGCTGTCCGCCGCACTGGGCCGCGACGAGGAGGTACGGGTGGTGGACAAGGTGCCGACCAAGCTGGTCGTCGCCGACCGCGCCCAGGCCCTCGTACCGCTGACCGCGCCCGCCTCCGAGCCCGCCGCGCTGGTGGTGCACGCCAGCGGTCTGCTGGAGCTGCTGTCGGGACTGTTCGAGTCGGTGTGGCGCGACGCGCTGCCGCTGCGCCTCGGGGCCTCCGGCGTCACCGAGGAGTCGGCGGACGGCCCCGACGGCACCGATCTGGAGGTGCTGTCCCTGCTGCTGGCCGGGATGACCGACGCGAGCGTCGCCAAACAGCTCGACCTGGGCCTCAGGACCGTACAGCGCCGGGTGAAGCGGCTGATGGAGCTCAGCGGGGTGACGACCCGGTTGCAGCTGGGGTGGCATGCGTACGAGCGGGGCTGGGTGGCTCGGGAGTGACCGCCGGTCCCGGGGGTGTACTTGGCTGACCTGCGGTTTCTCCGAGCGTCCGGCACTCTGGACAGATGGGAGTGTGGGACCTCCTGCTGGTCGGCCTGGTCCTCTTGCTCGGCCTGTGCGGAGTGCTGGTGCCCGGGGTGCCGGGGTCGTGGCTCGTGTGGGCCGCGGTCTCATGGTGGGCGCTGAAGGATCCGCGGCCGGTCTCGTGGTGGGTGCTGGTGGGGGCCACCGTCGTGCTGTTCCTGTCCCAGGTGGTGCGCTGGGCGCTGCCGCCCCGCCGTCTGCGCACCAGCGGTGCCACGCCCCGGATGGGCGTCTACGCCGGTCTCGGCGCGTTCCTCGGCTTCTTCCTGGTCCCGGTGCTGGGCGCGATCCCCGGCTTCATGGCCGGCATCTACCTGCACGAGCGCCGCCGCCTGGGCCGCCACGGCGAGGCCGAGGCGGCCCTGCGCACGGTCATGCGCTCGGGCGGCTCCAGCGTGCTGGCGGAGCTGTTCGCCTGCCTGCTGATCATGGGGGCGTGGCTGGGGGCGGTGCTGTGGGGATGACGTAGGGCCACGGCCCTAGGCCGAGAAACCGATGCGCCCGCCGCGGCGGGCGTGTTTGGGTGGCCGCATGACCGAATTCAGCGAGGCCGAACGCGCGTATCTGAGGTCGCAGCGGCTGGGGCGGCTCGCCACGGTGTCCCCCCAGGGGCAGCCGCAGGCCAACCCGGTCGGCTTCTTCCCCCAGGACGACGGGACGATTCTGGTCGGCGGCTACCAGATGGGCCGCAGCAAGAAGTGGCGCAACCTCCAGAAGAACCCGAAGGTCGCGCTCGTGGTCGACGACATCGTCAGTCTGCGGCCCTGGAAGGTGCGGGGGGTCGATATCCGGGGGGAGGCCGAGCTGCTGGTGGGGCCGCATGAGCTGGGGGCGCACTTCAGTGAGGAGGTCATCAGGATCCATCCTCGACGGATTCACAGTTGGGGGCTCGAACCCCTGGAAGGGGCGTAGCCCCCCTGCGGACCAGGGCCTTACAGGACACCCTCCAGGCTCAGCAACGTCGTCTTGCGCTCCAAGCCGCCCGCGTATCCCGTCAGCGAACCGTCCGCGCCGATCACCCGGTGGCACGGCCTGACGATGAGCAGGGGGTTGGCGCCGATCGCTCCGCCCACCGCCCGCACCGCGGCCCGGGGTGCGCCGATCCGGGCGGCAATCTCGCCGTATGTCGTCGTCGCGCCATAGGGGACGTCGTCCAGCGCGGCCCACACCCGCTCGCGGAACTCCGTACCCTCGGCCCGCAGTTCCAGCCGGAACTCCTTCAGCTCACCGGCGAAGTACGCGGCGAGCTGCTCCTCGGCCTCGCGGAAGAGGGCGGGGTCGTGCGGCCAGCCGTCCTGGACCGTGCGGCCGCCCTTCTGGTCCGGTACGGACAGGGAGGTGAGGGTGCCGGTCGGGTCGGCGGTGAGGAGAAGGGGGCCGACGGGGCTGTCGACGGTCGTCCAGTGGGTGGTCATCGGGTCTCCAACTCCCCTGCGGCACGCAGGTGTTGTACGGCGTACGAGCGCCAGGGGCGCCAGGTGTCGGGGGCGTTCAGGTCGGGCGGGGCCACGTCGGGGTCGCCGAGGGCGCGGGTGCGGATGACGGCGGCGGTACGGGCGTCCATGCCGGGCAGGGCGAGCAGCGCCGTCTGTGCGTCGTCGCGGTCGGCGCCGGGGTCCAGGTGGACGGCGCCGTCGGCGAGGGCGGCGGTGAGCGCGCCGAGGGGGCCCTCGGGCTCGGCCTCCGCGAGGACCGCCGGTTCGGGGAAGAGGTGGGTGAGGCTGCCGCAGGGCGCGTCGAGCGCCTTGCCGTACCGCTGCACGAGCCGCGCGGCCTGTGCCGGGCCGGCCAGCGCCCGTACCGCCAGTTCCTCGGGGTCGGCCGCGCCCGGCGACCGCAGCCCCGGCCGTGCCGCGACCAGCGGGGCGAGCCGCGGGTCGGCGCCGAGCCGTTCGTCGACGGCGTACGGATCGGCGTCGAGGTCGAACAGGCGCCGCAGCCGCTGTACGGCGGTCGTCAGATCCCGCAGGTCGGTGAGGTGGAGCCGGGCGTCGAGCCAGCCGCGCGGCCGCTCCTCGACGGCGACGATCCCGGTGCCGTACGGCAGCCGCAGGGTGCGCCGGTAGGTGCGCTTCCCCTCGGTGCCGCTCACCTCCTCGACGCCGGGCACAGCCTCGTCGGCCAGTACGTCGAACACGGCGCCGGACCGGTACGGGCCCCGGTAGGCGAGCCGCAGCGGCACGCCGGCCGCCGGGGTGGCCGTACGACGGGACGCGGGCGCGGACTCGCGCAGCCGGCTCGGGGTCTGCGCGTACACGGTGCGGATCGTGTCGTTGAACTGCCGCACGCTGGCGAAGCCGGAGGCGAACGCGATCTGGGTGACCGGCAGCTCCGTGGTCTGCAACAGGACCCGCGCGGTGTGCGAGCGCTGGGCGCGGGCCAGGGCGACGGGCCCGGCGCCGAGTTCCGCGGTGAGCTGCCGCTGGACCTGCCGGGCGCTGTACCCCAGCCGGTCCGCGAGCCCCGCGACACCCTCCCGGTCGACGACCCCGTCGCCGATCAGCCGCATCGCACGCCCCACGACATCGGCCCGCACATTCCACTCGGCCGAGCCCGGCACGGCATCCGGACGGCACCGCCGGCAGGCCCGGAACCCGGAACCCTGCGCGGCGGCGGCCGTCGCGAAGAACCGCACATTGCGCCTCTTGGGCGTGACGGCGGGACAACTGGGCCGACAGTAGATCCCTGTCGTCTCGACGGCGAAGAAGAACTCCCCGTCAAACCGCCCGTCCCGACTCCGCACCGCCTCGTACCTGCTGTCTTCGTCCATCACACAGTCCAGTGTGCGGCCTGCACGAGAACGGGGCTGGCGGATTTCAGACACGGTACTGGGGCGCCCCCGAAGGGGCGCGGGGAACTGCGCGACCAGCCACAACAGGCCCGCAGCCGCCCGACGACACAGCGAGGCACCCCAATAGGCGCTACCGCACCCTCCCCCGCTTCGCCTCCATCGCAGCCTTCCCTTCAGCCCCCCGCCGCTTCCAGTCCCGACGAAGCTCCGCACGGACCCGCGCATCGGTCTTCGCCACGATCCGCTGGTTCTCCCGAATCAGCTTCCGGTAGCTCTCCAGCCGCCGCTCCGGCAGCTCACCGTCCTCGACCGCGGCGAGCACCGCACACCCCGGCTCCGCCTCATGGGCGCAGTCGTGGAACCGGCACCGCTCGGCCAGTTCCGCGATCTCGGAGAAGACCTGTCCGACACCGTTCTCTGCGTCGAAGAGCCCGACCCCGCGCAGCCCCGGGGTGTCGATCAGCACGCCCCCGCCCGGGAGGGCGAGGAGGTTGCGGGTGGTCGTCGTATGGCGTCCCTTGCCGTCGACGTCCCGGGCCGCGCGCACGTCCATGACGTCCGCGCCGACCAGGGCGTTCGCGAGGGTCGACTTGCCCGCTCCGGACTGCCCGAGCAGCACGCTCGTACCGCCGGAGACGACCGCGACGAGCACGTCGAGCCCGTCGCCGTCGAGGGCGCTGACCGTCAGCACCGGTACGCCCGGCGCCGTGGTCTCCACGTCCTGGACGAGATACGAGAGCGTCACCGCGTCCGGCACGAGGTCGGCCTTGGTGAGCACGACCACGGGCTGCGCCCCGCTCTCCCAGGCGAGCGCGAGGAAGCGCTCGATGCGGCCGAGGTCGAGCTCGACGGCGAGGGACACGGCGATGATCGCGTGGTCGACGTTGGCGGCGAGGATCTGCCCCTCGGACCGCTTGGAGGAGGTGGAGCGTACGAAGGCGGTGCGGCGCGGCAGATAGGTGCGGACGTAGCGCGGGTTGCCGCCGGGCTCGACGGCGACCCAGTCCCCGGTGCACACGACCCGCAGCGGGTCGTGGGGCGTGACGAACGCGGTGTCCGCCCGCAGGAGACCGTCCGCGGTGACGACGTCGCACTGCCCGCGGTCGACGCGGACGACCCGCCCGGCCAGCAGTCCTTCGGCGTCGTAGGGGGCGAACTCGTCCGCCCATGCGTCGTCCCAGCCGTAGGGAGCGAGCGCGGAGAAAACAGAGGTGGAAGTCAAGGGTGACCCTTCACAGGGTGGCCCCGGCGAGGAGTGGAGTGGTCAGCCGGCGGCCACGGAGGTGGACTTGATGAACTGAATGCGGGCAGCGCTCGTCGCAGTGACAGCCATCGGTCAACACCTCCTCGTACGCACTCGGTCGAAGCCGGAACGCCCCCACCTTAGACAGGTGCGCCCGCGGACGCCACGAGTTTTTTTCGCCGCGCGACAGGACGCGAGCACGTTCTGTCAGAAAAGCGCCTTCAGTTGGCAATGTCGCACTACAGGCGCCTGACCTGCGCCTCGCTCCTAATGTTCTTGGAAGAGCCGCCGTACGTTCCCTGGCGCGCACGGGGCGTACCACAGGTCGCCGTCCGGACCGCGCCCCCCACGACTCACACGAAAGGGAACGGACATGACGGACCACCCCCCGCAGCGATCCGCCGCCCCCATCAAGCACCACGCCGGCATCCACTCCTGCGACGAGGAGTTCCTGACGGTGATGGTGCCCTTCCTCAGGGACGGCATCGCCGCCGAGGACGAACCCGACCCGGTGGCCATCACCACCCCGCGCAAACTGGACCTGCTGCGCGAGGCGCTCGGCCCGGACGCCCGGCACGTGGACTTCCAGAACTCCGCGCACTGGTACCACGGGTCACCCGCGAACAGCATGGCCATCGCCCTCGACTACTACGTCACGCACGCGGGTCCGACGGGCGGGCTGCACATGGCGGGCGAACCGCTCTGGAGCGGACGCTCGCCACGTCAGGTCGGCGAGTGGAAGCGGTACGAGGCCCTGGCCACCGAGCTCTTCACCGGAGCCCCGCCCGACCTGATCTGTCTGTACGACACCCGCGTCGTACCGCCCGATGTCGTCGCGGCCGCCCGGCACACCCATCCGACCGTGCTGGACCGGCTCGGCGTCCGGCCCAGCCCGCTGTTCACACAACCGGCCGAGTACGCGACCCGGGACCTCGCCCCACTGCCCGAGCCCCCGCCGGAAGCTGTGGGGGTCAGCCTCGCCGGGGACATGGCCGCCGCCCGCTGGTTCGCGGCGGAGCAGGCGAAGGCCCGCGGCATGGCGGTCGAGCGGGCGGACCGTTTCGGGGTGGCCGTGTCCGGGGCCACCGGCTATGCGGCCGCCCAGGGCCTCGACAGTGCGCGGTTGCTGCTGTGGTCGACCGGGGAACGGATCGTCTGCGAACTGCGCACCCCGCACGGCCGGATCACCGACCCGTTCCTCGGCTTCCGGCCGCCCGGCCCCGAGGCGGGCCCGGCGGACGGGCTGTGGCAGACCCGTCAGTTCTGCGAGTTCGTGGACCTGAGGTCCGGGGACGCGGCCGAGGACGGGTGGACGATCCGGATGGAGACGGCACTGGCACCCTCGGGGTGACGGACCACGGATGAGGGGCAGCCGCGGTCAGGCCTTGGTGCAGCTGTGTCCGTTCAGCGTGAAGTCGTACGCCGGGGAGTTCGTGCCCTGCCAGGAGGCGAGGAAGCCGAAGGCGAGGTCGGCGCCCGCGCGGACGGACTTGTTGTAGTCCGCGGCGGTGGCGGTGACACGGGATCCGTTCTGGGCGAAGCTCGCGTCCCACATCTGGCCGACCTTCTGGCCGTCCTTGAAGGACCAGGCGACACGCCAGTCGTCGAGGGCCTCGTCGGTGGTGACGGTGACGGTGGCCTGGAAGCCGTCGGGCCACTGGTTGACCAGGTCGTAGCGGACCTCGCAGGTGGCCGAGGCGCTCTTGGTGGGGGTCGGCTTGTCGTCGTCGCGGGCGGAGGAGGAGGTGCCCTGGGGTTCGGGGTCGGGGTTCTTGCGCGCGGAGGTGCTGCCGGCCGCGGACGGTGTGGGCGAGGCCGCCGGCGCGGAGGTCGAGGACGGGGACGGCACGGTGACGCCGGGGTCGGCCACCGGCTGACGGTCGGTGGGCAGCGAGGCGTCGTCGTCCATGGCGCCGCCGCCCATCGGCATCATCGAGACGGCGAGGGCCAGCAGCGAGACCAGTACGGCGGTGACGAGCAGTCCGCTGCGCACGACACGCGCCTTGTGCGCACCGGGGTTCGGCGGACCGGCGTCGGCCGGTTCCGGGCGTCCGGCGCCCAGTCGTACCTCCGCGGCCCGGCGTCTGCGCTCCAGGTACGCGAGGCCGCCCCAGCCGATCACACCGCCCGCGAGCGCCCCGGGCAGTCCGCCGCCGTGCAGCCGCAGACAGGCGGCGGCCTCGGCGCACTGCACACAGGTGGCGAGGTGCCGGGAGAGGTCCTCCGGGGTGTCGCCGGTGGTCGAGCGGGTGACCGCGTCGAGGAGGCGGGCGTAGCTGCGGCACTGCGGGGCCATCGGTGAGTCGAGGTGGTTGCGGTGGCTGCGGTCCCGGAACAGGCCGCGCACCTGCGTGAGTTCCTCCGACACATGGGCCGGGTCCAGACCGAGTCGGCGGGCCACCACGGACAGCGGCAGCGCCTCCACCTCGGCCAGCCACAGCAGGTCCGCGTCGTGCTCCTGCATGTCGCGCAGTCCGCGCAGGGCGAGCGGGCGTTGCAGCGGCGGGCCGGTGTAGCGTGCGGCCTTGTCCGAGTTGAGCCACAGGCGCAGGTCGGGGTCGAGCCGGTGGCCCTGGCCCGCGGTCTCCCAGGCGGTGGCGGTGGTGCGAACGGCGGTCAGCAGCAAGGGGATCACGGGCAGCCGGGGCGCACGGCGGCCCACGCCTCTGGTGCTGCCGTCGGTGCGGGCCTCGCGCATACCGAGGGCGAACGCCTCCGTGGCCAGCTGGGTGGCCGCGGTGGAGCCGGCCGTGCACAGGTCGGCGTAGGAGAGGACGGCGTCCCAGCACTCGGTGAACAGCGCGGCCTCGGCGGCGTCCTGGGGGGTCGGCAGGTCGGGCATCAGACTCCTGCATCGGGAGCGAGGTCAACTCACCTTATTGGCAACGGAGTTGTGGGGAACCTCGCGACAGTGCACGAGCTTTTCACGGCTTCCACACAACTGACAAGCTCACTATTCAAATCCGGTTACCGGGAGTTCGAGCCTGTCCACACCTCGTTGCCGCTGTTGCGCGTGTTACTCCTGGAGACATACGCAGAAAAGGCCCGGACGTCTCGATCCGGGCCCTGACTGCTCGACTGACTCTCCCCCGCGGCTCCCCGCGACTACACCTCGGCGGGCTCCTGCGCCGGAAGGCTGTCCATGAAGGAGCTCACGGAGAACACCGCGCGGCCGGGCCCGGGCTCGCCGTATCCGGGGGGCGAGGAGAGACCGAAGTCCTCCATCGTCTGGCGATAGGCCTGGAGCAGCCGGATGTGGTACTCCAGCGGCGCGCCCTGCGGGTTGGCCTTGCCGAGCGGGGTGGTCGGCTCCGGGCACCAGGTGGTGAAGCGGGGCGTGATGCCGTGCGACATGAAGAAGCGCAGACCCTCGGTGGTGGACTCGATGGCCTCGTCGACCGTCTTGAAGCCGAAGGGCTCGGCCATCTCCACGCCCGCCACGAAGTTGGGGATCACATTGCGCGCGCCGAAGATCTCCGCCGAGTCGAGGATCCGCTTGTGCCACTCGTCGCGGCCGACGTAGCGCTCCTTGCCGGGGCAGTGGAGCTTGAAGAGGTACTCGTCCCACACCTCGTAGTTGGGGTGGTAGATCTGGACGCCGTAGTCCTTGAAGCGCTGTACGTCGTCCTTGGGCAGCGCCTGGGCGACGACCTTGCCGATCCAGCGGCCCGGGAAGCGCTCCTCGATGGCCTTGGCGTAGTGGCCGTAGAAGTCGGCCTCGTCGCGTCCGGCGACGGTCTTGGTGATCGCGCCGCCGGTGAGGGTGTAGGCGGTGGAGGTCTTCGCGGTGTCGTACCGGTCGATGATCTCCAGGGCTTCGAGGACCTCCTCGACGTCCTTGACTCCCGTGTACGGGCGGCCGGCGGCCTTGTGCTGGCGCCAGTTGTGGTTGATGTCGCAGTACTGGCACTCCTCCTTGGCGCCGAAGTACTGGCAGACCCGGAAGACGGTCAGATAGATGAGGTAGCCCCACTGGATGGTGGGCGCGACCTCCATGACGGACTTCCCGTTGGAGAGCTTGTGCTTGTAGTACTCCGGCATCGGCGGCACACCGACGTCGGCGATGCGCTTGCCGTCGAGGTAGAGGCCGAGCACACCCTCGTCGTCGGCGGCGACGCGGTACGGCGAGCTCGGGTTCACCCGCACGGAGACGACGGTGCGGCGCAGGTCGTACGGCCCGCCCGTGAGGATGATCTCCTCCGGCGGGCGCCTGAGGGCGGCCTCGCCGAGCTCGGGCAGGGTGCCGTGGTCGAAGGAGAAGATGAAGTACGACTTCGGCTTGACCTCACCCCCCTCGTTGTCGCTGAGGGCGGACGGGTCGAAGGCCACGCCACCTCGCAGCAGATCCTCTTTGAAGACGGCTTCCCGCGGTACGTGCGGGAATCGCTCCATCAGATCTTCGACCAGTGCGGTGCGGCTGCCCATCCGTAATCTCCTCCCGGCTCAGGCGTTCGACTCCTCACGGTATGCCCCCGCCCGCCCGTCACGCGTACCGGGTCCCCTCGCGCCGCGCGATGTGTTCCGGTACGGGTGTTTCGTCCGGCAGTACGGGATCGCCGACGGGCGCGCCCCACACCGAGGTCAGCGGCAGGGTCCCGGCCCAGAGACCGAGATCGGCGTCGGGTCCGTCGCCGTCGTCCGGCGGGCCGGTGCGGATCTTGACCGAGGCCTCTTCGAGGGAGAGGGCGAGGAGGGTGGTGGCGGCGAGTTCCTTACGGTTCGGGCTTCGGGCGTACGACCACTGCCCCGGGGTCGCGTGTTCGGTGACCCGGCGCAGGCCCGCCAGCTTCTCGTCGGGGTCGGTGACCTTGCGGGCCTCGCCGTGGATCATCGCGCTGCGGTAGTTCACGCCGTGCTCGAAGACGGACCGGGCGAGGACCAGCCCGTCGACGTGCGTGACGGTGACACAGACGGGGGTGCCGCCGGAGAGACTGCGGCTCGCCACCGAGCCATGGACGTAGAGCTGCCGCTCGTCACGCCCGTAGACGGTCGGGACGACCAGCGGCCGGCCCTCGATCACCACGCCCAGGTGACAGACGAAGCCCGCGTCGAGGATGGCGTTCAGATCGGCACGGTCGAGGCTGCCCTGGTCGCGCAGGCGACGGTGGCGGGTGAGGTCGGTCTCGGGGAGCGGGGCGATCGGATCGAGGGCCATGCCGGTGGACGCTACTGATATCGCTTCCAGAGCGCCATGTTTTTACGAATAGCGCCGGTCGAGCCCTTCCAGAACAACTGAATCCGCACCCGGTCAGGCTCCGTGCTCCAGCGCCGCCGGCTCCACCGGGTACGCCATTCCCCGGCCCGTCACCAGCCGCTCCGCCTCCTCGGCCACCGCCGTGCCGAGCCGGGTCAGCTCGTTGCCCTGCGAGCCCGCGAGGTGCGGGGTGACGAAGGCGTTCGGGAGGTCGTAGAGCGGCGAGTCGGCGGGGAGGGGTTCGGGGTCGGTGACGTCGAGGATCGCGCCGATGCGGCCGGTGCGGAGTTCGGCGACCAGGGCGTCGTGGTCGACGAGTCCGCCGCGCGCGGTGTTGATCAGGACCGCCCCGTCGGGCATCAGGGACAGCTCACGGCGGCCGATGAGGTGATGTGTCTCAGGGGTCTCCGGGGCGTGGATCGTGACGATCTGCGAACCTCGCAGCAGTTCGTCCAACTCCATCAGCGGTACGCCGAGTTCGGCGGCCCGCGCCTCGGTGACGTACGGGTCGGTGAGCGCGGGCCGCAGGTCGAAGGGGCGCAGGAGTTCCAGCACCCGGCGGCCGATGCGGGAGGCGCCGATGACGCCGACCCTGCGGCCGTGGTTGCCGATGCCGGGGACGATGCCCCAGCCGGGGTGGGCACGTGCGGTGCGCAGGCGCTCGCGGGCGGCGAAGAGGTCCTTCCCGGCGAGGAGGATCATGGCGAGGGTGTACTCGGCGACAGGGAGCGCGTTGGCGTCGGCGGCCGAGGAGACCTCGATGCCCCGCCGCCAGACCTCCGGCGTGGCGAAGCCCTTGACCGAGCCGGCGGAGTGCAGGATCGCCCGCAGTTTCGGTGCCGCGTCGAGGACCGTCGCGTCGATACGGGGGCAGCCCCAGCCCGTCACGAGGATCTCGGTGCGGGCGAGCGCCTCCTTGACGCGCGGGTCGGTGAAGTCCTCGGCCACGAGATCCGGGTCGATGTCCACCGCCTCCCGCAGCCGCTCCAGCACCTGCGACGGGAAGACGTGCGGGAGATTGGCGGCGGTCATGGCGAACAGCGCCTGGGGACGCTCGGGCAAGGTGGTGACCCCCGGTCGAGGCAAACGGATAGAAACCGCTCTCTACGTTAGGTGTCGGCGGATGAGAGGGTCAACGGACAGGTTCTGCGTGGAAGGGACGACACGGATGACGGAGACAGTCACCAACTGGGCCGGCAACATCACCTACGCCGCCAAGGAATTGCACCGGCCGAGCTCGCTCGACGCGCTCCGGGCACTGGTGGCCGAGAGCGCGAAGGTACGGGTGCTGGGCAGCGGGCACTCCTTCAACGAGATCGCCGAACCGGGCCCCGACGGTGTCCTGTTGTCGATCGCCGCACTCCCCGCGGTGATCGACGTGGACACGGCGGCCCGCACGGTGCGGGTCGGGGGCGGCGTCCGGTACGCGGAGCTCGCCCGCACGGTCCACGCCCACGGCCTCGCACTGCCCAACATGGCCTCGCTGCCGCACATCTCGGTGGCGGGGTCGGTCGCGACGGGGACGCACGGCTCGGGTGTGGGCAACGGTCCGCTGGGCGCGGCGGTGCGGGAGGTCGAACTGGTCGTCGCCGACGGATCGAGGGTGACGATCGGGCGGGACGACGAACGCTTCGGCGGGGCCGTCACCTCGCTGGGCGCCCTGGGTGTCGTCACCGCGCTCACCCTGGACCTGGAGCCGGCCTTCGAGGTCGAGCAGCATCTCTTCACCGAACTGCCGCTGGAGGGGCTGGACTTCGCGTCGTTCTCGGCGATCATGTCGGCGGCGTACAGCGTCAGCCTGTTCACGGACTGGCGGGAACCGGGCTTCCGGCAGGTGTGGCTGAAGCGGCGGGTGGATCAGCCGCTCGCCCCCTTCACCTGGGCCGCCCCCGCCACCGAGAAGCTGCACCCGGTGCCGGGGATGCCGGCGGTGAACTGCACCGAGCAGTTCGGGGTGCCGGGGCCGTGGCATGAGCGGCTGCCGCACTTCCGGGCGGAGTTCACGCCGAGCAGCGGGGCGGAGCTCCAGTCGGAGTATCTGCTGCCGCGGCGGTCCGCCGTCGACGCCCTGTATGCAATCGACGGTATCCGGGAGACGGTCGCCGGCGTACTGCAGACCTGCGAGGTGCGTACGGTCGCCGCCGACGAGCAGTGGCTGAGCCCGTCGTACGGACGCGACACGGTGGCGCTGCACTTCACCTGGATCGAGGACACGGCGGCCGTGCTGCCGGTGGTGCGGCGGCTGGAGGAGGTGCTCGACGGCTTCGGCCCGCGGCCGCACTGGGGGAAGGTGTTCACCACGCCGGGCGAGGTCCTGCACGGCCGCTACCCCAGGCTGGACGACTTCCGGGCGCTGGCCAGTGGCCTGGACCCTGAGGCAAAATTCGCCAACGCCTTCGTCCGGGACGTGCTGGCCGGCTGACTTTATAAAGCCCCTTTCCTAACCCCTTGTCGAAAGTCGTCGGCAGCCCATAGCCTTGCGCCGCGCCGGTGCCGATGTCGTCCCGGCGGGAGCCGAAGGGACGGGGCGACCCGGTGCTGTGCCCTCCCGGGGGACCGCCCCCGGCCCCCGGCCGAGTACACGGACCGGCGCCGGCCAGGGAGGGAAGTTCGATGAAGCGCGGCACCTCACGTGACATCCGCACCGCGAACCGCTACGAGGTGCTGCGCCAGATCATCGCCGCGTCGCCCACCTCCCGGCAGGAGCTGGCGGCCGCCACCGGGCTGAGCCTGGCCACGGTCGCCACGCTCGTCGGCGAGCTGCTCGACCTCCGGATGATCACGGAGGTCGGGTTCGAGGACTCGGCGGGAGGCCGCCCCCGGGGACTCGTCGCGGTCAACGCGTCGGGGGGCGCGTTGATCGGCGTCGACATCGCGGAGACGTACGTCCATGTCGAGCTGTTCGACCTCGCGCTGAACGTGCTGGCCCGCGCCGAGGAGGACGTCCGCCCGGGAGAGAGCCTCCCCGAGCAGGTCGTCGGCCATGTCGCCGCGGTGGTGGGCCAGGTGGTCGCGCAGGCCGGCGTCGAAGGCGCCCGGGTCCTGGGCGTCGGGGTGAGCGTGCCGGGTCAGGTGGACCGGGACACCGGGTTCTCCGAGTACGCGCCCAACTGGGACTGGCACGACGTGCCCCTGCTCGATCTGCTCACCGAGCACATCGCCTACCCGCTGTACCTGGACAACCCGCTGCGCGCCTCCGCGGTGGCCGAGCTGTGGTTCGGTGCCGCGCGCGGGCGCGGGAACGCCGTGGTGGTGAACCTCGGTACCGGTGTGGGCGCCGGGCTCGTGCTCGGCGGCGGGCTGCACCGCGGGGTCAGCAACAGCGCCGGCGAGTGGGGCCACACCACGATCGTGCTGGACGGCCGGGAGTGCCGCTGCGGCAAGCACGGCTGTGTGGAGGCGTACGTCGGCGCGTCCGGGATCATGCTGAATCTGCGGGAGTCGAGCCCTGACAGCCCGCTGCTGCACGAGGACGACCAGACGGCGACCATCGCCGCCCTGGCCGAGGGGCTGCGGCAGAAGGACCCGGTGGCGGTCAACACCCTCCGTGACACGGTCCGTTACCTCGGTGCCGGGATCGCCAACCTGGTCAACCTGTTCAACCCCGAGGTGATCGTGCTCAGCAGCTGGGTCGCCGCCGCCCTCGGCGAGTCCCTGGCCGAGGAGGTGCGCGAGGCCGTCGCCCGGCACGCGCTGCCCCGGCCGATGGCCGCCACCGAGATCGTCCTCTCCCCCATCCCCACGGACCCCGTGTGCCTGGGCGCGGCCACGTTCGCGCTCGAAGGGGCCCTCCAGTCGGTCGGCCAGAAGTCGCCGAAACGCACCGCCGCGCCCGCGAGACGGCAGTAACTCGCGACGCCGTAAGGAAGTTGCGGACCGCTGACACGGCGGCCCGCACCCCGTGACGTCCGGTATCCCGAACGCCCCGCAACGCTTCGAACAGACTTCGTCCAACCCCTTGCCGAAGCCTTAGCCGAAGGTTAACGTCCCGCACCGCACCACCCTTTGAGCCACCTGGCGCTGAGCCGCTTCAGGCACCGGGCGCAGAGCCTCAGCCGTACTCGAGACAAGGACGTCAGCATGTCGGCAATGAGAAACGTCAACTGGGACCGCCGTACCGTCCTGCGGGCCGCCATGGGTATGGCCGCCGCCGGCGGACTGGCCGCGTGCGGTGGCAACACCGGCCGCAGCAGCTCCGGTGACAGCCTGGTGCAGTACTTCCACGCGTACGGCGAGGCGGGCACCGAGCAGGCCATCAAGCGTTATGCGAAGGCCTACAAGGAAGCCAACGTCACCACCCAGTGGATCACCGGCAACAACTTCGAGCAGAAGCTGTTCGCCGCGCTGCTCACCAAGAACGCGCCCGACGTCTTCGAGTTCCACCCGCAGATCCAGCTCATCAAGAGCGGTCAGGTGGCCGACCTGACCGACATCATCGAGCCGGTCAAGAGCGACTTCAACCAGGCCGACATCGCGTCGCACACGGTCGACGGGAAGATATACGGCGTCCGCATGATCGACGACCCGCAGTTCTTCTTCTACCGGCCGTCGGTGTTCGAGAAGGCCAAGATCGAGGTTCCGCAGACGCTGGAGGAGCTGATCGAGGCCGCCGACAAGCTCACCACCAGCAAGGTCAAGGGCGCCTTCCTCGGCAACGACCTCACCACGGTGCAGAACCCGCTCATCTGGTCGGCCGGCGCGGACACCCTCACCGCCGACAACAAGCCCGCCTTCAACACGGATGCGGTCGCCGACGGCCTCAAGCAGCTGCGTTCCCTGTTCACCAGCGGCAACCTGCTGCTCGACGCCCCCACCGACTGGTGGGACCCGTCGGCCTTCACCCAGGGCCTGACCCCGATCCAGTGGTGCGGAATGTGGGCCATGCCCGCGATGATCGAGGCGCTCGGCGACGACATCGGCATCTTCCCCTTCCCGAAGGTCGGCTCCGCCGGCAAGCAGTCGGTCACCAACGGCGGCTGGTCGATGTTCGTCAACGCCAAGGGCAAGAACGTCGACGCGGCCAAGGAATACGTGAAGTGGCTGTGGATCGAGCAGAAGAAGTACCAGGAGGACTGGGCGCTGTCCTACGGCTTCCACATCCCGCCGCGCACGTCCATCGCCGAGACCGCCACCAAGCTCAAGACGGGCCTGCCGGCCGAGGGCGTGAAGCTCTTCAACGAGTTCGGCCACTTCGACAACATCGGCTGGACCCAGGCCATGATCGCCGCGGTCAACGATGTGATCGCGAACTCCGTCCGCAAGAACGAGGACCCGAAGGCCCAGCTCGCCACGGCCGAGAAGAAGGTCGACGCCGAACTCAAGAAGCTGTTCGGATAGGCCGGCGGACGGATCTCGACATGTCGACCACCACCACACGCGGGGTCGCCTCCCCCGCCCCGGCCAAGGTCTCCAAGGACCGGCCGCGGCGGGGCCTGAGGGCGAGCAGCACCTTCAACTTCTGGCTCTTCACCGGGCCGTTCCTCATCGGCCTGATCATCTTCGTCTTCGTGCCGATCGGCTGGAGCCTCTATCTGAGCTTCTTCGAGGCCCGGTTCACGGTCACCCCGAGCGAGTTCGTCGGGCTCGAGAACTTCAGGATGATCCTGTCGGACACGGACTTCAGGAACTCCCTGGTCACGTTCACCGTGTTCGCCGCCTTCATCGTGCCGACCACCTGGGCCATGTCGCTGGGCCTCGCGCTGCTGGTGAACCGCCTGCGGTTCATGAGGGCGTTCGTCCGGTCGGTCTTCTTCCTGCCGACCGCGGTCAGCTACGCGGCCGCCGCGCTGATCTGGAAGATGTCCATCTTCAACGGTGTCCGCTTCGGCCTGGCCAACACGGTCATCGGCTGGTTCGGGGTCGAGAACATCGCCTGGCTGGGCAACCCCGATCCGCCGTGGTACTGGCTGGTCATCGTGACCGTCCGGCTGTGGCTCCAGTCCGGCTTCTACATGATCCTCTTCCTCGCGGCGCTCCAGAACATCCCGCGGGAGCTGTACGAGGCCGCCGCCATCGACGGCGCCAAGCCGGGCTGGCAGACCTTCCGGTACATCACGCTGCCGCAGCTGCGGGCGACGTCGACTGCGGTGATCCTGCTGCTGCTCATCGCCGCGTACCAGGCCTTCGACGAGTTCTTCATCCTGCTCGGCAAGGCCACCTGGGGCATGCCGCCGCTGGTCGAGCTCTACAAGATGGCGCTGGGCGAGAACCAGAACTACGGCGCGGGCAGCGCGGGTGCGCTGATCCTGACCGCGCTCATCTGCCTCGTGACCCTGCTCCAGGGCAAGATCATGGGCTTCGGAAGGGGTGAGGAGTCCCAGTGACCACCACGGCACCCGACCTCAAGAGCGCGCCCGCGAAGCGGACCGAGGCCAAGCGTCTCGGCGGCGTCATGGGCAGCACCGGTCTGTACATCGCGACCGGCGTGGCCGTCCTCCTCTTCCTGATCCCGTTCTATCTGATCGTCCGCAACGCCTTCATGACGGACCCGGAGATCACGGGCGAGGAATGGAAGTGGTTCCCCACCGACATCCAGTGGAGCAACGTCAAGGAGCCGTTCGACGACGTCACGGTCGACTTCGCGCGCTCCATGTGGAACTCCCTGGTCGTCGCCGTCCTGCACACCACGGGCATCCTGCTGATCTGCTCGCTGGCCGGCTACGGTCTCGCCCGCATCCCCTACAAGCACGCCAACAAGGTCTTCTACGCCGTCCTGGCGACCCTGATGGTGCCCACGGCCGTCACCTTCGTGCCGAGCTTCGTGCTCGTCTCGTCACTCGGCTGGGTGGACACCTACCGCGGTCTGATCATTCCGGGTCTGTTCAGTGGTTTCACCTGCTTCCTGTTCCGGCAGTACTTCCTGGGGTTCCCCAAGGAGCTGGAGGAGGCGGCGCGGGTGGACGGGCTGAGCTACTGGGGTGCGTACTGGCGCGTCGTGGTGCCCAACTCGCTGAACTTCTTCGCGGCGATCGCGACGATCACCTTCATCGCGGGCTGGAACGCCTTCCTGTGGCCCCTGGTCATCGGCCAGGACCCCAGTGCGTGGACGGTGCAGGTCGCGCTCTCGTCGTACGCCACCAACCAGACCGTCAACTACCACCTGATCTTCATGGCCACGGCCATCTCCATCCTGCCCCTGGTGTTCGTGTTCCTCTTCCTCCAGCGCTGGCTGGTGCAGGGGATCGCGCAGACCGGCATCAAGGGCTGACCCACCGATTCACACGACCTGGAGACCGATGTCTTTCCGCACCACCGACGTCGACTACGTCGAGGACGTCTCACCGGGCAGCGGGGCTCTGCCGCCCCGCGCCTGGTACGCGGCCTCGGACGCCAAGTCCCTGTCCCTGAACGGCAGCTGGCGGCTGCGGGTGTCACCGACGATCGACGCCGAGGACGACTCGTTCGCCGAGGAGGGCTACGACGCCGGGGACTGGGCCGAGGTGTCGGTCCCCGGGCACTGGGTCCTCCAGGGACACGGTTCACCCATCTACACGAACCACCTGTACCCCTTCCCGGTGGATCCGCCGCACGTCCCGACCGAGAACCCGACCGGCGACCACCTGCGCGTCTTCGACCTGCCCGGGGACTGGGACCTGTCGGAGGCCGGCGCCGTCCTGCGCTTCGACGGTGTCGAGTCCTGCGCCCGGGTGTGGCTGAACGGCACGGACATCGGTGAGTTCAAGGGCTCGCGGGTGGCCCACGAGTTCGCCGTCGGCCAGCTGCTGAAGCCCGTGGGCAATGTGCTGGCCGTCCGTGTCCACCAGTGGTCGGCCGGCTCCTACCTGGAGGACCAGGACCAGTGGTGGCTGCCCGGCATCTTCCGTGACGTCACCCTGCTGCACCGCCCGGCGGGCAGTGTCCTCGACTTCTTCGTGCACGCCGACTACGACCATGTCACGGGCGAGGGCACCCTCCGGGTGGACTCCGACGTCGACGGGCGGGTGCAGGTCGCGGCGCTGGACATCGATGTCGCCACCGGCGAGTCCGTGACGGTGCCCGTAGAGCCGTGGTCCGCCGAGGTGCCGAAGCTGTACGACGGCGTCCTGGTCACCGAGGGCGAGCGCGTCCCGCTGCGGATCGGCTTCCGCACGGTCGTCCTCGAGGACGGCCTGATCAAGGTGAACGGCAGGGCGATCCTCTTCAAGGGCGTCAACCGCCACGAGTGGCACCCCGAGAAGGGCCGCGCGCTCGACCTGGAGACCATGCGCGAGGACGTGCTGCTGATGAAGCGGCACAACCTCAACGCGGTCCGCACCTCGCACTACCCGCCGCATCCGGCCTTCCTGGACCTGTGCGACGAGTACGGCCTGTGGGTCATCGACGAGGCCGACCTGGAGACCCACGGCTTCCACGAGCAGGACTGGCGCGACAACCCCGTCGACGACGACCGCTGGACCCCGGCCCTGCTGGACCGCGCGGCCCGGATGGTCGAGCGCGACAAGAACCACCCGTCGATCGTCTTCTGGTCCCTTGGCAACGAGGCCGGCACCGGGCGCGGTCTCACCGCGATGGCCGAGTGGATCCACGGCCGGGACTCCTCGCGCCTCGTGCACTACGAGGGCGACTGGAACTGCCGTGACACGGACGTCTATTCGCGGATGTACGCCGACCACGCCGAGGTCGAGAGAATCGGCAAGGAGCTCGACGGAGGCACCCACAAGCGTCGTCAACTTCCCTTCATCCAGTGCGAGTACGGCCACGCCATGGGCAACGGCCCCGGCGGCATCGCCGACTACCAGGAGCTCTTCGAGAAGTACGAGCGACTCCAGGGCGGCTTCATCTGGGAGTGGATCGACCACGGCATCGCCCATCCCGAGCTGGGCTACGCCTACGGCGGTGACTTCGGCGAGGAGCTGCACGACGGCAACTTCGTCTGCGACGGCCTGATCTTCCCCGACCGCACGCCGTCCCCCGGTCTGATCGAGTACAAGAAGGTCATCGAGCCCGTCGGCATCGAGGGCGACGGCGCCGACGGCACCGTGCGGGTGACCAACAAGTACGACTTCGCCGACCTGTCGGCGCTCGCCTTCACGTGGTCGTACGAGGTCGAGGGCGAGAGCGTGGAGTCGGGCTCGCTGTCGGTGCCCGCGCTGAAGCCCGGTGAGAGCGCCGACGTGAAGCTGCCGGAGCCGCCCGCGGACCACCGGGGCGCGGAGACGCGGTGGACCGTGCGGGCGCAGCTGGCCGACGACTCCTCGTGGGGGCCGATGGGCCACGTGGTGGCATGGGGCCAGTTCCCGGTCACCGCCCGCGCGCTGCCGTCCGTCACCCCCACGGACGGACCCGTGCCGGGCGGGAAGCAGATCACGCTGGGCCCGGCCTCCTTCGACGCCCGTACCGGAGCGCTGCGGTCGATCGGCGGGATCGCCGTCGAGAGCCCGCGCCTGGACGTGTGGCGGGCGACCACCGACAACGACGAGGGCGAGTGGAACGGCGGCATCTGCTACAGCAAGCTGTGGCGCTCCCTCGGCCTGCACCGGATGCGGCACCGCCTGGACTCGGTGGAGCTGTCCGACGACGCGCTGACGGTCCGGACCCGGGTGTCGCCGGCGGCCCGCGAGGTGGGGCTGGCGACGGTGTACCGGTGGACCTCCGACGGCAACAAGCTGAAGCTGACGGTGTCCGTGGCGCCCGAGGGCCAGTGGACGGTGCCGCTGCCCCGTCTGGGCATCCGGCTGGGGCTGGCCGAGGCCGACGCGGTGGAGTGGTTCGGTGGCGGTCCCGGTGAGGCGTATCCGGACAGCCGTCTGGCGTCGACCGTCGGCCGTTGGCGGACGACTGTCGACAGTCTTCAGACGCCGTACCTCCGCCCGCAGGAGAACGGCGCCCGTGCGGACGTCCGCTGGGCCGAGATCGGCGGTCTGCGGATCGAGGGCGACCCGGAGTTCTGGTTCACCGCCCGCCGCTGGACCACCGAGGAACTGGACGCGGCCACCCACCGCACCGACCTCACCCCGGGCGAGACGGTCTGGGTCAACCTCGACCACGGCCACCACGGCGTCGGCTCGCAGTCCTGCGGCCCGGGCCCGCTGCCGCAGTACCACCTCAGGGCTGAGCCGGCGGAGTTCTCGTTCGTGTTCTCGACCGCCAGGTAAGAAGACCGTTAATCGATTGACTGATTGATCGACATTCCGACACTGTCGAGACGTCGCCAGCGGCCGGTCGGCATCCATGCCGACCGGCCGCACTTCTGTTTTCCCACAAGGGAGTTGATGCCACTTGGATGCCAGCATCGAGGTCCGCGGACTGTCCCGCACCTTCCACTCCACCGTCCGCCGACCGGGCTTCACCGGCGCGGTCCGTTCCCTGGTCAACCCGGAGCGGGTCGCCAAACACGCCGTCACCGACATCACCTTCGACGTGTCCCCGGGCGAACTCCTCGCCCTGCTGGGCCCGAACGGTGCCGGCAAGTCCACCACCATCAAGATGCTCACCGGCATCCTCACCCCCACCGCAGGCCATGCCCGGGTCGCGGGCGTGGTGCCCTACGAGGAACGCGAACGCAACGCCCGCAACATCGGGGCGGTCTTCGGGCAGCGCACCCAGCTGTGGTGGGACCTTCCGGTGCGTGAGTCGTTCGCGATCCTGCGGGACATCTACGAGGTGCCGAAGGCCGAACACATCGCCCGTCTCAAGGAGTTCGACGACCTCCTTGACCTGTCGTCCTTCTGGGACACCCGGGTGCGCCACCTGTCCCTGGGCCAGCGCGTCCGCAGCGACCTCGCCGCCGCCCTGCTCCACGATCCGCCGGTCGTCTTCCTCGACGAGCCCACCATCGGCATGGACGTGGTCGTCAAGGAGCAGGTCCGGGAGTTCCTGAGGCACCAGGTAGAGGAGCGCGGCCGTACGGTCCTGCTCACCACCCACGACATGACGGAGGTCGAGCGGCTCGCCGAGCGGGTCGTCCTCGTCAACCACGGCCGGCTGGTCCTCGACGGCTCCCTCGACGAGATCCGCCGCAAGTTCGGTTCGACCTGGCAGGTGCGGGCCACCCTCGCCGACCCGCACGCCGAGATCGTCCCGCTGCCGGGCACCACACTGCTCCAACAGAGCGGCCCACGGCTCGTGTTCGGCCCGGACGGCCCCGACGCACCGACCGTGCACCAGGCGCTGAAGGCCGTCATCGAGCGGTACGAGGTGACGGACATCGCGATCGACGAGGCGGACCTCGAGGACGTGATGCGGGCCGCCTACGTCCATGCGGAAGAGGTCTGACATGGCGGCGATCCACGCCTGGCGCGCCGCCCGCGTCACCCCTCTCGGCGAACTGCACACACCGCCCCGGATGACGGCCGCACTGCTCCGGCTGACCGTGCAGATCGTGCTGGTGGCGTCCCTGTGGCACGGCCTGTACCAGAACACCGGCACCACCGCCGGACTCGACCGCGACCAGGCGGTGACCTACGCGGTCCTGGCCGTACTGGCGTCCCGGCTGCGGGAGTTGGACCAGTACGCGGGCCGTGACACCGTCCTCCAGCACATGCACTTCGGCACGATCATCTACTGGTACCTGCGCCCGCTGAAGCCCCAGCGGTACTACGCCCTGCGGGCGTTGGGCGAGCAGCTGTACGGCCTCGTCTGGGCGCTGGGCGGCTACGCGGTCTGCCTGTCCTTCGGTGTCGTCGAGCCGCCCGAGTCGGCGGCCGTGGCCGGGGTGTTCGCGCTGAGCCTGCTCCTTGGCCAGTGGGTCCTTTACTACGTCATGCTCGTCATCGACCAGCTGTGCTTCTGGACCCTGCGCAACGGCGCCGCGATGCTCATCCTGATCTTCGCGCAGAACCTCCTGGCGGGGGTGTACGCGCCGCTGTGGTTCTTCCCCGACTGGTTCATCACGCTGAGCACGTTCCTGCCGTTCCAGGCGACGCTGAGCGTGCCCCTGTCGATCTACATCGGGCGGATCGAACTGTCGGACGCCGCCCTCCAGTTGGCGATCCAGGCCGCCTGGGTCCTCGCACTGGCCCTGTTCACCCGTCTGCTGTGGCGGCGGGCCGCCCGCCGTGTCATCTCGCAAGGAGGCTGAGGCCTATGAATGCCGTCCGGATCGCGTGGCGCATCACGCGTCTCAACTTCCGTGCCCAGCTGGAGTACCGCTCCGAGTTCCTGATGATGATCGCGATCGGCGCGGTCTGGCAGGTGTCGGTGATCGTGTTCGCGACGGTGCTGCTGACCCGGTTCACCGGGATGGGTGGCTGGGACAGCTCGGACGTGCTGCTGATCCCGGCGACACGGATGCTGGCGCACGGCCTGTTCGTGCTGTTCCTCGGCCGGGTGCACGGTCTGGGCCGGCACATCCAGGAGGGGGTCATCGACACCTATCTGGTCCGCCCGATGCCGGTCTACCGCCAGCTCCAGCTCTCCTACTTCCCGACCAACGCGCTCGGCGACCTGACGGTGGCGGCGGGCCTGATGGCGGGCGCGCTCAGCCGCAGCGACCTGGACTGGACGGCCGGCCGGATCTCGTACCTGGTGGTGGCCGTGCTCGGCGGCATGCTCCTGGAGGCGGCCCTGTTCACCGTGGTGGCCTGCGCGTCGCTGCGTTTCCCGGCCGCCGACTACTGGGGCCGCTGGCTGGAGGAGCTCCTCGGCACCTTCGGCAGCTACCCGCTCAACGTGCTGCCCAGGGCGGTGGGCGGCCTCCTGACGTACGGCCTCCCGCTCGCGTTCGTCGCCTACTTCCCGGCCGCCGTGCTCACCGGCCACGGCCATGACACCGGCGTCCCGTACTGGCTGGCGGCGGCCTCGCCACTGCTGGGGGCGCTCGCCTACCTCGGGTCACGCCGGCTGTGGCGGTTCAGCCTCAAGCACTACACCGGGGTCAGCGGATGAAAGGGGCCGGCGACTTACGTCCCCGGCTCGCCGTCGGGCTGGTCTTCGTCGTCCTGGGCGGCACGCACGGCGGGTGGATGGCCCGTATCCCCGCGATCCGCGACCAGGTCGGGGTGTCCACCGCCGAGTGGGGTCTGCTGACCAGCTCGGCGGCGGCCGGGGACCTCGTGGCGATCGTGCTGATGACGGTGCTGATCGGCCGGGTGAGCACCCGGCTGCTCTGTCTCGTGGGCGCGATCGTGGTCCTGCTCAACGCGCCTGTCCTGGCGGGGGCTTCGGGCGTGCCCGCGGCGGTGGTGGGGCTGTCGGTGTGGGGCGTGGGGGCGACCTTCCTGGCGACGCCGGTCAACGCGCTCGCGGTGTCGGTGGAGCGGAGCCAGGGACGGCCGCTGATGTCGGGGTTCCACGCCACGTACAGCTGCGGGATGCTGGCGGGCGGCGCCCTCGGCACGCTGGCGGCGGCGACCGGTGTCTCCCCCGGTGTCCAGCTGGCGCTCAGCAGCGGGGTTCTCGGGGTGCTGATGCCGGTGACGGGGAGATGGCTGCCGGAGGAGGCGGCGGTCGGCAAGGAGCAACGCCGTTCTGTACGGCACCGGTTCACACCGCAGCTGGTGCTGCTCGCCTCGATCGCGTTCCTGGCGGCCTTCGCCGAGGGGGCGGCCTCCCAGTGGAGTTCGGCCTACACGGCCGACTACCTCGGCGAGGGAGCGGCGGCGGGTGCGGCGACGTACACGTGCTTCTCCGTCGCGATCCTCGTGACACGGCTGCTGGGCGACCGGTTCGTCGCCCGGCTGGGCCGTCGCCGCTTCCTGCGGGTGTCGCTGGTGACCGTGGTGGCGGGCGTGGCCGTCATCGTCGTACGGCCCGAACTGCCGTACGCAGTCGCCGGGTTCACGATTCTCGGCGCGGGTATCGCGTGTGTGCTCCCGGCGCTGATCGCCCTGGCCGGCCGGCAACCGGGGGTGCCGGCCGGTGAAGGGGTGTCGGTCGTCACCATCGGCCAGTGGCCGGGTTTCCTGATGGCGGGCCCGGCCGTGGGGATCCTGGCGGGGGCGACCAGCCTGCGGGTCGCGGTGGGTGTGCTGGCCCTCGCCGGGCTGGGTGCTGTCGTACTGACGCAAGGGGTTGTCATACGCGAGGACCGGGCTCGGCACGGTGGGTGATCGCCGAGTCGTGGGGCGGCCTGTCGATCTCGCCGGTGCGGTCGGTCTGGAGGTCTCGGTCACCGAGCTCGACATCCGCATCCCGCTGCGCGGCGAAACCGGCCTGCACGGGGTTGTCCAACGGGCCCAACCCGGCTGTCCGAGGCGTCGGTTCGGCGGGGAGCTCCGCCAGGGAGCGGATCCCCGGTATCGGTGACGGCAGCAGCCACAGCACCGAAAGGACCCCGCCGACGGCGACCGTGACCAGGGTCGCGCGCAGGCCGAAGGCCGTGGCGAGCGCCCCTCCGGCGAGCGCGCCGAGGGGGCGTACGCCGTAGTTGACGGTGCTGAAGGCGCCGGTCACGCGGCTGCGCAGGCCGTCCGGCGTCACCGCGGTCTGGAGGGAGTTGAGGTTGACGTCGAACCACATCACCCCGAGGCCCACCAGGAAGTAGGCACCGCCCAGGCACCCGGCGGCGGCCCAGGCCGGTCCGCCGGCGACCGCGGCGAGGGCGTAGGGCGCCGGGAACAGGACGGCTCCCACGGCGACGGCGCGCCCGACGCCGATGCGCCGGGACAGCCGCGGTGCGGTCAGCGCGCCGACGAGGGAGCCGGTCGCCCCGATGCCCAGGGTCAACCCGATGGCCCCCGGGGAGAGGTGCAGGACGCGGTCGGCGAACAGCACCACCATGCCGGTGCCGGCCAGGAACGTGAAGAAGTTGACGGTCGTGCAGCAGCCGAGGCTCGCTCGCAGCACCGGGTGCCGGACGACGAACGCCAGACCGTCGCGGGCGTCGCGCAGCAGCGCGGGTACGGCGGCGCCGGTGCGGACCGGGGGCGCCGGTTCGTCGACCGTGATCCGGCCGAGCAGCAGCGCGGAGGCGAGGAAGGACAGGGCGTCCACGACGACGGTGACCGGTGCGCTGAGGGCCTGCACGAGGCCTCCGCCGACCGCGGGGGCGGCGACGAACGAGGCGGAACGGGCGGCGCTGAACTTGCTGTTGGCGTCGACGTACGAGGAAGGCGGCACCAGCCGCGCGAACAGCGGCTGCCACGCACAGCCGGCCACCACGCCCGCGAGGCCGGTCAGCAGGGCCACCGCGTACAGCTGGCCGAGCGTGACCGTGCCCCACAGATAGGCGAGCGGCAGCGACAGCAGTACGCCCGCCCGCACAAGGTCGGTGACGATCAGCAGCCGCCGTTTGCGCCGCCGCCCGTCGACCCAGGCGCCCAGCACGATCCCGAGGAGGTTCGGTGCCCAGGCGAGCGCGGTCAGCAGGGCGACCTGTGCGGCCGAGGCGTCCAGGAGGCCGACGGCGATCAGCGGGACCGCGACCTCGGAGATCCGGTCGCCGAACTGCGAGACGGCCCCGCTGGTCCAGGTGAGCCGGAAGGGGCGGTCGCGCCACAGGGAGGTCTCGGAGAGAGGTGTCCGGGGGCGAGGTGTCCGGGGGCGAGGTGTCCGGGGGCGCCTCATTCCGGCGTCCCGGACTCGTCGTCCGCCGCTTCCGGCAGGGCGTACAGAAGCATCCGGACGCCCCTGCCGTCCGGTGGCCGCTGTGCGGGGTCGCGGGTGACGTAGGGGGCGAGGAGCTCCTCCATCGCGTCCTTGAGCGCGGCCAGTTCCTCGGCGGTGACGACGAGCCCGGTGTTGTTGGACATCGCGGCGCCGATCCACTCCGGCTCCAGGCGCGGCGCTGTCTCGGTCAGCCACCGCATGGGCAGCTCCGCGCGGCTGGCGAACATCTCGCCGGCGAGCACCTGGGCTGCCGCCCGGCCCTCCTCGTCCTCGGGCACCTCGAACCGGTAGCCGCGCGCCACGGCCTCCCAGCGCCGCTCGCGCCGGTCCGCTCCGGCCTCCGCGTCCCGGACCAGTCCGAATCCCGCGAGGTGGCGCAGATGCCAGCTGGTCACGGACGGGGTGGCCCCCACGTGCGGGGACAGCTGGGTGGCGGTGGCGGGCCCGTACCGCTGCAACCGCTCCAGAGCGGCGAGCCGTACGGGGTGGGCCAGCGCGCGCATGGCCTTCGGGTCGGAGATCTCCAAGTCGCCGAAGCGATTACTGGAATCCATGACGTGAGAGTGTCCTCTCACAAAGTATGAGAGTCAACTCTCATGACTCTCACTGTTTCCCCAACAGGCCTTGCCCGCCACACTGGTTGCCGTCGAACCTGAGCACCATTCACTTTCTGCCCCCCTTCCGACCGGAGCCCCCCATGAGAAGACTCCTCGGCACCCTCGCGGCCGCCGCGCTGGCCGTCACCGGCCTCGCGGGTACCGGCGCCACGCCCGCGGCCGCCGCGACCAGCGGCTCGTTCAACGTGCTGACGTACAACGTCGCCGGCCTCCCGGAGGGCCTGAGTTCCGGCAACCCGGAGACCAACACCCCGCTGATCTCACCGCGGTTGGGGGCGTACGACATCGTCAACGTCCAGGAGGACTTCAACTACCACGCGGCCCTGTACGCGGGCGACAACCACCCGTACCGCACCGCGACCAGCGGCGGTGTGCCCTTCGGCGACGGGCTCAACACCCTCTCGGACTACGCCTTCGAGGACTTCGAGCGGGTGAAGTGGAACAGCTGCACCGGCACCAACTGCCTCACCCCGAAGGGCTTCTCGCTCGCCCGGGTCCGGCTCGCCGAGGGGGTCTTCGTCGACCTCTACAACGTCCACACCAACGCGGACGACACCGACGACGCGCTCGCCGCCCGGCGCGCCAACATCACCCAGCTGTCGAACTTCATCCAGGCGAACTCCTCGGGCAACGCGGTGATCGTCATGGGTGACACCAACACGCGCTACACCCGCAGCGGCGACAACATCCGCACTCTGGCCGACGCCAACGGGCTCACGGACGCGTGGGTGCAGCTGGCGAAGGGCGGCGTGCGGCCCACCCAGGGCGCGGACGCGCTGCTGTGCCCCACGACGGCGCCGCCGAACGGCTGCGAGGTGGTGGACAAGGTCCTCTACCGCGGCAGTGATCTGCTGTCCCTGAACGCCACCCGCTACAACAACGCATGGGCGTCGTTCCTCGACTCGGCGGGCGGCAACCTCTCCGACCACTTCCCGCACACGGTCGACTTCTCGTACACCCTCAACTCCTCGTTGCGGGCGAGCGACTTCTTCGGCGGCCCGCACGGCACGGCGTACAACGACGCCGACGACCTGCCCGCCACGGTGTCCCCACGCACCCTGACCCTCCGCGGCGCCTCCCGCCTCGACGCGGTGTCCCTGACCCACGACGGCGGTACGACGCTGAGCCACGGCGGTACGGGCGGCACCGCGTCGTCGCTGACCCTGGCGTCCGGTGAGCACCTCACGTCGGTGAAGCTGACGCAGGGTCAGAAAGACGGCCGTACCAGGATCTTCTCGGCCGCCTTCACGACCGACAGGAACCGCACCCTGTCCTCCGGAACGGCCACGTCCGACACGAAGACCTTCACCGCACCCTCCGGCTGGCAGATCGTCGGGTTCACCGGACGGTCCGGCACCGAGATCGACAAGCTGGGTGTGCTGTACGCACCCATCAGCTGAACACGGCGACAGTTCCGCGGAGTTCGCCCGGTCGTCGGAATACGCGACGGCCGGGCGAACCGGCGTCGGCGACGGGCGTGTTCACCGCAACGGCCTCCCCGCAGGCCACCGGACCGTCGGCCGACCAGGCGGCGAGGGTCTTCTCGAACGGCTCGGGCAACCGCCAGAACCCCGGCGCGCCCCCGCCCCCGCCAAGCCATTCGGTCCGTCCGTCACCAGTGAGGTCGGTCTGGTCCGCCGGCCGGCCTACCGGGGCGCCAGCACACAGAACTCGTTGCCGTCGGGGTCGATCATCTCGACCCTGCCGTTCTCGCCCGGGTCGGTGTCGACGCGCTCGGCCCCGAGGGCGAGGAGACGGTCGACCTCCGCCCGCTGGTCACCGCCGGCGGGCGGCACGAGGTCGAAGTGCATCCGGTTCCGGCCCGTCTTCGGCGCGACCGGCGGACCGCCCCAGGTGATCTTCGTGCCGCCGTGCGGCGACTGGATCGCGGTCTCCTGGTCCTGGTCCCAGACCAGCGGCCAGCCCAGCGCCTCGCTCCAGAAGTACCCGACGGCCTGCGAACCGTCGCAGGCCAGCGCTCCGATGAACCCGGTGTCGGCGAGGAAGTTGTTGCCCGCCTCGATCACACAGAACTCGTTGCCGTCGGGGTCGGCGAGCACCACGTGCCCCTCCTCCGGGAGCTGGCCGACGTCGATGTGGCGCGCGCCGAGTCGCAGCGCCCGGTCCACCGTCTCCTGCTGCTGCTCAGGGAAGGCACTCGTCAGGTCGAAGTGCATCCGGTTCTGGCCGACCTTCTTCTCCTGGGTCGCGAGGAAGCGGAGTCGGAACCCGTGCTCATCCTCCGGCAGCAGCGTGACGCCGTCCCGTGGATCGTCGACCAGCTCCCGCCCCAGGACCCCGGACCAGAACTCTCCGAGGCTCCGCGGCTCGCCCGACCCGAAACTCAACGCGAACAGTTGACAAGTCATGGCCCCGCGCATCTCCGATCCGCTGCTGAGCATCGCCGACAGGTCGCCTCACCGGCCCCCGAGGCCGAAGCCTAGGCGCGCGCCGAGGCCACCCGCAGCCCATTATTCGACTGGACCTTCATTCACTAGCGTGTAGCCTAGACCCCCTAGGTTTCCCTCACGGCACCCCGGAGACCCCCATGGCCCGCGCAGGAATCACCCCCGACCGCCTCACCGCGGCCGCCGCCGACCTCGCCGACGAGGTCGGCTTCGAGAGCGTCACCCTCTCCGCGCTGGCGCGGCACTTCGGCGTGAAGGACGCGAGCCTGTACTCGCACGTCCGCAACCTCCAGGAGCTGCGGACCCGGGTCGCGCTGCTCGCCGGGGCCGAGATGATCGACCGGATCGCCGTCGCCGTGGCGGGGCGGGCCGGGAAGGACGCGCTGGCCGCGTTCGCCGGGGCCTACCGGGAGTACGCGCTGGAACGGCCGGGACGGTACGCCGCCACCCAGATCCGTATCGACCAGGCCCTCGTCGCCGACTCCCCCGGCCTGCGCCGCACCGCCGAGATCACCTACGGCATGCTCCGCGCCTACGGCCTCGAGGAACCCGACCTCACCGACGCCGTCCGCCTGCTGCGCAGCACCTTCCACGGCTACTGCGCGCTGGAGGCGAGCGGCGGCTTCGGCGCCCCCCGCGACGTACAGAAGTCCTGGAAACGCGCCATCGACGCCCTGCACGTCCTGCTCCAGAACTGGCCCCGCGAGGACAGCGAAGAAGAGGAGAGCGAAGACAAGTGACCGACCTCTACTACGACATCCAGGGCAGCGGGCCCGTGCTCCTCGTCCTCCCCGGCGGGGCGGGCCATCCCATGGGGCTCGGTCCGCTGACCGACGCGCTCGCGGACCGGTTCACCGTCGTCGTCCTCGACCCTCTCGGCCTGGCCCACGGCCGGCTCGGCGCACCCGTCGACGACCAGCGCGTCGAGGACTGGAGCGACCGCGCCCGGCGGGTGCTAAACACCGTCCTCGCCGACGGCGACACCGCGTACGCCCTCGGCACCAGCGCCGGCGCCGTCGTCGCCCTCGACCTGCTCGCCCGGCATTCCGAGCGGCTGCGGCACGTCGTCGCGCACGAGCCGCCGTGTGTGGGCGTACTCCCGGACGGGGACCGCCAGCAGGCCATGTTCCGCGAGGTGGTCGGCATCTACCGCACGGCCGGGCTGCGAGCCGCCGCCGCGCGGATGACCGCCGGACTCACCGAACAGCCGGCCTCGACGCCGTTCGCGGGCCAACCCCTCACCCGTGAGGAGGAGTTGGGCAACCCCATGGCCCTCTCCCTCGCCCACGTCCTCCTCCCCTTCACCTCCTACGACCCCGATCTCACCGCCCTGGCCTCCGGCCCCCTGACCCTCGCCGCCGGTACCGACTCACGCGGCCAACTCCTGTACCGCACAGCGGAGTTCGTCGCCAAGGAGACCGGCGCCGCCTTCGCCGAGTTCCCCGGCGGACACCTCGGCGCCGTCCAGCATCCCGACGCCTTCGCCGAGCACCTCACCACGGCACTCCTCGGCTCGTCCGACTGACGTCGGGAGGCGGCAACCGCTCGTCTCCGTCGTGGAGTTCGGCGAACGAGGTCAGGACAGATCGCCCACGGCGTCCGCGTAGTACGTCGATCCCCCGAGGTGGAGGGCGAGTTCGCGCAAGCTCCAGCCCTCGCCGGGGGAGTCGTCGAGGTCGGCCTCGGTGAGCGCGCCGAGGCGGGCGGACCAGATGCCGGCGAGTCGGGTGAGGCGGCTGCGGGCCTCGTCCAGGTCCTCCTGGGTGAAGGGGGCCAGGTCCGCCTCGGTCGTGATCGCCGAGGCGTGCCAGTGGTCCGGCCGGGGGTCGGCGCCCGCCAGCCGGGCCTCCATTTCCGCGAGATGGTCGACGAGGTGGTCGGCGACCCGGCGGATCGCCTTGTGCGGGGTGTAGACACGCTCGTCGATCTCGTACAGCTTGCCGTCCCAGGCGGTCCAGGTCGCGGCCAGGGCCAGGACGTGGTCGACCATCCCGGTGACGGCCAGGGCGGGGGTCTCCCGCGGGTTCTCGGTCATACCGGCACGCTAGGGGCGGGTCGGTTCGGTGCCCGCCGAAGTGTCCCCGAGGGGCCCCCTACACGCCGCGCTCCCCCGCGCTGCGCTCCACACAGAACTCGTTCCCCTCCGGATCGGTCAGCACCGCCCATCCCGTGCCGTCCGGGTTGCGCCGGTCGTCGAGGAGCTTGGCGCCCAGGCCGAGCAGCCGCTCGACCTCCTCGTCGCGGGTGCGGTCCTGCGGCTGGATGTCGAAGTGGATCCGGTTCTTGGCCGTCTTGGGCTCCGGAACGGTGACGAAGAGCAGACCCGCGGCCTCGATCAGCGCCTCCTCGTCGCCGGGGTGGTCGTCCTCGTGCAGGGGCAGGCCGAGGACCTGGGACCAGAAGCCGGCGAGGGCGTAGGCGTCGGCACAGTCGATCGTCGTATGGCGGATGGCGGAAGTCATACGGCGGATTCTTGTGCAGTGGCGTCGGCGAGATCAATGTGCTTTCGAAGTGCCTTTCGAAGAGATCGACGCGCGCGGCAACCATTCCCTCACCTGCGGCCACTTCAGGGCATGACTTCAGCACGACGCACCACGCGCCACCGCCGTATCCGGGGCGCCCGCAAGCCGCTGATCGCGGGGCTCGCCGCCACGGCCGCGCTCGTCGGCGCCTGGTACGCGACCGCGGGGGCGAGCACGGCCACCGGGCTCACCGTGTCCACGACCACGATGTCCCTGGCCGCCAAGTTCCCCTATCTGTCGGCGGGTTACAACAACAGCCGCGAGTGGACGCGTACGGCGACGGCGGCCGCCCCGAACGGCACCCTGCGTGTGGCCTGGCCCGCCTCCGACGGCATCCACGTCACCCCGCTGACGGCGGCCGGCAAGCGTTCGGGGGCGGACACGGTCGTCAAGGGCGCCAAGGAGGTCGGCGGGCTGGTCGCGCACAACGACGGGTTCGCGCTGCTCACCCGGGTCTCCGACACCAACAAGTGGAAGGAGACGGCGGCCGCGATCGTCCGCTACGCGAACGGCAAGAAGACCTTCCAGACCAAGCTCACCGGCACCGCCACCAACGACACGTCCCCCACGCTCGACGGACAGCTCACCTGGAACGGCACCAAGTACGGCGCCTACTTCGTGGTCCACGGCGCGGGCGGCTTCGCCGACGGGCACTTCGGCGACAAGCTGTCGTACATCAGCGGCAAGGGCAAGAAGCTGAGCGGCGGCTGGAGTTGGGGGTGCAGCCACAACGAGGGCATCGCCCTGCACGCCGAGACGTCCGGCGCCTTCACCTCCCTCTGCTTCGACGACTGGCGCTCGGGTCTGTTCGTGTCCACCGGCATCGGCGCCCCCGACGTCGCGCCGGTCGTGCAGCGTGAGCAGTGCTGGGCGGGCTACTGCGGCGGTACGTTCCCGGGTCGTACGGGCGACCTGGTGAAGTCCGCCACCGGCCGCTACGCCACCGCGTTCGCCTCCCGCGGTGCCGCGTCGGCCAAGAAGAACCCCGACGACTCCAGCGGACGCGGCTGGTCCGTCACCCCGAGGACCAGCACCCACCAGGTCGCGGTCGCGTTCATGAAGAACCGCAACTCCGGTCCCGGCAAGGCGGTCTACCTCTCCACCACCAAGGGCACGGACCACGTCAACGTCCGCCTCGCCCCGTACGGCAAGGACCGCCTCCTGCTCTCCTGGGAGTCCGTCAAGAACGCCAAGTGCACGGCCGGCACCTGCACCGGCACCTTCGCGGGCACCCATCTGCGTCTCATCGACTGGAACGGCAAGTTCCAGGGCGCGGACAAGGTCGTGAACACCCGGATCACCGGTGACATCGCGGTCCAGAAGGACGGCACACTGACCTGGGCGTCCGTACCCGTCACCCCGTCGTACGCGACGGCCCTCAACGGGGCGTCACCGACGACGAAGACGCTGAAGATCACGCGCCTCGCTCCCTGAGAGTCCGGCTCATGCACGCCGTGCCGCCTGCCTCCCACTCGTCGTGGGTGCAGTACTGCGTCTACGCGTCAACGACTGTGGCGCTGTTGGCGACGTTCGTCGGCGTCAGTCATCTGCCGGTGCGACGAGCGCTCCGACCATCCGGCGCATGACCTCGACCGGCAGCGCCGGGTTCCGGGCAGCCGTCTCCGCACCGGTACCTCTCAGCAGCCAGACCAGGAGCCGGGCGGGCAACCGAGGGTGGAGCGCGGCGGCGTGCCGGATGTGCTCGTGCGGGTCCTCCAGCAGCCTCGCGGCGGCCGCCGCCGACAGCCGTGGGTCGGTCGCGGCGCGGTAGCGCACCTCCTCGGCGGGGTCCCGGCTGAGCCGTTCCACCAGTTCGGGCGTCGACTCCGGGTCGTCCAGGGCCAGTCGGCGCATGCGCGGGCTGGGGTCGTCGGCGTAGCGCAGGAGGTCGTGGCGGGGGAAGTTGGGGTGGCCGCGCGGCCGGTCGGGGGTGCTGAGGCTGCCGGTCCACCACTGCCACACCGCGAGGAGCATGTCGGCGGGCGCGTCGTCGCAGGACTCGGCCAGGAAGAGCTGGACGACACGGTCCTCGTCCCGGGCGAGGCGTGCGACGGCGTCCGGCGGCAGACGGCGGGCGCGGGCGACGCTTCTGCGGATGAGGGGGTGGGAGGAGGCGGCCAGGCGGCGCATGGCGTCCTCGTCCTGGTGCAGGGCGACGACCCAGTCGAGGGCCCAGGAGTGCAGGTTCGGGTCGAACTCGTAGTCGATGCGCGCGCGCTGCTCCTCGGTGAGGTCGGCCCGTACCGCCACGAGGGAGCGCACGTCGGCGTCGGGGTCCTCGGCGAGGAGGGCGACGAGGTCCGGGTCCAGACGCGGGTTGCGGGCCAGTGAGCGGCGCTCGTGCGACTCGCCGTGCCGTGCCAGGTGTTCGGCGAGACCGCGCTCCAGACGGCACGTCTCCAGTGCCTGGCGCCGGATGTCCTGGACGTCCTGGACCTCCGGCGCCTCGAACACGGCCCGGGGCATGGGGTGTTGCCGATGGTGCAGCAGCAGTGACCGGACGCGCACGGTGCCGTGCGGATCGGCCAGGAGCGCCTCCCGTGCGGCGGCGTCGAGATGGGGCCAGGCCTCCTGGCAGGCCACGGCCCGCACGCCGCCGTCGGGATCGGCGGCCAACGCGACCGACAGATCGACGGGCAGGCCCTGGAAGCGAGCGGCCTCGGAGCGCACGCGCGGGGACGGATCGGCGGCGAGGCCGCGGCAGGTGTCCTCGTCGAGTTCGGCCCAGCGCTCGGCGGCGATCATGGTGAGCAGCCATCGCCGGCGCTCCTCCTGTTCGCCGAGGATCAGTCGGGCCCACTGCTCGGCAGTGATGTTCGGCTGGTGCTCGGCCGCCCCCATCCGCGTCTTCCAGTCCGGATGGGCCAGGACGGCGTCCAGGGCTTCCGTAGGCAATGCGCTGTATATCGCATACGGTGACCTGTCCACCAACTTGGCCCGGAGCTCCTTCGGGGTGGCCGCGTTGAGCGAGAGCCCGCTCGCCCAGGCGTCCAGGATCTTCTCCGGGGGCTTCGGACCCTGGAACAGCGACTCCCAGGCGGCCGCCCGCTCCTCCGCCGTCTCCCGCCCCGCGGCTCGCGCGGCCTCCTCCTGCCGCTCCCTGATCCGGTCCACGGCGACGAGCCAGACGGCGTACTCCTCGGTCGTGACGCCCAGCAGAGTGTCCCCGTCCAGTGACATCGTGAGGAACTCCGGCTGCCCGGGCCGCTCACCGAGAACCCCGGCCAGATCCCAGTCGGCGCCGAGCCGAACCCGTACCCACCGCCGGTCCGAACCCCCTACGTCGACCAGGAACACCCCGTCCCCACCGAGAATCCCCGCCTCGGACGCCAGCCGGAACCACTGACCATTGACCTCGGCGACCAGATCGGCCCGGTCGGACGCCACCGCCACGGCCGGCTCCGCCTCCCACCCGACGACATGCCGCCACGCGAACGGAGCCGGCAACACCTCCTCGACCCGCCGCTCCCCCACGACCTCCAGCCCGGCCCGGCCCAGCAGTTCTATGAGTTCTTCCGTCCCACCCATGATCCTCATACTGCCCGAGCCGGCTCCCTATCTCGGGCCTGACCCCGACAGCGCCGAAGCGATCGCCCGGCCGGTCTCACGTGCTGTGAGATACGGCCTGACGTCATGGGCCTTGGCCCCGTTGTGTACGAGGACGTCGGTGACACGGTCACCGAACACCGGCGCCAGGTCCTTCGCCAGAGCCACGACATCGCCCCGGTCGGCGATGTTGGTCCACTGCTTGACAGGGGCCGGCCATCGGGCACGTCCATGGTGCGGTGCGGGAACGAGCCGGTCGAGGACGACCCCGCGCACGCCGAGCGGGGAGCCGAGAGTGATCAGTGTCAGGTCCGCCGCCTCCACGTGGGCACACAGCGCTTCGTAGGCGACGACGCTGCCGAGGGAGTGAGCGACGACCACCTCCGTCCGATCGGTGAGTGCGTCGAGAAAGCGTGCCCGGACCGCCGCGCGCAGGCCGGGTTCGGTGAAGTAGCGCCGAACCTGCCTCGCGTCGGAGATGAGCATCCGTTCCGCGAGGCCGGCGAAGAAGGCGGAGTGGCTCAGGGCGTCCAGGGCCCGCTGCACCACGGAGGGGGTGCGGACTCGTGCCGCCATGTCGGGTCCGGGCACCTGGCGCTCCGCCCTGGCCGCCTCCTCCCACCAGGCCAGCAGCAACTCCCGTTCGATCCCGTCCTCGACGTCAAAGGCGTCCAGTTCCGGCTCGCCTAGGCCGCGATGGCCCGAGGCCCGGAACAGGTCGCCGTAGAAGGCCATCGTCACGTCCCCTCGTTCCGGCACCGCACCTGCGAGGGTGAGGCCGTCGGCGAAGGCGGGGTACCAGTCGGCGAGGAGTGAGTGGGGGCCCTTGTGCTGCTGGGCTATCCCGTGGACGAGGACGAGGCGGGTCATCGGGCCGTACCCCCGGGGTCAGTGCGCGCGCCGACATTGAGACCGAGAACCACCACGCCCATGTCCGTCGCCAGACAGAGATGGCCGGACTCGGCCGGGGCCACGGCGTTGATGCCGCCGCCCACGTCGAGTTCGGCGCTCCAGCCCGGGTGGCGGGTGTCCCAGATACGGACCAGACCGAAGTCGTCACCGGCGATGAGCAGCGGAACACCCTGGATGTCGGCCGCTCTGAGTGCCCGGGTCCGGGACGGAAACGGCTCCAGCTCCGGTCCTGTGACGGCGCGGGTGGCCAGGTCCCGGAAGACCAGTCGGCCGTCACCGCATCCGACGACAAGTCGATCGCCTCCGTGTCGTACGAAGTCCACGCTGAACGCACCCCGTTCATGCCCCGTCAGCGGCTCGCCGACCGGTTCGCCGGTGCGCAGGTCCCACAGCCGAACCGTGCCGTCCAGAGAGGCACTGGCCAGGACGTGCCCGTCTCCCACTCGCAGGTCACGCAGATCCGTGACCTGGGCGGTATGGCCGGGCATCGGCGGGCAGACGGGGGCCTGGGTACGCGGGTCCCAGGCGTGCAGGGTGAAGTCACCCGCCACGGACACCACGAACGCCGTGCCGTTGTCGGCGTGCAGGGAGGCACGCCAGGATGTGCCGAATCGTTTGCCGAGGCGGCGGCGCGGGGTCAGGGTCCAGGCGTCCGTCTCCGACCAGCTGCTCGTCACGATCAGCGTCTCGTCGTGTACCCGGGCGCCGACGGCATGGAACAACTGGAAGTTGCCCGAGGTGATGTGAGGGGCCACCTGTGTTCCGGTGTCGAGATCGTGGAAGCGGACGCCTCCGTAGTTGCTTCCGGTCACGACCATCGCCCTGCCGTCGGGTGCGTCGACGACATCCGCGGAGAGCAGGCTGCGGTCCACCCCGCACAACGGCTCCCCGAGGGGGCTCATGGTGTCGACGTCCCACACCCGTACCTCACGAGTGAAGGCGGTCAGCACGACCGGTGCCCCGTCGACGGTGCCGAGCGCAGGCGGCGGGCACCGCTGTGTCACGTCGCTCAGCCGTGTCATGCCTTCCAACGGTGGGCCCAGGGCTGCGGCCGTGTCCAGGTCCCACACCCGGACCGTGTCGTCGAAAGCCAGGGAAGCCACCAGCGTACGGCTTCCTGTCCGCGCGAGTGCGGCGCGCTGCACCCCGTTGGTGTGTCCGACCAGTGGCCCGCCCGTCGGCGCCCTCGTCACGATGTCGTGCACGTGCACACCGTTTCCCTCGCGCGTGGACAGGACCACAGGACGATCGCCGAGGAACGACACGCCCAGGGCGCTGGTGTACAGCGAGAGTTCCTCCAGATCGAGGTGGGCCTCCAGGGTGCGCGTGGCCAGAGCGTCCACGTGCCAGACGTATGCATGGTCGAGGTCGGTGGCGACGGCGATCTGGAGCGCGCGGCCCAAGCTGCGGACGGCCACGTACTCGACACCGCCGATGTGGGTGTCCAGGGGCGGGACCAGAAGTCTGCCGGAGGCGTGCTGCCAGATCCGGACCGTGCCGTCCTCGCTGCCGCTCACTACGACGGCGGCACCGTCCAGCATGCCGAACGCGACGCAACGCACCACGTTGGTGTGACCGGTCAGCGGCGGTCCCGCGGCCCGGCCCGTGACCGGATCCCAACATCTGACCTGGGTGTCCTCACCTCCCGTGACGGCGACCGGCCGACCGCACACGGTGCCCAGAGCCACGGCGAGAACCCGCCCCTGATGTCCCGCCATCGAGCGGCCGACCTGCTCACGGGTCCGCAGATCCCACAGCCGGGCCGTGCCGTCGGCTCCGCCTGTGATTGCCAGGGGACGGCCCCGGATCTCCTGGGCGGCCACGGCGTCCACCTGTCCGCTGTGGCCCTCGTTCGGCTGGTCGGCCGACAGGTCCCAGACCCGCGCCGTCCGGTCGGAACTGACGGTGACCGCGAGGGAGGTGTCCCCGCGGCTGGTCAGGGCCGCCGCGGTGATGTCGTCCATGTGCCCGCGCAGTGGGGGCACGAGTTGGCGCAGGCTCGGCAGTTCCCACAGTCGGGTCTCCTCGCGACCGCAGGTCAGCACGACGGGGCGGCCGCCGAAGCTGCCCATCGCGGCGGACAGCACCCCACTGCGCTCGTAGTAGCGGTGCGCGACGACCTGCTCGCCGATCTGCCGTCGCTCGGCCAGGTCCCACAGACCGAGCATTCCAGTGGTGTCCCCGACCACCAGGACAGTGCGACCGTCCGCTTCCCCTGTGCCCAGGGACTTGATCCCGCCCGCGGGCCCGATCAGCGGGCTGCCGTCGATACACGCGTCGCCGCCCTCCAACGCATCGCTGAGGTCCCAGATCCGTACGGCTTTGTCGTCTCCGCCGGTGACCGCCAACGGGCGTCCGTCCACCGTCGCGAGGACCGCGTCCCAGACCGTGCGCCGGTGCCCGGACAGCGGTGCTCCGAGCTGTCTGCGCTCGGCCAGGTCCCACAGGCGCGCCGTTCCGTCACCCCCGGCCGTCAGGGCCACCGTCCGGCCGGCCAGGGCGCAGACGCGGATGACCCTGATCACGTTGGTGTGTCCGGTCAGGGGTGGGCCGTACTGCTGACCGGCCGAAAGGTCCCAGATCCGGACAGTGCCGTCGACTCCGCCGGCCAGGGCCACGGTGTAGTCGCCGAGTTCACCGATGGCCACCGCGCTGACGGCGACCCCCATCACCAGCGGATCACCGATCTGCCGCTGCGTGGTGAGGTCCCACACGCGCACGGTGCCGTCCCTGCTGCCGGTCACGGTGACGGGGCGTTCGTCGAGGTGGCCGACGGCGACGCAGGCGACATGTCTCGTGTGGCCGCTGAGCAGCCGGTGCGCGCCGCTGGCCGACCACCACGCCCAACGGGCGGTCCAGGGCAGAGCCACGCCCAGTTGCTCGACACGGTCGGCGAGGCGGTCGGCCTCGCAGCGCCGCGCCGACAGCTGGAGGTCCGCGGCGCGGGCACCGAGGGTGCGGTCGGGGGTCAGACGGTGCGCCACCTGCTCGTACGCCGTGCGGACCCGGCGCGAGGCCTCGCCGTCGACCGACGCCAACGCCCGCAGCAGGCCCAGGGGTTCGCAGGCGAGCAGGAAGCCCGGGTCCTCGATGAGCCCTGCGAGCCGACCGGCGGCCGCCGCATGGGTGGCCAGGTGCTGGCGGACATAGGGTGCCGCGGCAAGCCAGTCCCGTCTGCCGTCGGCCGTCGGCGGGACGACCGACACGAGGGCGTCGACGACTGCCCGCTGGATGTCGGCCGTCGCTCGCCCGGCGGTCCTGCGCAGATGTTCCGCCAATGCCTTGTGATAGAGCCGGTACACCGAGCGCCGGTCGTCGTCGACCACCTCCGCCACATACGCCTCGGCCACGTCGAGGGCCCAGGAGACGTCCGCCTCCGTGCACTCGATCCCGGAGAGCACGCTGCTGAGCCTCGTCCAGATACGGCCGCGCGGCAGACCGGTGCCCTCGGAGAAGGCGAGCGCGAGGAGCATGCGACGGACACGGGGTTCGTCGGGGCCGAAGCGGGCGAGGTAGTCGTCGAAGGCCTCGCCGATCTCGCTGGGCAGGTCATCCGCCCAGCCGGGGCGGTGGATGTCCACGGCGGCCCGGTCCGAACGCAGGGTGCGCGCGGTGGTCCGGGCATAGAGGTACACACCCGCGGCCCTGGCGGCGACCCCCTCGGCGACGGCCGCGGCGAGCTCGATCCGGTCGCGGTAGGGGCTGTGCACCTCCGGCTCCTCGGTGGCGAGGAGCATCTTGGTGACGTATCCGGCGACATCGTCCCGCTCCGCCCGATAGCCGGGGCGGTCGAGGTCGATGCAGTGGAAGGTCGGACCGAGGGGCGTGACCAGTTCGTGGCGGGTACCGACGAGCAGGCGTACGCCCTGGATCTCGGACATGGGCCGCAGCAACTCGCGGGTGATGCGACGGGGCTCCCCATGGCCCCCGGCATCGGCGGCGGTGTCGGAACCGGCCTCGTCCACGGCGTCGACGACGATGACGACCGGCGGGCCCTTGCGGCCGCGCCGGGTGAGTTCCTGCAGGAGGGCGGCCGAGCCGTCGACGGCCACACCGAGGCAGTCCGCGATGCGTTCGACGATCTCGTCGAGCCGCTTGTGGCGGGCGTGCACCGCGGCGGTCACACACCCCTTGGGCACGACCGTCGCGGGATCGAGGGCGTCGAGGTCGAAGCGGGCGCGGTAGCCGGGATCGGACAGGGCGACGACCCGGCCCAGGACGGCGGACTTGCCGCACCCCGGGCGGCCGGTGACGACCCGGCCCCGGCCGTCGCCCTCCTCGGCGGTCAGCCACTCGGTGAGTTCGGTCAGGACGCGGCCCCGCCCACTGAAGTACAGGCCGTGCTCGGACTCGAACTCCACTCCTCGCGAGCGCGGACCGAAGTGGTCGGCGAGGTCCTGCGCGGCCACCCGACGTTGGATCTCCAGGTCGGTCCCGATGGGCGGAAGCGCCTCGCGGTAGCCGGAGTTGGGCAGGAACGGGGCCAACCCGGTCACCAGTCCGCTGGCCAGTTCGGCGCGCTGTCCGAGACCGTCCGCCTCGAAGTGTTCGTTGACGGCCTTCACCAGCTCGGTGAGGTCGAGGAATTGCTGGCGCTGACCGGTCCGCCCGGTGGTGACCTCCACGGCGGACCCCAGCGCGGCGACGAACCGCCCCTCCTCGGCGAGGTCCTTACGGCGGGCGGAAGCCAGGAACCACAGCCCGCTGGAGGTCCCCTCGCCGCCGTGCCGGTAGGCGATCGACTGGAGCGCCAGCGCGGTGGCCTCCGCGCTGCCCGCACCGCCGGCGCATGTGTCCAGGACGAGCAGCAGATGCCGCAACTTCCCCCGGCACAGGATGCGGACGAGGTCCTCGGTGGCCAGAGCCGTGGTCGCGGCGTCCTCGTCGGGCCGGGAGTCCCAGCACAGCAGGTAGTGCCGGTCTCGGTGCTGGACCAGGCCGTGTCCGGCGAAATAGAGGACCACCACGTCGTCGGCGGTGAGGCCGGTGTCGGCGGACCAGTGACGCAGCTTCTGGCGGACCTGGTCGGCGGTGTCGTACTCCCCCAGACCGGGCAGCACGACCTGATAGCCGAGCCCGGTGAACAGCTCGCGCACGGCACGCACGTCCGCGGGGACCAGCGCGAGTTGTTCGTCCGCCGGGAGATGGCAGTAACGACCGACACCCAGCGCGACAAAGAACCGCCGACCGATCCGCAGCGCCATCGTTCGTCCCCCCGCAGCACTTCCGTCCACTGTAGCGGGACGGTCACGCTGCGGTACCTCCCTTGGAAAATGCCGAACGGCCTTGCCCGCCGGGCTTGTTCAGCCGGACACCGCAACCGCCTCCGCGTCCAGCCGCACCCGGCGCGCCGGTCCTTGCGCCCATCGCACAACGAACTCGTCCGGGCCGGTGACATCGACGGTGACCGCCTCCGCCGACGGCACCGGATCGGCCTCGGCGGTGAGCTGTGTCAGGACCACGAAGAGACTCGCCTCGGAGCCGACGACGCCGGTCAGCTCGGGCCGCGCGGTGCCCGCTGTCGCTCCCGGCCCCGACAGGCCTGCGACCGGGACCAGTTCGGAGCGCACGTCGTCGCCCGCTTCCCACCCCGTGACCCGGATCGCCGTTCCCTCGGGCACACCCGTCACGTGGAACGCCCTCACTTCCACCGCTCCGCGGGCCAGGACGACACTGGTCACCCGGCCGCCGGATCCCATACGATGCCGCGACGCCACCCACCCGTCCCCCACCCCGAGCGGCTCGATCCCGGTACGGCTCGGATCGTCGTCGACGATCACGCTGTTGTCGTACGACGGTGAGGGCGCCGTCACCGTGGAGTACGCGAGGCGCGTGTAGTACGGGTCGTAGCGGACGTCCTCGCTGCCGTGGTTGTGGAGGCGGACCAGACCGTCGGAACTGGTCGACTGGATCATCCAGTTGGGGGCGGCGATCGGTCGGACCTCGTCCGCGTGCTCGACGGGGGACGGTTCCTCCTCGGCGGTCCACACCTCGTGGTCCGGCGGAAGGAGCAGGCCGAGGAAGGCCTTGCTCGCCCAGTACGGGGAGGCCGGGCCCGAGTAGCCTTGGAGGACCGCCGGGTCGGGACCGTGCCAGCCGAGGGTCAGCAGGCCGTCGGAGTTCACCGCGCCGCGGTCGAGGAAGTACTTCAGCGCCCCGGAGGCCAGCCGCCGCGTCTGGCCCGGCGTGAGCGGGGTGCGGCCGGTCAGGGCGCCGAGCCACAGCGGGGCCGTCGTGGCGAAACGGTAGGTCAGCGAGCGACCCTGGTGCATGGGGGCGCCGTCGCCGCCGAACAGACGGGCGTAGTCGGCGAGGTGGGCCTCCAACCGTTCACCGTATACAGTCGACAGCCGACTGTCGCCGGCGAACCAGGCGTGCAACACCGGATACAGGTGCATCGCCCAGCCGTTGTAGTAGTCGAACTTCCGGCCCTCGCCGTCGGTGTACCAGCCACCGCCGACATACCACTCCTCGATCCGACCGAGACCGCGGTCGATCGCCTTCCGGGACGCCTCGACCTCGTACCCGATCTCCTGCAAGAAGCCGCCGACCGTGACAGGGAACAACTCCCAGTTGCAGGGCCAGGCCTCGGCGGTCAGCGCGTCACCGAGCCAGGCGGCGGCCCGCTGGCGTACCCCCTCGTCCAGCCGGTCCCACAGCAGCGGGCGCGTCAGCCGCAGCGCCACGGCGATCGACGCCGCCTCCACGAGCGGCTGACTGCGGTCCTCGATACGTGGCCAGACACCGGACACACCGGCCGCGAGGCCTTCCGCGTACCGCTGGAGCGCGGTCTCGTCCTGCCGGAAGGCGGCGAGCAGGATCGTACGGGCGTATCCCTCAAGCCCGTCAGAGAGCCGCCCGGACCAGCTGGTGCGGTCGCCGGGGAAATAGTAAAGGGCCCCCCTCTCGGCGGCGTACGGCTCCGTAGCGGCAAGCAGGCCGTCGGCCGCAGCCTCCCAGTGGGCGCGGGTGTATCCGGTATACGGACTACGGATGCGGTCGTCGGGAGGAAGGTGCATGGAGCTCTCTTTCAGATCTCAACAACGTCCGGCACGGCAACGCGCCTCGTCTTTCAGGGGCGCGGGGCTGTATCGATGTGCGGCTCCGCCGCGCGGGCTCGACCAGCCCCCACCGGCCCGCAGCCACATCACCGCCATTCCACGGCTCACCCAGTGGAACGTACAGGCCTGGGGCGCCCCGGTTCCGGTCGAGGCGCCCCAGGGGCTCATCCCGCCCGCACCAGGCCTCTCGGCACCAGGTGCTGGGCGACGAGTTCGTCGCGGACGAGGCCGGCGTACACCGTGGCCCCGTGCACGGAGGTGTGCGTGTTGTCCCGCTTCTCGTTGTAGAGGTAAATCGCCTTGGACCCCTCGACTCCCAAGGACTCCACGAGCGACTTCGTCCTCGCCGTCAAGTCGATCAGCGGGACGTCCTGCGCGGCGGCGACCGAGCGGATGACTGCGGGGTGGTCGACGCCGAGGCCGTTGACCAGGAGTGCGGTGTTGTTGTTCAGGGTGCCGTCGGAGTTGAACCAGCGTCGCACGATCGGCGTCACGAGGACAGGCTCACCGCCCTTTTCCCGGATACCGGCGACCAGTGTCTCCAGGTTCGTCCGGTAGGTCACCTCGTCGGTGGTCTTGTCGTTGTGGGCGAGCTGCACCAGGACGAGGTCACCGGGGCGGATCAACGGCTGGACGGTGCCGAACAGTTGAGGATTGGACAGATAGGTCACCGTGCTCTCGCCGGAGTCGGCGTAGTTGGCGACGGAGACGCCCTTGCGGAGGTACTGGGGCAGTTGCTGGCCCCAGCCGGAGTAGGGGTCGCCGGGCTGGTCGCAGACCGTGGAGTCGCCGACGAGGAAGATCTGGCGGGTGTGCCGGGCTGGGGTGACCCTGATGTCGGCGAGCGCGGGGGCCGAGCCGCCGAACACGAGATCCAGGCCGGGGGTGCCCTCGGGGCCGGTGGGTTCGCCCTCGGGGGTACGGACGTTCACGGTGAAGCTGCGGGCGGTCCGCTCGCCGGCCGCGACGGCGGTCTCGGGGAGCAGGGAGCGCCGGGTCTCACCGCTGACGCTCGTGCTGGACGCGGCGTCGCCGCCGAGGAGGACCTTCACGTCGTACGTGCCGGCCGGGACGTCGAAATGACAGGCGGTGGCGGTGCAGTTCTCGAGCCCGAGGGGGCGGTGCCCCTCGGCTGCGGCGTGGGCCGGAACGGCGGTCAGCGCGGTGCTCAGGGCGACCGTCGCCAGCAGGGCGAGGTTGAAACGTCTCATTCGAGGCTCCTACGACACACGACAAGGCCTGGCGGCTGGACCGTACCCGTATCGGCAAGCGCTTTCTAGACTCTGAGTCGATTTCACATGATTGCCAACCTCCAGCAAGCGAAAGCCCTTTCGCGAAGTCGATTCAACTGTCACTCTCGCTCTCACCCGCATCACCCCCACATGTCCTCGAAGGAGGCACCCCCATGTCCGGATCCGCAGCGAACAGCCCGGTCCGACGCCGCACCTTCGTCCTCGGCACGGCGGCCGCCGCCGGATCGGCCGCGCTCGCCGGACCGCTCGCCGACACGGCCTCGGCCGCGGCCTTCGGCTACACCGACGACGGCTCGAACTACGTCGTCGACACCGGCGCCAACCTCGTCTTCAAGGTCAGCAAGACCAACGGCGACCTCACCTCGCTGGTCTACCGCGGCACCGAGTACCAGGGCTACGGCGGCAAGAACTCCCACATCGAGTCCGGCCTCGGCACCTCCACCGTGACCATCGGCCAGTCGGGCTCGACGATCCTGATCTCGGTCACGTACGGCACGCTGAAGCACTACTACGCGGCCCGCAGCGGCGAGAACAACGTCTACCTGTGGACCAACAAGGCCGACACCTCCGTCTCCGCGACCCGCTTCATCGTGCGCGTCAAGGCGGGCCTGTTCCTCAACGACGAGCCCGACTCCTACACCTACGCGCCCACCACCATCGAGGCCTCGGACGTCTTCGCGAAGTCCGACGGCCAGACCCGCTCCAAGCACTTCTCGAAGCTGCGGGTGATCGACTACAACTACGTCGGCTGGACCACCGGCAGCGTCGGCCTCTACGTCGTCCGCTCCAACCACGAGAAGGCCTCCGGCGGCCCCTTCTACCGCTCCCTCCTGCGCCACCAGAGCGCCGACGGCGGCGGTCTGTACGAGATCCTCTACTACGGCCAGAACCAGACCGAGGACCAGCGCTTCGGCCTCCAGGGCCCCTACGTCATCGCCTTCACGGACGGCGGCGCCCCCTCCTCGTCGCTGTACCCGGGCACCCTCACCACCTCGTGGGCGGACTCGCTTGGCCTGTCCGGGTATGTGGCGGCGAGCGGCCGGGGCCGGGTCGCCGGCGTCGGGATCACCGGGCGGAACACGTCGTACGCGTACACGGTCGGGCTCGCCAACTCGGCCGCGCAGTACTGGGGTTCGGCCAGGTCGTCGGACGGCTGGTTCTCGATCGGCGGGGTACTGCCGGGCACGTACACGCTGACCGTCTACAAGAGCGAGTTGGCTGTATACAGTACATCGGTAACCGTATCCGCCGGTGGGACGACCACGCTCAACACCATCGCGATCCCGTCCTCGAACGACCCGAGCAACGCGAGCGCGATCTGGCGGATCAACGACTGGAACGGCACGCCGAGCGGCTTCAAGAACGCCGACCTGATGACGTACGCCCACCCCTCCGACGTCCGCGCCTCCGCCTGGACCGGCAACGTGGTCGTCGGCAGCGGCACCGAGACCTCGGCCTTCCCCTGCTACATCTGGAAGGACGTCAACAGCGGTCTCCTGGTGTACTTCAGGCTGACCGCGGCCCAGGCCGCCGCCGCGCACACATTGCGCATCGGCGTGACGACGGCCTACGCCAACGGCCGCCCGCAGGTCGTCATCAACGACACCTGGACCTCCGCGATCCCCTCCCCGCCCACCCAGCCGAACACCCGGTCGCTGACCAACGGCTCCTACCGGGGGAACAACTACACGTTCACCTACAGCGTTCCGGCCAGTGCCTGGCTCACGGACACCAGCCAGTACAACGTGCTGAAGATCAACGTGGTGAGCGGGTCGGGGTCGACGGCTTACCTCAGTGCGGGCACGGCGATCGACGCGATCGATCTGCTCGCCTGACCTGACGTCATGTTCCGCGCGTCCACTGCTGGTTGGTCGCTCCGTTGCAGGTGTACGTGATGATCGCGGCGGAGTTGGCGGTGGACGCGCCGTTCACGTCCAGGCACTCCCCGGTGGCGCGGGCCTTGACCTGCCAGTAGCTGCCGGAGGCGGTGAGGCTCCACTGCTGGGTGGTGGCGGTGCCGCAGTTCTCCTGGGTCACGTTGGTGGAGTTCTCCTGGAGGCACAGGGAGCTGCCGCGGCCGACGAGCTGGTAGTAGCCGGTGCCGAGGTCCTTGAACCACCACTTCTGGTTGCCGCCGCTGTTGCAGGTGTACTGATTGATCGCGATGCCCTGCCACAGCGACTGGTTGGGCACGTCCGCGCACTTGGAGCTGTTGCGGGCGATCAGGGTGTTGTACGTCGCGCTCGTCCCGGAGACCGTCCCGGCGGCCGCGTCGACGGTGACCTCGGGGTACCAGGACATCGACATGGTCGTGGAGCTCGGGAAGGTCAACGGCAGCCACACATAACGGGAGTCGTTGACGGTGCCGCCGAAGGAGTTGCCCCAGCGGTCGCCCATGTAGAGGTACGAGGTGCCCGAAGTGCCCTGCACGGGAAGGACGTACGCGGTCTGCGAGTTGTACGTCGTGGAGTCGCCGATGTTCGCCATCGACGTCCACGGTCCGGCCAGCGAGGTCGCGGTGGCGTACTGCTGCTGGTTGGCGTTCCAGCCGGTCGCGCCGGACGTCAGCATGAAGTAGACGCCGCCCCGCTTGAAGAGGGCCGGGGCCTCGCGGTGGCCGCCCGCCCAGGGGTTGGCGACCAGGCTGTCGATGGCCGTGTAGGCGGAGTTGAGCCTGTAGATGTGCAGGTCGTAGTTCTCGTTGGCGGCGGACACCATGTAGCCGGTGCCGTCCGTGTCGACGAACGTCGTGATGTCACGGGACATGTGGGTGCCCAGCGGACGGAAGCTGCCCTGGTAGGTGTAGTTCCCGTCGACGGTGTCGGAGACGGCGACGGCGGCGCGGGCCTCGCTGTAGTCGGTGCCGTTCTCCTTGTGCATCCACATCACGAACTTGCCGGTGGAGGCGTTGTACATGACCTTGGGCCGCTCGATGTAGGCGGTGCCCAGCTCGGCGGCGGAGGACTGGGTCAGGACGTTGTTCCTGAACTCCCAGTTCTTCAGGTCGGTGGAGCGGTAGGCGGACACGTACCGGAAGGTGTTGTCGGAGTTGCGGTTCTCTCCGAACCAGTAGTAGTACGACCCGACCTTGATGACCCCGCCGCCGTGGGCGTGCAGGGCGTTGCCGGAACTGTCCGTGAACTGGACGCCGTTGGGGATCGTCAGAGCGGCGGCCCGGGCAGGTCCCGCGGTGACCAGGGCGCCGGCCAGCGCCAGACAGAGGGCGAGCAGTACCGCGTACGCACGTCTCATCTCACGCACTCTCCTTCACCGAGTCGGTGGCGGTGTCCGCCACCGGTATGCCGAAGTCCGGGGTGCCGTCCGCGTGCCAGCCCAGCTTCTGGACGCGGGTGTGCCGGTTGGGGTCGTTCAGCGGGTCTCCGACGATGTCCTTGTACTGGCGGGCGTGGTAGACGAGGACGTCGCTGCGGCCGTCCTCGGCGACCGTGAAGCTGTTGTGGCCGGGGCCGTACTGCTTGGTGGTGTCGTTGCTGGTGAAGACCGGGGTGGGCGACTTGGACCAGTTGGCGGGGTCCATGAGGTCGGCGTCCGCGTCGACGGTCAGCAGGCCCATGCAGTAGTTGAAGTCGGTGGCGCTGGCCGAGTAGGACATGAACAGACGGCCGTTGCGGGCGATGACCGACGGCCCCTCGTTGACCTTGTAGCCGATGCACTCCCAGTCGTACTCGGGGGTGGAGAGCCGGACTTGAGGCCCTGTCAGGGTCCAGGGGTTCGCCATCTTCGACAGCCACAGCGCGGTGTTGTTGCCCATGCCGGGCTCGTGCTGGGCCCAGGCGAGGTAGCGGCTGCCGCGGTGGGTGAAGGTGGTGGCGTCGAGGGAGAAGGTCTCCCAGGCGGTCTTCAGCTGGCCGCGCTCGACCCAAGTCCCCTTGAACGGGTTGGGGTTGGCGTTCTCCAGGACCCAGATGCGGATGTCCCAGACGCTCTCGGCGGGTGCGGAGGCGAAATAGATGTACCACTTGCCGCCGATGCGGTGGATCTCCGGCGCCCAGATGTGGGCGCCCATGGGGCCGGTCGCGTGCTTGGTCCAGATCACGGACTCGGGTGCGGTCGTCAGCCCGTTCAGGGTGCGGGAGCGGCGCAGGATGATCCGGTCGTACTCGGGGGCGGTGGCGGTGAAGTAGTAGTGGCCGTCGGAGTGACGGTGGATGTGGGGGTCGGCGCGGTTGCGGACGAGCGGGTTCACGAACGGGGGTGTCTTCTTCGTGGTCGGCGCGGCTGCGGCTGCGGTGGGGGTCGCGGCCAGGGCGCCCGCGGCCAGGGCGCCTTTCAGCAGCAGTCGCCTGTCGGGGACGTCGGGAGTGCGGCTCATACGGACTGCCTCTCGGGTGGGGGTGTCCTGAGAGCGATGTTCGATATTGAGAACATCTGTTGTTATTGCGAACAGCCGAAAGGTAAGGCTGGGGAACAGGGAGGTCAACGGGTCGGACGCGACTAAAGAAGGCGCTTTCTACGGGGCGGCGTCCGGGCGGGAACTTTTCTGTTATCCCCGAGCGGTCCGACCCGTCTCCGTTCCGTGCGCAGCCATACCTACAAGACAGCAGCCGCAGCCGGCGCCCTCGCGACGGTCGCCTTCCTGATCGCCGTTCCCCCGGCGCAGGCCGCCGGCACCCGCGACATCACCGCCGACGTGCTCGCGGGCCGTGATGTGACGCTCGCCGGCGACACGGTCGTGACCGTCCCCTCCGGGACGACGACGTACGACGGCGTCCTCCGCGGCGAGGGCACGCTCACCGTGCGCGGCAACGGAACGCTGATCCTCACCCGGGACAGCGACTTCACCCTGCCGAAGTCCCGGCAGCGGCAGAAGGTGTCGATCCAGGGCGGCAACCATCCCTACGTCACCACGACCACCCCCGACCCGCCCGCGATCACGGTCGCACGCGGGGCGACGCTCCAGTACGGCAACGGCGGCTCGACCGGCCTGATCGGCCATTTCCCCTACGGCACTCCGCAGTTCGCGCTCAACCAGGACAACATCCGGGTCGACGGCACCCTGAGGCTCTCCCTCAAGAACGCCGCCTACAACCTGGGCACCATCAGCGGCTCCGGACTGATCACCCAGCCGCGCTTCCTCTGGGGCACGTGGGACCTGTCGGGCATCCACACCTTCTCCGGAGTGATCGACAACGGCACGCAGGTCAACGCCGGGCGACCGGAGTTCGCGACCTCGCTGCCGAACGTCCGCAAGATCCTCAACCAGGGCACCTGGACCGTCGACACCCCGCTGGGCCAGACCGTCACCCAGGGCATGGACTTCTACCAGCGCGAGTACGGCAGCGACATCAACGTCCAGTCCCGGCCGGGCAGCAAGGTCATCCTGACCGGCCAGTACAGCTGGTCGAACCAGGGCGGCGACACCGACCCCTCGCTCAGCGACCCGACCCTGAACTGGACGCCCGCGCGCAAGAACGTCAACAAGCGCGGCACCAACATCAAGGGTGCGAACGTCCAGTGGGGCGACGGCACGACGAACAAGATCTTCATGCCGGGCACGGCGGAGACGGTCTACATCAACCTGCTGGCGGCGCGGTCCCGTTCGCTGCTCACGTTCGACTACAACGGGCCGGTGACGCTGGGCGCCCCCATCGGCGGCGGCAGGTTCCACGACACCCTGTCCGCACCCGGTGCCGGGGACGTCGTGATCGCCGGGACGCGCGGGAACGACGTCACGTTCGCGGCCGTGCAGTACTACGACGGCTCGACGACCGTCGAGAAGGGCGCGGTGCTGCGGCTGGGCAGCGGTCGGTCGGGGGGCGACGGTGGACTGTATACCGCAGGCAGTCTGTACAAGGTCGTGAACAACGGCTCGCTCGTGCTGAACAACGTCGGCAAGGCGCTGACCCTGTCCCGGATCGCCGGCAGCGGGTCGGTCACCCAGGCGGGCACCGCGACGACGACCCTGACGGGCAGCGGGGTGGCGTACACGGGGACGACGACGGTGAAGAAGGGCACGCTGGCGCTGCGGCAGGGGGCGACCCTGGGGCGCAGCAAGGCGATCCGGCTGACCACCGCGGGCTCCCGGCTGGACGTGGGCACGACGGGGCTGCGGGTGGCGACCACGCTGAGCGGCAAGGGCACGGTGAAGGGCTCGGTGACCAACGACGGGGTCGTCGCCGGCGGGCTCACGGTCTCCGGGAACTACACACAGAGCGCGAAGGGCGAACTCGTCCTGCGCGACAAGCCGTTGAAGGTGACCGGTGCGGTGCGGCTGGCCGGGGGCCTGGACCTCGCGGCCGCCGGGACCGAGCCCGCACGCAGGATCACCGTGCTGAACCACACGGGCGACTCGAAGACCGGTGGCACGTTCACCGGGCTGAAGGAGGGGGCGAAGGTCAGGCTCGCCGACACCGACTACCGGATCAGCTACAAGGGGGGCGACGGGAACGACGTCGTGCTCAGCGCGGCCACGGCGACGAGCAAGTCCCCTTGGCCTTCCGGTGCTTCATCCTCCGGCGCCGTGGCGACCCGCACCGTGGGCGCCGCGGAGGACGACCGCATGGGCTGGTGGCCGTACGCGCTGGCGCTCGGCCTGTTGAGCGGACTGGCGGTCCCGGCAGCCAGGCACCGACGCGGGAACCGTCGCCGGGGCGGGCGGCACGCGGCGTAACGCCGGGAGACGCATCGCCGGACCGGGACGAGGGCGCATGGGGCGGGTGCACGCCCGGGCGATCGGGGAAGTGGTCCCGGACCAGGGGCTGGTGCCAGGCCTCGTCGTCGTCGAGGAGTTCCTGGCCGAGGGTGTTGCTGCCGACGTACTGCCGCAGGAAGCGATGCGAAAGCCATGGCTCGTCGACTGTATGCAGTCTCCCCTGTCCGGTATACAGACTCCCCTGTGCCGTACCCAGTCGACGGGCGTGCTCGACATGCCGGGCCACACTCCACCCGGTGCCCGGCTCACCCCGCACCCGTTCCAGCCACAGCGCCACATCCCCGTCGGCCCGTTCCACGCAGGCCAGCAGCCGGGGCGCGCGGATGCCGTACGGCGCCCAGACCTGGGCCAGTCCGGACGCGTACACATCGGCCTCGCGCCGCCAGTAGTTCCAGTGCCGGGGGTCGTCGGAGGCGGCCCAGCGACCGCTGGCCTCCTTGGTACGGGTGAGCACCTTCAGTACGGCGGAACGGTCGCCCGCGTGGACGGCCCAGACGCCGCCGGTGACGCCGTTCCTGGGGTTGTGGGTGAGCGGTTCCAGACGGGCCGGGCCGGAGAAGGGGCCGAGGACGTCACCGGCCTCGGCGTGTACGACATCGGTGTCAGCGGGCATCCGCCAAGGCTAGGCCGGGCGGCGGGCGACACGATCACGTTCGGCCACACCGAGCCTGTTCGCGAGGTGGACAAGCGCGGCCCCAGACCCGTCCCCGGAGTACCGTCGACGGCATGACCAGCAACTCCTCCCTCGCCGAGGCCCTCGCCGCCGGGACCGTCGTGCTCGACGGCGGCATGTCCAACCAGCTCGAGTCCGCCGGACACGACCTCAGCGACGAGCTGTGGTCGGCGCGGCTGCTCGCCGAGCGGCCCGAGGCGATCACCGAGGCGCATCTCGCCTACTTCGAGGCGGGCGCGGACGTGGCGATCACCTCCAGCTACCAGGCCACCTTCGAGGGCTTCGCCAAGCGCGGGATCTCGCACGAGCGCGCGGCCGAACTGCTCACGGCGAGCGTCGAGTTGGCCCGCGAGGCGGCCTCGCAGGCGAAGGCGAAGGGCGTCACGCGGCCGCTGTGGGTGGCGGCGTCGGTCGGCCCGTACGGGGCGATGCTGGCGGACGGCTCCGAGTACCGGGGGCGGTACGGCCTGAGCGTCGACGAGCTCGAGCGTTTCCACCGGCCCCGCCTTGAGGTGCTCGCCGCCGCCGGGCCCGACGTACTGGCTCTGGAGACGGTGCCGGACGCGGACGAGGCGCAGGCGTTGGTGCGGGCGGTGCGTGGACTGCGTACACCCGCCTGGCTTTCGTATTCGATCGACGGTCGGCACACCCGCGCCGGCCAGCCACTGGAGGAGGCCTTCGCCCTGGCCGCCGACGCGGACGAGGTGATCGCGGTCGGTGTGAACTGCTGCGCGCCCGAGGACGTGGACGCCGCGGTCGAGATCGCCGCCCGGGTCACCGGCAAGCCGGTCGTCGTCTATCCCAACAGCGGCGAGGCCTGGGACGCCGAGGCCCGTACCTGGAACGGACGCTCCTCCTTCGCCCCCGGCCAGGTGCGCGCCTGGCGGGAGTCCGGGGCCCGGCTGATCGGCGGATGCTGCCGCGTGGGGCCGCAGGCGATCACGTCGATCGCGGGGACGCTGGCCGAGGCGTAGGGCGACGCCGGGCGACAAAGAGAAAGGCAAGGAGTCTGCTGCCCCTTGCCACTCTCAACCTATAGCGCACTATGGGCCTTGCGGCAAGACCCCCCTCGTGCCGCAGAATCTCCGGTCGAAGCCAGAAGCTGGCGAAATCAGCGATTCGCGCACTGCATGCGCTTATGGGGGTCTCATGATCGACGTGATCATCGCCGGTGGCGGTCCTACCGGCTCGATGCTGGCCGGTGAGCTGCGGCTGCACGGTGTGCGGGTGCTCGTGCTGGAGAAGGACGCCGAGCCCGCCGCGTACGTCCGCTCGCTCGGCCTCCACGTCCGCAGTATCGAGGTGATGGACCAGCGCGGCCTGCTGGAGCGGTTCCTCGCACACGGCCGTCAATTCCCCGTCGGCGGTGGCTACTTCGCCGCCATCGACAAGCCGGTGCCCGAACTGGACACCGCACACGGCTACATCCTCGGCATCCCGCAGCCCGTCACCGACCGCCTGCTGGCCGAACACGCCACCGAGCTCGGTGCCGAGATCCGGCGCGGCTGCGAGGTGGTGGGGGTGAGCCAGGACGAGGACGGGGTGAACGTCGAACTGGCCGACGGCACACGGCTGCGCTCGCGCTATCTCGTCGGCTGCGACGGCGGGCGCAGCACGGTGCGCAAACTGCTCGGCATCGGCTTTCCCGGTGAACCCGCCCAGACCGAGACGCTGTTGGGCGAGATGGAGGTGACCGAGAGCCAGGAGCGGATCGCCGCTGTGGTGGCGGAGATCCGGCAGACCGAGAAGCGGTTCGGTCTCGGGCCCGTCGGGGAGGGGCGGTACCGCGTCGTCGTACCCGCCGAGGGGGTGGCCGAGGACCGCTCGGTGCCGCCGACCCTGGAGGAGTTCAAGAAGCAGTTGCGGGCCTATTCCGGCACCGACTTCGGGGTGCACTCGCCCCGTTGGCTCTCCCGGTTCGGGGACGCCACCCGGCTGGCCGAGCGCTACCGGGCCGGCCGGGTGCTGCTGGCCGGCGACGCGGCGCACGTCCACCCGCCGTTGGGCGGTCAGGGGCTCAACCTCGGTATCCAGGACGCGTTCAACCTGGGCTGGAAGCTGGCCGCCGAGATCACCGGCCGGGCTCCCGAGGGGCTGCTGGACAGCTACGAGGCCGAACGGCGTCCGGTGGCCGCCGCCGTACTGGACAACACCCGCGTGCAGAACCTGCTGATCTCCGACGACCCGACCGCCCAGGCCGTGCGGCGGCTGATGTCGGAGCTGATGGACTTCGACGGCGTCACCCGGCACCTGATCGAGAAGGTCACCGCGCTCGACATCCGCTACGACGTCGGCGAGGGCCACGAACTGCTCGGCCGGCGGCTGCGGGACGTCAAGCTGAAACAGGGGCGCCTCTACGAGCTGATGCACGGCGGCCGCGGGCTGCTCCTCGACCGGACCGGCGGCGGCCGGCTCTCGGTCGCGGGCTGGGCGGACCGGGTCGACCATGTCGTCGACGCGAGCGAGGAACTGGACGTGCCCGCGCTGCTGTTGCGGCCGGACGGCCATGTGGCGTGGGTCGGTGACGACCAGAAGGAGCTGCTCGACCGGCTGCCCCGCTGGTTCGGCGCCGCCACCGGCTGAGCGCGCGGCCATGCGGGCGGTCCGCGAGATGGACTACGTCGCCGACGCGCGCCAAGGCGATCGCGGGCGTCGGCACGCCCGCGCTGGCGTTCGTGCTCGAGGACATCACCGGCCCGTCGTTCGCGCTGATGGCGCACGGCGTGGAGCGTGAGGCGACGCGGCTGGGCCATCCGTGCCTGGTGTGCAGCACGGAGGGCGACGCGCGGCACGAGCTGGAGTTCGTGGAGATGATGCGCGCGCAGCGGGCGGCCGCGGTGATCCTGGTCGGCGGAACAGGGGCGCGAGCGCGGTCATCTCGCCGCCCACCGGGCGCGCGGCATCGAGCTCGCCGAGGAACTCGTGCTGCACGGCGACTTCACCCGCGACTCGGGTCACCGGCTGATGCGCGAGGCGCTCGGACTTCACGACCGTGGTCGCCGCCACCGCCATGGTCGCGACGGGCGCGCTGACCGCGCTGCACGAGGCGGGTCTCCGTGTGCCGGGCGCTGTGTCGCCGGCCGGGTACGACGACATCCCGTTCGCCCGGGATCTGCATCCCGCGCTGACGACCGTGCATGTTCCCTACGAGGAACTGGGCAGGCTCGCCGTGAGGACCGCGCTGGGGCGCGAACCGAACACCCCGGACGAGCATCTGCTGCTGGGCACGCATGTGGTGGTACGGGACTCCGTGGCGCCGCTGAAGGAGCAGGCGGCGGCCGCGGGCACCGTGGGCCTCTTGTAGCGGAACCGGTTGCTTCTTATGCTCACGACCTCGGCAAACGCTTTCTATCCTGGAGCCTCCCGCATGAGCACCGGCCCCGTCCGTCTCACCCCGGGCGCGCGCACCGCCCTGCGTCCCGCGACAGCCGCCCGCATCACCGACGGATTCTGGGCGGCCCGCCGCACCACCAACGCCGACGTCAGCATTCCCCAGGGCCCCGCCCGGCTGGAGGCGGCCGGAAACCTCGGCAACCTCCGCGCCGCCGCCGACGGCAAGGGCGCCTACGCGGGCGACTTCCCGTTCCAGGACTCGGACGTGCACAAGTGGCTGGAGGCGGCGTCCTGGCAGCTCGCGGACCGCCCAGGTGACCCCGAACTGGCCGCTCATGTGGACGAGTTGACCGCGCTGCTGGCCGCCGCGCAGGACACGGACGGCTATCTGCAGACGTACTACCAGGTCGCCCACCCGGACCGGCGCTGGCAAGAGCTGGGCTGGGGCCACGAGTTGTACTGCGCGGGCCATCTGCTCCAGGCCGCGGTGGCCCACCACCGGGCGACGGGACGCCGTGAACTCCTCGACGTCGCCGAGCGGTTCGCCGCCCACATCGACTCGGTCTTCGGCCCGGGCAAGCGCATCGACAGCGTGTGCGGCCACCCCGAGATCGAGACCGCCCTGGTAGAGCTGTACCGGGAGACCGGGGAGCGGCGCTGGCTGGAGCTGGCCGGGCACTTCGTGGACCGGCGCGGGCACGGGCTGCTCGACGCCGACGTCAACCCCCATCTGGGCCGAGCCTATTGGCAGGACCACATACCGGTACGCGAGGCCACGACCGTCTCCGGTCACGCCGTACGGCAGCTGTATCTGTTCGCGGGTGTGGCGGACCTGGCCGCGGAGACGGGCGACCGTGAACTGTATGCGGTCGCCGAGCGACTGTGGAACGCGATGGTGGCGACCAAGACGTATCTGACGGGCGGGGTCGGCGCCCGTCACGAGGGCGAGTCCTTCGGGGAGCCGTACGAACTCCCGCCGGACCGGGCCTACGCGGAGACCTGCGCGGCCATCGCCTCGATCCAGTGGTCATGGCGGATGGCGCTGCTGACCGGCGACGCGAAGTACTCCGACCTCGTCGAACGCACCCTCTACAACGGCTTCCTGGCCGGCGTCGGCCTCGACGGCGACAGCTGGCTGTACGTCAATCCGCTCCAGGTGCGCGAGGAGTACGAGGGCGCGTACGAACCGGACAAGACGGCCCGCCGCACCCCCTGGTTCCGCTGCGCCTGCTGCCCGCCGAACGTCATGCGGCTGCTCGCCTCGCTCCCCCACTACATGGCGAGCGGCGACGCCGAGGGGTTGCAGCTCCATCAGTACGCGACGGGCGTGTACGAGGCCGGAGGCGGCCGGGTCCGGGTGGAGACCGGCTACCCCTGGGACGGGCGGATCGCGGTGACCGTCGAGGAGGCGCCGGACGCCGACTGGACGCTGTCGCTGCGGGTCCCGTCCTGGTGCACGGACTTCACGGCGACGGCCCCCGACGGCGAACCGCCCGCCGAGACCCTCCCCGGCTGGCTGCGGGTGCGTCGCCGCTGGTCGCCGGGTGACACCTTCACCCTCGACCTCGAACTGGACGCCCGGCTCACCCGCCCCGACCCGCACGTGGACGCCGTACGCGGCTGCGTGGCCATCGAACGCGGCCCCCTGGTCCACTGCCTGGAGGGAGTGGACCAGCAGCCCGGCATCCGCTTCGAGGACCTGACCCTCCCCTACGGATCCCGCCTCTCGGTCCGGCACGATCCCGAGCTGCTGGGCGGGGTCGCTGTCGTCACTGCCGACGGACGGCGCCGGGGAGGCGGAGACGTCGTACCACTGACCGCAGTTCCGTACTACGCGTGGGCGAACCGTCAGGAGGGGCCGATGCGGGTGTGGATTCCGGAGGGGTGACGTCGGCGGTCCAGAGGGCGAAACCGGCATCGCGGGGACCGTGTGCCGTGTACGGCGGACTGTATGCGAAATCCGGGCGACCGTCGGCTGTCCACTGCTGCCGGCCGTCGATCGCGTAGTCCGACCGACCGTCACCGATGTCGCCGAAGATCCGCACCGGGTGCGTCTCGTCCCACGCCTCCCAGCCCGGATCCCCGTCGACCGCGAACCGCACCCACGCCCCGTGCATGGCCTCGGCCAGCTCGTGCGGCGCTCCCTCCCCGGCGAGCTTGGCCGACTCGGGGCTGTCGCCCGTGTCGAAGACGAAGCCCAGTTCCAGGGCGTGGCAGGAGCCGAGGTCGGGAAGGTTGGAGGGCCAGGCGAACTCGTAGACGTACGCGCTGCCGGGGCGGGCGTCGGCCAGGCGGTGCAGGGGTATCCGCAGCAGATGGTCGGTGACCATCTGGCCGACGATCTCGGCGGTACCGGCGTCGGGGTGCAGCATGCGGTATCCGCGCGGTACCTCGTGGCCGGTGTGACAGCGGGCCATGGCGCCGGCCAGGGCGACGGCGCCGAGGCGGTCGACGCGTTCCAGGAGGCCGCCGGGGACCAGCCAGAGCCGGTACTCGTCGCGGGTCCAGCCGGCCATCAGGTCGACGTCACGGGCCGCGCCGCCCTCGACGAGGGCCTCCAGGGGGTCGCGGGGGACGAGGTCGCCGTCGACGACGATGCCGAAGGCGGGGCCGCCGAGCACCGGGCTGCTGAGCCGGCCGACCTCGCCCTGGGTGCGCAGCAGCAGGTCGCGGTCGACCTCGGCGAAGGCGGCCGCGGTGGCGGGGATCCTCAGCCGGGTGGCCATCCGGCGCACCATCCGCCGTACCTTGTCGCGGTCGGCGGCCTCGGGCGGACCGCTCTGGAGGATCGCGCGCCGCACCAGGCCCTGGGCCTGCGGTGCGGCGAGCAGGGCGCCGGTGCTGATGGCGCCCGCGGACTGGCCCGCGAGGGTGATGCGGGCGGGGTCGCCGCCGAAGGCCTCGATCGACCGGTGCACCCACTCCAGTGCGGCGAGCTGGTCGCGCAGGCCCGGGTTGGCGGGGGCGTCCGGGAACAGGCCGTAGCCCTCGACTCCCAGCCGGTAGTTCACGGAGACGAAGACGACGCCGTCACGGGCGAAGGCACGCCCGTCGTACACCGGCACGGCGGAGGATCCCCTGGTCAGGGCGCCGCCGTGCAGCCAGACGAGGACCGGGAGGCGGGCCCCGCTGCCCGGCTCCGGTGTCCATACGTTGAGGTTGAGACAGTCGTCGCCGGGCACGATCGGGTCGGACAGGTACTGCGCGAAGGCTTCCGAGTACGGCGGTTTCGGCGCCGTCGGCCCGAAGGCCCCCGCGTCCCGCACCCCGTCCCACGGCTCGGGCGGGAGGGGCGGCCGGAACCTTCGGGGGCCGAAGGGGGGCGCCGCGTAGGGAATGCCCCGGAACACCACGATCCCGTTCTCATGACGGCCGCGGACGGCTCCGTACGGCGTGTTCACCACGGGATCCTTCTGGACTGCTGCCGTCATTCGACCACCAGCCTCCTCGCCGCGCTCATGCACCGGTAACAACAGAGCACCACATCACGGCGCGCTATTCCGGTGCACGGGGCGAACTGGAGGCTGTTCGAGGTACATCGCATACAGTCCGCTACCGCCTGTACACGGTGTGCGGTGCGCAGTGATCGACGCGCGCCGGCTGCGGTGGAGTCCATGCCGTGGACGTGGTCGACGCGTCGTTCAGCGCCGATTTCACAGGGTTTCGGCTGACCTGCCGGTACCCCTCGGCCTCTTCCCGACTTTCCGCGGCGAACCTAGGGTAGGAAGCGCTTACTATCCGCCTTGGTCGAATACTTTCCATGGCCCTCGGGCGGGCCGGAGAGGTGGTTCCCGATGGTCCGTACGGGGAGTGCGAGCGTGGCGGCCGGGCCGACGCTGGCGGTCGTGGCACGGGAGGCCGGGGTGTCCGTGCCCACCGCCTCCAAGGTCGTCAACGGGCGGGAGGACGTCGCTCCCGAGACCCGCCGCCGGGTCACCGAGGCCCTGGACCGGCTCGGCTATGTCCGCAGACCCCGCTTCGACGCGGCGAAGCCGCCGGCGCTGGTCGACCTCGTCGTGCACTCGCTCAACAGCTCCTGGTCGGGGGCGGTGCTGCACGGTGTGGAGGAGGCCGCGCACGACGCGGGCCTGGAGGTGGTGGTGTCGGCCGGGCTGACCCGCCGACGGTGCGGGCGGCCGGAGCGGGGGTGGCTGGACAAGCTCATCGCCCGTGGTTCGTCAGGGGTGTTGTTCAATCTGGCCGAGCTGACGGCATCCCAGTACGCGTGGCTGGAGCAGCACCGCATCCCGTTCGTGATGATCGACCCCGTGCTGGAACCGCCCGCGGGCGTGGTGTCGGTGGGTGCGGCGAACTGGCAGGGCGGGATGGCCGCGACCGAGCATCTGCTGGCACTGGGCCATGAGCGGATCGCGGTGATCGCCGTGAGCCGGCGCAAGATGTGCAGCACCGCGCGGGTGGCCGGCTACCGTTCGGCGCTCGCGTCGGCGGGGGTGCGGCAGCGGCCGGAGTACGTACGCCACGCCGGGTTCGACGAGTCCGTCGCCCGCGACCGCATGCGGGAACTCCTCGACCTTCCCGAGCCGCCCACCGCCGTCTTCGTCTGCTCCGACCGAATGGCCCTCGGCGTCTACGAGGCCCTGGCGGAACGGGGGTTGAGCATCCCGGACGACCTGAGCGTCGTCGGCTTCGACGACCTCCCCGAGTCCCGCTGGGCCAGCCCCGCCCTCACCACCGTCCGCCAGCCGCTGTCGGAGATGGCGGCGACGGCTACGCGGCTGCTGGTGCGGATGATGGAGGGGAAGCGGCCGGAGGGGACGCGGACGGAACTGTCGACGCGGTTGGTGGAGCGGGCCAGTACGGGGCGGCCTCGGGGGTAGGGGTGGGTCGGCGGGTCCCTGACGGGGATCTACGTGGCCCGCCAGACCGTCACGTCCGCCGTCAGGGAGCTGATTCCGGGTGTGTCCCACAGCGCGGTGTTCTTCACCTGGACCACGAGCAACGCGATGTCTCCGGAGGGGTGCCTGACGCAGAACTCGCTGCCGGCGGCAGCGGCGGCCAGCGGGAAGTCTTGGTAGATCTCGCCGCCCTCGTCCTCGGCGCCACCGAGGATCCAACGGCAGTCCCCCAAGGTGGTACCCGGTTCCTCGGCCATGTACTGGACGATCAAGCTGTCGTCGCTCTGCAGCGTGCAACCGACGGATTTGCAGGTGAAGCGGACGTCGCCCTTGCGGTCCTCGCGGGTCGCCGGGCGTTTGCCGTCATGGAGGTACAGGGAGTTCTTCTCGGTCAGCATCTGGGGCACGTCCGCCGATATCGCCCGAGGCTGCCCGGCGGACGTCGAGGCCGAGGAGGAACTCGGCGCCTCTTCCGCCGCATCCTCGACCTCCGTGTCCGCCCCGGCCGACGCCGACGCCCCCGCCGTCCGCCCCGAAGCCGTCGCACCCGGCGTCGAGGAAGACGTGGTCGGACCCAGCCCCCCGGCCCCGTCCGCCCCTCCCCCGGCCTTCCACACAAGCCCCGTCACCAGCAACGCGCCCGCGGCCACAACCCCGCCCGCGATCAGCGCCGTACGACGACGCCCCCGCCGCTGTTCCGGCACCACCGGTACCGTCGCCCGCGCCGGGGCGATCAGCGGCATCGTGTGGACCGGCGTCGGGTCGGGGACCGGGGCCGGGACGGCCACCTCGGGCCCTGTGATCTCCTGCCACACCGCCGGTCCGCCGCCAGCATCCGCGTCCCGGCCGAGCCGCTGCTGGCACCACTCGACGACCTCGGCGAGGGTGGCCCGGTCCTGGGGGGCCTTGGCGAGGCACCGCTCGATCAGCGGCCGGAGCGACTCCGGCAGCCGGGACAGGTCGGGGTCGGAGTGGACGATGCGGTAGAGGATCGTGGCCGAGGGGCCGTCGCCGTAGAGCGGTGAGCCCAGGGCCGCGAAGGCCGCGGTCTGGCCCAGCGCGAAGACGTCCGTCGCCGGTGTGATCTCGCCGGCGACCGCCTGCTCGGGGGCCATGAACTGCGGTGTGCCGACGGCGGCTCCCGTGGCCGTGTACGCCGTGGTGTCGGCGGCCAGGGAGATACCGAAGTCGATGACCCGGGGGCCGTCGGCGGCCAACAGCACGTTGGAGGGCTTCAGGTCCCGGTGGACGATCCCCTCGCCGTGGATCGCCTGGAGCGCCTCGGCCACGCCCGCCATCAGCCACAGCACCGCCGGCACCGGCAGCGGGCCGCGTCGGTGGACGGCTTCCGCGAGGGAAGGTCCGGGGACGTAGAGCGTGGCCAGCCAGGGCGGACGGGCGTCCGCGTCGGCGTCGATGAGCTCGGCGGTGTAGGCGCCCCGCACCCGCCGGGCCGCCTTGATCTCCCGGCCGAAGCGCCGCCGGAAGTCCGGGTCGTCGGCCAGCTCCGGACGTACCACCTTGATCGCCACCGGTCGGCCGCCCGCCGTGTGCGACAGATAGACCCGACCCATGCCACCCGCGCCGAGCCGGGCGGCGAGACGGTAACCGGCCACCACGGGCGGATCCTCCACCTGAAGTGGCTGGAACACGTCAGCCGCGTTGTTCACCTGTCCCCCTGCTCCCCTGTCGCGCCGATCCGATCACCCGTGCGACGACAGCAGCCTAAAGGGTTTTCTGTGACTGCTGACCAGGGTCGGGACCTCAACCCTCCAACCGGGCCGCCCACCCGATCCCGCCCCGTAGATGCGCCCGGAAGTCGGGGTCCTCATACGCCTCGGCGGCATGGCCCAGCGCCGTGTAGAAGACCCGGCCCGCGCCCTGTTCGCGGCACCACACCAGCGGATGGTCGGCGCCCATGCCACCGCCGTCGTAGGACGACTCGTCGGCGCGGGCCAACACCCGTACCGTGCCACGGGGGTTGGTGCGGAAGTCGTACCACTCGTCGGTGAAGTCCCATACGGCGGGCAGGTGTCGGGTGGCCGGGTGCTCGTGGTCCTCGACGACGGCCTTGCCGGGCTGGTAGTCGGGGTGCCGGTCGAAGCGGGCGCCCAACAGTTCGCCGTAGTAAGGCCAGTCGTACTCGGTGCAGGCCGCCGCGTGCACGCCCACGAAGCCGCCGCCCGACTCGACATACCTGGCGAGGCGTTCGCGGCCTGTCGGGGTGAGGACCTCGCCGCTGGTGGAGAGGAAGACGATCGCGGCGTACCGCTCCAGGGGTGACTCCAGTGCCGTCGGGTCCTCGCTCGCGTCGACCTCGAAGCCGCCGAGGGTGCGTACGGCGGCGATGCCGGCCGGGATGGAGTCGTGGCGGTAGTCGGTGGTGCGGGTGTAGACGAGGAGTCGAGGTGCCATGTCGGCGACCCTATGCCGCGGGCGGTCCAGGTCCCGCTGAAGTGATCGAGCCGAGAATTTCGCTCAGCCACTCGACACCCCGAGCGGCGACCGGCCGCCGCTCAGGTGTTCCATCCCGGAGGCCGGTCTGCGTAGCCTCGACTGCACGATGAACACCATTCCCGCACGACTTGACCACCTTGTCCTCGCAACTCCCGATCTGGCGGCGACGGTCGCCGACTTCACCCGGCGGACCGGTGTGGCGCCCGCTCCCGGCGGGGTGCACATCGGGTTCGGCACCCGCAACCACCTGGTGTCGCTGGGCGGCACCGGCTATCTGGAGATCGTCGGCCCGGACCCGGAGCAGCCCGAGCCGCAGGGGCCGCGCCCCTTCGACGTGGACACCCTGGCCACGCCCCGCACGGTGACCTGGGCGATCAGTCCGCCGGACCTGGACGCGGCGGTCGCGGCCGCCCGGGCCCGGGGGTACGACCCGGGCGCGGTGCATCCGATGAGCCGTCGCAGACCGGACGGCACCCTGCTGGAGTGGCGGCTGACGGACGGCGAGACCCAGCACCCCTCCGGTCTGGTGCCGTTCCTCATCGACTGGGGCACCGCGGTCCACCCCTCCGCCTCCGGCCTGCCCGCCACTCCCCTGCTGGAGCTGTCCGCGACCGCGCCCGACCCGGACGAGATCCGCGTGCTGCTTGCGGCGCTGGACACCGAACTCACCGTCACCGAGGGGCCGGTGGGGCTCTCCTTCACGGTGGACAGTCCGCTGGGGCCGGTCCGCTTCGACTGACGGCGGGCAGCATCGCGACGACATGTCCGATTCCTTCAAGACCGGCCGCCCCCGTGCTGCCTACGGTGGCCGCATGACTCCACGTTTCGATGCCATCGGTCTGATCGTCTCCGACATGGCCGCCTCCGTCGCCTTCTACCGCCGCCTGGGGTTCGAGTTCCCCGAGGGCGCCGAGCAGGAGGGGCATGTCGAGGCTCAACTGCCGGGCGGGCTGCGGATGTTGCTGGACACCGAGGAGGTGGTGCGCTCCTTCCACGCGGGCTGGCGGCCGCCGACCGGCGGCGGTCGCACGGGGCTTGCCCTGCGCTGTGACAGTCCCGCCGAGGTGGATGCGGTCTACGAGGAGCTGGTGGGCGCCGGTCACCACGGTGAGCTGAAGCCGTGGGACGCGGTCTGGGGCCAGCGGTACGCGAGCCTGCTCGACCCGGACGGCAACGGCGTCGACCTGTTCGCGCCGCTACCCCCGGCCCAGTAGTTCGGTCAGCGGCACACCGGCCAACTCCTTGACGTCCCGCGCCAGATGAGCCTGGTCGGCGAAGCCTGCGCGCACCGCCGTGTCCGCGTACGGCACTCCGCGCCGAGCCAGGCCGAGCGCCCGCTGGAGCCGCAGCACCCGGGCCAGGGTCTTGGGGCCGTACCCGAACGCGGTGAGGCATCTGCGGTGCAACTGGCGGGCGCCGAGGGCGAGTTCGTCGGCGGTGGCGGCGACCGGCCGGCCCGCGTCGAGGGCCTCCACGACATGTCGTAGCAGAGGATCGCCGGGTTCGGCATCGGCCGCCCGTCCCAACGCGACCTCTTCGAGCCCGCTCGCCGGATCAGCGGCCGCGTTCACGCGCGCGGTGAGCCGCCGTACCTCGGCGGCGGGCCAGAGGTCGGCGAGGTCGACGCGCCGGTCGAGCAGCTCGCGGGCGGGAACGCCGAGGAGCGCGGGCGCGGTACCGGGAAAGAAGCGAACTCCCGCCCATGCGCTCGGCGCGCCTTCGGTGACGTACGCGCGCGTGTCGGGCCCGGCGACAAGCAGCCGCCCTTCGTGCCACAGCAGATCCATGCACCCGTCGGGCAGAACGCGCCCGGGGCCGGATCCGGACGGGGTATTGGTCCAGACGACGGCACCGTCGAGCCGGGAGGCCCACTCCGCGTACATGAGAACCAGGCTAGGCGGCACCCACCCACGGGCGCGAGCCACCACCCAGGCCCCGCACCCGCCGACGCTCCTACGCCGGCCTCCCCCGATGCTCCTGCGGACTCACCCCGTACACCCGCTTGAACGCACTCGACAACGCGAACGCACTCCCGTACCCCACCTGCCGGGCGATCGCATCGAGCGTCGCGTCGCTGTCCCGCAGCCGGTCCGCCGCCAACGCCAGCCGCCACCCCGTCAGATACGTCATCGGCGGCTCCCCCACCAGCTCCGTGAACCGCCGGGCGAGCGCGGCCCGGGACACCCCGGCTTTCGCCGCGAGGGACGCCACCGTCCAGGGGTGTGCCGGATCGTCCTGGACGAGTCGCAGCACCCGCCCGACGACCGGGTCCGCCATCGCCCGGTACCAGGCCGGTGCCGCCGCCTCGGGACGGGAGAACCACGCCCGCAGTGCCGCGATGACCAGCAGGTCGAGCAGCCGGTCGAGGACGACCTCCTGGCCGGGTTCGTCGCGCACGATCTCCTCCATGAGGAACGGCGTGAGCGGGCAGTCCCACACGTCGGAGGTGAGCGTGAGCAGGGGCGGCAGCGCGTCGAGGAGCCTTCCGCTGACCTCGCCCTGCCACAGGTACGTGCCGATGAGCATCACGGCCGACCCGTCGAGCCGGTCGCCCCAGGTGCGTACGCCCAGGTCCATGGAGCCGTTCAGGGCGCGCCCGTCGGGGTAGTGGCACTCGGCGCCCGGCAGGATCACCGCCTGCGGTGCCGTGCCGGGGTCGTCGGCGCAGGTGTAGGGGTCGGGGCCGCGGGCGATGGCGAGGTCGCCGGCGCGCAGCCGGACCCTCCCCCGGCCTTCGGCCGGGGGGATCCCCATCTCGCTTCGCTCTCCGGCGTCCGGCATGATCCACGCCTCGCCGCGGATCATGAGCATGACGGTGAGGGGGGCACGGTCCTCGATGCGTACGCACCAGGGGGGTTCGAAACACGCTCGGATCATGAAGGCGCCCCGCGCGCGGGGGCCCTCCAAGAGGCCTGCGAGAGCGTCCATGCGGCCAGCGTAGACGGCCGCGTATGGGAATGAGCCGTTCAGCGATGGGGTCTTGGGGCGTGCGGCCGTTGACTGGAGGCATGGCAGACAACACGGCGAAGCAGACAGTGGTGGTGACCGGCGCCTCGGGTCGTACGGGCAGCCGGGTGGCTCAGGCGGTAGGGGCGGCGGGGTTCGAGGTGCGGGCGGCGTCCCGGGCCCAGGGCTTCGACTGGGAGGACCCGACGACCTGGGCGGAGGTCCTGCGGGACGCGGACGCGGCGTATCTGATGTACCCGTCCGACGTCGGTTCCCCGGCGGCGGCCGAGGCAATCGGGGCGCTCGCCCGGGAGGCGGTCGGACTCGGCGTACGGCGGCTGGTGCTGCTGTCGGCGCGGGGTGAGACGCAGGCGCTGGCGACGGAGGAGGCGCTGAGGTCGTCGGGGGCGGACTGGACGGTCGTACGGGCGTCGTGGTTCTCGCAGAACTTCAGTGAGGGGCCGCTGGTGGAGGAGTTGCGGCGGGGGGAGCTGGCGTTTCCTGCGGGTGAGGTGCCGGAGCCGTTCCTCGACGTGCGGGACATCGCGGATGTGGTGGCGGTGGCGTTGACGTCCGGGGACGCCTATGTGGGGCGGACGCTGGAGCTCACCGGGCCCCGGTTGCTGTCGTTCCGGGAGGCGGTGGCGGAGATCGCCGAGGCCGCCGGGAGGGAACTGGTGTACATCCCGGTTGCGGCGCGGGAGTACGGGGAGGCGCTGGTGGGGTTCGGGGTGCCGCCCGAGGAGGCGGAGTTCCTGGTGGAGGTGTTCGAGGGGTTGCTCGACGGGCGGAACGCGCGTCTCACGGACGGGGTCCGGGAGGTGCTGGGGCGTGCGCCTCGGGAGTTCGGGGACTTCGTACGGGAGGCCGCGGCGGCGGGGGTGTGGAAGGGGTAGCGCCACGCGGGTGCGGGAGCGCTGCCGGGTGCCGGTCGTTCGTGGCCGGTCGCGCCCCGCGGCGGAGCCGCGCACCGATACAGTCCCGCGCCCCTGAGGTTCCCCCGGCCACCCCACACCTCTAGACCTCTAGGAACCGTCCTCCTTGTGCGGCGGATGCGTGCTCTTCACGTGCGTCCGCAGTCTCGACGTCACGTCCTCCGGTGGCAGGAACCGCGACCACCGCTCCGGGAACTCCGAGGGCATGTCGGGGTCCTCCGGGTCGATGTCGCGGTGGGCCGCGGCACGGGCGACGTACTCGGCGACCTGCGCCTCGCGGACCCTCTCGTTCGCGGCGCGGGCCGCCGCCGTCGCGGCGGCCGGCCAGACACGGTCGATCGCGGCGTTGACCGCGGCGCCTACGAGGACGGCGAAGGCGGAGACGCCGATCCACAGCATGACGGCGACGGCGGCGGCGAGGGAGCCGTAGATCGACGCGCCCTCGATGGTGTTCGTGAGGTAGATGCGCAGCAGGAAGCTGCCGAGCACCCACATGGCGAGGGCGACCAGCGCGCCGGGCACGTCCTCGATCCAGGGGGAGCGGACGGGGACGGACACGTGGTACAGCGTGGTCAGGAAGGCGATCGACAGGACGATCACCACCGGCCAGTACAGGATCTGCACGAGGGTCTCCGACCACGGCACGATCCGTACCACCGCGTCCGGTCCCGCGACCATCAGCGGCAGCGCGATGGAGCCGATCAGCAGGGCCGCGAGGAAGAGCAGGAACGCCACCAGGCGGGTCTTGACGATCCCCCGGACGCCGTCGAGGCCGTACATGACGGTGATGGTGTCGATGAAGACGTTGACCGCGCGGGAGCCGGACCACAGGGCGAAGAGGAAGCCTATGGAGATGACGTCGGGACGGCCGCCGTTCATCACGTCGTCGAGGATCGGCTGCGCGATCTGCCGTACGCCCTTGTCGGACAGGACGGTGCGCGAGGCCTCCAGGAGGTTGGCCTCAAGGCTGCTGATGCTGTCGGTGCCGGTCCAGTCGTCGACGTAGCCGAGCAGGCCGATCATGCTGAGCAGCAGCGGCGGCACGGACAGCAGCGTGAAGAACGCGGCCTCGGCCGCGAGGCCCAGGATGCGGTACTCCATGCACGAATTGACGGTGTCCTTGATCAGCAGCCAGGCGGTCCTGCGCTTGGAGACGTCCCGATAGAGGGCACGCGCCCGGTGGAGGCGGCCGGAGGGGGGCCGCTGGGGGGATTCACTTGCTGGCTGCACGCCCTAAAGGTATCCGTCGCGGGAGGCTGCGCTCATCCCCCGGGTGGCCACCGGGCCTGTGTGAGCACCTAGGCGATTCGAACCGTTTTCCTGTCATGTCCTCGTTGGCCGAAATGTTCGGTCACCGATGTGAACACCCTGATCCGGGAATTCCCAGGGTCCGGAAATGGGCCAATGACCGGAAATCTCTTGAAGTGTTCATGAATCCGCCGAAACAATCCTGACTGCATTCGTCGCGCATGCCGAGGATCACTCGGGCGCACACACACGGGGGAATTCACGGGTCACTGACCATGGCCCTTTCCAGCCGCGTTGCGTGTGACACGCCCTTTTCCGCGGCCACTCCCCGCACTTCCAGAACATGTCGCACCGCATTTCTCACCGCCCCCGGGGAACTGCACCAATCACCGAGGAGCTCTCGTGCCGAACGGCACTGAACATGTTCTCGCAGAAGTCCAGGCCGGTGTCGTCCATGTGGACCATGCACCGCCCGACAGCCACTTCTTCGTCGACCGTCTGCGCGAGCGCGCCGGACTCGGCCGCCGGCTCGGCTCCTACGGCCTCGACGACGGTGCCTCGATCGGCGGCGGGGAGGTAAGGCCGTGAACACGATCCCGCACTGGACCCGCGACCCGAGGCCCGGCACGGCGGTGTACGAACTCCCGCTGCCCGAAGGCCTGTCGGTGGACGCGACGGCCGTACGGGCCGCCCATGACAAGGTGCTCGCCGGCTTCTGTGCCGACCACGACGACAGCGTGCTCCACGTCGCCGTGACCGGCGGCGTGCTGCGCCTGCGCTACCGCACCGACGTCCTCGACCGCGAGGCCGCCGCCCGGATCGCCGGCTACCACCTGGCCGCGCTCACCGCACCGGTCCGGCGGAGCCTGCTGTCCGAGGCCGAACTCCACTTCCAGCTGGAGGAGTTGGCGGGGCCGCGACGCGCGCTGCCGGACCGGCGGGTGCACGAGCTGTTCGAGGAGCGGGCGGCGGCCCACCCCGACACCGTGGCCGTCGTGGCAGAGGGCAGGCAGTGGACGTACGGCGAACTCAACTCCCGGGCGAACCGCATCGGCCGGGCCCTGCTGGAGCACGGACTGCGGCCCGAGGGCGTCGTCGCCGTGATCATGGAGCGCAACCTCGACTGGCCGGCCGCCGTGCTCGGCGTCCTCAAGGCGGGCGGTGTGTATCTGCCGATCGAGCCGCACTTCCCTGCCGGGCGCGTCAGGGCGATCCTGTCCCGGGCGGACTACGACCTCGTCCTCACCAAGGACTCGGTGGCGGCCGCCTACGAGGAGGGCCACGCCGACACCGACCTCGGTGTCCCCGTCGCGGCGGACCGACTGGCCTACATCTGCTTCACGTCGGGCTCCACGGACGAACCCAAGGGCGCCATGTGCGAGCACGCCGGTTTCCTCAACCACGTCCTCGCCAAACTGGAGGACCTGGACATCGGCCCCGGGCAGGTGGTCGCACAGACCGCGCCGCAGCGCTTCGACACCTCCCTGTGGCAGCTGCTGGCCGCGCTGCTGGTGGGCGGACGGACGCTGCTGGTCGGACAGGACACGATCCTGGACGTGCCGCGGTTCGTGGACACGATCGAGCGCGGCCGGGTCAATGTGCTCCAGGTGGTGCCGTCGTATCTGGAGGCGGTACTGGCCGAGTGGGAGCGGCGGCCGCGTGAACTGCCCCATCTGCGCCGGGTGTCGGTGACCGGGGAGGCGGTGAGGAAGGAGCTGGTGGAGCGCTGGTTCGCGGCCCGGACCGGGATCCCGCTCGTCAGCACCTACGGTCTGACGGAGACCTCGGACGACACCAACCACGAGGTCATGGACCGGGTGCCGGACGAGGCCCGGGTGCCACTCGGACGGCCGATCGCGAACGTGCGGATCTACGTCGTCGACGAGCAGCTGGTGCCGGTGCCGCTGGGCGCGCCCGGCGAGATCGTCTTCTCCGGGGTGTGCGTGGGCCGCGGGTACGTCAACGATCCCGAGCGCACGAAGGCGGCGTTCACCGAGGACCCGTACCGGCCCGGGGAGCGGCTGTACCGCAGCGGGGTCCACGGGCGCTGGCTGCCCGACGGGAAGCTGGAGTTCCTCGGCCGCCGGACACCCAGGTGAAGATCCGGGGCTTCCGCGGGTCGGCGCCGGTCGACGCGGGGGAGCACGTCCGTTGACCTGCGATCCGCGCTCGGCCTTCCGGAGTCTGAATCGGCAGGCCTGATGACAGCGCCCGGTAAGGGGGCGAGGCGCTGTATCGATGTGCGGCTGCCGCCGCGCCAGCGCGATCGACCACGACGGACCCGCACCCGGAGAAGTACATCGCTCCCCCGCCACCGGGTAGGTTCGCAAACATGGCAGGCACCACGCACACCGTGACCAACCAGCCCCCACCCCTGATCGGCCACGACGTCTACACAGCCGACAAAGCCCTGGTGGCGGCCGTGGAACGCCACACGGATCCCGCCCTCCTGGACGAGGTGCGCGGCGAGCTGGCCGCGCTGGGCAAAACGTCCGGCTCCGCCCAGGTCCAGGAATGGGGCGCACAGGCCAACGAGAACCCACCCCGTCTGAGGACCCACGACCGCTACGGCCACCGCGTCGACGAGGTCGACTTCCACCCCGCCTGGCACCGCCTCCTCGGCAAGGGCGTCTCCGCCGGCCTCACCGCCGCCTGGACCCGCCCCGCCGGCCACGTCCGCCGAGCCGCCGCGTTCCTGATCTGGACCCAGGTCGACGCCGGCAACCTCTGCCCCCTGTCGATGACCCACGCCGCCGTCCCCGCGCTCCGCACGGACCCCGCCCTCGCCGAGGCGTGGGAGCCCCGGCTGACCTCGATGGTCTACGACCGTGAACTGCGGCCCGCGCACCAGAAGGCGGGCGCCCTGTTCGGCATGGGGATGACGGAGAAGCAGGGCGGCAGCGACGTACGGGCGGGCACCACCCGGGCCACCCCGCTGGCCGAGGACGGCGCCTACGAGCTGACCGGCCACAAGTGGTTCTGCTCGGCCCCCATGTCCGACGGCTTCCTCGTCCTGGCCCAGGCTCCCGACGGCCTGACCTGCTTCCTCGTCCCGCGCGTCCTGGACGACGGCACCCGCAACCCGTTCGAGATCCAGCGCCTCAAGGACAAGCTCGGCAACCGCTCCAACGCCTCCGCCGAGGTTGAGTTCGACGGCACCTGGGCCCGCAGGGTCGGCGAGGAGGACCGGGGCGTGCGGACCATCATCGAGATGGTCGCGGCGACCCGGCTCGACTGCGTGCTCGGTTCGGCGGGTCTGATGCGGCAGGCCGTCACTCAGGCCGTCCACCACTGCACGTACCGCGAGGCCTTCGGCGGCAAGCTCGTCGACAAGCCGCTGATGCGCAACGTTCTCGCCGATCTCGCCCTGGAGTCCGAGGCGGCGACCACCCTCGCGCTGCGGCTCGCGGCGGCCTACGACGACGGCGGCGAACAGGAGCGGGCCTTCCTGCGGATCGCGGTGCCGGCCGCCAAGTACTGGGTGACCAAGCGCTGCCCCGCGGTGGCCCTGGAGGCCTCGGAGTGCCTGGGCGGAAACGGCTACGTCGAGGACTCCGGCATGCCGCGCCTGGTACGCGAATCCCCGCTGAACTCGATCTGGGAGGGCGCGGGCAACATCCAGGCCCTGGACGTCCTGCGCGCCCTGCAACGCGAGCCCCTCGCCCTCAACGCCTACCTCCAGGAGGTCGGCAAGGCCCGCGGCGCCGACCACCGCCTCGACGGCGCGATCAAGGACCTGCTGACGGAACTGGCCGATCTGGAGGGCATCGAGGCAAGGGCCCGCCGGCTCACCGAGCGGCTCGCTCTCGTGCTCCAGGGCTCACTGCTGGTCCGCTTCGCCCCACCGGAGGTGGCCGACGCGTTCTGCGCGTCCCGCCTGGGCGGCGACGCAGGCACAGCGTTCGGCACCCTGCCTTCGACCTTGGACTTGGCGTCGGTGGTGGACAGGTCCAGGCCGCAGGCCTGAGACCTGCCCCCGGTAGGGAGGGGGTGGTGCTGCGCCGACACGGCACCACCCCCACCGTGGCCCGTTCGAGGCCGCGAACGCCGCTCGGGACGGCGTCGCTCAAGTTTCAAACAAGCCCTGGCCGTCCACCAGGGTTGCAGGGGGTTGCAACTTGCTGCTGACTGTGGCCGGACTGTGTCCCTCCGCGAGGCCCGAAAGGCACTATGAGACGAACAGTCAGGACGGGCGTCGCGCATGTGGCCGAAAGGCGACGAGGAACCGGTTGTCCGAAGTCCTTCATCAGCCCCTCATCCGGGAGGATCCCGTGGCGCACTCGCCGACGGACGTCACCCAGCTCGCCGCCGTGGACGCGGCGCGTGCGGCACGGGTGCTCAGCGACATGCGCTCCGCCGCCCTCTCCGGGCAGCGCGCCCCGCTCGCACCCCGTCCGGTGATCGAGCAGTCCTGGGGCCGGATGCTGCGCAGCGGGGTCGATCCCGACCATGACTTCCGGACCGGGCTGCTGTCCCTGGAGGAGGTGCAGCGGCGGCGCGAGACCTCGGTGCTGCGGCATGTGCTGCCGGTGCTGCGGCAGGGGCTGCTGTCGGTCGCGGACGTCGCCCACCACATCATGGTGGTCGCCGACGAGGAGGGCCGGGTGCTGTGGCGGGAGGGCAGTTCCCCGGTGCTGCGCAAGGCCGACGGGACCGGCTTCGAACTCGGCGCGGACTGGCGGGAGAACGTCATCGGCACCAACGGCATCGGCACCCCGGTGGTGGCCCGCCGGCCGGTGCAGGTCTTCGCCTCCGAGCACTTCGTGCGGTCGCAGACCTCCTGGACCTGTAGCGGGGCGCCGATCACGGACCCGCGGGACGGCCGGCTGATCGGTGTGGTGGACGTGAGCGGGCCGCTGGACACGATGCACCCGGCCACGCTCGCCTGGGTCGACTCGGTGGCCAAGCTCGCCGAGGCCCGGCTGCGGGAGCTGCACCAGGCCTCCCTGGAGCAACTGCGTGCGGTGGGGGCGCCGGTGCTGGCGCGGCTCGGCGGCCGGGCCCTGGTGGTGGACGGGGACGGCTGGACGGCCGCGGTGAGCGGGATGCCGTACCAGAACCGGATCGGGCTGCCCAAGTCGTTGAGGGCGGGCCGACGGTGGCTGCCGACGCTGGGCCTGTGCTCGGTGGAGCCGCTCGCCGGGGGCTGGCTGGTGCGGGCGGTGGCGGAGCCGGTGCCGGAGGGCGCCACCCGGATCGTGCTGGATCTGTCGCAGCCGCGCCGCTGGTCGGTGACGGTGTCCGGGATCGCCGGGTCGTGGAGCCATGAACTGAGTCCGCGGCACGCCGAGTTGCTGTATCTGCTGGCCGTGCACCGGGGCGGGCGCAGTGCGGCGGGCCTGGCCGAGGACATGTTCGGCGACCCGGAGCGCAGGGTGACGGTGCGCGCGGAGATGTCCCGGGTACGCCGGTATCTCGGGGGACTTCTGGAACACCGGCCTTATCGTTTCTGCGAGGGCGCGGAGGTCGAGGTCCTGCGTCCCGACGACCCGCACGACCTGCTGCCGCACTCGACGGCGCCCGCGGTGACCGGCAAACGGTTGTCCGCACACCTGCCCTGAGACACCCAACAGGCGGCATCTTTCGCATATTTGCAGGTTCTTCGTCACCGGCGGGGCCCGACTGCCGTAGCATCGCTCTACGGGCCACCCCACCTGCTCCTTGGTCAACGTACGGATCACCAGGCGCAGTTGGCCCGCCTCGGGAGGACGACATGACGCAGCGCGGCAGACACCGCAGGCAGAAGCGGGGCAGAGCGGCACGTGCCTTCCTGGCCGGGACCGCCCTCGCCCTCACCGCCGCCGCCACGATGATCAGTGCCTCGCAGGCCACGGTCGCCGACGATCCCGGGGCGCTGAAGCCGCTCGCCACCTCCGCCGAGACGGACGTACTGCGCCTGCGCGAGCACCTGGAACCGCAGCGCACCCTCGACCGGCTCGCCTCCGCGATGGGCGAACCGGTCGGCGTCGGCGCCGTCCTCGACAGCGCCGACCACACCCTGCGCACCGCCGCCGACTGCTCCGCCACCGAGCGCCAGGCGCTGCCCGTCGAGCCGGCCGCCACCCGCGCGTACTGCTGGGACGCCGCCGACACCCGCTCCTGGCAGGCCGGCGCGGTCACCACCTCGGGCGACGCGGACGACGACGGCCTGTGGGGACAGAACCGGGTGATCCTCTCCGCCTGGTCGCAGGGCGCCCATGATCTGGCCCGGGTGGCGTTCATCGACGCCAACGACCTGGACCGCCCCGCCTACTCCTGGGTCCTGCTCACCGTCCCGGTCGACGGCGGCCGCGACTACCGCGCCCTCGACTCCCAGGTCTCCGGCATGGTCTGGTACCAGGACAAGCTGCTGGTGACCGCCGCCGAGGGCCTGTACGTGTACGACATGGACCGCGTCCAGCGCGCCACGGTGGACAGCCCCGCCGTCGGCCGGGTGGACGGCGGCTGGGCGGCGCACGGCAACCGCTGGGTCCTGCCCGCGGTCGGCACCTACGGCCTGGCCGGCGGGAAGACCGCCGCGCAGCCCGACTATCTCTCCCTGGACCGCAGCACCTCCCCCGACAGCCTGGTCGCGAGCGAGTGGGTCTCCACGGACGACGACCGGGACGTCCGGCTGTGGCGCTACGACTTCAGCGCCGCCTCCGACCGCGCCGGCCTCCTCTCCACGGACCCCGCCGGGTACGCGCGCGTGAACGAGGCCTACGAGACGAAGGCGCCCGGCGTCGGTGCCGTGCTGTCGTACGGCGCCGACTGGTACCTCGGCCGTGCCGCGGACACCGACGGCGACCACGGCACGCTGTGGTGGCAGAGCGCGACCGGCGCGGCGGCCGCCAGCTGCGGCACGGACGAGAGCCGCCAGTGCTGGAGCACCGACGCGGAGTCCTTCTCCTACTGGGAGGCGACCGGCGAGCTCTGGTCCCAGTCGGGCCGGGTGCTGTTCGCGCTGCCGCTGGCGTCGGTGGACCGGGCGCTGGACTGACGCCCGCGGGCGGATCGCGGGGCGTTCGACAGATCATCGGGCCGGATGGTTCCCTGGCAGACATGGCCAACATCCCCGTGACCACCTGGTCCCTGGAACAGACCGACCCGAGCGACGTCCTCCCGGCCGCCGGGCCGGACGGCGATCTGAGGATCGTGCGCTCCGAGGTCCCCTCCCCCGAGTTCAGCCGCTTCCTGTACGCCTCCGTCGGCGGCGACATCCGCTGGATCGACCGGCTCGGCTGGACGTACGCGCGGTGGGAGGAGCACCTGGGCCGGCCCGGTGTGGAAACGTGGGTGGCGTACGACCGGGGCACGCCCGCGGGGTACGTGGAGCTGGAGCCGCAGGACGACGGGGTCGTGGAGATCGTCTACTTCGGGCTGATCCCGGCCTTCCGGGGCCGCCGGATCGGCGGGCACCTGCTGTCGTACGGGGCCGCCCGCGCCTGGGATCTCGCGGACCGCTGGCCGGGGCTGGCGCCGACGAAGCGGGTCTGGCTGCATACGTGCAGCCTGGACGGCGAGCACGCCATGGACAACTATCTGCGCCGGGGCTTCAAGCTCTTCGACACCAAGGTCGAGGAGGAGCCCGACGTGGCCGCACCGGGGCCCTGGCCGGGCGCCTACCCGGCCTGACCTGCGCGGACAAGACTCCGCGCACCGTATGTGATCGAGACCACCCTTGTCTCACCCTTCGGGACAAGGGTGTCCGCATGATGGACGAAGCTGGACTGTGTCCAGATCGCCGTGACACGCTTCCGTCATGTCTGGAACTGGAATTGCCTTGGTGAGTCGGCGGCACGTCGACCTCGGCCGCATGTCCAGCGCCATCTGTCCGGCGCGCTAGCGAGCCGCAGCGTCGCCCGACATCTCCCGCATTGGTCTCATTCCCGCGCAATGGTGCGCACATACACGTATGCGCCCGTACGCGCAGGTCAGAGCCGCTTTCCCGTCTGTCCCGAAGGACGAATAACCATGGCCGCCACCCCGCAGAACCCTGCCGCCACGACTCCGCGCCGCAAGGTGAGCCGTCACCGCGGTGAGGGTCAGTGGGCCGCGGGACACCACACCCCGCTGAACGGCAACGAGCAGTTCAAGAAGGACGACGACGGTCTCAATGTGCGGACACGCATTGAGACGATCTACTCCAAGCGGGGCTTCGACTCGATCGACCCCAACGACCTGCGCGGCCGGATGCGCTGGTGGGGCCTCTACACCCAGCGCAAGCCCGGGATCGACGGCGGCAAGACCGCGATCCTGGAGCCGGAGGAGCTGGACGACAAGTACTTCATGCTGCGGGTGCGGATCGACGGCGGACGCCTCACCACCCAGCAGCTGCGCGTGATCGGCGAGATCTCGCAGGAGTTCGCGCGCGGCAGCGCGGACATCACCGACCGGCAGAACATCCAGCTGCACTGGATCCGCATCGAGGACGTCCCGGAGATCTGGAACCGGCTCGAAGCGGTCGGTCTGTCCACGACCGAGGCCTGCGGCGACTGCCCGCGTGTCGTCATCGGCTCGCCGGTCGCCGGTATCGCCGAGGACGAGATCATCGACGGCACCTGGGCCATCGACGAGATCCACGAGCGCTACATCGGCAGCAAGGAGTTCTCCAACCTGCCGCGCAAGTTCAAGACGGCGATCTCCGGCTCCCCGCTCCTCGATGTCGTCCACGAGATCAACGACGTGGCCTTCGTCGGTGTCGAGCACCCCGAGCACGGCCCCGGCTTCGACGTGTGGGTGGGCGGCGGCCTGTCCACCAACCCGAAGCTCGGTGTCCGGCTCGGCGCCTGGGTGCCGCTGGAGGAGGTCCCGGACGTCTGGGCCGGAGTGATCGGCATCTTCCGTGACTGGGGCTACCGCCGGCTGCGGACCCGTGCCCGTCTGAAGTTCCTCGTCGCCGACTGGGGCGCGGAGAAGTTCCGCCAGGTCCTGGAGGACGACTACCTGAAGCGCAAGCTGGTCGACGGTCCCGCACCCGCCGAGCCCACGGGCCGCTGGCGCGACCACGTCGGTGTGCACCGGCAGAAGGACGGCCGCTACTACGTGGGCTTCGCCCCGCGCGTCGGCCGCGTCGACGGCGCCACGCTGACGAAGATCGCCGAGGTGGCCGAGGCGCACGGCTCGGGCCGGCTGCGCACCACCGTCGAGCAGAAGATGATCGTCCTCGATGTCGAGGAGGCGCAGGTCGAGCCGCTGGTCGAGGCCCTGGAGGCGCTGGACCTGACCGCCAAGCCGTCCCCGTTCCGGCGCGGCACCATGGCCTGCACCGGTATCGAGTACTGCAAGCTCGCCATCGTCGAGACCAAGCAGCGCGGCTCCTCGCTGATCGACGAACTGGAGCGCCGGATCCCGGAGTTCGACGAGCCGCTCACCATCAACATCAACGGCTGCCCGAACGCCTGCGCCCGTATCCAGGTGGCGGACATCGGTCTCAAGGGCCAGCTCGTGCTCAACGACAAGGGCGAGCAGGTCGAGGGCTACCAGGTGCACCTGGGCGGCGCCCTCGGTCTGGAGGCCGGTTTCGGCCGCAAGGTCCGTGGTCTGAAGGTCACTTCCGACGAACTCCCCGACTACGTCGAGCGGGTCCTGAAGCGCTTCCAGGAGGAGCGCGAGGAGGGCGAGCGGTTCGCCGCCTGGGCCTCGCGGGCGTCCGAGGAGGCCCTCTCATGAGCGAGCGGGCCGCCCCCTTCTACTGCCCCTACTGCGGAGACGAGGACCTGCGTCCGTCCGAGCAGGGCCACGGCGCGTGGGAATGCGCGGCGTGCAACCGCGCTTTCCAGTTGAAGTTCCTCGGGCTTCTCGCCCGGGGTCTTCAGCAGCCCGAAGCAGGGGGAGAACAGATATGACCGCCGTTCAGGAAGAACGTACGACCGACGATCTCAAGGCGCTCGCCGAGCAGGCGGGCCGTGACCTGGAGGACGCCTCCGCGCTGGAGATCCTCCAGTGGGCCGTCGACACCTTCGGGGCACGCTTCTGCGTGACCTCCTCGATGGAGGACGCGGTCGTCTCCCATCTGGCGTCCCGGGTCCGCAAGGGCGTGGACGTCGTCTTCCTCGACACCGGCTACCACTTCGAGGAGACCATCGGCACCCGCGACGCCGTCGAGGCCGTGATGGACGTCAACGTCATCACGCTGTCGCCGACGCGGACGGTCGCCGAACAGGACGCCGAGTTCGGCCCGAAGCTGCACGACCGCGACCCCGACCTGTGCTGCAAGATGCGCAAGGTCGAGCCGCTGGAGCGGGGCCTGAAGGACTACCTGGCCTGGGCGACCGGGCTGCGCCGCGACGAGTCCCCGACCCGGGCGAACACCCCGGTGGTCGGCTGGGACGAGAAGCGCCAGAAGGTCAAGATCTCCCCGATCGCCCGCTGGACCCAGGACGACGTGGACGCCTACGTCGCCGAACACGGCGTCCTCACCAACCCGTTGCTGATGGACGGCTACGCCTCCGTCGGCTGCGCCCCCTGCACCCGCCGGGTCCTGGAGGGCGAGGACGCGCGCGCCGGGCGCTGGGCGGGCCGCGGGAAGACCGAGTGCGGGCTGCACGAATGACCATCACCGAGAAGGAGTTGCACGTGACGACCGGAGCCACCGTCTGGCTCACGGGTCTGCCGAGTGCCGGCAAGACCACCATCGCGTACGAGCTGGCCGGCCGGCTGCGCGAGGAGGGCCACCTCGTCGAGGTGCTCGACGGCGACGAGATCCGCGAGTTCATCTCGGCGGGCCTCGGCTTCAGCCGCGAGGACCGGCACACGAACGTGCAGCGCATCGGCTTCCTCGCCGAACTGCTCGCCCGCAACGGCGTCAAGGCGCTCGTCCCGGTGATCGCGCCCTACGCGGACAGCCGTGAGGCCGTGCGCAAGCGCCACCAGGAGGGCGGGGCGCCGTACCTGGAGATCCACGTCGCGACTCCGGTCGAGGTGTGCTCCGTACGCGATGTGAAGGGTCTGTACGCCAAGCAGGCCGCGGGCGAGCTGATCGGGCTGACCGGCGTCGACGACCCGTACGAGGAGCCCGACTCGCCCGACCTGCGGATCGAGTCGCAGGACCAGACCGTCCAGGAGTCCGCGGCGGCTGTGCACGCGCTGCTCACCGAGAGGGGACTGGCATGACGACGACCGTTGCGGCGGTGGAGGAGGGCACGGACGCTCCGTACGCCCTCTCCCACCTGGACGCCCTCGAATCCGAGGCGGTCCACATCTTCCGCGAGGTGGCGGGCGAGTTCGAGCGGCCGGTGATCCTCTTCTCCGGCGGCAAGGACTCCATCGTCATGCTGCATCTGGCGCTGAAGGCCTTCGCGCCGGCCGCCATTCCGTTCTCGCTGCTGCACGTCGACACGGGGCACAACTTCCCCGAGGTCCTCGAGTACCGGGACCGTACGGTCGCCAAGCACGGGCTGCGGCTGCATGTCGCCTCCGTGCAGGACTACATCGACCGCGGTGTCCTCAAGGAGCGTCCGGACGGGACCCGCAACCCGCTCCAGACGCTGCCGCTGACGGAGAAGATCCAGGCGGAGAAGTTCGACGCGGTCTTCGGCGGTGGCCGGCGCGACGAGGAGAAGGCGCGGGCCAAGGAGCGCGTGTTCTCCCTGCGGGACGAGTTCTCGCAGTGGGACCCGCGCCGCCAGCGCCCCGAACTGTGGAACCTGTACAACGGCCGGCACGCCCCCGGCGAGCACGTCCGTGTCTTCCCGCTGTCCAACTGGACCGAGCTGGACGTCTGGCAGTACATCGCCCGCGAGGGCATCGAGCTGCCGGAGATCTACTTCGCGCACGAGCGTGAGGTCTTCCAGCGGGCCGGCATGTGGCTGACCGCCGGCGAGTGGGGCGGCCCCAAGGACGGCGAGAGCGTCGAGAAGCGCCTCGTGCGCTACCGGACCGTCGGTGACATGTCCTGCACCGGTGCCGTCGACTCGGACGCGGTGACGCTGGACGACGTCATCGTCGAGATCGCCGCCTCCCGGCTCACCGAGCGGGGCGCGACCCGCGCCGACGACAAGATGTCCGAGGCCGCGATGGAAGACCGTAAGCGCGAGGGGTACTTCTAAGCATGAGCACGACCACGGAACTCTCCGAGACCACGCTCCTGCGGTTCGCCACCGCCGGCTCCGTCGACGACGGCAAGTCCACGCTGGTGGGCCGGCTGCTGCACGACTCCAAGTCGGTCCTCACCGACCAGCTGGAGGCCGTGGAGCGCGCCTCGACCGCGCGCGGGCAGGAAGGTCCCGACCTCGCGCTGCTCACCGACGGTCTGCGGGCCGAGCGGGAGCAGGGCATCACCATCGACGTGGCGTACCGCTACTTCGCCACCGCCAAGCGCCGGTTCATCCTCGCGGACACCCCGGGGCATGTGCAGTACACCCGCAACATGGTGACGGGTGCCTCCACGGCCGAGCTGACGGTGATCCTGATCGACGCCCGCAACGGGGTCGTCGAGCAGACCCGCCGGCACGCCGCGCTCGCGGCGCTGCTGCGGGTGCCGCACGTGGTCCTCGCGGTGAACAAGATGGACCTGGTCGACTACCAGGAGTCCGTGTTCGCCGCGATCGCCGAGGAGTTCACGGCGTACGCGCTCGAACTGGGCGTCCCGGAGGTCACCGCGATCCCGATCTCGGCGCTCGCCGGTGACAACGTGGTGGAGCCGTCCGCGAACATGGACTGGTACGGCGGCCCGACCGTTCTGGAGCACCTGGAGACGGTCCCGGTCACCCACGACCTCAGCCACTGCCACGCGCGTCTTCCCGTGCAGTTCGTGATCCGTCCGCAGACCGCCGAGCACCCGGACTACCGGGGCTACGCCGGCCAGATCGCCGCCGGTTCGTTCCGGGTCGGCGAGGCCGTGACCGTGCTGCCCTCGGGCCGCGGTTCGCGGATCGCCGGCATCGACCTGCTGGGCGAGCCGGTCGACGTCGCCTGGACGACCCAGTCGGTGACGGTCCTGCTGGAGGACGACATCGACATCTCGCGCGGCGACCTGATCGTGCCCAGCAAGGACGCCCCGCCGACCACCCAGGACATCGAGGCAACCGTCTGCCACGTGGCCGACGCGCCGCTGACGGTGGGTCACCGGGTGCTGCTCAAGCACGGCACCCGCACGGTGAAGGCGATCGTCAAGGACATCCCCTCCCGTCTCACGCTCGACGACCTGTCCCTGCACCCGCACCCGGGACAGCTCGTCGCCAACGACATCGGCCGCGTGAAGGTCCGCACCGCGGAGCCGCTGCCGGTGGACTCCTACGCCGACTCCCGGCGCACCGGCTCGTTCATCCTCATCGACCCGAACGACGGCACCACGCTCACCGCGGGCATGGTCGGCGAGTCGTTCGCGTCCCCGGAGCCCGTCAAGGACGCGGCCGAGGACGACGGGTGGGACTTCTGACATGAACTCCACCGACTACTTCTCCACGTTCGCGAAGGAGGGCGGCCGCGTCGGAAGCGGTGACCTCGGCAGCGGACAGGGCGGAGTCGCGCGATGTGCGCGATGACGTACGCGCACTGCCTGCGCGCCCTGTCCCCCCACCCGACGTCCCGGAAGCGACGAAGACCTGCCGACCTCCCGGCCACGACCTGAGAGACCGTGACCGCCGGGCCTCCGAGAGGAACACCTCCCGTGCCTGTCAACCGCTCAACCTTCCTTCGCCGCGGCGTAGCCGTGGTCGCCGCTCTTCCGCTGCTGGCGCTCGGCGCCTGCGGGTACGGGTCGGACTCCAAGGACGACGACAGCTCCAAGGCGAAGGTCGCCGCCGGGGCCGAGAAGATCGACGGGCTCGACTCCGTCAAGATCGGCTACTTCGGGAACCTGACCCACGCCACCGCGCTGGTCGGCAACCAGCAGGGCTACTTCCAGAAGGCGCTGGGCGCCACGGAAGCGAAGTACCAGGTGTTCAACGCCGGTCCCTCCGAGATCGAGGCCCTCAACTCGGGCTCCATCGACATCGGCTGGATCGGCCCGTCCCCGGCGATCAACGGCTACACCAAGTCCAAGGGCACCAACCTGCGCATCATCGGCGGTTCGGCGTCCGGCGGTGTGAAGCTCGTGGTCAACCCGGACAAGATCAAGTCCCTGAAGGACGTCAAGGGCAAGAAGATCGCCACCCCGCAGTTGGGCAACACCCAGGACGTGGCGTTCCTCAACTGGATCGCGGACCAGGGCTGGAAGGTCGACGCGGAGAGCGGCAAGGGCGATGTCTCGGTCGTCCGCACCGACAACAAGGTCACCCCGGACGCCTACAAGTCCGGCTCCATCGACGGCGCCTGGGTGCCGGAGCCGACCGCGTCCAAGCTGGTCGCCGAGGGCGCGAAGGTGCTGCTCGACGAGGCCGACCTGTGGCCGAACAAGGAGTTCGTGATCACGAACATCATCGTTCGGCAGGACTTCCTCAAGGAGCACCCGAAGGCCGTCGAGGCGGTCCTGAAGGCGTCGGTCGAGGCCAACAAGTGGATCAACGCCAACCCGGACGAGGCCAAGGCCGCGGCGAACAAGCAGCTGGAGGCGGACTCCGGCAAGGCGCTCCCCGCGGACGTCCTGGACCCGGCGTGGAAGTCCATCCAGTTCACCAACGACCCGCTGGCCTCCACCCTCAACACCGAGGCGGAGCACGCGGTCAAGGCCGGTCTGCTGGAGGACCCGCTGCTGAAGGGCATCTACGACCTGACGATCCTCAACAAGGTCCTCAAGGCCGAGGGTGAGAGCGCGGTCGACGACGCCGGTCTCGGCGCGTAGCAACCCCTGATCCCGAGAGTCCCCAGGAGGTGACGACCATGGCCACCACGATCGCCAAGGCCGAACCGGCCGAGTCAGTCGAGTACGCCGCCCGCATCGAGCACGTCTCGAAGTCCTTCGCCGGGCCCGCCGGGCAGCAGCTCGTCCTCGACGACATCACCCTCGATGTCGCGCCGGGCGAGTTCGTCACCCTCCTGGGGGCCTCGGGCTGTGGCAAGTCCACACTGCTCAACCTGGTCGCCGGTCTCGACGACCCCAGCGCGGGCAGCATCAAGACCGACGGGCGTCCTGCCCTGATGTTCCAGGAACACGCTCTGCTGCCGTGGCTGACGGCGGGCAAGAACATCGAACTCGCCCTGAAGCTCAGGGGAGTTCCGAAGAGCGAGCGGCGCGAGAAGGCCGAGTCGCTGCTCGAACTCGTGCGGCTGACGGGAGCGCACGGCAAGCGGGTGCACGAGCTGTCAGGTGGTATGCGCCAGCGTGCGGCGCTGGCCCGGGCGCTCGCCCAGGAGAGCAACCTGCTGCTGATGGACGAGCCGTTCTCGGCGCTCGACGCCATCACGCGGGACGTGTTGCACGACGAGCTCACCCGCATCTGGCAGGAGACCGGGGTCTCCGTCCTGTTCGTCACGCACAACGTGCGCGAGGCGGTGCGGCTCGCGCAGCGCGTGATCCTGCTGTCGTCGCGCCCGGGCCGGATCGCGCGCGAGTGGACGGTCGGCATCCCGCAGCCGCGCCGCATCGAGGACGCGCCCGTGGCCGAACTGTCCCTTGAGATCACCGATGTACTGCGTGGGGAGATCCGCCGACATGGCCAGCACTGACACGACACCGGTCCAGGACACCGGGAGCGTAGAGGCGGGCCTCGACGCGCTGGACACCCAGGTCACCGGTCGGCCACCGTTTCGGCAGACCTTCCGCGAGAAGATCTTTCCGCCGCTCGTCGCGACCGCCGTGGTCCTGGTGATCTGGCAGGCGCTGATCTCCTTCGACATCGTCACCGACCCGACCAAGCTGCCCTCGCCCGGCGATGTGGCGACCGAGTTCAAGGACGCGTGGCTGGAGGGCAAGCTTCTCGGCTACATCTGGACCAGCGTCGAGCGCGGTCTGCTCGGCTTCCTGCTGGCGCTGGCGATCGGTACCCCGCTGGGTCTGATCGTGGCCCGGGTCAAGTTCGTGCGCGCGGCCATCGGACCGATCCTGTCGGGCCTCCAGTCGCTGCCGTCGGTGGCGTGGGTGCCGCCGGCCGTGCTGTGGCTGGGTCTGAACAACTCGATGATGTACGCGGTGATCCTGCTCGGCGCGGTCCCGTCCATCGCCAACGGTCTCGTCTCCGGCATCGACCAGGTGCCTCCGCTGTTCCTGCGGGCCGGCCGCACGATGGGCGCCACCGGCTGGAAGGGTGCCTGGCACATCGTCCTGCCGGCCTCGCTGCCGGGCTATCTGGCGGGTCTGAAGCAGGGCTGGGCGTTCTCCTGGCGCTCGCTGATGGCGGCGGAGATCATCGCCTCCTCGCCCGACCTGGGTATCGGTCTGGGTGCGCTGCTGGAGAACGGCCGCAACGCCAGCTCCATGCCGATGATCTTCGAGGCCATCTTCCTGATCCTGTTCGTCGGTATCGCCGTCGACCTGCTGGTCTTCAGCCCGCTGGAGCGGCGGGTGCTGCGCAGCCGCGGTCTGCTGGTGAAGAGCTGAGGTCACATGTACAAGAAGCCGGTTCTCCTCGTCATCGCTCACGGCAGCCGTGATCCACGGCACGCCGCGACGGTGCACGCCCTCGTCCGCCGGGTGCGCTCCCTGCGCCCCGACGTACGGGTGGAGACCGGCTTCCTGGACTTCAACATCCCCTCGGTCCAGGGGGTGTTGGAGTCGCTCGCGGCGGAGGGCGTCCGTGACGTGGTCGCCCTGCCGCTGCTGCTCACGCGCGCGTTCCACGCGAAGGCGGACATCCCGGCGGTCCTCAGGGACGCGCCGCCGCAGCTGCGGATCCGTCAGGCGGAGGTGCTGGGTCCGTCTCCGCTCCTGCTGTCGGCTCTCGAACGGCGGTTGTACGAGGCGGGGTTGACGCCCGCCGACAAGTCCTCGACCGGGGTCGTACTGGCCTCGGCGGGGTCCACGGACCCGGAGGCGATCGCAGTGATCGCAGAAATCGCGCGGGAGTGGCGGCGCACCGGTTGGTGTGCCGTGCGGCCTGCGTTCGCCTCCGCCGCGTTGCCCCGTACGGGGGATGCGGTGCGGGAGCTTCGTTCCCTGGGCTGCGAAAGGGTCGCCGTCGCGCCGTACGTCCTCGCTCCCGGCTTCCTGCCGGACCGGATCGCGCGGGGCGCGGCCGAGGCGGATGTGCTTGCCGATGTGCTCGGGCCGTCGCCGGAGGTGGCGCGGGTGTTGTTGGAGCGGTACGACGAGGCGCGGGTTCCGACACTGGCGGTCGTCGGCGCGTAGTCGGCTGCGGGCCGGTGGGGGCTGGTCGCGCCCACGCGGCGGAGCCGCAAATCGATACAGCCCCGCGCCCCTGGGTAGGTGTCCTCCAGGCCCCTTCAACGGCACAGGTCGTCTCCGAGCCGCGTTCGCGCATACCGTACGACCCTCCCGCTGCGCGTCTTGCTCAGCAGTCCCGCGTCGTACAGCACCGCCAGATGCTGACTCACCGCGCCCGGAGTGACGTTCAGGCGATGGGCCAGCTCCGTCGTCGAGGCGGGTTCCGCCAGAAGCAACAGGAGTCTGGCTCTCGGGCGGCCCAGCAGGCGTGCCAAGGCGTCGTCCGTGACCGGGGGTGGTTCCTCGGAGAGGGTGGCTCGGCCTCGGGCCGGGTAGACCAGCGTGGGTGGGCGGTCGGGGTCGATCAGGGGCTGGGCGCCTCGGGCGAACATCGTCGGGAGCAGTACCAGGCCGCGCCCGGCGATGCTGGTGTCGCCCCACGGGGCCTGCTGCATGAAGTCCTGGGTGGACAGCGTCAGTCGGCCGTCGGTCCAGGAGAGCCGCCGGTCGAGGTCCTCGAACATCGCGCCGGCCCCGTGCTCCGCCAACACCCGCCCGTAGTGGGCCAGATCGGCCTCCAGGATGCTCTGCACGCGGGGCCACCAGTCGGCGACCAGGCAGGTGTGCCAGTAGGCGGCGAGTGCGTCCGCGATCCGGGTGCGGAAGGCCTCGGGTTCGGCGAGCCCCCGGGCGACGATGGGCGGCAGCGCGTCCTCGGTCCGGTAGGCGGCACGGAAGTCGGTCTCCAGGACGTCCGAGGGGGTACGGCGGATCCGGTCCAGTTCGTCGGCGAAGGCGGGGCGGGCCCGGTCGGGGCGCGGGGTGAGGAAGTCCGGTACCCACAGCCAGGGGGTGGTGAGGGCGGTGAGGAGTTCGTGATCGAGGGCTTCGAGGCGGGGGCGCATACGGCGCAGCCACGGCCGGTGGTGCGGAAAGCGGGCCGGGTCGTGCAGACAGCGCAGCGAGAACACCGCCTCCTGGAGCGGGGAGTACGCGAAGGAGGTGGTGGCGAGGTCGCCGACGGCGAAGCGGAACTCGATCATTGAGCGCCACGCTAAATCATTGTCGGCGCGCCCCGGCCGCCGGGTGGGATGTCCGCATGACCACGACACCCGCCGCCGTGCCGGCCTCCGCCGACCAGGAGCTGCGTCCCTCCCGGCTCCCCACCGACCCGACGCTGCGCCGCGCAGCCCTGCTCACCGCCGTCAACTCCCTCGGCAACGGCCTCTACTTCCCGCTCGGCGTCCTGTACTTCACCCGTGTCGTCGGCCTCGACGCGACCTCGGTGGGGCTCGGGATGACGGGCGCGGGCCTGGTCGGTGTGGCGGCCGGGGTGCCGGCGGGGCGGGCCGCGGACCGGTGGGGTGCCCGGCAGGTGGGGGCGTGGCTGTGGGCCGGGACGGGGGTGGCGACGGCCGCGTACGTCCTGGTGCAGTCGTACGTCGGGTTCCTCGTCGCGGTGGTCTGCGCGACGGGGCTCCAGATGGCGAGCCGCGGGGTGCAGGGCGCGATCTACGCCGATGTGCTGCCCGCGGCGACCCGGGTGGAGGCGCGGGCCTATCTGCGGATGGTGACGAACGTCTTCATGGGCGTGGGCGGCGTGTTCGGCGCGATCGCCCTCCAACTCGACACCCGCGGCGCCTATATGACGGTGATCGTGGTCAACGCCCTGTCGTTCGCGGGCCCCGCCCTGCTGCTCCCCCGGCTGCCGCTGGCGCCGCACGCCCTGGCGCGGACGGCCCACGCGCCCGACGCTCCGGCCGCCGACCGCTGGCGGGCGGTGCGTGACCTGCCCTTCCTCGCGGTGACCGTGCTGAACGCGATCCTGGTCGCGCAGTACACGCTCAGCGAGGTCGGGTTGCCGCTGTGGATCGTCGAGCGGACCGAGGCACCGCGCTGGACGGCGGCCCTGCTGATGATCCTCAACTGTGTGCTGGTGGCCCTGCTCCAGGTGCGGGTGGCCCGGAGCGCCGCCCAAGTCCCCAGCGCGGTACGGGCGATGGGCTTCTCGGGTCTGCTGCTCGCGGCGGCGTGCGCGGTGTACGCGCTGTCCGCGGGCCTCTCCCCGGTGTGGGCGGTGCTCGCGCTGAGCGTCGGCGCGGTGGTGCAGGTCTTCGCCGAGGTGCTGTCGGCGGCGGGTGGCTGGACGCTCGGCTACGAGCTCGCCGACTCCCGTGCGCACGGCGTGTACCAGGGGGTGTTCGGGGCGGGCATGTCGGCGGGCATGATGGCCGGCCCCGCGCTGGTCACGGTGACCGCGATCCAGCACGGTTCGGCGGGCTGGGCCGTGCTCGGCGTCCTGTTCGCCGCCGCGGGGCTGGCGGTGGCACCCGCCGTGCGCTGGGCGCGGCGCAACGGCGAGTGGCGCGGCGACAAGAGCTGACGTACCGCTGTTCCGGTCCTCAGTGCTCCGTCTCGTCGGCCAGCCGCACCAGCTCGTCCACCGGCATCGACCCCGCCGCCCGGCGCTCCCGAGCGAAGGTGTTGGCGAGGCGCTGGAGCAGGTCGTTGAGCGGGGTGGGTACGCCGTGGAGGCGGCCGAGGAGGGCGATCTCGCCGTTGAGGTAGTCGGCCTCGATGGTGCCGGTGGCGCGGGTGAGGGACTGCCAGGAGGAGCCGCCGCCGCGGGGCATGCCGTGGAGGGGGACCTGGAAGACCTTGTCGCCGCGCACCGCCTTCTGCTCCTCTACGCCCGCGTACGGGATACCGGCCGCGTCGAGGACGGCCGCGCCCTCGCTCTTCACCCGTTCGAAGAGCGCCACCGCCTCGGGGCTCTCCACGGGCCCGGTGACGGCCTCCAGCGCGTTGCCGAGGTTGGCCAGCAGCTTGGCGTACTGCCAGCGCGCCACGTCCGGGGTGACCGGCGCCTCGAAGTGCGACTTCTCCAGGTCGGCGGCGACCAGCCGGGCGGTCTCGTCGGTGCCGTGCGGGTACCGGCCGAGGTGGAGGATGCCGGTGAGCGGGCTGCCGGCGGCGCTGACGACGCCCGGTTCGATATAGGTGCAGGGCAGCCACACGCAGACGCCGTACACGTGCCGGAAGACCCGCAGGGCGAGCCGCTGGCTCTCCACCCCGTTCTGGGCGCAGAACAGCGGGAGCCGCTCGGCCGCCGTGCCGCCGCCCGCGACCGGTGCCGGACCCCACGCCTGGAGGGCGGCCGCGCTGTCCTGGGTCTTCACGGCGAGGACGAGCACGTCGTCGGCGCGCAGCTCGCCGAGCCCGGCGGGCCCCTCGACGACCGGCAGCCGGTACGTCAACTCCCCCTCCGGCACCCTGAGCCGCAGCCCGCCGTCCTCCAACGCCGCACGATGGGCGCCGCGCGCGACCAGGACGACCTCGTGCCCCGCCCCCGCGAGCCGCCCACCGATCGTGCCGCCGACCGCCCCTGCTCCGATGATGATGTAGCGCATGGGACGAGCCTCGCACGCTTGACCTTGCCCTTGGGTAAAGGCCGAGTGTCATCGCCCATGGACAGCTATCTGCACCAGACGCCGTACAGCGACCCGGGAGACCTGGACTTGGGCGGCCTGCCGCGCGATCCGGGTGAACTCGCCTTCCTGGTACGGGATCTGATCATCCATCGGCTGGAGGGACCGCGCTTCGGGTACACCGTTCCGGCAGAACGGCTGCACGAGGACGCCGAGTCGCGGTACGTCACCGAGATCCTGCGGATCCTGCGCGCACGCCGGGACGCGCCGCTCACCGAGGCGCGGGCGCCGCAGGAGCGGTTCGTGGGCACGTGCCGGGACTTCTCGCTGCTGCTGTGCTCCCTGCTGCGGGCGACCGGGACGCCCGCGCGGATCCGCGGCGGCTTCGCGACGTACTTCGTGGAGGGGTTCCACGAGGACCACTGGGTCACCGAGTACCGGCTGCCGGAGGGGAGTTGGCGCCTCGTCGACCCGCAGGTCGCGCATCCGTCGTACGACATCCCCTTCGACCCTCTCGACGTGCCGCGTGACCGCTTCCTGCCGGCGGCGGACGCCTGGCGGGCCTGCCGCGGTGGGACGGCCGATCCGGCGACGTTCGGGTTCTGGAGCGTCGCGGGGCTGAGGGGGCTGTGGCTCGTCCGGGCCCGGTTGCTTCAGGATCTCGCCGCGCTGAACGGAGTGGAGCCGCTCCCCTGGGACGGCTGGGGCCCCCGGCAGATCATGGACGACGCGAGCCTCACCGCGGAGGACCTCGCCCTGATGGACTCGGTCGCCGCGGGCGAGGTGCCCGACGGGATGTCGACCGTGCCGGACACGATCACCTCGTACACCACCTACGGCGGCGTACGGCAGGTCACTCTGCGGCGGTCATCTCCACCAGCTTGACGACGGTGTTCCAGTTGCGGGTGGTGGCGATCAGGCCCTTGTTCACGCGCGGCTTGGCGAGCTGCTCGGCCAGCTTGGAGCGGCCGAGGCCGTTGGGTGCGTAGAGGTACAGGGCGCGGTCGCCGAGCTTGAACTCCTCCGGGAGGAAAGCGGGTTGGTCGATGGCGGCGAAGCGGTCCGTGTCGACCGGTTCGGAGAAGTAGGTGACGTGGAGCTGCTTGGCCTCCAACTCGGCCGCCGGGTAGGGGCAGTTGTCGGCGATGGCGGCGAGGTAGGCGTGGTCGCGGACGAGCACGTCGACGGAGAAGCCGAAGTGTTTCTCGATCGTCCCGGCGAGCTCGGCTGCGAGGGACTCCTCGTCGCCGTGGTCGGCGGTGAAGACGGCCTGGCCGCTCTGGAGGTAGGTGCGCACGCTGTCGTGACCCAGCCCCTCCATCAGTGTGCGCAGCTCCGCCATCGGGACCTTCTTGGCTCCGCCCACGTTGATCCCGCGCAGCAGTGCCGCATACGTCGTCGTCATGCGCCCCACCCTAGGACGGCCTACTGACATCGCGGCACCGCCGATAGATGTAAGGGTCACCCTCCTCCCCAGTGGGGAGGCGCCGTTGGTCCGAGAGAAGGAGCTGCTCACCGGGACCTCACCGGGCAGCACGACGAGATGCCTTTATCCGCCCCATACCTTCGAAACGAAAGGTGGCGGCAGGGGGTCGCCATCGCACTCAAGGGGGCAAGCCCGTCATGGGGAACGGAGAAACACGCGTGCGGGGCCTCGCGGCCCGGGCCGGCGGCTGGAGCGCCCGGCATCGCTGGGCAGCGGTCGGCATCTGGGTGCTGTTCGTGGTCCTGGCGATGGGACTCGGTTCGGCGGCGGGCCGGGTCGACGTCGACGAGAGCGAGGGCCTGAAGGGCGAGACGCACACCGCCGCGACGATCATCAAGGACGCCGACATCGACGAGCCGGCCGGTGAGACGGTCCTCGTCCAGGCGAAGGACAGCGGTCTGAAGGCCACGGACGCCGACTTCCGGGCCGCCGTGGACGCGGTCGTCAAGGCCGTCGAAGCGACCGGCAAGGTCACGGACGTCCAGTCGCCGTACACCGCCGACACGATCTCGAAGGACGGCCGCAGCGCGCTGGTGCAGTTCGACATGCGCGGCGACGCGGAGACCGCGGCCGAGCGGGTCGAGCCGGTGCTGAACGCGGTCGAGAAGGTCCAGCAGGAACACTCCTCGGTGCGGATCGAGGAGATCGGCAGCGCCAGCATGCAGAAGACGTTCGACGACGCGTTCGGCGACGACTTCAAGAAGGCCGAGTACTCGGCCCTGCCGGTGGCCCTCGGCATTCTGCTCGTGGCCTTCGGCGCGCTGGTGGCGGCCCTGGTGCCGGTGCTGCTGGCGATCACCGCGATCATGGCGACGATGGGTCTGATGGGCATCGTCAGCCATGTGATGCCGATGGGCGATGTCGCCAACTCGGTGATGCTGCTGGTCGGTCTGGCCGTCGGCGTCGACTACTGCCTGTTCTATCTGCGCCGGGAGCGTGAGGAGCGCGAGGCCGGCCGGGACGCCCAGACGGCCCTGCGGATCGCCGCCGCCACCAGTGGCCGCGCGATCATCGTCTCCGGTGTCACGGTGTGTGTGGCGATGGCGGGCATGCTGTTCACCGGGATCGCCGACTTCGAGGCGATGGGCCTGGCCTCGCTGATCGTCGTGGCCGTCGCCATGGTCGGCTCGGTGACCGTGCTGCCGGCGGTGCTGTCGCTCCTCGGCCACCGGGTCGAGAAGGGCAAGATCCCCTTCCTCCACCCGGAGAGCCGGCTGCGCCGCAACCGTGGCCGCGCCAGCCGGGAGAGTCGGTTCTGGACGACCGTCCTCGGTGGCGTGCTGAAGCGGCCCATGGTCTCGGTCGTCGTCGCGGCCGGTGTGCTGCTCGCGATCGCGGCACCCGCGGTCGGCATGAAGACCCAGAACCTCACGCTGGACCAGGAGTTCGGCGACTCGCTGCCGATCGTGCAGACCTACGACCGGGTCAACGAGGCCTTCCCCGGCGGCTCGGAGCCCGCCGAGGTGATCGTCAAGGCGGACGACATCAACGCCCCGGAGGTCACCGACGCGCTCGCCGCCTTCAAGCAGGAGGCGATCGCCTCGGGCGCCTCGCGCGGCCCGGTGGAGATCAAGCTGCACGACGCGCAGAACCTCGCCTTCGTGTACGTCCCGCTGGTCGGCGGCTCCGATCTCGACAAGGCGGGCGAGAGCCTGGTGAAGCTGCGGGACGAGGTGCGGCCCGCCACGCTCGGCAAGGTGGACGGCCTTGAGGCGCCGATCACCGGGCAGGTGGCCGGTTCGAACGACTTCAACGACCAGCTGACCGGCGCGGTCGTCCCGGTCTTCGCGTTCGTCGTGGTCTTCGCCTTCCTGCTGATGCTGCTGTCGTTCCGCTCGCTGACGATCGCGATCACCTCGATCGTGCTGAACCTGCTGTCGGTGGGTGCGGCGTACGGCATCCTCGTCGCCGTCTTCCAGCACGGCTGGGGCGCGGGTCTGGTCGGCGCGGAGGGCGTGGGCGCCATCATCAGCTGGCTGCCGCTGTTCCTCTTCGTGATCCTGTTCGGCCTGTCGATGGACTACCACGTGTTCGTGGTCTCCCGGATCCGCGAGGCCCGGCTGCGGGGCCGTACGACGAAGGACGCGATCCAGCACGGGGTGGTCACCACCGCCGGTGTCGTCACCAGTGCCGCGGTCATCATGGTCGCCGTGTTCGGGATCTTCGGCACCCTGTCCATGCAGTCCATGAAGCAGATGGGTGTGGGCCTGGCGGCGGCGGTGCTCATCGACGCGACGATCATCCGGGCTGTGCTGCTCCCGGCGGTCATGGCACTGCTCGGTGAGCGCAACTGGTATCTGCCGAAGTGGCTGAACCGGCTGCCGGACCTCACGCACGACGAGGCGCCGGAGGCGGTGCTGGAGTCGTCGCGGGACGACGAGGGTGATCGCGTCCCGGTCTGATCCCGCCCGAGAACCGCAGGGCCCGTTGGCCACAGGGGAGCCAACGGGCCCTGCACCATGTCCGCGGCTCTCGGGCGAACTATCCCTGGCGTGCGGGCAGTTCGGCCTCGATGAGGTCGGCGGCCCGCTTCGTACCCCCTTCTCCGGCCATCTCGGTCTGGATGCCCTTCAGCTTCCGTGCCACCTCGGGGTCGTCCACGAGGGCCAGGGCGGTGGTCCTCAGGGTCTCGGCCGTGGCCTCCTCGGTGGGGATGTGCCGGGCGACGCCGAGCGCCTGGAGCATGTCGGCGTTGCCGAACTGGTCCACGGCCTGCGGTACGGCGATCATCGGCGTGGCGGTCGCCAACCCCTCCTGGCTGCCGCCGGCGCCGGCGTGGGTGACGAACAGGTCGGCCTGGCGCAGGATCGCCAACTGCGGGACCCAGGAGCGCACTTCGACGTTTGCGGGGATGTCGCCCAGTTCGGCCGGGTCCACACTCCTGCCGATCTGGAGCACCAGATGCCAGCCCGGCAGGTCACCGAAGGCCTTCAGGCACTCCCGGTAGAAGCCGGGCTGCTTGGTGAAGGACGACCCGAGCGACACGAGCGCCACCTTCTCGGCGCCGGCGGGCCGCTGCCAGTCGCCCTCCGCGCCGCGGTCGCCCTGGCAGGCGCCGACGAAGCTGTGCACGGTCTCGTCGACGCGGTCGGCGTTCGGTTGCAACGCCTTGGGGATGAGGACGATCGACCGGGCGGGCCGCCCGACGAAGGGGTCGGGGTGCTCGGTGATCCCGTTCTCCTCCAACCAGGCCTGGAAACGGGCGTAGTAGGCCTGTCCGCGCTCGGTCTTCTTCGGCTCCGCCCACATCGGCTCGGCGACCTCCTCCTCGTAGCCCTCCCAGGCGACGAGGTTCGGCGAGAGCGAGACGGCGGGCACGCCCCAGCGGTGGGCGAGGACGCGGGCCGGGTACGAGGTGATGTCGTGCACGACGAGATCCGGCTCGTCCCCGTCGTACGCCTCGATCAGCTGCGGCAGCGCCTGGATCGCGTCGGCGAGGAACGGCTCCACATTGTCGAGGAGCGTGGTGCCCCACGCCTCCGGGTCGGCGCCGGGGCCGGGCAGGGTGGAGTTCCAGAGCCTGGGCTCGGCGCCGGTCTCGGCGACCTTCTCCGCGAAGGCCGGCGGGATGGCGTAGGTGACGCGGTGGCCGCGCGCGACGAGCTCCCGGATCACTTCCAGGCTCGGGTTCACGTGGCCGTGGGCGGCGATGGAGAACATGGCGATGTGTGCGGGAGTGGTCATGCCGTCGACATTAAACGAGACGAGACGTCTCGTGCAACTTGTTTCGGCGGGGTTCTGGATTCTCACGGGGCCAGCACCTCGTGCAGCCTCAGCCAGGCGGCCGGAGTCACCTCTCCGACCAGGGCCTTCGTGTCGAGGCGTGCCGCGCGGAACGCCGCGTCGACCCGCCGTCTCGGGTGCGCCCGGCGCAGCGACGCGTACAGCGAGCCGCCGACTCCCGAGAACCCCAGCGTCACCAGCCGCCGCCAGCTCTCGTACGCGCCGTCGACGAGCAACGCGGTACGCCGCCGTTCGATCCGTACGATCCCGGCGTCCACCCGCGGCACGGGCCGGAAGCTGTCCCGGCCGACCCGTCCGGCGAGCCGCCACTCGTGGCGGGGCCAGGTCAGGATCGTCAGCCGGGTCCAACTCCCGTAGTCCCCGGTGCGTTTGCGGGCGTACTCGAGCTGGGTGAGGAGGGTGGCGTCGGTGAGGGCGGGCGCTCGCAGACACCAGTCGACGATGGCCGCGGTGCGCGAGAAGGGCACGTTACCGGCGACGGAGAAGGGCGTACGGGGAGGGCGGGCGGTGAGAAAGTCCTCGGCCACGACCCGCACCTGGGGTGCGCGGGCGAACCGGGCCCGGAGGGCGGGGACGAGTCGCGGGTCGATCTCGTAGGCGCGCAGGTCCCGGCAGCGCGGGGCGAGCAGCTCGGTCAGCGCGCCTTTGCCCGCGCCGACTTCGAGCATCAGAGGGTTCTGCTGATGGCGTGGTACGGCGAGTTCGGCGAGGCGGGCGGTGGCGGCGCGGTCGGTGAGGAAGTTCTGCGAGAGCGCGCGGGAAACACGGGTGGGGCGGCCCATGGCCAGTGGTCCTTGTCTTCCGTGACGGAAACGGGCAGACGAAGGCCCCGACCGGAAGACATGGGGGATGAAGAAGGAAGAGCTCGGACGCGCGCAGGCGTCAGAGAGTGTCGCTCCCCGGACCGGTCAGGGCACCGAGGCCGCCACGCATCCGGATGGAGTACGTGCAGCCCCGGCCGTGACCGGAGATGTTGATCGCGTTGCAGGCTCCCACGGACGGCACGCTAGGCGCGGACCGTGGGAGCCGACAACCGAATTACCTCAGCGCTGATAGCGGGCGAGCACCAGATTGCCGTCCTTCTCCAGCCGCTCACGCAGCTCGTCGAGTCCGATCGCCCCGCTGTAGTACTCCTGGAAGGCGGGCGTGGCGACCTTGTCCTTCCACTCGGGATAGCCGCGCACGGACTGCGCGGGCGCCGAGCGGAGGTGGGCGGCGAGGGCGGTGCCGGTGGCCCAGTCGTTCCTGCCCGTACGCAGGGCCGGGTCCTTGAGTGCCTCGGTGCCGGTGGGCAGCATCCAGTCGCCGAGCGCGAGGCGGACCATGTTCTTCGGCTGGAGCAGGAAGTCGACGAACTCGACGGCCTCCTTCTTGTGCGGGCTGTCCTCGGCGACGGAGAGCGTCTGCGGGCTGACGCCCTGGCTGAGTCCTTCGGCGCCGGCCGGGGCGGGCAGCACCTGCCAGTCGAAGCCCTTGGGTGCCTGCTGGACGATCTGCTGCCGGTAGGAGAAGCCGAGCGGGACCATCGCGTACTTGCCGGCGAAGAAGCCGGGCAGGGTGTCCGAGCCGCCGCTGCCGAGGGTGGTGGGCGAGGCGCTGCGGTCGGTGTTGGCCTGGTCGTGGATGGTGCGCGGCACGACCGCGTCGCCCTCCTCGAACCGGATCGTCACCTTGCCGTCGGAGCCGCGGTGGAAGAGTTGTCCCCCCGCCGACAGGGACAGGTTGAGCGTGGCCGAGACGGGCTCCTTGAGCGGCCAGGCGACGCCGTGCTTCCCGTCGCCGCTCAGCCGGTCGGTGATCTGCCGGAACTCCGGCCAGGTCCAGGGGTCGTCGGGGGTCGGGATGCGTACGCCGGACTCCTTCAGCCACGTGGCGTTGGCGATCAGCACCCGCGGTTCCTGGAGGAAGGGCACGCCGTAGACGCCGTCGCCGAAGGTCGTCGTGTCCCAACTCCGCTGCGGGATGTCCGACGTGAGGCGCGCGGGCAGCAGGTCGGTCAGATCGGCGAGATAGCCGCCGTACGCGAAGTCCGCCAGGTCGTCGGAGGCGTCATGGATGATGTCGGGCGCCTCGCCGCCCTCGAAGGAGGTGAGCAGCTGGTCGTGGACACTGTCCCAACTCCCCTGGACGTACTCGACCTTGACGTCCGGGTGGGTCGCGTTCCACTCCTTCACCAGCTCCTGGTTCGCCTCGACGGACTCCTCCTGCCAGGCCAGGGACTGGAAGCGGAGGGTGACGGTGCCGTCGTCGCCGCTGTCACCGTCGCCGGTGCAGCTCGTGAGCAGCAGGGCCATGACCAGGGTGATGAACCATCGCGTACGCATCAGCTCTTCACCGCCCCGGTGAGCATCCCGCTCGTGATCCGCCGCTGGATGAGCGCGAAGACGACCAGGGAGGGCAGGGTCGCCAGGAACGCGGCCGCGGCCAGCGGGCCCAGGTCGGCGACGCCCTCCGCGCCGATGAAGTGGGTGAGGACGACCGGCAGGGTCTGTTTCTCCGGGGTCTTCAGCAGGACCAGCGCGAAGAAGAACTCGTTCCACGCCGTGATGAACGCGAACAGGGCCGTCGCCACGATCCCCGGCGCCAGCAGCGGCGCCGTCACCGACACCAGTGTCCGCAGCTTCCCGGCCCCGTCGACGGCCGCCGCCTCCTCCAGTTCGACGGGCACCGCACGGACGTATCCGACGAGCATCCACAGCGCGAACGGCAGCGCCCACACCACGTACACCAGCACCAGTCCGAACAGGGAGTTGATGAGCTGGAGGTTCTTGAGCACCAGGAACAGCGGGATGATCACCAGCACCAGCGGGAACGCCTGGCTGACCACCACCCAGCCGGTCGCCGCCCGCGCCAGCAGGGTGCGGTGCCGGGCCATGACGTACGCCAGCGGGGTCGCGATCAGTACGGCGATCAGGGCGGCGCCGAGGGCGGCGAGCAGGGAGTTGCCCGCGGCGCGCAGCAGCGGCTGTTCGTCGAAGGCCTGCCGGAAGTTGTCGAGGGTGGGGTCCTCGGGGATCCAGGTCGGGTGCAGACTGCCCAGTTCCCGCGGCGACTTGAACGCGGTGGAGATCAGCCAGAGGAACGGGAACGCGAGGAAGACGAGATACGCGAGCAGGGCGGCGTACTGTCCGACGCGGCCCGTGGTGCTGGTCCTCATGCCTCGTCACCTCCCCTGATCCGGCCCACCAGGAAGACGGCGAGGAGGATCGAGATCACCGCGACCATCACACATCCCATCGCCGCCGCGTACCCGAACTGGCCGTAGCGGAAGGCCTCTTCGTAGGCGAAGAGCATGGGCAGCCGGGTGCGGCCGCCGGGTCCTCCGCTGGTGAGCACGTAGACCAGGGCGAAGGAGTTGAAGTTCCAGATCAGGTTGAGCGCGACCATGGCCAGGGCGACCGGCCGCAGGGCGGGCCAGGTGACCGTCCGGAAACGCCGCCAGGCACCGGCTCCGTCGACCGCCGCCGCCTCGTGCAGTTCACGCGGGGTGTTCTGGAGGCCGGCGAGCAGGGCGACCGTGGTGGTCGGCATGCCGGCCCAGATGCCGACGACGATCACCGCGGGCAGGGCGGTGGCCAGACCACTGAGCCAGTCGCGGCCGTCGCCGAGGCCGAGGTCGCGCAGGGTCTCGTTGAGGACGCCGGCGTCCGGGTTGTAGACCAGGCGCCACATCACGCCGACGACGACCTCGGGCATGGCCCACGGGATGATCGCCAGCGCGCGGGCCAGCCATCTCAGCTTCAGGTCCTGGTTGAGCAGCAGGGCGAGACCGAGGGCGAGCAGGAACTGCGGCACGGTGACCCCGACGGCCCACACCAGGCCGATCCGGAACGACTCCCAGAACAGTGTGTCGTGCAGCAGGTCCTGGAAGTTGAGGGTGCCGATCCACTGGGTGGACCGGGTCCGGCCGGACTGGGAGTCCGTGAACGCCAGCAGGATCCCGTACAGCAGCGGGCCGACGCTCAGCACCAGGATCGGGATCAGCGCGGGCAGCACCAGGAACCAGGCCCCGCGGTCCACCATCCGCCGGCCGCCGCCGACGCGTGGCGCGCCCCGCGTCGACCGTTTGGTCACGGTCACCGTTGTCACGTGATCGGCTCCTTCGCAGGGCTCGTGACGGGGCCGGTCGGGCCCCGCCCCCGGTGGGCCTCCGTCATGGTCGTGAAGGGGTTATGGGTCGTCAAGGCACCGCGCACACCGTCCGACCTGTGCGAATGCGAGACTGGCCGACGGATGGCGGGAAGTCGACGCCGTGTGCACGAGCACATCGGCATATCAGGGACATCCGGCACGGACCGGGGCGAGGACACGGAGGCGGACGATGGACGAGGCACGGGCGCGGCACGTACTGGCCGCGGCGGGAGTGCTGCCCGGCCCGGCCGCCGAGGCGCGGCTGCTGGCGCTGGGTGAGAACGCGGTGTTCGCCGCCGGTGACCTGGCCGTCAAGGTGGGCCGGGACGCCGAGCTCCTGGACCGGGCCCGCCGGGAGCTGGACATCGCGGCATGGCTGGCCGAGGCGGGCGTGCCGGCGGTGCGGGCGGCCGAGCCCAAGGCGCTGCTCGTGGAGGGGCACCCGGTGACGGTGTGGCACCGGCTGCCCGATCCCGTACGGCCCGCCGAGCCCCGGGATTTGGCCGAACTCCTACGGGTCGTCCACGCGCTCCCCTCCCCCGCCTTCGCGCTTCCGCCCCGGGAGCTGCTGGGCGGGGTGGAACGCTGGCTGCGTCTCGCCGGTGACGCGATCGACCCCGCGGACGCGGCATACCTCCGGGAGCGCCGGGACGGCTTCGCGGCGGCCGCGGCCGCGCTCACCCCGCAGCTGCCGCCCGGCCCCATCCACGGCGACGCTCTCCCGCGCAATGTGCACATCGGCCCCGACGGTCCGGTCCTGGTGGATCTGGAGACCTTCTCCGCGGACCTGCGCGAGCACGATCTGGTGGTCATGGCCCTGTCGCGCGACCGCTACGGCCTGCCCGACGCGGCGTACGACAACTTCACCGAGGCCTACGGCTGGGATGTGCGCGAGTGGGAGGGCTGCTCGGTCCTCCGGGGCGCCCGCGAGACGGCGAGCTGCGCCTGGGTCGCCCAGCACGCCCCCGTCAACCCGGCGGCGCTGGCCGAGTTCGAGCGTCGGGTGGCGTCTTTGCGGGACGGGGACGAGACGGTGCGGTGGTATCCGTTCTGAGCCGCTCGCCCGGCGGGTCAGACCGTTTCGTCCGCCAACTCCCGCAGCGGCCACGTCCCGTCGACCACCGCGTCCGTCTCCCCCTTGCGGCGCAGGAAGCTCTGGAAGTCCGCCGCCCATTGCGCGTACCACTCGATCTGGCGGCGGTGCAGTTCCGCCGGGCCGAGGGCGGCGATCTTGGGGTGGCGGTCGGCTATCGCGTGGGCGAGCCGGGCCGCGGCGAGGGCGTCGGCCGAGGCGTTGTGGGCGGCGTCGAGCGGGACTCCGTACTCCGTGCAGACGGCTTCGAGGTTCCGCTTGCCGCGGCGGTAGCGGTCGACGGAGCGGTCGATCGTGTACGGGTCGATGACGGGGGCGGGGTCCACTCCGCCCAGGCGGTCCCGTAGGGACGGGAGGGCGTGGCGGCGCAGCTCCGCCGAGAGCAGGGTGAGGTCGAAGGCCGCGTTGTAGGCGACCACCGGGACGCCTGTCTTCCAATAGCTCACCAGCACGTCGGCGATGGCGTCCGCGACCTGGTCGGCCGGGCGGCCCTCCGTGGCCGCGCGTTCATTGCTGATCCCGTGGACCGCCACCGCGTCCGCCGGGATCTCCACGCCCGGGTCCGCCAGCCATTCGCGGTGCCCTATGGGCTGTCCCGCCCTGACCTCGATCACGGCCCCCGTGACGATGCGCGCCTCGCGCGGATCGGTCCCGGTCGTCTCCAGGTCGAAGCCGATCAGCAGCTCCTGGTGCCAGCCCATGCGGCGGCCCCCCTTCTTGGTGGTGCTTTCCCCCAGTGGTCTCCACGATCCCATGCGCCACTGACAATCAGAGGACCGCGTTCCGCTTACGGAACTATCAGGACACCGGCCGCGAATCCACCCAGGACGTCTCGAACTCCTCGCGATAGGTCGGGAAGAGCCCACTCTCGTCGATCTCGCCCGGCTTGACCACTTTGTTCCCGTTGCGCAGCACCAGGACCGGCGCCTCCATGCCCCGCGACCGCCGCAGATAGGACTGCACGACCGCGACCCCGTCGGCGCCGTCCCCGTCGACGAGATAGGCGGTGAAGCGCGGTGTCTCGTCGTAGACCTGGATCTCGAAGGCGCCCGGGTCGCGCAGCCGGGACCGCACCCGGCGCATGTGCAGGATGTTCATCTCCACGGCCCGGCTCAACTCACCGCGCTTGATGCCGAGTTCACGCTCCCGCCGCTTGACCGAGCTGGAGGCCGGGTTGAGGAACAGCAGCCGTACCCGGCAGCCCGCCTCGGCCAGGCGCACCAGGCGGCGGCCGGAGAAGTTCTGCACGAGCAGGTTGAGGCCGATGCCGACGGCGTCGAGGCGGCGGGCGCCGCCGAAGATGTCCTCGGCGGGGAACTGGCGCAGCAGCCGCACCCGGTCGGGGTGCACGGCGACCACGTCCGCGTACCGGTCGCCGACCAGGTCCTCGACCGCGTCCACGGGCAGCCGGCGCGCGGACGGCACATCGCCGCCGGCGCCGAGTATCTCCAGCAGTTTCGCCGAGGCCCGCTCGGCCTGGCCCAGGACGGCCTCGGACAGGGCCCGGTTGCGCGAGACGACGTTCCGGGTCACTTCCAGCTCGTCCAGGGCGAGTTCGACGTCCCGGCGCTCGTCGAAGTAGGGCTCGAAGCACGGCCAGTGCTGCACCATCAGCTCGCGCAGCTGCGGCAACGTGAGGAAGCTCAGGACGTTGTCGTCGGCCGGATCGAGCAAATAGCCCTTGCGGCGGCTGACTTCGCGTACGGCGACCGCGCGCTGCACCCACTCCTGGCCGGCCGGCCCGGCGGCGGCGACCACCCAGTCGTCGCCGTGGACGGGTTCGTAGATGGGACGCAGAACAGCGGCCACGACCGCGCGCAACCGCTGTTCGACGAGGTTCAGCCAGATGTAGGCCCGCCCGGCTCGCTGGGCGCGCGTACGCACCTCGCGCCAGGCGTCGGCGTCCCAGTCCAGCTCCGGCCCGATGGAACCGGCGGCGTCCATGGGCCGTGCCAGCGACACCGTGCCGGGCGGGACGTCTGCGGAGTTCCCCTCGTGACCCTCGTCACCAGGGGGCAACTCCAGCCCTCCCGAGCCCACCCGCGCACCGCCTTCCGCTCCCCCGAGCACTCCCCTTGCCAACGATCAAGGAAGGGTACTCCGGGAGCGGTCGGCGGTGCAGCCGGATGGACAGGTCGTTTCTCAACTACCGCGGTTCCAGTCGCCGTTCTGCCCGGCGAGGGCCGCCGGAGTGAGCGGATTCATAGCCGTGACGTCGCGCGGGGCGATGGAGAAGCCCTGCCAGTGGACCGGCATCGGCTGCTGGTCCTCGTCCCGGGCTATGTGGTGGAAGCCGACGTTCATCCAGACCACGGGCCGGGTGAGGGTCTGTCCGTTCACGAACTTGTCGACGGAGGAACCCGATCCGGTGGCGCAGCCGGGCTGGTTCTCACTGGCGTACTTCTCGCAGCTCTTGTACTCGGTGAAGTACACGTCGTGCTTCGTGAAGGGGCGACCGGCGTACTTGCTGCTGGGCCCGGGGACGAGCTCGTACGAGCGCGGGTGGCCGTCCTTGTTCTTGCCCGCCGTGCTCACCACGCGCCACCAGCGCATGTTCTTGCTGTCGCCCGCCAGTTCCTTGGTCACCGTGGTGCGGGTGGTCTTGGCGGTCGGGCCGTTGCCGGCGCCGGCCGGGGCGCTGACCTTCGAGTCGTACTGCTCGACCTTGGTCTTGGAGGAGCCGTCCAGGGCGAAGTCCAGCTTCCAGAAGACGTTGTGGCTGTGGCTGTCCGCCTTGGCCGCGGCGCCCTTGCCGATCGGCCAGCTGCGGCCGTCACCGGCGTCGTAGTCGTACGGCGAGAGGCTGCCGGTCGCGCCGACGTTCATGGTGACGGTGCCGTCGTCCTGGAAGCGCCACTCGGTGATGTACTCGTACCAGTCGACCTTGTTGACCGTGTAGACGAGCAGGTCCTTGCCCTGGGCCTGGTAGACCGTGTTGTTCTGCTCGTAGTTCATGAGGCGGTAGGCGTGGCCGCGGGTCTTGGTGGTGGTGCACAGGCCCTTGATGTTCGGGTCCTGGTAGTACGAGGTGTTCTTGACCTTGACCGTCTTGATCGTGCCGCCGGGGCACTCCGCGGCGGTCAGGTTCATCAGGCCGTCGCCGAAGTTGTACGTCGTCAGGTCGTTGTACTCGCTCTTGCCGTCGTCGTACGGCACGTGGATCTGGGCGAGCCGGGCGCTGTTGAGGACCTTGATCGGCTTGGTCTCGCCGGGCGGCTGGTAGGAGATGTCCTCCAGGACGATCCCGGCCTTGCTCTCGAAGCGCCAGCACATCCGCCAGGTCGTGCCGGAGGCGAGCTTCTTCTCGATCTGGTAGGCCGTGCTGCAGTCGGCGGCCGCCGCAGCGGGGGCGGCCTTCGGCTGGGCGGTGGCCGGGCCCGCACCGGTGGTCACACCGGCCGCCAGGGCGACGACGGTGACACCCAGGGCCGTCCGCCTGCGGACACGGCTCGTTCTGTTCACGCGCATGAAGAAATGACTCCCTTACAGGAGGAGCAAGTAGGAAAAGTGAACGGACGGGCGGCTCAGCCGCGGTCGATCTCGACGACCTTGCGGGTGCTCAGGTCGATGACCAGGTCCCGGGTGTCGATCCACGGTCCGTTCTTGACCTTCGGGGTCAGCGTCGCGCAGCGGTGCTCGCCGCAGGCCGTGAGCGCGGCGGGCCTGATCCCCGGGTTCGCCCTGAAGACCATGCTGTTCAGCTGGAGCTGGTCCGGCGAGGTGAGCTCCTTGCCGGTGGCGTCCTTGTAGTCGGCCTTCAGCCCCGCGGACAGCGGGTCGGCGAGCAGCAGCCGGGCCGCCTCGGTCGTCTCGGCCCGGCTCAGCGGCGGCTGCACGCCGTGGCTGGTGGAGGTGCCCTCCACCTTGCCGGTGTCGAGATTCACGGTCCGGGTGACGAGGGTGTCGTCCTTGTAGTCGTAGTACGTCACGTCCGCGCGCCGCGGCGCGTTCGCGTCGTCCAGCTCGCTCGCCTCGGGGTCGGCGAGGTCGATGCCGAGCTGCTGCGGGCCGCGGTCCCCGTCGACGTCCTCACTGGCGTTGAACAGCTGCCGGTTGAGGGCGAGTTTCGCCACCCGCTCCATCTCGTCGTCGGTCAGCGGGTCGCGGCCCTTGCCCTTCTCGCCCTCGGCGGGGGCCTCCTCGACGACGCCCGGCCCGGCGGCCGAGCCCTGCGCCTCCTGGCCCTGCTGCTGCCCGGCGGCGGCCGCCTGGCCGCCCCCCTTGGTCCCTCCCGTTTCGTCGGCCCCGGCCGTGCCCGGCAGGGTGATTCCGACCATCACGGCGGTCGAGGCCACCGCGATGGCCGCACCGGCCACCACCTTGCCAAGGTGGCGGCGCACTATTTCGCGCACGTCTTTCCCCCTACTCCCCCTGGTCCACGGGAGTATGTGATTGCCCCACAGGTCTGCGCATACCGCGTATGCACTGGTCGATCGGTAAGAGGGACGTAAGTCATAGGTGGTTCCATCACTTTCGGGGAGACTCGGGGCCAAGGCGCCCCGGCGGCGGGCACGAGCTGAAAGAGTCGTATCCATGCAGGTCTGGCCTGGAGAGGCATATCCACTCGGTGCCACGTACGACGGCGCCGGCACCAACTTCGCGGTCTTCACCGAGGCCGCGGACCGAGTAGAGCTGTGTCTGCTGCACGACGACGGCTCGGAGACGGCGGTGGAACTGCGGGAGAGCGACGCGTTCGTCCGGCACGCCTACCTGCCCGGCGTGATGCCGGGCCAGCGCTACGGATTCCGGGTGCACGGCCCGTACGCCCCGGAGCGCGGACAGCGCTGCAACTCCGCGAAGCTGCTCCTCGACCCGTACGCGCGCGCGATCAGCGGTGCGATCCAGTGGGGCGAGGAGGTCTACGGCTACCACTTCGACTCCCCCGACAAGCGCAACGACCTGGACTCCGCCCCGCACACCATGAGCTCGGTCGTGGTCAACCCGTACTTCGACTGGGGCGACGACCGCCGCCCGCGCACCGACTACCACCACACGGTGATCTACGAGGCCCATGTGAAGGGCCTCACCATGCTCCACCCGGGCCTGCCGGAGGAACTGCGCGGCACCTACGCCGCCCTCGCGCACCCCGCGGTCATCGAGCACCTGACGGAACTGGGCGTCACCGCGCTGGAGCTGATGCCGGTCCATCAGTTCGTGAACGACCACCGGCTGGTCGACATGGGCCTGAACAACTACTGGGGCTACAACACCATCGGCTTCTTCGCCCCGCACAACGCCTACGCCTCCTGGGGCGACCGCGGCCAGCAGGTCCTGGAGTTCAAGTCGGCGGTCCGGGCGCTGCACGAGGCGGGCATCGAGGTCATCCTCGACGTGGTCTACAACCACACCGCCGAGGGCAACCACCTGGGCCCGACGCTGTCCTTCCGAGGCCTGGACAACGCGTCGTACTACCGCCTCACCGACGATCCCCGCTACTACATGGACACCACGGGCACCGGCAACTCCCTGCTGATGCGCTCCCCGCACGTCCTCCAGCTGATCATGGACTCGCTGCGCTACTGGGTCACCGAGATGCATGTCGACGGCTTCCGCTTCGACCTCGCGGCGACGCTGGCCCGGCAGTTCCACGAGGTGGACCGGCTGTCGTCCTTCTTCGACCTGGTGCAGCAGGACCCGGTGGTCTCCCAGGTGAAGCTGATCGCCGAGCCGTGGGACGTCGGCGAGGGCGGCTACCAGGTGGGCAACTTCCCACCGCTGTGGACCGAGTGGAACGGCAAGTACCGCGACACGGTCCGGGACCTGTGGCGCGGTGAGCGGCGGGCGGTCGCGGAGTTCGCGTCCCGGCTGACGGGCTCCTCCGACCTGTACCAGGACGACGGGCGGCGCCCGCTGGCCTCCATCAACTTCGTGACCTGCCACGACGGGTTCACGATGCACGACCTCGTCTCGTACAACGACAAGCACAACATGGCCAACGGCGAGGAGAACCGGGACGGCGAGAGCCACAACCGGTCCTGGAACTGCGGGGTCGAGGGCGAGACCGACGACCCGGACGTGCTGGCGCTGCGCGCCCGGCAGATGCGGAACTTCATCGCCACCCTGATGCTGTCCCAGGGCGTGCCGATGCTCAGCCATGGCGACGAGTTCGCCCGCACCCAGCGCGGCAACAACAACGCCTACTGCCAGGACAGCGAGCTGGCGTGGGTCCAGTGGCCCGAGGAGGGCGAGGTCTTCGGCGATCTGCTCTCCTTCACGCGCGCGATGGTGTGGCTGCGCCGGGACCATCCGGTCTTCCGCAGGCGGCGCTTCTTCCACGGGCGGCCCGTGGAGGGCACCCATGACGAGCTCTCGGACATCGCCTGGTTCACCCACGAGGGCGAGGAGATGACCCAGCGGGACTGGGACCGGGCGCAGGCGTCGGCCATCTCGGTGTTCCTCAACGGCAACGCGATCTCCGAACCCGGCCCGCGCGGGGAGCGCATCGGCGACGACTCGTTCCTGCTGATGTTCAACCCCTCGCACCGGACGCTGGACTTCGTGGTACCGGTCAACCACGGCCGGCAGTGGGAGGTCGTCGTCGACACCGCCCTCGCCGAGGGCGTGCCGCCGGGCACGGGCCCCAAGGTGCAGGGCGGGGACCGGCTGACGCTGGTGGACCGGAGCATGACGGTGTTGCAGCGGCCCGTCTAGGAAGTGCCCGGGCTAGGGCTGCCGGTGGGCACGCGCGCGTGGAGTGTGCTTCCGGTGTCCTGGGCGTACGACGTCGGCCGCGCCGTCAGGGCGATCGCACAGGCGAGCGCGGCCGCCGCGCTCGCGGCGCCGAACGCCGCCGCGGGGCCGTACGACTCGGCGAGCCGCCCCGTGCCGGCGATCGCCAGTGCCTGGCCGCCGACCAGGGCGCTCGTCGCGAACGCCATCGCCTCCGCGAGCCGCGCCGGCGGCACCGCGCGCTCGGTCAGCCCGAACACCGTGATGAGGTGCGGGGCGTAGGCGACACCGAGGACGGTGACGACCGCGTAGAGCGCGACCAGGCCGTCCGTCCACAGCAGGGGCAGGGAGAGCGCGAACGCGGCCGCGGTGGCCGTCCGCCAGCGTGTCGCGAGCGGGACGCTGGCGGGTACGGCGGCCATGGACAGGCCCGCGACGGCGCTCATCACCCCCATGGCCGCGTAGACGAGCCCCGCCTGGTCGGGTTGTCCGAGGCGCTCGGTGAGCGCGGTGATGCCGGCCTGGCAGGCACCGAACATGGCGCCCTGGAGGGCGAGGGCGGCGCGTAGGGCGTGGACGGAGCGGGGGATGCGGGGGCGGGCGGCGTGGGTGGGGGACGTCGGGACGGGTACGGATGCGGAGCGTTGCGTCGCGGACGTCGCGACGCGACCGTTTCGTCGCGTCACCGGCGTGGGGACGGGACCGTTTCGTCGTGCAGTCGGCGTCGCGACGGGACCGGGGCGTCGAGTCGCAGGCGTCTCGACGGGAGCGTTTCGTCGCGTCGCCGTCGGATGCAGCGCGAAACCGCTTCCGCACACGCCCACCAACACCGCGGCCGCACCCAGTGCGTGGGCCGGGTGGGCCAGGACCGCGGCGAGGCCGACCAGGGCGGGGCCGAGGACGAAGGAGATCTCGTCGAGGGTGCTCTCGAAGGAGAGGGCGGTGGCGACCGTGGTGTCGGGGGCGTCCGCGCGGCGGGCCAGAGCGACAAGTCGGGCGCGGGCCAGGGGGCCGATCAGCGGCACGGTCGCACCCGCCGTCGCGCCGAGGAGCGCCAGGAACGACGTCGGCAGTCCGGCCAGTGCTCCGGCGACCAGCGCCGTGATCGCCAGGGCGTTGGCGAGGGAGAAGGCGAGCACCACCGTCCGCTGACCGTGCCGGTCGGCGAGCCGGCCCACCAGCGGACCGCAGGCCACCTGGCCGAGCGCCAGCGCACCGCCGGTCAGCCCCGCGGCGGTCAGCGAGCCGCTGGTGCGGGCGACGAGCAGCACGCTGCCGAACTGGATGGTGGCCGTCGGCAGTCGGCCCAGGAAGGACACGACCGGCAGCAGTGGCCCGGTCAGGCCGATGACCTCGCGGTAGGTGCGTCCCATGGTCCCCATCGCTCGAAGCCAACCACGCGCGCGAGGGGACGTGCACAGGGCGATGACACGAAAGGCGGCGGGGCGGGTACGTAGGTTTGCATGACACCTGAGCGACCCGACCCGGTGGTGCCGACCGCCACGTACCGGCTGCAGTTGCAGCCCGAGTTCCCCTTCGACGCCGCGGCGGCCGCCGTGCCGTACCTGGCCACGCTCGGCGTCTCGCACCTGCACCTGTCCCCCGTCCTGGAGGCGGTCCCCGGCTCCGCGCACGGCTACGACGTCGTGGACCACGCGCGCGTGCGGGCCGAACTGGGCGGCGAGGAGGGCCTGCGCGCGCTGGCCGGCACCGCGCGGGAGCACGGGCTGGGCCTGGTCGTGGACATCGTGCCGAACCACATGGCCATGGCCCCGCGCCACAACCGCGCCCTGTGGGAGGTGCTGCGGGAGGGCCCCAAGTCGCCGTACGCGCGATGGTTCGACATCGACTGGGAGGCGCAGGGCGGACAGGTGCTGCTGCCGGTGCTGGGCGGCCCGCTCGGCTCGGTCGTCGGTGATCTGCGGGTCGACGGCGACGTCCTGCGCTATTTCGACCACGTCTTCCCGTTGCGCGAGGGCACCGAGGAGCTGCCGCTGCCGCAGCTCCTGGACGCGCAGTGGTACCGCCCGGTGTGGTGGCGGCTGGCCCGGACAGAGCTCAACTACCGGCGCTTCTTCAGCATCTCGGAGCTCATCGGGGTGCGGGTGGAGGACCCGGAGGTGTTCGAGGCCACCCACGCCAAGATCCTCCAGCTGCTTCACGAGGGCGTGGTCGACGGGCTGCGGATCGACCACCCCGACGGTCTCGCCGACCCCGACGCGTATCTGCGCAGGCTGCACGAGGCGACCGGCGGCCGCTGGACGGTGGTGGAGAAGATCCTCGCGGACGGGGAGGCGCTGCCGGCGTCCTGGCCGGTCGCGGGCACCACCGGGTACGACGCCCTGCGGCACATCGACGGCGTGTTCACGGACCCGGCCGGCTTCGGCGAACTCCTGGGCCAGTACCGCCGGTTCGCGGCCCCGCAGACGGACCGGGGCGGTGACTGGGAGGCGACGGTGCGGCGGGCGGCGTACAAGGTGCTCGCGCACGAGCTGGCCGCCGAGACCGAGCGGCTGACCCGGGTGGCGGTCCGGCTGTGCGCCACGTCCCCGGAGCCCGCGCTGCGCGACCGGGCGCCGTGGGCGCTGCGCACCGCCCTTCAGGAGCTGCTGGTCCGCATGGAGGTCTACCGGCCCTACGGCTCGGTCGACGCCGCCTCCGTCGTCACCGAGGAGGCCGCGGAGGAGGCCCGGCAGGCGTTCGTGGTGCCCGAGGAGGCCGGTGCGGTGGACGTGGTCCGCGATCTGGTGCTGGGGCGGGCGGGTGAGGGGCCCGAGCACGTGGAGTTCGGGACCAGGTTCGCGCAGACCTCGTCGGCGTTGCGGGCCAAGTCCGTGGAGGACACGGCGTTCTATCGCTATGTGCCGTTGCTGTCGGCGACCGAGGTGGGCGGGAATCCGGGTGCTCCGGCGGTGTCCCCGGACGACTTCCACGCGTACTGCGCGCGCGTGCAGCGCGACTGGCCGGCGACCGGGACGGTCGTGTCGACGCACGACACCAAGCGCAGCGCCGACGTTCGGGCCGCGCTGGCCGTGCTCACCGAGTGCCCGCAGCGCTGGGCCGACGTCCTGGCCGAGGTGACCCGCACCGGCGAGGGCGTGCCCGACGCTCAGCTGGCGTGGGCGGCCTGGCAGACGGTGTTCGGGCTCGGCCCTGCGGATGTGGAGCGGGTGCGGCAGGCGCTGCTGAAGCATGTGCGCGAGGCCGGGCTGTACACGAGCTGGACGGAGCAGGAGCCGGCGTACGAGGAGGCGGTGGCGGCTTTTATCGCGGCGGGTCCTTCCGGGGCGCCGGGCGAGCATGTGGCCGCCTTCCGGAGCGCGCTGGGGCCCTCCGTCCGGGCGAACATGCTCGGTACGGCGCTGCTCCACCTGACGATGCCGGGGGTGCCGGACCTCTACCAGGGCACGGAGGCCGAGTACCGGGCCCTGGTGGATCCGGACAACCGCCGCCCCGTGCGCTTCCCGCCCGAGGAGCCCGGCGAGAAGGGCGCGCTCACCGCGGCGGCGCTGCGGCTGCGCGCACGGCGCCCCGCCGTGTTCGGCGATTCGGCGACGTACGCCCCGCTGGCCGCCGAGGGCCCGGCGGCGGCCCACTGCCTGGCGTTCGCCCGCTCCGGGGAGGTCGTCACCGCCGTGACCCGGCTGTCGCTGCGGCTGGCGGAGGCGGGCGGCTGGCGCGAGACCCGGTTGCCGCTGCCGCCGGGACGATGGGCCGATGTCCTGTCTCCGGAGCGGGAGTTCACGGGGCACGCGCGCGTGGCGGAGCTCTTCGAGGGGGTGCCGGTGGCGTTGCTGGAGCGGGTGGGAGCGGAAGGCGAAGGAGTCGACCCGGCCGGTTCGCCTCGGGCGTAGGCGCCCTCGTCGCACGCCGTCGCACGGTCCGGCCTCCGGCTTGTGACGGCGTGCGCTCCCGGAGCCCGGGCCGGGCGGCCGGCGCGCGGTGACGGGCGACGGCGCGCGCTCGGTCCACCCCGTGAACGGCCGTCGGAAGCGGTCCGGAGGGGCGTGCCGACGCCCGGGTCCGGCCCCATCCGACCCCGACACCCCTGCTGGCACCCACCGTCCTTCCTGCTGGCGGTAAATGCATCTGGGCGCCCCCTGGAGGCTCCCCCGTCATGTGCTTGACACCGCACAGAGGGCGTGGGGTACTGCGGATTGCGAAGCCGGGCGGATGCGGATGTGTCGGGGGTGAGTCTCCTGCCGGAGCTGCGCTACCCCACAGTGACCGAAGTCGTCGCGTCCGCGAGGGCGTTGGCCGCTCGCCGGCCCGCTCTGTGCACCCTGCGACAGGTCGGCCGCTCCCGGGCGGGCAGACCCCTGCATCTGCTGTCCGTGGGCCATGCCCGGCGTGCCGTGCTCGTCGTCGCCGGCGCCCACGCCAACGAGCCGACCGGCGGCGCCACCCTCCTCGATGTCGCCGAACGCGTGGTGAACGAACGGGAGTTGAGGCTGGGCACGTCCTGGCACTTCCTGCTGTGCGCGGACCCCGACGGGGCGAGCCTGCACGTCACGCCCGCGCCGCGCAGCCTCTACGACTACCACCTCGGCTTCTTCCGGCCCGCGGGCCACGAGCAGCCCGAATGGTCCCCGGCGGTGCTGCCGCCGGACCGGCTGCCGCCGGAGACCCGCGCCCTGACCGGCGTCATCGACGAGCTGCGCCCCTACCTCCAGGTGACCCTGCACGGCACCGATCTGGGCGGCAGCTGGGTGCAGCTGACGAAGGACATCCCGGGTCTCGCGGAGCCGTTCGCCAAGTCCGCGGCGGAGCTGAACATCCCGGTGGAGACGGGTGCCTCGGACGCCGCGGGCTGGCCCGCGTCCGGGCCCGGGGTGCATGTGATGCCCGCGCCGGGCGCGGGGGCGGCGTACCCGAGCATGCCGGACGACGCGCGCAACAGCACCTGGTACCACGCGCATCGGTACGGCGGGCTGACCGCGATCGTCGAGGTGCCGATGTGGGCGAGCGACCTGGTCGACGACCCGGCGCCGCATCCGGCACCGGCCGTCGCGCTGCGGCGCCTGGCGGGGCGGCTGCTCCAGGACGCGCGGCAGGTGGAGCGGGTGCTCGCCGACGCCACGCCTCGGCTGCCGGACGTCGACGGGCCGCTGCTGCGGGCCTCCCGGTGGGGCCTGGAATTGGTGCCGGGGCTGGCGGCGGACTGGATGCACACCCCGCCCGCCGACAACACGCGCGCGTACGTGGGCAGCGTGGACGCGTTCGCGCGCCGGCTGCCGCTGCGGGCGGCGTCGATGCTGCTGCGGGTGCTGCTGGAGAACGACGACCGTGCGGCGCCCCGTCTGGAGCGGTTGGTGGCGACCTGGAGCGAGGCCTTCGCGGACCGTTTCCGGGCCCGCTGGGTGCCGTTGGAACACCAGATCGAGCACCAGTCCCGCACGGTGGTGGCAGCGGCACTCCACGCGCGCGCGAGGGCGGCCTGAGCCCCGCCGCCACCAGCCGGAGTCAGGGGACGAGGCCGTCGAGCGCGAACACCGATCCGGTCCGTCCGGCCATCACACAGCCGTTGGAGAAGGTCTCCGTGTAGTCGACCGGCCGCCCGTTCCACTGCCCCTGCGCGCGTGCGGTCACCGGGGCGTAGATCATCGGGCAGTTGGTGTCCTTCACCGGGAGCGCGGCGATGTCGCCGTCCGCCGCCTCCAGTTCCGCGCAGGCCTCGGCCGCTCGCCCGTGTCCCTGGGGCGGGTCGCACAGCAGCAGCGTGCCGCGGGTGTCGCTGGAGCGGGCGTCGCCCTGGGTGACCGTCAGGAAGAGCCCGTCGTCGGCGCGGGAGTCCTCGGGTGCCGCCTGCGCGGGGGCCGTGGTGGCGAGGAGGAGGGCGGCGGCGAGGAGAGTGCCTCGTGCCGCCTTCGATGCGGTGCGGTTCGTCATTCCAGATGCATCGGCACCGCCGCCTGTGATCCCCACCCCGACTCACCCGAACGGGAGCCCACGCGCGTGTGCCGCACGGCCAGTTCGAACACGGTCTGCACCACCCGCGTCTGGTACTCCACCTGGCGTGCGACGGGGATCCAGCGTGCCCCGCAGCCGTCGCGGTAGTCGGCGCACCACTCGTCGATGAGGCGGTCCAGCTCGGGCAGGGCACCGGCCGGATCGGTCCCGGCGGCCGTCACGAGCTGGTGCAGCAGGCCCGCGGTGCGCAGCGTCAGGCGGCGGCCGGAGATCCGCAGGGCGGCCAGATGGCCGGTGCTGAGGGGCGGCAGCGGATGGGAGCCGTCGTCGACGTCGGGGTCCCAGGAGTCGGCGATGCCGGGGCAGACCAGTAAATAGTCGTCGACCGGTGCGAGCAGCCGCTCCGCGTCCGGGGCGGCGGCGACGAAGGGGCGGACGCGCGCGAAGAGGCGCTCCAGGCGCTGGGTGTCGTGGCGCAGGGTGTGGCTGACGGTCCGCAGCACGGCGGCCGCGTCGGCGGGCGGGGAGCCGTCCTCGACGGCGGGTACGCCCCACATGGGCGCCTCGACGATCGCGGTCACGGTGCCGTACCGGTGGGGGTGGTACCAGGTCGACTCGACGGCGGCCTCGGTGATGGCGGCGGCCAGGTCGCCGCGGCGGGGCGGCGGGATCCGGAAGACGGCGGGTCCCAGGACCGGCCAGTACAGGGTGTCGTAGGGGCCGAGTTCGCGTGGGATGCCGAGGCGGGCCGCGTGGTGGGCGACGCGGCCCGCGAGGCCGGGCAGGTCGTGGGTCAGCTCGACGAAGCCGCCGCCCACGTCGACGCCGTGCAGGGAGCACTGGAGGAAGGGGCGCAGTTCGTCCTGGAGGTCGAGCAGCGCGCGGGTCTCGGGCAGGGTGACGGCGTCGGCGCCGTCGGGCAGCCACTCGGGCTGTTCCAGGAAGCCGGGCCGGAAGAAGTTCCGGAAGTGCCGGCCGAGGGTGTACGGGCCGTGCAGCCAGCCCTCGTTGCGGCGCAGCCCGTCGGGGTCGAGGCTGAGCAGCAGGTTCCAGGTGGCGTCGGCGCCCTCGGTGAGCACGGGGTCGGCGAGGGCGCGTTCGGCGAGCCGCAGGACGGTGCCGCCGCCCACGGGTTCGTTGGCGTGCGGGCCGGCGACTATGAGGGCCTGGTGGGTGCCGTGGCCGATGGACAGCAGCCACAGCGGCGTGCCCGCGCGGGACGTGCCGACCGTGCGCAGTCTGGCGTCGCCGGGGTGGCGGGCGACGAGTGCGGACGCCCGGGCGCCCAACTCGTCGACGGTCGGGTAGCGGAGGAGTGGCGGCAGGGCACACCTCCACGAATTTGGTGCCGTCGGTTCACCTGGTGTGCATGGTGTACGCACAGTGAGTCACGACTTGTGGGGTACGTCAACACCGCGTTCGGCAAAGGGATCTGAGCCCTCGACAGGACGTAAACCCCAGGCCAGAGCTAAGGTTCGGCTCAGTTCGCGGACGGCCGGGCTCAGTCGGCGGAGAGCCGGAACCACATCCGGCCGAAGCCGATCTGGTCGCCCTCACGGACCACGGCGGCCCCGATGACGCGCCGTCCGTTCACCGTCGTGCCATTGGTCGAACCGAGGTCCCGCAGCACCCACATGCCGCCCTGGCGGCTCAGCTCGGCGTGCACCCGGGACACCGTCTCGTGGGTCAGCCTCAGGCCGTTGGCGGGGTCGCGGCCGATCCGCAGCGGATAGCCGTTGCCGGGGTGCGGCAGCAGCAGCTTGGGGAGCCGCTCGGCCTGCCAGGCGCGGCGCAGCCGCTGGGTGAAGCCGGAGACCGCCTCCACGGAGCCGAACACCAGCCGGGAGAAGCGTCCCTCGGAGGGCAAGTCGGCGGTGAGCGCCGCGAGTTCGTCCGAGCGGCGGGCGGCGAGCGCCAGCTCCATGCGCCGGATGAACGTGTCGTGCGACAGCCGACCCATGGCGACGCCGTCACGGAGCACGTTCAGCGCCTTGTCGCGCTCCGCGTCGGAGAGCCGCGCGGGATACGTGTTGAACTCGAAGGACGACGTCACGTTCGTGATTGTCGGGCAGTGAACGCCGGGTGTCCAGAAAACGTGAGAACAGCCGCCACGCGCGTACACGTGACGCCACCTGCCACGACACCCGCCGCAAAAGGGAAGATTCAAAAGCGGATCGGTTCCGTTTGAAGCACGATGGACGGGCTACATCACGGTGAGCAGACGAAGGGGAACCGTCCGTGCAGTTCGAGGTGTGGGCACCGCAGGCCGACCGTGTGACGCTCCAGTGCGACGGCGCCACGCGCGCGTTGGAACGCGATCCTGAGCGGACCGGATGGTGGCGAGGCGAGGCGGAGGCACAGGACGGCTCGCGGTACGGCTTCGCGCTGGACGACGGTCCCGTGCTGCCGGACCCGTGCTCGCGTCGGCAGCCCGACGGCCCGGACGGGTTGAGCGCGGTCGTCGACCAGGGGCGGTACACGTGGCGCACGGAGTGGTCCGGACGGCCGCTGCCGGGCGCGGTCCTGTACGAGCTGCACGTGGGCACGTACACGCGTGAGGGCACCTTGGAGGCGGCCGCCGAGCGCCTCGGGCATCTCGTCGAACTGGGCGTCACGCACGTGGAGTTGATGCCCCTGTGCCCCTTCCCCGGCCGGCACGGCTGGGGGTACGAGGGCGTGTCGCTGTGGGCCGTGCACGAGCCGTACGGCGGGCCCGAGGGGCTGAAACGGTTCGTCGACCGGGCGCACGAGCTCGGTCTCGGGGTGGTCCTGGACGTCGTACACAACCATCTGGGGCCGTCGGGCAACTACCTGCCCGCGTTCGGGCCGTACTTCACGGACACCCACCACACACCGTGGGGTTCGGCGGTGAATCTGGACGCGCCCGGGTCGGACGAGGTGCGGGCGTATCTGCTCGGCAGCGCGCTGGCGTGGCTGCGGGACTACCGGATCGACGGGCTGCGTCTGGACGCGGTGCACGCGCTGGCGGACACGCGCGCGTGCCACTTCCTGGAGGAGCTGTCGACGGCGGTGGACACGCTCGCCGCCGAGACGGGCCGGCCGCTGTTCCTGATCGCCGAGTCCGACCTGAACGACCCGCGGCTGATCACCTCCCGCGCGGAGGGCGGACTGGGGCTGCACGCGCAGTGGAACGACGACTTCCACCACTGTCTGCACACCGCGCTGACCGGCGAGTCCCAGGGCTACTACGCCGACTTCGGCCGCGCCCCCCTCGCCGCGCTGGCCAAGACGCTCACCGGCGGGTACTTCCACGACGGCACGTACTCGAGTTTCCGGGGCCGCCGGCACGGGCGCCCGCTGGACCGTTCGCGGGTGGCCGCGCACCGGCTGCTCGGCTACAGCCAGACCCACGACCAGGTGGGCAACCGCGCCCAGGGCGACCGGCTCTCGGCGAGCCTCTCCCCCGGGCTGCTGGCCTGCGCGGCGACGCTGACGCTGACCGCTCCGTTCACGCCGATGCTGTTCATGGGCGAGGAGTGGGCGGCGGGGACGCCCTGGCAGTTCTTCACCGACCACACCGATCCCGAGCTGGCGGAGGCCGTACGGCGGGGCAGGCGGCGGGAGTTCGCCGCGCACGGCTGGCGGGAGGAGGACGTGCCCGATCCGCAGGACCCGGCGACCCGGGACCGCTCCTGCCTCGACTGGTCCGAGCCCGCACGCGAACCCCACGCGCGCGTACTGGACTGGTACCGCCGGCTCCTCGCGCTCCGCCGCGAACAGGCCGACCTCACCGACCCCGACCTCGCCGACACGAAGGTGGCGTACGACGAGCGGGGGCGCTGGCTGGCCTTCAGGCGCGGGGACGTGCGGGTGGCGGTGAATCTGGCCAAGGGGCCCGCCGCGATCCCCCTGGGGCCGCGTCAGGCGCGTGTACTGGCCGCCTGGGAGCCCGTGGAGGGGCCGGGGGCGGACGGGGTGCTGCATGTGCCCGGGGAGTCGTGCGTGGTGCTCCTCCAGGAGTGAGGGACTCGGCGCGCGTGAGGGGCGCGGTCACTCCTCCTCGTCGCCCTCCCGCAGTTCCGTCACCCGCTCCAGCAGGATCGCCTCCCAGGCGTTCCCGAGCTGCACCCGCAGCTCCGCGAGCGGCGTGGCGCCGCGGCCCTCCAGGCGTTCGGCGAGGTGGACGACCGCGTCGCAGCGGGCGAGCCACAGGCCGCGCAGACAGGGGCGGGCGCCGTAGCCGGCGAGCGTGGCGGCACGGACGGCGGCGGGGGAACCGACGGCGAGGGCGAGTCCCGCGATGTCCTCGGCGGGGTCGCCGACGATCGCCTCCGCCCAGCCGAGCACGCCGCGTACCCGGCCGTCGGCGCTGACCACGAGGTGGTCGCCGGTGAGTCCGTGGTGGACGAGGACGGCCGTGCCGGGCTGGGCGGCGAGCTGGACGGCGGCCGCCTGGGTCAGCTGGTGCAGACGTCCCGGGTCGAACTCGTCGGCGGCGGCGAGGAGTCGGGCGGAGCGTTCGGCGGCTCGGCGCAGCGCCTCCAGGGAGCGCGGGGCGGTGCGCGGGACGCCGAGGGTCTCGGCCTGCCGGACGGGCACCTCGCGCAGTCCGGTGAGCAGCGCGGCCAGGTCGGCCTCGCCGACGGCGGAGACGTCGTGCTCACGCGCGGTGCCGCCGGGGACCAGGGCGTCGAGCGTGTAGGTCAGCCCCGGCGTCCACTCGCCGTGGGCCACGCTCGTCGGAACGGCGGGCGGAACGTGCGGGCGGACGAGGTCGCGCAGCCGCAGTTCGCGGCGCTGGCGCAGGGCGGCCTCGCGGTCGGGGGCGAGGCGCAGCACATGGCGGGTGCCGACCCACCAGGTGGCGGGCTCGGCGCTCTCGGCGACGGGCCGGACGTCGGGTCCGGCGCCGGCGGAGGCGTCCTTGAGGAGGGAACGGACCAGCCGGCGGACGGTGTCCGCGGTGGGTGTCGGTGCCTGGGTCATGGTCGCGCCGTAGTCACTCGGGGGTGTGCTGGGGCTCCTGATGGCTGCTCAGTCCACTATGACCATGTCTCGGGTCGTGTCGTTGAGGCGGCGGCCGCCGTCCTCGGTGACCGTGACGATGTCCTCGATGCGCACCCCGAAGCGTCCCGGCAGATAGATGCCGGGTTCGACGGAGAAGCACATGCCGGGGACGAGGGGCTGCTGTTCGCCCTCGATCATGTACGGCGGTTCGTGCGTGGTGACGCCGATGCCGTGGCCGGTGCGGTGGATGAAGTACGCGCCGTAGCCGGCGTCGGCGATGACCTTGCGGGCCGCCCGGTCGACCTCCTGGCAGGCGACGCCGGGGCGCACCGCGCGGAAGCCGGCCTCCTGGGCCTCGCGCACGAGGTCGTGGACCCGGCGTTCCTCGTCGGTGGGTTCGCCCACGTGGACGGTGCGGGAGGTGTCGGAGCCGTAGCCGTCCTTGAGGCCGCCGAAGTCGAGGACGACCATGTCGCCGCGCTCGATGACCCGGTCGCCGATCTCATGGTGCGGGTTGGCGCCGTTCGGGCCCGAGGCGACGATGGTGAAGTCGACCTGGGAGTGTCCGAAGCGGCGCAGCAGAGCGGCGAGGTCGGCGGCGACCTCGGACTCCCGGCGGCCGCCGAAGGGAACCTTCCGGATCTCCTCGAACGTTGCGTCAGCGGCCGCTCCCGCGGCCGCCAGCAGCTCCAGCTCCGCCGTGTCCTTGACGGCCCGCAGCATCGGCAGGGCGTCGGTGAGGGAGGCGTACGAGGTGCCGGGGAGCGCCTTCTGGAGCCCCAGCAGGTGCATCGCCCAGGCGTTGTCGCTGATGCCGAACCGGCCGCCGGAGTCGAGGAGGGCGGCGGTGGCGGCGTAGGGGTCCTTGCCGTCGGTCCAGTCGCGCAGGGTCAGCGCGGGCGCGCCGGTGGCGTGCGCGGCGTCCGGGGCCTCCAGGGTGGGCACGACGAGGACGGGAGCCTGGCCGGCGGCGAGGACCAGCAGGGTGAGCCGTTCGGTGATCGCGGTCGGGGTGTAGCCGGTGAGCCAGACCAGGTCCGGGCCGGGTGCCACGAGGAGTCCGGCCAGTCCGGCGTCGGCGGCCGCCCGGGCGGCGCGCTCCATGCGGGCCCGGTAGTCGTCGGCGGTGAAGGGCGTACTGCCGGTCATCCGGGCCTCCCAGGGCAGGCGATGAGACTACGGGCAGCATCCTGCCCGGACAGCGGGGGCGGCGCGAGCCGGTTCACGGTGTTTGCCGGGGGTGCGGCGGGCGCGGGGGGTGTTCGCGAGGGTCCGTCGGCCATGGCAGGGGCCGGGTGCCGGACGAACACACCGGTCTCGTCGCCGACCAGCGATTGTCCGGGATTAACGGTTATCGATTGCGCAAGCATTAGCCACAGTGCTTGGATTCACGTACGTGATGAGGGTCGATCTCCGGGGAGGCACACGACCGTGCTCGTGCTCGCGCACATCAGCGATCTGCATCTGGACGGAAGCGAACGGGCCACGGAGCGCGCGGAGCTGGTGCGCGACCGGCTGTGGGGCCTGCCGGGGCGGGTGGACGCGCTGCTGGTGACGGGGGACATCGCGGACCACGGCGCGGAGGCGGAGTACAAGGAGGTCGCGCGGATCCTCGGCGACGCGCCGTTCCCGGTGCTGACCTGCCCGGGCAACCACGACAGCCGAGCCCCGTACCGCAAGGCCCTGCTCGGGCTGCCGGCGGCGGACGGGCCGGTCAACAGCGTGCGGGTCTTCGACGACGCCGCGGTGCTGATGTGCGACTCCAGCATCCCGGGCCAGGACGAAGGGGCCCTGGAGGAGGAGACGTACGACTGGATCGAGGCGACGCTGGACGACCTCGGCGGGGAGCGGCGCGCACTGCTCGCTTTCCACCACCCGCCGGTCGCACTGCACCACCCGCTGCCCGACTCCTATCCGTTGCGGGAGCCCGACCGGCTGGCCGCGCTGCTCGCACGCCGCCCCGGGATCGCCGGGATCATCACCGGCCACGCCCACACGCCCGCCGCGACCGTCTTCGCCGGGCGGCCGCTGGTGGTCGGTCCGGGGGTGACGTGGACGCTGCGGATGCCCTGGGAGGGGGAGCAGATCGCGGACCGGGACGCGCCGGTCGGGTTCGCGTTCCACATCCTCGACGACACGGGGCGGCTCACCAGCCACTTCCGGGTCGTCACGTGACGATTCCGGGTACGGCGGTCAACTGCTGGTAGCCGCCGCTCTGATGACGGACCGTCAAGGTGATCTCCTTGCCGGGGCGGGTGTCGGCGACGGCGCGGGCGAGGTCGGCGGCCGAGTCGACGCGGGCCTTGCCGACCTGGAGGAGTACGTCGCCCCGCACCAGGCCCGCCGCGAAGCCCGGACCCGGCACATGCACGCCGACGATCAGGGCGCCCGCCTTCGCGGCGTCGACGGCCTCCACACCGAGGGTGGCCGTGGGCGGGGCCGGCGCGGGGGTGGGCGACGCGGCGGACGGCGAGGGCGACGACGGGTTCGAGCGGGTCGAGACGGGCGGGGTGCGCTCCAGCTGCCGCTGCATCTCGGCGAGTCTGCTCATGCCGATCACCGTGGCGCCGACCGTGCCGAGGCCGACGCCGGACAGCACCAGGACCGTGCCGACGAACAGCGCGAGCAGCAGGGTCCGCAGCTTTCGGGCGCGGCGGGGTGCGGCGTGCGGGTGCCGGGCGGCACGGGGTCTGCTGCCGCCCCCCGGCTCCTGGCCGGGCATCGGCTTCGGACGCAACGCGGTCTGTTCCATGGCTTGCCTCCGGCTGGGGGCACCGCCCACGCCCTTGAGGCAGTGGGGGAACGGGGTCGCTCCCGGCTGGTGGCTACCCGGGACGGCGGCGCCTGACGAGCCACGAACGAGTGAGACTGACCGGTGGTCAAGAACGGGAAGCCATGGGTGTTCGGGCCGCTCAAGATCGTGTGCGTTCGGCACTCGGCCGGTCTGCCGTCCGACGTCACGCGCCCGTACCCGGTCCGTCGGGTACGGGCGCGTGACGTGCCACCGGGGTCAGCCCGTGTGCCCCTCCCCGTGCCCGCCGTGGTGGCCGGCGCCGTGGTCGAACTTCAGGGCCTCGGGCGGCAGGACGACGAAGGGCCGCATCATGCCCATGTCCTCGTGCTCCAGGAAGTGGCAGTGGTACATGAACCGGCCGTACGCCCCGTCGAACCTGCCCATGATCCGCAGCATCTGGTTGCCCGGGACGCGGTAGACGTCCTTGTGGCCGAGCTCGTTGGGCGCCAGCGGGATCGTCCGGGTCGGGTCGTACGCGATCGGTGTGCGGGTGCCGCCCACCGCCTGGTCGAAGCCCGTCACCACGTACGGGTCCCGCCCCAGCGCCTGGAAGTCGGCCAGGTGGATGTGCATCGGGTGCGGAATCGGCGCGAGGTTGAGGAAGCTCCACTGCTCGTGGCTGCCCTCGGCGATGGTGAAGCCCAGTCCGTCGTTGAAGGTCCGGGCCGTGCGCCGGTACGTCTTCGTGGTGCCGTCGGGACCGGTGACCTGGATGATCCCCTCGGCCGGGAACGGGATGCCGCTCGCGTCCTCGACCTCGGCCATCTCCCAGATCTCGGGATGTCCGCCGGCGCCCTTGGTGCCGGGCGGCGTGAGCACGATCAGCCGGTGGCCGTGCGCCACGTCGTGCGTGATCCGGCGGAAGGAGCCCGAGAGCACCTCGGGCAGCTCGAAGGTGTCGGTCTCGCAGGACTCACGGACCCGGAACTCCATGACCGCCGGGTAGCGCACATTGCCCACCGGGTCGGGTACGCCCACGGGCTGGTTGGGCCCCTTGTTGACCAGCCGGAGCCTGCGGCCCGCGAGGCCGCGGAAGTCGACCAGCAGGTCGAAGCGTTCGGCCGGGGCGGCCGTCAGGGTGGGCAGCGCGCCGTCGAAGTCGATCGGCACGGGCCGCGGCAGCAGCCCGCCGTCGCTGCCGATCTGGTGCACGATGCCCGGCACCGGACGGTCGTCCTCGTCCACCAGGACCAGGTCGTAGATCCGCGCGTTGGACGCGTTCACCAGGCGGAAGCGGTACCAGCCGTCGTCCACGTCGGCGTACGGCCAGATACGGCCGTTGACCGTGGTGTACGGGCCGAGGAACGGTGTCGTGACCGGCTTGCCCGTCTCCGGGTGGGACGGGTTCACCACGACCGTCTTGTGCAGCAGCCGGCCGTTGAGCAGTCCGTCCTCGTCGGTGTCGAGGTTGCGGTCGGCGAGCAGCAGCGGGATCTCCCGCTCCCCGTAGGGGAGATGGAGGGCGTCCTCCTCCTCGTCACGGACGAGGTAGGTGCCGTACAGGCCCGCCATCACGTTCCACCGCGTGATGTTCATGGCGTGGTCGTGGTACCACCACTGGACCGCCTGGTGGTCGTTCGGGTACTCGGAGAGCTGGGCGTCGCCGAATCCCACGGCGTTGTCCGCCCAGCCGTCGTTGCCGCCGCCCGTCTGGGCGCCGTGCAGATGGGTCACCGACCAGGCGGGCAGGGCGGCCACGTCCGCGCTGGGCTTGACGCCGCCGCGGCCGGGCTCGGTGGTGGCGGGCGGGGCGCCCGCCGGGCGGACCGGTACCTCGACGGCGGTGACCGGGTATTCGCTGCCCTTGGGAACGCGGTTGGTCCAGGCGATGCGGAGCCGCTGTCCGCGCCGCACCTCGATGGTGGGGCCGGGCACCAGACCCTCGTACCCCCACATCAGGGTCGGTGGCAGTTGCGGGTGCAGCCGGACCCAGGTCGGCTGAAGGGCGATCTCCGTCTCGCGCAGCACATCGCCGGTGGCGGGCTTCAGGACGGGCGGGACGGGCAACGGCGCGACATACGGCGCCAGTTCGCCCGGCGCCGCCTTCTGCTCCCCCTTGTCGCTCTCCGTGATCCTCTCGATGATGTCGGTCAAGATCGAACACCCCCGTGTGTTCTGCGGTCTTGTTTCCCTCACCCCGGAAGACCCCTGGCGCATCGCCGACGTTCCCTGAATATCCCGTTCCGCACGAGAAGGTCCGAAAACCGCGCCTGGAAGCGCGAACTCCCGTTGTCAGTGGCGGCTGTTACGTTCGGTGACAGGACTGAACCCGGAGTGCCGGTCAGCCGGTGAGCGACAGCGGCAGGGCCGGCGGCCGGTCCGGGAGGAAGCCGTGGGACCGGCGGGACTGGTATTCGGCCTTGTAGCGGTCGACGCTGCGGTGCCAGTGCAGGATGCCCGCCATCCAGTTCCGGAGGTCGGCCACGTAGTCGCCCATGATCTCGCGCGCCTCGTCCGAGAGGCCGAAGTCGTCGTAGACGATGGGCAGTTCGTGCGCGACGACGTGCTGGAACTGCTGCATGCGCTGGGTCATCAGGTCGTGGACGACATCGAGCGCGGACGGGTAGTCGACGCCGAAGAAGTTCTGCACCACGAGGATCGCGTTGTGGACCTCGCCCTCGTACTCGATCTCCTTCTGGTACGAGAAGACGTCGTTGATGAGCATGCCGTAGTCGATGGCCGCGTTCTCCAGCGAGCGGACCGGGCCGCTGCGGTAGACCTCCGGCGGGACGGCGGAGCCGTGGCCCATCCGGGACAGGCTCAGGGTGAGGTCGGAGCCGAAGGTGGCGCGGCGCATCTCCAGGTAGTCGACCGGGTCGGGGATGCGGTTCTGGAGCTGGTTGGAGAGCTCCCAGACCCAGCTCTCGGTCATCACGTTCACCGAGTCCTTGAAGGTGCGCCGCTGCTCCGGTGTCATCTGCGCCGCCGTGCGCCGCCACAGGTCGATCAGGCCGCGCTCCATGCCGTTGAGGGGCTCCGGAACCGCCTCGCCCGCCACCGGCATGCAGTCCGACAGCCGCTGGGTGATCAGCCGGGCGGCGGCGAGGTCGCGGCGGTGGCCGAAGACGAGCGGGTAGTAGTCGTCGCCGTACGTCCCCCAGGCGAGCCACTGCGCGCTGAGGTCGAGGGCCTCGGGTGTCGCGTCGGGGTCGAGTCCCGCCGAGCACAGCGGCAGGTCGGCCGCGGCGAGCCGGTCCTCGTCCCAGACGCCCTCCTGGAGCATGCCCATGCGGTGCATCCACTCGGTGAGCCGGGGGCGGGCGCCGGGCAGATGCGGGCAGAGCTCGACCTCGAAGGGCATGAGGAAGTCGGGGAGCCGGGACGGACCGACCTTCTGGTACGGCACATGCGTGTACGCCCGCATCCGTTCCGCCCCGGCCGAGGCGAGGAGCGCTCCGATGTCGGCGGCGGAGGTACCCGGGCCGGTGAGGCCCTGCCAGGGCGAGGTGGAGGTGGCGCCCTCGTTCATGTAGCGGCTGGAGCGCAGATGCCACTCGTGGCCGCCGGACTGCCAGTCCTGAAGTCCCTTGGTGTAGGCGGCGACCGCGGCGACCTCGGCCGGGGAGAGACCTTTCTCCAGGGCGAGCGCGGGCACTTCGGTGAGGGCGGTGTGCTCGAACTGGTGGAGCCGGGAGGTGAGGATGTCGTTGACGGTGTCGGCGGCCTGCTGGGTGGTGCAGCCGAAGAAGGTCTCCAGGACCAGCACACCGTTGCTGTTCTCCCCCTCGTGCTCGACCTCCCGCTGGTAGGAGAAGAGGTCGTTGCGCAGATGGACGGCGTCGGAGAACGTCTCCATCAGGACCCTCAGCGGCCTCGACTCCGCGACGGCGACGGGCACTTCGGCGCTCGCGTACTCGACGAGCCCCGCCGACCAGGGGGCGCCGCCCACCTTGCGGCGCATCTCGATGTACTCGACGGGGTTGGCGATCCGCCCCTCGTTGATGTTGGACAGTTCCCACAGGGACTCGTTGAGGAGATGCTCGGTGGCGACGGCGAAGCGGCGGCGCCAGTCGGCCGACATGGCCGGCACGGTCCGCGTCCACAGGTCGGCGAGGCCCGCCTCGACGGGGTTCTGCGGCTCGGGCATCGGGGTGGCGAGGTCCATCGGCATGAACAGGGGCAGCCGGTCGAGGTAGGCCTTGCCGCCGGCGCGGTCCTGGGTGCGTTTGAAGATCTCCAGGAAGTGGTCGTCGAAGAAGAAGACCCACACGTACCAGTCGGTGATCAGCGACAGGGCCGGGCCGTCGCAGTCGGGATGGGTGTAGGCGCAGAGCAGTCCGTAGTCATGGGCGTCGAGGTCGGACTGCTCCCAGACCCCGGATCCCTCCAGCATCCCCATGTCGCGTGCCCACCGGGTCGAGTGGGCGCGGGCCTCGTCGACGTACGGGTTCAGCCGCGCGGGATACGGCATGTAGAAGTGCGGGAGTTCGAAGGGCTGCGTCATGGGCGGGGCCCTACCCAGGCCCTTCCGGAGGCATCCGCGGCACGGCACATGATCACACCATCGCGTGAATCAGGGCTGAACTCGGGAGTTCTCGACGGGTCTTGTGGCGTTCATCTCTACGCGCGCAGACTTCACCCGTTCACGTGTCCCCTCCCTGACCGGAGTCCCGATGAACCACGACCACAGAGCCTTCTCCCGCCGGACCGCGCTCGCCGCCGTCGCCGGTGCGGCACTCGCCGGATCCACCGCGGTCCCCGCCTCGGCGACCGGCCGCCGCACCGTCCGCTTCGCCACGTTCAACGCGTCCCTGAACCGCGGCACCCAGGGCGCGCTCGTCACCGACCTGTCCACCCCGGACAACGCGCAGGCGCGCAACGCGGCCGAGACGATCCAGCGGGTCGACCCGGACGTCCTGCTGATCAACGAGTTCGACTTCGACGACGCCGGCACGGCGGCCCGGCTGTTCCTGCGCAACTACCTCGCCGTCGGCCAGAGCGGTGCCAGGCCGATCCGCTTCCCGTACCGCTACACCGCTCCCGTCAACACGGGCGTCGCCTCGGGCGTGGACCTCGACGGGCGCAACGGCGCGGTCACCACGCCCGGTTCGGACGCGTACGGCCAGGACGCCTTCGGCTACGGCTGGTTCCCGGGGCAGTACGGCATGCTCGTGCTCTCCAAGCACCCGATCGACGCCCGCGCGGTGCGCACCTTCCAGCACTTCCTGTGGAAGGACATGCCGGGCCATGTGATGCCGCCGGGCTACTACAGCGACGAGGCCCGCGCGATCTTCCGGCTGTCCTCCAAGAGCCACTGGGACGTGCCGGTGCGGATCGGCCACTCCACCGTGCACTTCCTGGTCTCCCATCCGACCCCGCCCACCTTCGACGGCCCCGAGGACCGCAACGGCCGGCGCAACCACGACGAGATCCGCCTGTGGGCCGACTACATCTCCGGGCCGCGTCGCAGCTCCTACCTGTACGACGACAAGGGGCGGCGCGGCGGGCTGCGCCCGGGGTCGCGGTTCGTGATCGCGGGCGACCTCAACGCGGATCCGTACGACGGGGACAGCTACGACCACGCCGTACGGCAGCTGCTGGAGCACCCGGCGATCCGGCTGCCCGCCACCCCGCCGGCGAGCGCGGGAGGGGTGGAGGCGGCGCGTTCGCAGGGCGGCGCCAACGCCTCGCACGTCGGGAACCCGGCGTACGACACGTCCGACTTCAACGACAACGCGCCCGGGAATCTGCGGGTCGACCACGTCCTGCCGTCCAAGGGCCTGGAGCCGGTGGGGAACGGGGTGTTCTGGCCGACGTCGGACGATCCGCTGTACCGGCTGGTCGGGGGCGGGACGAATGTGCCGACCTCGGACCACCGGCTGGTGTGGCAGGACGTGCGGGTCGGCTGACGGGAGAGGGGCTTCTAGGTGCCCCGTACCGCCCGTCCGACCTCCGCTCTGAGCGCCACGAACTCCGGGAGTCCCCGGGTCCCGATCTGCTCGCGCTTGCCCGGCAGTTCGACCGGCAGGTCGAGGACGACGCGGGAGCCGGGGCCCGGGGACAGGACGACGACGCGGTCGCCGACGTAGACGCTCTCGTCGATGTCGTGGGTGACGAACACGATGGTCGTGCCGTCGGTGCGGTGCACCTCCAGCAGGAGGTCCTCCAGATCCTCGCGGGTCTGGGCGTCCAGGGAGCCGAAGGGTTCGTCCATGAGCAGCAGCGAGGGGCGGCAGACCAGGGCGCGGGCGATGGCGACGCGCTGCTGCATGCCGCCGGAGAGCTGCCAGGGGTGGCGTCCGGCGGCGCCGTCGAGGCCGACGCGTTCCAGGATGCGTGCGGCCTCGGCACGTCGCTCGGCCCGGCGGAGGCCGCGGCGGCGCAGCGGGAGGGCGACGTTGTCGCGGACGGTGAGCCAGGGGTAGAGCGAGCGGCCGTAGTCCTGGAAGACGACCGCGAGCCGGTCGGGTACACCGGTGACGGGGGTGCCGTCGACGGTGACCGTGCCCTCGCGGGCGGGCAGCAGTCCGGCGACGGTGCGCAGGAGGGTGGACTTGCCGCAGCCGGACGGGCCGACCACGCACAGGAGTTGACCGTCGGGGACGGTGAGGGTGAGGTCGGTGAGGACCGGGTGGTCGCCGTAGTACTGGCCGACCGCGTCGAGGCGGAGCATGTGCGGGTGTCACCTGGCCCGGGGGTCGTGGGGTGGCTCGGTAGGGGTCATGCGGTCGTCCTCCCGCCGCCGACGAGGCGTCTCTCGATCGCCAGCAGGCCGGTGTTGAGCAGATGGCCGAGGGCGCCGAGCAGGACCAGGGCCGCCCAGACGGTGAGCAGGTCGGAGCGGGTCTGGGCGTCGGTGAGGGTGAAGCCGATGCCGTTGGCGGTGCCCGGGAGCAGTTCCGAGAAGACCATGAGGATCAGGGAGAGGGAGAGGCTCAGTCTCAGGCCCGCGAAGATGCGGGGCAGCGCGGAGGGGAGGATGAGGAAGCGGAGCCGTTCGAGGGGGTTCAGCCGGAGCACGGCGGCGACGTCGAGGCGCAGCGGGTCGGTGTTGCGGGCGCCTTCGGCGGTGTTGATGAGGACCGGCCAGACGGCGCTGAAGGCGATCGACGCGATCTGCATCGGCGTACCGAAGTCGAGGACCACGACGAAGACCGGGACCAGCGCGGGTGGCGGGACGGCGCGGGCGAACTGGAGGACGGGGTTGCACAGGGCGTACGCGCGCCGCGAGCGGCCGACCGCGACGCCGAGCGCGATCCCGGCGACGGCGGCGAGCCCGAACCCGGCGCCCATCCGGCCGAGGCTGGGCAGGATGTCGGCGACGGCGGCCTCGGAGAGGAACGCGTGGCGGAGGGGACCGGAGAACCACAGCTCGTGCACGTGGCGTGCGATACGTCCGGGCGGCGGGAAGTAGACGCTGCCGTGCGCCCGGGCGGTCACCTCCCAGAGGGCCACGGCGACGGCGAGAACCAGCCAGCGCAGAAGGGCGTGCCGCAGGCCGGTCGGGGGGCGCCGGCGCAGCGCCGTTTTCGAGGACCGGGGCCCGGCCGTGCCATCCGGTGGCCTGCGGCGGGTGGAGCGTGGCAAGCGTGGCCCCACAGGCAGTGGACCGGCGCCATGCCGCTTCATGACGCCACCCCGGCCCCCCGGTGCGCCGGTGTCCACGGGAACAGCCTTCGTTCCGCCCACACCAGCACCCCGTTGATGACGAGCCCGAGGGTCCCTGCCCAGACCACGCCGGCGAGGACGTCGCGGGTGCCGTCGGTGGCGAGGCCTGCCTGGGCGATGTAGATGCCGAGGCCCTCGCCGAAGCCGGCGAGGATCTCCGTGGCGACGGCGAGGATGAGGGCGACGGCGGCCGAGATGCGGATGCCGGCGGCGATGAAGGGGGCCGTGCCGGGGAGTTCGACGCGCAGGAGGACCGACAGACGGCCGAAGCCGAAGGCGCGCAGGGTCTCCTTGGCGAGGGGGTCGGTCTCGCCGAGGCCGTAGACGGTGTTGAAGAGGATCGGCCACACGGAGGCGTAGGTGACGAGCGCGACCTTGGTCTCCGTGCCCGAGCCGAGCAGCAGGGAGACCAGCGGGATCAGCGCCACGGACGGCAGCGGCCGCAGGAACTCCACGATCGCGCGTACGGCGGCGTCGACGACGGGCACGCTGCCGAAGAGCAGGCCGAGCGGGACGGCGATGGCGCAGGCCAGTCCGAGTCCGAGCGCCCAGGCCCGCAGAGTGGCGCCGACTCCGTCCAGGAACGCGCCGTCGCCCGCCAACTCCACTGCTCTGCCGAGGACTTCGGAGGCCGGCGGGAAGTAGCTGCGGCGGACGACCCCGGCGCGGCTCACCGCCTCGCACACCCCGAAGGCGAGCAGCACGCCGAGAACGCCCAGCCACCACTCCCGCAGCCGCCCTGTCCGCTTCACCGCACCAGCAACGTCGCCGGATCGATCAGCTTGCTCAACATCCCTTGTTTCCTCATCAGTTCGGTGAGCCGGGCGATCTGTGCCGCGTCCATGGTCGCCGGGAAGAGCGGCAGGTCCATCGACTCGGCCTGTTGCTCGGTCACCTTGGTGTAGGTCGGCAGCACCTCGCGCACGGCCCCGGGGTCCGCCTCGGCGATCTTCACGGCCGCCTTGAGGGCCCGTTGGAACGCGGCCAGCGCCTCGGCGTTCTTCGAGGCGTACCTCTGGGTGGTGATGTATCCGCTGAGCGGGATGGACTCGACCGGCGCGGACGCCCCGTCCACGAGGACCCGGGCCCCCAACTCGTCCTGGATGGCGCTGTCGTAGGGCTCGACGGCGTGCACGGCGTCGACCTGTCCCTTGTCCAGGGCGGCGCCCATCTGCGGGAAGGGGATCTGCCGGTAGTCGGGCTCACCGGGGGCGCCCTGTTCCGCGAGGATCTCGTTGAAGGTCAGCGTCTGGACGTTGTTGAGGACGTTGACGGCGAGTTTGCGGCCCGTGAGGTCGGCGACGGACTTGATGTCGGAGTCGTTCGGCACCAGCACGTCCATCATCTTCGGCGCGGCCCTGATCGACTCGGCGACGATACGGATGTCGAGGGTGCCCTTCTCGTGGGCCTGGAAGTAGGTGACGTAGTTCGCGCTCGCGACCATGTCGATCTGCCCCTTGGACAGGGGCGGCAGCGCCTGGAGGCTCTGCTGGATCTGCTGGACGCGGACGTCCAGGCCCTCCTTCTCGAACAGGCCCCGGTCCCGCGCGATGTAGAGCATGGCGCAGTCGACCAGGGGCAGCGCGGCCACGGTGACCGTGCGCCGCCCGCCGTCCGAGGACGTGGAGTCGTTGTCGTTGTCGTCGCCGCAGGCCGTGAGCGCGACCGCGAGGGCGATCGCGGCGGCCGCCGCCTTTCCTCTTCCCGAACACCATGGACGTGACGCCATTCGGGCATGATGTCGCCCCGCTTGGCATGATCACTACACAAAAGCAAGCCAACAAAGCGCCACCCGCGGCCATGCACCCGTACGCCGCCTTGCCGCGCGTCTCCTCCCGGGTCACCGTGGTCGCATGACCCCTACCCTGGCCGGGCTCGACGTGTTCGATCCGCGACGGTACGCCGACGGTGTGCCGTACGACGCCTATCGCGTGCTGCGCGACCGCCACCCGGTGGTGCGGCAGGACGAGCCCGAGGTGCTGGGGTGGCCGGCCGGGCCCGGGTTCTGGGCGGTGACGCGGCACGCGGATGTCGCCCGGGTGCTCAAGGACTCGGCGACGTACTCGTCGTCCCTGGGCGCGACCCAGATCCGCGATCCCGATCCGGAGGACCTGCCGTTCATCCGGCGCATGATGCTCAATCAGGACCCGCCGCAGCACGGGAGGTTGCGGCGGCTGGTCAGCCGGGCGTTCACGCCGGGGCGTATCGGCCGGTTCACGCAGGTCGCCGAGGAGCGGGCCCGGACGCTGTTCGCCCACGCTCTGGAGACGGCCCGCGCCGGGGACGGCACCGTCGACCTCGTCGCGGCGGTGACCGACGACTACGCCCTGCTCAACCTGGCCGATCTGCTCGGCGTCCCGAAGACGGAGCGCGGGCTGCTGCTGCACTGGACGCAGCGGGTCATCGGCTACCAGGACCCCGACGAGGCCGGCGTCCCGGTGCTGGACGCGGCGGGCAAGCCGGTGAACCCCCGGTCGCCCGCGCTGCTCAAGGACATGTTCGCGTACGCCCGCCAACTCGCCGCCTACAAGCGGCGCTACCCCGCCGACGACGTGATGACCACGCTCGCGCACGACGCCGAACTCGCCGACGCCGAGCTGGAGATGTTCTTCTTCCTGCTCACCGTCGCCGGCAACGACACCGTCCGCAGCGCGGCACCCGGCGGACTGCTCACCCTGGCCGAGCACCCGGAGTCGTACGAACGACTGCGCGTCGGCAGCCACGAACTCACCACCGCCGTCGACGAGTTGCTGCGCTGGCACCCGCCCGTGCTCACCTTCCGCCGCACCGCCACGCAGGACACCGAGCTGGCGGGGCGGCGGATCCGCGCGGGCGAGAAAGTGGTGGTCTTCCACGCCTCCGCCAACCGCGACGAGCGGGTCTTCGAGGACCCGGACCGGCTGGATCTGTCGCGTACACCGAATCCGCACCTGTCCTTCGGGGACGGACCGCACGTCTGCCTGGGCGCGCACTTCGCCCGGCTGCAGTTGCGGGTGCTCTACGCGGAGGCGTTGCGGGTGCTGCCGGTCCTGCGGACGGCGGGACCGGCGAGACGGCTGGTGTCGAACTTCATCAACGGACTCAAATCCCTGCCCGTGCGGGCTATTTGAGCCCTCGCACCTGGATCAGCGCATGCGTGCCCCCGGTCCGCCAGCGCTGTCCCTCCGCCGCCACCAGCGCGGTCTCCGTCGCGGGGGCGAGGCCGGTGATCACGTCGGACTTCAGGGTGCGCAGAGCGGCCACCGGGCCCGGGAAATACGCCGTGACACCGGCGAAGGGTGTCGTGGGCGGCCACATCCGGTCCCCCACCAGGCGGCGGTAGTTGAGGTCGCCCTTGACGACGGTCAGCGCGGCTGCGGCGAACTCGGCCCGAAGGTCGTCCGGCATCGCCTCGTACGGCAGCGGGGCGCAGGAGAAGGGGTGGGCGCGCACGGTGAGGCTGCCGTCGGCCATCGCCGACCACAGAGCACGCCCGTGGTCGGCCGCCGCGCCCGGTGCTCGGGTCAGTCGGCGCACTGCGTCGACCACATCGGCGGTCGTGGCGTCGGAGACGTAGTACGGATACGGCTTGACGTGCAGGATCGCCCGCCGGACCCGTCCCTGGGCGAGGAGGTGGGCGATCAGGAGCAGGTCCGGGACGAGTTCGCGGCCCGCGTTGTCGGCGACGAGACAGAGGGTGTCCGCGCCGTCGAGGAGCGACCACAGGGCGGCGCTGTCGTCGGCGACCAGGCCGGGGACGGCGGCCCGGCCCTCGGCGTCGGCGTCGGACAGCCGGAAGCCGAGGTCCGCGCGGTTGCCCCACAGGGAGCCGTGCAGCAGGGCCGCCGCCTGTTCGTCGGCGGGCCGGCCGTCGAGGGCGTCGAGAGCGGCCAGTTCCTCGTCGGTCTCCGGGGATTCGAGCTCGGCGAGCTTGAAGGGGCGGAAGGGATCGATGCCCTGCCAGGCGCCGGGGCCGAAGTAGCCGACGGCTTCGAGGAGTTGGCGGTAGAACCAGCTCTCCGACCAGAGCCACGGCACGTCGAACCAGGAGCGGCCGGTGTACTCGTCCGCTCCCCAGGCCGCCCATGCGGCGCGGTCCGGCGCGGCGGTGGGGAGCGGTTCGATGACGCCCTTGGTGCAGTTCTCCAGCAGCGCGTCGAGGGCGCGGTGCTGCTCGGGGCCGTAGGGGAAGGCCTCGCGGACCTGCCGGATGATCGCGGGATGCCGCTCGGCGAGCACGCTGTGCGGGAACGAGCCGGGTTCGGAGCCGAGGATCACGGGCGGGGTGTCGGGCATGGGCGCCACGGTACCGCGCGGATCACGTGGTTCTGAGCTCCCGCTCCAGGTGGGTGACGAGGCTCAGATAGCGGGCGCGGCGGGGCACCGGCACCATGCCGCGGATGAGGATGTGCCACAGGCCGGCCAGTCGGCGGGGGTGGCGGGTGACGGGTTCGAGGGAGTGGCCCACGACCCGGGTGCCGACGAGGGACGCGACGAGGGAGTGCGCGGCGGCGTCGACATCGATGTCCGGATGGAGGTCGGCTTCGTTGACCGCGTCGTGGAGTCTGCGGGTGGCGATGCCCAGGCACTGGGTGAAGGGGTGCGGAAGTTCGGGCGGCAGCTCCAGGCCGCCGGTGGCGAGCCGGAGCCCGGCGCTCGGCAGCGGTCCCTCCAGGGACAGTCGCGCCATGCCGAACGTGGAGCGGATCAGGGCCTCGAGCGCGGTGCAGCCGCGGCTGTCCATCTCCTCGGTGAGCCGGTCCAGGTTTCTGAACTGGATCTCCATGATGGCGTGAGCGAGATCCTGCTTCGCCGCGAAGTGGAAGTAGAGTGCGCCCTTCGTGACTTGGGCGTGATCGACGATGTCGCTGAGACTCGTCGACTCGTATCCGCGCCGGTCGAACAGGTCGGCGGCGGCTGCGATGATCGCCGCGCGAGTCTGTTCGGCTCGTAACTGCCTGGCCATAGGCGGGTCTCTCCTGGGGGCGAGAGCGCATGCCCTGAAAAGAACAGGCCATGCCGTTTGTTTCTTACTCCCTGTACACGATATCTCACCGTCCGACGGCCATCACCGGACACCCCAACTCCGTCCAGTTTCCAGGCCTCCCACAACTTGTAGATCACTTGTGCGCGTATCGCAGGCGCCGGCGGGAGAAACAGGGCGGGCGGTACAAAAGGCGGGCCGGCCGGTGCCCCATCCGCACCGGCCGGCCCGCCTGCTCAAGGCGTGCTCAGAAGTTCGAGACCGAGAAGGTCAGAAGGTCAGCTTCCAGCTGTTGAGCGTGCCCGTGTCCTGCGCGGCCGTGTCCTGGACACGCAGCTTCCAGGTGCCGTTGGCCGTCTCGCTCGAAGCGTTCACCGTGTAGGTGGTGTTGACGTTGTCCGCGGAGTCCGAGGAGCTGGCGGCCTTCAGGGTGTACACCGTGCCGTCCGGGGCGACGAGGCTGACCACCAGGTCACCGCGGTAGGTGTGGGTGATGTCCACCGCGACCTGGAGCGCCGAGGGGGCGTTGCCGGTGCGGCCGGTGACCGCGATGGAGGACTCGATCGCCGAGCCGTTGTCCGGGATGGACGCGGCGGTGGTATTAAAAAACGTCGTCCCCGTGCTCGTACCGCCGCTCACGGCCGCGACCGTCTTCGCCGCGTCCGCGAGACCCGCGCCGCAGCCGCCCGAGCAGGCACCCGGCAGGGCACGGGCGTTGTTCTTGATGGCGGTCTCGATCTGGGCCGGGGTCAGCGAGGAGTTGGCCGACTTCAGCAGCGCGGCGAGGCCCGCGATGTGCGGGGTGGCCATGCTGGTGCCCTGGTAGTAGGCGTAGTTCTCGGTGGAGGCGGTGGTGGCGCCGGAGTTCAGCGTCGACAGGATGCCGTTGGCGGTGCCGGTGCTGGTCTGGCCGCCGGGGGCCGAGATGTCGACGAGCGAACCGTAGTTGGAGTACGACGCCTTGGCGCCGGTCCGGTTGGTCGCGGCGACGGATATGACGTTGTTGCAGTTGCCCGGCGAGTGGTTCGCGACGTTGTCGTTGTCGTTGCCCGCGGCGACGGCGATGACGGTGCCACGGCTGACGGCGTTGTTGATCGCCGTCTGGGTCGCGGTGGTGCAGGCACCGTCGCCACCGAGGCTCATGTTGATGACCTTGGCGACATTGGTGTTGGCGGGCACACCGGAGACGGTGCCGCCGGACGACCAGGTGATGGCGTCGATGATGTCGGAGTCGTAGCCGCCGCACTTGCCGAGCACGCGCACCGGGGAGATCTTCGCGCCGTAGGCGATGCCCGCGATGCCCTTGCTGTTGTTGGTGACCGCGGCGATGGTGCCGGCCACGTGTGTGCCGTGCCAGGAGGAGTTGGACGCCGGGATGCCGGAGCCGCACTCGTTGGCCGCGTAGTAGTCGCCCGGGTCGGCCGGGTTGTTGTCACGGCCGTTGCCGTCGACGGAGACCGCGGTGTCGGCGATGAAGTCGTAGCCGGCGACGATGTTCGCGGCGAGGTCGGTGTGGGCGACGTAGCCGGTGTCGATGACGGCGACGGTGACGCCGGAGCCGGTGGTGGTGCTCCAGGCACCGGGGACGTTCATACCGGCCGTGGACTCGAACAGGTCCCACTGCTTGGCGTACTCGGTGTCGTTCGGGTCGGCCTGCGGTGTGTTCAGGCGGTCCGGTACGACGTAGGCGACCTGCGGGTCGGCCTTGTACTCGGCGACCACGTCGGCGACATCGGTGCGGGTCAGGTCGGAGCCCAGGTCGACGAGGGCGGCACCGGTGCCCAGACGGCGCTGGAAGTCGAGGTCCTCGCCGGCCTCCTTGCCCTTGGCGGCGGCGTCGGCCTCGGCGGCCTTGTTCGACTTGGCCTCGGTGGCACCGGACTTGTAGCCGACGATGAGGCGCTCGGCCGTGATGCCGGGGGCGGCCTCGGTCTGCGCGGTGGGGACGGCGGCTGCCTTCGGGGCGGCGGCCTCCTGGGCCGTGGCCACCGTGGCGGTGGCCGCCGTGAACAGCGCGGCGGAGACCGCGGCGACGGAGATCGTCTTCCGTCGCAGGGAGGGGGAGGTACGCAAGGGCTTGCCTTTCGTAGCCGTCTCCGGGCAGGGCGGAGCGGCGGTCTGATCGCTTCGTCGGTGAAGCGGCGGGGGGTAGATCGAAAAGCGGCGCGGTGGCCGGCCGAGCGCGGTGCCGATCGTTGAAGGGGTTACCTGTGGGTCGGCTGTGGTCGAACGATAGGCAAAGGGCAGGTCATGTGAATACAGGGGAAACCCTCGATCCGGCGGGAAACCCACCCTTGTCGTCGGGGAGTTGGGAGGGAATGGACCCTTTCACCCCCGCTGTCCCGCACTGAACGCGCCGGGCCCGATTTCCGTACTGCACGGGAGCAAACCGTTCCCGTGTCGGCCGAGGAGACGTTCCGGATGCCCCGGATGACCGCATACCGCACCGTTCTGGCGGCCACCGCCGCCGCCCCGCTGCTGCTCACCGTCTGGGCGGCGGGTCCGGCGCAGGCGCACGGCGCGCCGACGGATCCGGTGAGCCGTGCCTATGCCTGCTCCCCCGACGGCGGCGAGCGGGCGGGTACGGCGGCCTGCCGCGCCGCCGTCGCCGCGAACGGCAGCTCCTTCGCGGCCTGGGACAACCTGCGGATCGCGAACGTGAACGGCCGCGACCGCCAGACCGTTCCCGACGGCGAGCTGTGCAGCGGCGGCCTGCCGGCCTACAAGGGGCTCGACCTGACCCGCACCGACTGGCCGTCGACGCGCCTCACGCCAGGCGCCTCGATGACGATGACGTACGCCTCGACGATCCCGCACACCGGCACGTTCAAGATGTTCCTGACCAAGCCCGGCTACGACCCGTCGAAGCCGCTCACCTGGTCCGACCTGCCCTCGCAGCCCTTCGCCGAGGTCAAGGACCCGGCGCTGACGGGCGGCGCGTACCGGCTGCGGGCGAAGCTGCCCTCCGACCGCACCGGTCGCCATGTGCTGTACACGATCTGGCAGAACAGCAGCACGCCGGACACCTACTACTCGTGTTCCGACGTGGTGTTCCCGGCGGCCGAGAAGGAGAGGACGAAGGAGCCGAGCACGCCTTCGCCCTCCCCCTCCACGACCGCGGGCGCGGGCGCGAAGGCCCGCAAGAGTGCCTCACCGAGCGCCGAGCCCCGGACGGCGACACCTTCACCGCCGCCGTCGAAGGCGAGCCCGGACACCACTCCCGTGGCCTCCACACCCACCGCGGACTCCGGCCCTTCGGCCCCGCTCGTGGCGGGCGGCGCCGCCGCGGTGCTGGTGCTCACCGGGGGCGCCGCCCTGGCGCTGCATCTGCGTCGACGCTGAACGCCGTTTGCGCGAAGGTCAGTTGACGAAGACCGTCGCACCGTCGGAGGTGGCCACCGGGGCGTACTTCGCGGTCCAGTAGCCGGCGCTCGGGCAGAGCGAGGAGCCGGAGCTCCGGGTGAACTGCTGGTTGGTGAACTGGATGCTGTTGTCGGCGTTGGAGGCCGCGCCGGTGAGGCTGCCGTTCGTCGCCTGGTAGACACAGGTGACGCTGCCCAGCAGGGTCCTGAGCACGACGGTGGTCTGGATGGCCCCGCTGGTCCCCGGGGTCACGGTGACGGTGCCGCCGGAGGCCACGGCGGTGGTGTAGCCCAGATTGTTGACCGTGACGCTGGTGACGCCGAGCACGCCCACGTTGTTCGAGGTGCAGTTGCTGAAGGTGTGCGCGGTGAGGGACTCCGAGGCCGTGCCGGGAGCGGCCGGGTTGCTGTCGACCGTCGCGGTGAACTGCGAGGTGGTGCAGGTGATGCCGGTGGTACCGGTGTCGCTGGAGTAGAGCGTCGCCGTGGTGCCGCTCGCCAGGGGTGCGGTGACCGTGGTGCCGGTGGCGACGGCGTCGCCGCCCGCGGAGCCGGTGGTCAGGACGTTGTCGGCGGCCGACGCCGGGGAGATCGCCGGGAGGGTGAAGGCGGCGAGGGCGGCGGTGAGGGTGAGCAGGGTTCGCGTACGCATGCGGGTGTGCCTCATTTCCGAGGTGGGGGGTCCTACAGGGGTGGGGGGACGCGACGCGGCGTCCGCCGTCACCGGCCCGTCACGCCTTCTCCGTACGTGACGGACCGGCAACGGCAGCCGGCCGGTGACCGGCCGGAGAACCGTGGGGTGGCCTCCGGCCGGACCGGGCGGAAAGGCACTCGGCACGGACCGAGGGGGGAAGCGACCGTGTGGGTGCCTGGGAGGGAGGCGGGCACAGGAGGTGCCCGGTACGGACAGGACGTCCGGGAGACGCGGGCAGTGCCGCGTGACGGATCCGGCGCCACGGATCCGGGTGAACCAGTGAGAGTTGTAGACCTGATGCTCAGTCAACGTCAAGGAGGAACAGGGGAGTTGACGATCGTTCAATGGTTTTGCCGGGACGCTGGAATTCCTTGACGCACAGGTGGGACACAACCGACACCCTTTTTCCACAACTCCCTTGACCCTCGAAAGTAACCCCGGGTAACTTCCTCAGCGGCTACTGCGGAGTAGCGAGAAAGCCCTTGCGTACGCCGGGAGTTGTGAGGGGTCGCGCGCCGCATGCGCTGTCCGCGCCAGGACAACGTGCCAGTGAGATGCCAGACCGCACTTTCCAAGCACCTGGGAGCACACATGGCCTCGTCCTCGGACGTCTCGTCGTCCGCCGACCACACCCCCGAGAACCCGGAAAGCGGTTCCTCGCCCGACCCCGTCAGACGCGGACGGGTCCGGGCCCGCCGGGCCGCCGTGATGGCGGTGCCGGCCACGCTGGTCGCCGCGACGCTCGCGGTTCTCACCGCGGAGGGCGCGCTGGGCGTGCAGTTCGCGATTTCCGGGATGCCGTTCACGGTCACCGCCAAGGAGCTGAACGGCACCGGGTTCGAGCAGTTCGGCGGGCTCGACAACATGGCGCCGGGCAGCCCCAACGAGGGTGACACCGGCGGGCAGGTGCTGGTCGTGACCTCCGCTATCAAGAACGCGACCCTCGACAGCCTGTGCCAGAGCGTCGACCTCGGCGGCACCAACCTGCTCATCAAGGCGGGCAGCGGATCGCAGAAGGTGCAGGCGACCGACCTGACCACCGACTCGACCCAGCTGTCGGGCGACGCGGACTTCACCAACATCGAGATCGGCAACGACGCCAGCACGCTCACCAAGGCCGGGGTCAAGGGTCCGATCGGTGTCTTCAGCCAGCAGTCCGACACCGTGCACATCGCCAACCTGCGGCAGACCAACTACGCGACCACGGCCGCGGTGTTCAAGCTTCCGGGGCTCAAGCTCAGCTTCAGCAGCTCGGGGTGCTGATGTCGGACACTCCGCAGCGGGGAGTGCGGTCGGCCTTCCGTGACTGGCGGGCCGATCGTCCGTACTGGGGCGGGCTGCTGCTCGCCCTGGGCGGGGCCGAGATCCTGCTCACCATGAAGGTGTCGCTGAAGGTCGTCCTGCACATCGGCATGCAGGGACTGGCCGGCTATCTCCTGCCGGCGCTGATGGTGGTGCTGGGGCTGCTCATCCTGTTCAACCCCGCCCAGCGCCTCTTCTACTCGATCACCGGGGTGCTGCTCACCCTGGGCACCTGGCTCACGTCCAACCTGGGCGGCTTCTTCATCGGCCTGCTGCTCGGTGTGGTCGGCAGTTGCATGGCCTTCGGCTGGCTGCCGGACCAGGAGCCGCGCGTGAGCCGCCGCAAGCGGCGCAAGGCCGCGCGGGTGGCGGCGCTCCAGGGCGCCACCAAGGAACAGCCCGCCTGAACCCGTTCCACCACCGACTCCCCCTGAACCACCGACTGCCCACCCCGAGCCACCTGATGTGCGCGGCGTGAACAGCCGGTGTTTCAGGGGGAGTTGGGCTCGGTAGCCGTCGTTTCGTCGTCCTTCAGCGCCTTCGCCTCGCTCTTGAGGATGCGCATGGACCTGCCGAGCGCCCGTGCCGTGTCGGGCAGCTTCTTCGAGCCGAACAACACGATGACGACTATCGCCACGATCAGCAGGTGCCAGGGTTCCAGTCCGTTACGGAGCACGGCCGCGACCTTTCTCGCTCTTCTCGCGTTCTTCGGAGTTCTTCTCAACTCGCTCTTACGTCGGTCGAGCACACTTGCCCCGGCCGCCCGGCGGATGACGGTTGCTGCGGTGCGCAACTGTACAACCCAGGGCGAACATGACAAACCCCCGCAATTCGCAAGAGGGCGCGCATGACGATCACCAGCACGCGAAGGCCCGCACCCCCGCGGCACCGGCACAGCGGCCGCCGGCGGGCCGGACGTCGCCGGGGCCGTCGGATACGCGTCGTGCTGCTGGTCTGCCTCTCCGTACTGGTGCTCGCGACGGCAGGCGCCGGCTGGCTCTATCTCAAGCTGGACGGCGACATCAGCACCTTCGACTCGGGCGGTCTCTCCGCCCACCGCCCGGACGCGGCCTCCTCGGAGGGCGAGAACGTCCTGCTGATCGGCTCCGACGCCCGCACCGGCGGCAACGACAAGCTCGGCGGCGGTGACAAGGACGACATAGGACGCTCCGACACCACGTTCCTGCTGCACATCTACGCCGACCACCGGCACGCCCTCGCGGTCTCCATCCCCCGCGACACCCTGGTGACCATCCCGCCGTGCAAGCTCCCCGCCGGCGGCTGGACGAAGACACAGACCGACACGATGTTCAACGCCGCCTACTCGGTCGGCGACACCGCCAAGGGCAACCCCGCCTGCACCCAGAACACCGTCGAGCAGCTCACCGGGCTGCGCGTGGACCACACCGTCGTCGTCGACTTCAAGGGCTTCGCCCGGCTGACCGAGGTGGTGGGCGGGGTGAAGGTGTGCCTGCCCCAGGACGTCTACCAGAACGACCTCAACCCCCACCGCACGACCCCGGGCAAGCTGCTCTTCAGGAAGGGTGAGCAGACCGTCTCCGGGCAGAAGGCGCTGGACTACGTCCGGATCCGGCACGGCATCGGGGACGGCTCCGACATCGGCCGCATCAAACGCCAGCAGGCGTTCGTGGCCGGCCTGCTCAAGGAGGTGAAGAGCAGGGGGCTCACCCCGACCAGGCTGCTGCCGCTCGCCGACGCGGCCACGAAGTCCCTGACCGTCGACCCGGGACTGGGCACGGCCGACAAGCTCATCTCCTTCGCCATGGCGCTGAAGGACATCGATCTGCACAACACCAAGTTCGTCACCGTGCCCTGGCGGTACGAGGGGTCGCGCGTCGCGATCGTGCAACCGGACGCGAGCGAGCTGTTCGCCATGCTGAAGGCGGACCGGACGATCGACGGCAAGAACGCGGGCGGGAAGACCGGGAGGACGAAGGCCGTGCCGACCGCCTCCGCCTCACCCGTCTCCGGGGCCGGCATCGACGTCTCCGTCTACAACGGCACCACGGTGACCGGCCTGGCCGCGCGGGCCGCCGCGACGCTCGCGTCGGACGGGTTCACGGTCACCGGTACGTCGACGGCGGCCACCCAGGACCACGCCGGTACGTCGGTCGAGTACGGTCCCGGCGAGCTGTCCCGGGCCCGTACCGTCGCCGAGGCCTTCCCGGGTGCCGAGCTGGAGTCCGTCACGGGGTCCGGGATCAGCGTCGTGCTCGGCCGGTCGTACGCCGCCACCCCCGCCGCGACACCGACGGCCGTACCCACGGAGGTCGCGGACGGCGCCCGGTCCGCGGACGACAACCCCTGCTCGAACCTGACGTACGGATGAGGTCGCCGGACGGCCGGACACGTGCGATGTCGCACAACTTCCCTGTGTTTGATGGGAAGTTGAACCTCGCACTCGTACTCCACGCGACAGGAGGGGCACATTGCCCGCCAACGGACGGCCCACCGACCGCATCGACACCGAGACCGCGCACGCCGCACGGATCTACGACTACATCCTCGGCGGCAAGGACCACTACCCCGCCGACCGGGAGGCGGGCGACGCCATGTGCCGCGAGTGGCCCGCGCTGCCCGTGCACATGCGGGCCAACCGCGACTGGATGAACCGGGCCGTGCGGTGGCTCGCCGCGGAGGCGGGGATACGGCAGTTCCTGGACATCGGCTCCGGCATCCCCACCTCGCCGAACATCCATGAGATCGCCCAGTCGGCGGCCCCGGCCGCACGGGTCGTGTACGTCGACAACGACCCCCTGGTCCTCGCGCTGTCCGAGGGGCTGCTGAACAGCACACCCGAGGGCAGGACGTCGTACGTCGAGGCGGACATGCGCGACCCGGCGGCCATTCTCGACTCCCCGCAGTTCCGCGAGACCCTCGATCCCGGCGAGCCGGTCGCGCTCACCGTCATCGCGATCGTGCACTTCATGCTGGACGAGCACGACGCCGTGAGCATCGTCCGCCGGCTCCTCGAACCGCTCCCCTCCGGCAGCTACCTGGCGATGTCCATCGGCACCGCCGAGTTCGCCCCCGAGGAGGTCGGTCGTGTCGCCCGTGAGTACGCGGCCCGGGACATGCCCATGCGGCTGCGCACCCACCCGGAGGCCGCCGAGTTCTTCGCGGGCCTCGATCTCGTCGCCCCCGGGATCGTCCAGGTCCACAAGTGGCATCCGGACGGCACGGACACGGAGCCGATCCGTGACGAGGACATCGCGATGTACGGGGCGGTGGGGCGCAAGCCGTAGCCGGACCATGGACAGCTGGTCCGCACCTGAACATCACGAAGCGGCACCGACAACTCACATAAAGTCGCTGCTCACTTGACTATCGACGGCCCCACGCGATTGGCTCCGGCCAGCGAGAGTCATCCGGACGGCGTACGCGGCGTCGAACGTCCTCCGGGTGCTCCCTCTCGCCGTTCCTCCAGCTCGGCCGCACAGCGAGGTGCCGCACCATCATGATCATTCCTCCCCCACCTCCCGTCTCCCCCAGACGTGTTGCCGCCCTGGCCGCCGCCGTCTGTCTGCTCGCGGCCGGCTGCTCAGCGTCCGGTGGTTCGCCGGACTCCGGCACCTCCGCCGGAAAGGCGGGCGGAGCCGGGCTCAGAATCGCGTTGATCACCCACGCCCCCGAGGGCGACACCTTCTGGGACCTGGTGCAGAAGGGCGCCGAGGCGGCCGCCGCCAAGGACGGCATCGAGCTGACGTACTCCGGCGACCCGGACGCGGCCGGACAGGCCGACCTCGTACGGGACGCGGTCCGCGACAAGGTCGACGGCATCGCGGTGACCCTCGCCAAACCGCAGGCGATGCGGGGACCCGTCGCCGCCGCCAAGGCGGCCGGCATCCCCGTGGTCGGCCTCAACTCCGGTATCGACTCCTGGCAGTCCGGCGGACTGCTGGAGTTCTTCGGCCAGGACGAGAGCGTCGCAGGCCGGGCCGTCGGCGACAAGCTGGACGGCCTCAAGTCCCGGCACGCGCTCTGTGTGATCCACGAGCGCGGCAACGTCGCCCTGGAGGCGCGCTGCGCCGGGGTGAAGAAGGCCTTCGGCGGCGAGACCGAGAACCTCTATGTGGACGGCACCGACACCAAGGCCATGGCCGCCGTGCTCACGGCCCAGCTGCGGCAGGACCCGACGGTCGACGAAGTCGTCACGAACGGCGCGCAGTTCGCGCTCACCGCGGTGGCGTCGGTGAAGGACGCGGGCAGCAAGGCGCGCGTCGCCACCTTCGATCTCAACAACGACCTGGTGAAGGCGGTCAAGAGCGGTGCCGTGCAGTTCGCCGTGGACCAGCAGCCCTACCTCCAGGGGTATCTCGCGGTCGACTCGCTGTGGCTGTACCGGACCAACGGCAATGTCAGCGGCGGCGGGGTGTCCCCCGTCCTCACCGGTCCGGCGTTCGTGACGAAGGCGAACGTGGACGCGGTGGCGAAGTTCGCGGCCAACGGAACCCGCTGACCGACCGGATCACACCTCTCCCCCAGCTCCTCATCGGTAGTCCCCACCCCCCCTCCCTGCTCATCGCCTAGGACGACGAATGTCTCCACGGACAGGTGCCCGGCGCCGTCTCGGCTCCATACGTCTCTCCCTGATCCTGCTGGCCCTGGTGCCCAGCGTCACGCTCACCGCCCTGTGGGGTGTGACGACGACGCAGATGTTCACCGAGGGCCTGCGGCTGCGCGGACAGACCGAGTTGAGCCGGTCGACCGGTGCCATGGGCACTGACGCGACGCTCGCCCTCCAGCGCGAACGCAGTCTGTCGGCGGCCCTGCTGGCCTCGCCGCGCAGCTCCCGGGTCGCGCTGGACGCCCAGCGCAAGGAGACGGACCTGGCGGTGAACAAGCTGGTCGGACGGTCCGAAGCGATCGCCGACGCGCCGTCGCGCATCTCGGACCGGCTGTACTCGGTGCTCGGTTCGCTGGGCAGCCTGGAGTACTACCGGGACCAGGTGGACGACCCGACCGACATCACCCCCGCGCAGGTGCTGGACCAGTACAGCTCGATCATCGACGAACAGGTCCACGCCTTCCAGGAGCTCTCCCAGGTCGACGACGGCGACCTCACCTCACAGGCCGGCCCGCTGGTCGCGCTGGAGCACGCGGCGGAGCTGGTCTCCCAGGAGGACGCGCGGCTCACCCTGGCCTGGCCGACCGGGCACCTCACCGAGAAGGAGTGGATCGGGTTCGCGCAGCTGGTCGACACCCAGCGGTGGCTCGTCGAGGACCAGATCGTCCCGCAGTTGAGCGGCAGCGCGAAGACGGAGACCGAACGGATCCTCCAGAGCCCCGAGTGGCGGACCCTGTCGGAGGTCGAGGACCAGGTGCTGGCCGCGCGGACGAGGGCGGCCGACGGCAGGGTCGCGCTGCCCGACGCGCAGAAGAAGTGGACCGCCGCGCTGGACAAGGTCGCCGCCGCGTACACCCGGCTGATCCAGGAGCAGACGTCAGGGCTGCTGGACCGCAGCGCGGACAAGGCGGACAGTCTGCTGCTCACCGCGGCCTCGCTGAGCGCGGGCGGGCTGCTCGGGCTGCTGGTGTGCGTGGGCATGTCCTGGCGGATCACCCGTTCGCTGTCCCGGCGGCTGCACGGCCTCCGGGAGGCCACGCTGAGCCTCGCCGAGGAGCGGCTGCCCGACGTGGTCTCGCGCCTGGAGCGCGGCGAGACGGTCGACGCGGATCTCGCGGCGCCGCCGCTGGACTACGGCGGTGACGAACTCGGCGCGGTGGCACGGGCGTTCAACAAGGCGCAGCGTACGGCGGTGCACACGGCGATCGAACTCGCCGACACCCGGCGGGGCTTCCAGAAGGTGATCCTCGGCATCGCCCGGCAGAGCCAGAACCTGGTCAACCTCCAGCTCACCAAGCTGGACGCGCTGGAGCGCCGGCACACCGATCCCGAGGTGCTGAAAGGTCTGTACGAACTGGACTCCACGGCCAGCCAGTTGCGGCGGTACGAGGAGAATCTCGTCGTCATCAGTGGTGAGCGGCCGGGGCGCAGCTGGCAGGAGCCGGTCGCGCTGATCGACATCCTGCGCAGTGCGGTGGGGGAGGTCGCCGAGTACCAGCGGGTGGAGGTGCACACCGAGGAGGACGTGTACCTGGCGCCACCCGCGGTGGCCGACGTGATCCATCTGCTGGCCGAGCTCATCGACAACGCGACCGTGTACTCGCCCGCGCCGGCGCCGGTCACGGTGCAGGCCTCGTCGGTCGCCAAGGGGCTGGCCGTCGAGGTCGAGGACCGTGGGCTCGGTATGTCGGAGGAGGACTACGCCTCCCTCAACGCCCAGTTGGCGGTGCCTCCGAAGTTCGACGTGGTCGCCCTCGCCGACGACCTCCGCCTCGGCATGTTCGTCATCGGCCGCCTCGCCACCCGCCACGGCATCACGGTCACCCTGCGCCCGTCGCCCTACGGCGGCACGACGGCGATCGTGCTGCTGCCGCAGGAGATCGTCGTACGGGAGCTCGCGGACACCGATGCGCCGGGTACAGGGGAGGCGACCGGGCCAGACACGACCTGGGGCACGACCACGAGCCGGGCCCGCATCGGAACGGGCCCTGTGCGGCATGCCGTCGAACCCGATGTGCAGGGGGACACGGGGGACACCTCTGAACCTGCCGCCGCCCGGCACGACGGTACGGACGGTGTGGCGGAGGCCACGACCACGCGGTCCCCTGTGCAACCGAACGCCGACGCCGAAGAGCCCGTCCGACAGGGCAGCGAGCCGGCGGCAACCACGGGGGCGGCTCAACTGGCCGACTCCGGCGCCGAGGCCGCCGTCCCGCCCCTGCCCGCGCGTCGGCGGGGTGTGCGGGACGACTCGGAGCACTCCCGCGCGGGTGATGCGGGGCGTGCGGCGCAGGTCAGGCAACCCGGGCGCCGCCCGGGCATGGCGCCGCTCCCCCGCCGGGTCCCCCAGACCAGCCTCGCCGTCGAGCTCCGCGAGGACGCGGCGCCTGCCGAACAGGACGGCTCCGACGACGAGTTCACCGCGGAACGCGCCGCCTCCTCACTCGCCGGATTCCAGCGCGGCACGTTCCGCGCGCGGGAGGAGGACGCCGGGGCGCCGGACGGCCGGGACCCGGAGAACAGCGAACCGGAAAACCCCCACCCCCAACCCTCCGCCCCCACCGAAGCGCCGTACGGTCAGGAGGAAACAACCGCACCGGACAACCCCGGCCCCCAGCCCCCAGCCACCGGCACGAACACCCCCGCCGACCGCTGACCTGCCACACCCCACGCTCCAAACCCCGCGCCCCGCCTGCCGTCCCCGACCCCGACCGCCACACCCCGACCGCTGCTCGCACCCCCGGCCCCCGACCACCCCGCCACCGCCCCGCCCGCCGACGAAGGACGCCCCCATGACACGCCCCACCCCCGCCACCCACACCCAGCTCGACCAGCTGCTGACCGGACTCGTGGAGCGGGTCGCCGAGGTGAATCACGCCGTTGTGCTGTCCGAGGACGGGTTGGTCGTCAGCAAGTCGACCGGGTTCCTGCGTGATGACGCCGAGCGGCTGGCCGCGACCGCGTCCGGGCTCATGAGTCTGAGCAAGGGCGTCAGCATGGACTTCCGCGGTGGCCCGGTGCGGCAGGCGCTGATCGAGATGGCGCACAGCTATCTGATCCTCACCTCCGCCGGCCCCGGCGCCCACCTCGTCGTGCTCACCAACCAGGGCGCCGACGTCGGTGTGGTCGCGTACCAGATGAACATGCTGGTGAAGAAGATCGGCGAGCACCTCAGCGCCGCTCCGCGGGCAGGCGTCGGCCCCACCGCCGACTCCGGCGCGTGAGGTGAACGGAGGCGACACGGCAGGCCGTCTCGTACGGCCGTTCGCACTGACCGGCGGACGTACCCGCCCCAGCCGCGCCGACTTCACCCTCATCTCGATGGTGACCGCGGTGGACCCGCCGCCGACCCGGGCCCCCCGCGCACAGCCGGAGCATCAGCGCATCCTGCGCCGGTGCGCCGAGCCGATCGCCGTCGCGGAACTCGCCGCACTGCTCGACCTACCGATGAGCGTGATCGTCATCATGCTCTGCGACCTGCTGGAGGCGGGCCGCATCACGGTCCGCCCGCCGCACCCGGTCGCCGCCACCGTCGACCTGGACCTGCTGCAGAAAGTGAGGGACGGCCTTGGCCGACTCTGACACCATCGCCCGGCCGGCACCCGACACGGTCAAGATCCTGATCGCGGGTGGCTTCGGCGTCGGCAAGACCACCATGGTCGGCTCGGTCAGCGAGATCGTCCCGCTGCGCACCGAGGAACCGCTGACCGTGACAGGTCTGGGCATCGACGACCTCGACGGGATCGAGGAGAAGAAGGCCACCACCGTGGCCCTGGACTTCGGCCGCATCACCATCAGCCGGGATCTGATCCTCTATCTCTTCGGCACACCCGGCCAGCAGCGGTTCTGGTTCATGTGGAACGACCTGGCCCTGGGCGCCCTGGGTGCCGTCGTCCTCATCGACGTCCGCCGCCCGGAGTCCAGCTTCGCCGCGATCGACTTCTTCGAACGCCGGGGCATCCCCTTCGTCGTCGGCGTCAACGGCTTCCACGGCGACCACCCCTATCCACCCGAGGAGATCCGTGACGCGCTCGCCCTGCCGGACCATGTCCAGGTCCTGCTGTGCGACGCCCGCGACCGCGAGTCCTCCCGGGACGTACTGATCGCGCTCATCGACCAGTTGATCGCCGACGCGGCGCGGTAGGGATGGTTGGGGGCTACAACTCCGCCGGCAACGGCGGCAGTTCCACCGCCGCCGCCACGTCCGCCGTCATCTCGCTGTCCATCGTGCAGAAGGGGAGCGCCTCGGCGGCCGGAGTGAAGGCCGGTGAGGTCCGGGCGGCGCCGTCGGCGAGCCGTGCCACCGGCGCGACGTCGGGCGTCGTGCCGTACAGGACGACGCGGGTGCCCTGCGTGTCGCGGGGCACCCGTGTCGGTCCGTCCGTGGAGTCCACGGAGGGGCGTCAGGACAGTCCGGCCGACTTCAGCCAGGCCTGGGCGACGTCCAGCGGGTCCTTGTTCTCGAGCTGCACCTGGGAGTCGAGGTCCAGGAGCGTCTCGGTGTCCAGCTTGGCGGAGACCGCGTTGAGCGCGTCCACGCCCTCCTGGGAGAGGCCGGACTTGTAGGCCAGCGGGGTCACGTTCGCGAAGCCGAAGAGGTTCTCCGGGTCCTTCAGGACGACGAACTTCTCCTTGACGATGGTCGGGTCGGTGGTGAAGATGTCCGCGGCCTGCACGGTGTTCTTCGTCAGCGCCGCCTGGGTCAGCGGGCCGCCCGCGTCGAGCGCCTTGAAGGACTTGAACTCCAGGCCGTACACGGACTTCAGGCCGAGCAGGCCCTGCTGGCGGGTCTGGAACTCGGGCGAGCCGCCGATGACCAGCTCGGGCGCGATGTCCTTGAGGTCGGCGAGCGTGGACTCGGCGGTGAGGTTGTACTTCTTCGCGGTCTCCGCGTTGACGCTGACGGAGTCCTTGTCCTCGGCGGGCGACGACTCGAGGAGCGTGAGCGTGCTGTCGAGCTTCGTCTTCACCGCGGCGTTCACCGCGTCGGCCGTCTTCTGCTCGGCCTTGGGGTCGAGGTAGGACAGCAGCGAGCCGTTGTACTCGGGCAGGACGGTGATGGAGCCGTTCTTCAGCAGGCCGTAAGTGGTCTCGCGGCTGCCGATGTTGGGCTTGTAGGTGACCTTGATGCCCTTGGCCTTGAGGGCCTCGCCGTAGATGTCGGCGAGGAGGATGCTCTCGGCGAAGTTGTTGGAGCCGACGACGACGGTGTCGCCGCTGCCGCTCCCCTTGTCCTCCTTGAGCGGGTCGGAGGTGTCGTCGGAGGAGCCGCATCCCGCCAGCAGGGCCGCGGTGGCGGCGAGCGCGACGGCGGCTACGCCGGGATGCTTCCGGATGGACCTGCTGCGTGGGGCGTTGGAAGTCACGATTCCCGTTCCGGGCTGTGTGGGCTGATGAGAAACAAGCTCTGACACTGATCCAATCCAGCCAGTTCTCACTCAGTCAAGTGCACCCTGGTCACCAATTGGCGTCAATGCGCGACCGGTTGTGAAAAGCCGCTGAAAGGCCGGTCACCCGGGAGCCGTCCCGTTGTAATGGATTCTTGACTCAGGGTGGCGTGATCGGCCCTCCGAAGAGACGGTAGTCTCCGGGTCGTTGGCGTTCGGACACAGTGGCGTGCCGGTGCCCCATTGGTGCGGTTCCGCACCATCCGACACGATCAGATTCGGTCACGTGAGGTCTTCGCGCGCCGTCATCCCCCTTGAAGGAGGCCTGGTGTCCACGAGCGAGACGGCGCCGCCCCCGGCCCCGGGTGGCATACGTGGCTTCGCCGATCGCCGGCCGTTCCGGCACAAGCTCAACGTGCTGGTCGGCGTGCCGCTGACGGTGGTCGCGGTGCTGCTCGCCTACCTCATCACCGACCAGGTCCAGCAGTCCTCGGAGGCGGCCGACGCGGCACAGCTCGTGCGCACCAGCACCGAGGTCGCCACGCTGGTGGACCGGTTGGAGGCCGAGCACCAGCAGGCCATCCTGCTCTCCGTGCGGCACGAGGCCACCAACGACGGCGGCACCCCCTCCCAGACCCCGTACCGCACGGCGCAGTTGGCGGTGGACAACCAGGTCAAGGAGGTCCGCAAGGCCTTCGGCGACCGGCTCCCCGAGGACGAGGCCCGGGCCCTGCGGGAGATCGACGGCCTGGAGAGCCTGCGCAACACCATCGAGCAGGCGTACCTGCCCGCCGACAACATCGATCCCGCCTACACCAGCGCCGCCAAGGGCCTGATCGACGGCCTCGGCCTGGACCGCAACACGGCTCTGGCGACCACCTTCACCGGCAACCTGCTCGACTCCCTGCTGCGTGCCGACGCCGCCCACAGCGCCTTCGAGACCGGTGTGTTCTCCGCGACGACCGGCGACTCGAACGCGCTCATCGAGTTCATCGGCGCGGTCGGCTCCTACGACGAGTACACCCACCAGGCCGACCGGTTCGCGCGGTTCGCCACCGCCGAGCAGGCGGAGCAGCTCGGCGGGATCGAGCACAACACCCCGCAGGCCGCGATCAACCGGCAGTACGCCGAGCTCCAGATCGACCCCAGCTCCCTCCAGGCCGACTCCCCCGCCGAGATCCGCGAGAAGTTCGAGACGGCACTCGACTCGTACCCCTCCTACCGCAAGCAGGCCGCGATCCGGCTGGGGATCACCACCTCGCTGATCGACCAGATCGCCGACCGTGCCGAGCGCGCCTCCGACGCCGCCCTGCGCAACGCCGTCCTGCTGCTGGGCCTCGCGCTGCTCGGCTTCGTCGTCTGGCTCGCGTTCTCGGTGCTCGTACGGCGCTCCGTGGTCCGCCCGGTCCAGGCCCTGACCCAGGCCGCGCAGCAGGTAGCCGAGGACGCCGAGCGCGAGCTCGCCCGGGTGGCCGACGACGACGCCGAGGACGACCGCCCGGCGCGGCTGCGGGAGATGCCGGCCACCGCACGCGACGAGATCGGTGACCTCGCCGAGGCCTTCAACCATGTGCAGACCACCGCGGTCGCCCTTCTGGAGCGCCAGGTGCTCAGCCGCCGCAACGTCGCCGAGATGTTCGGCAACGTCGGCCGCCGGGTCAGCAACCTGACCACCCGGCAGCTGGCCCTGATCGACGCGGTGGAGCGCGGCGAGACCGACCCCGAGCTGCTCGAACGCCTCTACAGCATCGACCACATCGCGGTGCGTCTGCGCCGCAACGCCGACAGCCTGATGCTGCTCGCCGGCATCCGCGAGACCGTCCTGGACGCCGGACCGATCGCGCTGACCAATGTCGTACGGGCCGCGCTCGGCCAGATCGAGGGCTTCCAGCGGGTCCAGCTGCTCGCGCGGACCGAGGTGGCGGTGGCGCCCGACATCATCGGCGACCTGACCCTGATGGTGGCCGAACTCGTGGAGAACGCCGTGTCGTTCTCGCCCGCGGACAGCCCCGTCGAGGTGTTCGTGCAGAACACCACCGAGGGCGCGGCGATCGTGGTCGCCGACCACGGCCTGGGCATGGACCCCGAGCGGCTCGACGAGGAGAACGCCCGCATCGTCCGCCGCGAACGTCTCGACCTGGTGCCCTCGAAGGTGCTCGGCCTCTTCGTGGTCGGCTCGCTGGCGCGCCGCTGGGACATCGACGTCGCTCTGTCCCGCACCCCGGGCGGCGGTGTCACGGCCGAGGTGACCCTCCCGCCGTCGCTGCTGCTGACGGCGGCCGCGGCGCAGCCGACGGCACCGACCACCCCGGCGGCGGCCACGGACGACGCGGGCCCCCGCCCGCCGGTCCCCGCCGACGAGCACGACGGGCCGCTCCCCCGCCGGGTACGCCGCGAGGAGGACCCGGCCGCTTCGGAGGACCCGGCCGCTTCGGAGGGCCTGCCCTTCATCCCCAAGGCCCGCACCGAGGAACCGGCACCCGCCGACGACACCTCCGGCACCGCCCGCCCGCTGCGCCGCCGCGTCCGCGGAGCCACGCTCCGCACCACGGTCGACGCCGCCCCCGCGAGCACCCGCCAGGCACCCCGCCCCGCCGACGCGGAGGCCGTCCGCAGCGCCCTCGAGGAGTTCGAGGCCGCCGTGGAACGCGCCCACCGCGACAGCGACACGGAACCGCACCAGACCCCCCGCAAGCACGACCAGAACCACCTCCCGGAAGGAGCGGAACAGTGAGTACGTCGACAGGTGACACTCCGACGGGGAACACACCGGCCGAGCTGAAGGCCGCGGCAGCCGACTTCACCTGGCTGTTGAATCGTTTCGCCACCGAGACCGCGGGCGTCGTGGACGCCATCGCCGTCTCCTCGGACGGACTGCTCATCGCGGTCTCCGAACTGCGTGAGCACGCCGACTCCGAGCGCCTCGCGGCGATCGTCTCCGGCATCACCAGCCTGGCCGCCGGCGCGTCCGGCAACTACGGCCTGGGCGGCCTCAACAAGGTCATCATCGACCTGGAGGGCGGCCATGTCCTGGTCTCCGCCATCGGCAGCGGCGCCGTCCTCGGCGTGGTCACCGACAAGGAGGCCAAGCTGGGCAACATCGCCTACGAGATGACGCTGTTCGCCAACCGGGCGGGCAGCGCGCTCAGTCCCCAACTGGTGCTGGCGCTGAAGAACAGCGTCGGCTCCCCGTCGGCGCTCTGACCGGGACCGGGACGGACACGCCATGGCGGACGGCTCCTCAGCCGCGGGGCCCGACCCGGTCGGGCCCGCCTCCGCCGTGCGGCCGTTCCTGGTCACCGCCGGCCGGGTGGCGCCCAGCGCGGCCGGCCGGCCGATGCCCGTGGAGACCCAGGTGGTGGCCACCGTCGAGGGTCTCGGCGCGCTCGACGGGCTCTCCTTCGAGCAGCACGACATCGTCGCCGCCTGCCGCCGTCCGCAGTCCATCGCGGAACTCGCGGCCCGGCTGCGGCTGCACCTCAACGTGGTCCGGGTGCTCGCCGAGGACCTGCGCGCGGAGGGGCAGTTGACGGTGCACGTGCCCGACTCCGACGACACGCACGACGCTTCCGTCCTGCGAAGAGTGATCGATGGCCTGCGCGCCATCCCCGACTCCCGAGGGGTACTCCGTGACTCCGACTGAACCGGCCGCCCTCGACGGGTCCGGTCCGGCAGCCGCCGTGCGGCCACCGCTCCCGGTCAAGATGGTGATCGCGGGCGGCTTCGGCGTGGGCAAGACCACCGCCGTCGGCGCCATCTCCGAGATCGAGCCGCTGACCACCGAGGCGGCCATCACTGAGGTCGCGGCGGGCGTGGACGACCTCACGCACACCCCGCGCAAGACCACGACCACGGTCGCGATGGACTTCGGCTGCATCACCATCGACCCGACCCTGAAGCTGTATCTGTTCGGCACGCCCGGGCAGGAGCGCTTCGGCTTCATGTGGGACGACATCGTGGAGGGCGCGCTGGGTGGCCTGGTGATCGTGGACACCCGCCGTCTCGACGACTGCTACGCCGCGGTCGACTACTTCGAGCACCGGAAGATCCCGTTCGCGGTGGCCGCCAACGCGTTCGACGGAAAGGTCGAGCACACGCTGGAGGAGGTCCGCTGGGCGCTCGACGTCGCGGACCACGTCCCCGTCGTCATCTTCGACGCCCGCGAACGCGGCTCGGTCCGCGACGCGCTGCTGGTCGTACTGGAACTGGCGCTGGCCCGCACGGAGTCGCTCCGCTGAGAGGGCGGCGATTCAGGTGCGGGCCGGTGGGACCGGTCGCGGCGGACCCGCGTGGGCGTGACCCCGCGGCTCCGCCCGGACCGCTCAAACGCTCCGGCGTACTCCCCGGGACACGGTGGCCCGTCCCACCGCCCAGAACACCGCGAGCGTGAGCAGCGCCAGGCCCGCCACCAGTGTGGCGCCGCCGACGACCTTCTCGTAGTCGCGTTGGTAGAGGCCGTCCACGATGTAGCGGCCGAGGCCGCCGAGGCTGACGTAGGCCGCGATGGTCGCCGTGGAGACGATCTGGATGGCTCCGGAGCGCAGGCCGCTGAGGATCAGCGGGAGCGCGGCCGGGAGTTCGACGTGGAAGAGGACCCCGGCCTCGCTCATGCCCATGCCCCGCGCGGCGTCCACCGAGGAGGGATCGACGGTGCGCATCGCCTCGTAGGTGGTGACCAGGATCGGCGGGACGGCGAGGACGACGAGCGGGGTCATCACGTTGACGAGGCCGAAGCCCAGCAGCAGCGTGAGCAGCACCAGCAGACCGAAGGTGGGCAGGGCCCGCCCCGCGGTGGCGATCAGGGAGAGGACGGTCCCGCCGCGCCCGTAGTGGCCGGTGACCAGGCCCACCGGCAGGGCGATCGCGGCGGCGATGAGCAGCGCCTCCAGGGTGTACTGGAGGTGCTCGGCGACCCGCGTGGGGATGCCGTCGTAGCCCTGCCAGTGGGCGCTGTCGCCGAAGAAGTTGCCGATGTGGGTGAGCAGGTTCACCGTGCTGCCTCTTCCAGGACGGGGGCGGCCTTGCGCTTGCGGCGCTGCGGGCGCGGCATCCACGGCGTCAGCAGACGGCGCAGGAGCACCAGCGCGGCGTCGGCGAGGATCGCGAGGACGGCCATGGACAGCACGGCGTTCACGGCGAGTTCCGGCCGGTTGTAGATGGTGGCGTCGTTCAGCAGGTTGCCGAGGGCGCCCTGGTTGCCGATGAGGGTGCCGACGCTGACGAGGCTGACGCTCGACACGGTGGCGACCCGCAGTCCGGCGATGATCGCGGGTACGGCGATGGGCAACTGGACCTGGACGTAGCGGCGTACGGGTCCCAGGCCCATGGCCTTCGCGGCGGCGAGGGTCTCCTGCGGGACCGAGCGGACGGCGTCCACGACGGCCGGGACCAGCACGACGAGGCTGTAGACGGTGAGCGGGATCATCACCGTCAGCTCGGTCATGCCGGTGTAGTCGATGAGCAGCACGAAGAAGGCCAGCGAGGGGATGGCGTAGAACACGGTCGTCGCCCACAGCACCGGCGGGTACAGCCAGCGGAAACGCACGCAGAGTTGGGCCAGCGGCAGCGAGATCAGCAGTCCGGCGAGCACCGGCAGCAGGGCCTCGCGCAGGTGCAGCCCGACCAGGCCCAGCCAGCTGTGCTGGAGGTCGCTGGGGATGTCGAACATCCGGTCCCAGTTCATCCGGCGACCTTCGCGTCCGTGAGCCCCCGCGCGTGCGCGCCGCGGATGGCCTCGGCGATGGTCTGCTGGGAGACGACCCCGGCGACCTTCCCGTCGGTGTCCACGGCGACCGCCCACCCGGTGGGCGAGAGCACCGCGCAGTCCAGCGCGGCCCGCAGCGAGTCGGTGCCGACGACGAACGGGCGTCCGTAGGACAGCAGTCGGCCGTTCCCGCCAAGCCCCTCCGGTTCGGTCCACCCGAGTGGCCTGCCGTCGGCGTCCGTCACGAGGAGGAACTCGGCGTCGGTGTCCGCCCGCTCGGTGCCGGCGTCCGCCGTGACGACAGGTGCCATCGTCAGCTCCAGCCCTGTGGACGGGAAGAAGGAGAGCCGCCGCACCCCCCTGTCCGCGCCCAGGAAGTCCTCGACGAACGCGTCGGCCGGGTCGGAGAGCAGCTCGGCCGGCGGCGCGTACTGGGCGAGCCGGCCGCCGGTGCGCATCACGGCGACCATCGTGCCGATCTTCACGGCCTCGTCGATGTCATGGGTGACGAAGACGATCGTCTTGCCCAACTCCTCCTGGATACGCAGGAGTTCGTCCTGAAGCCCCTTGCGCACGATGGGATCCACGGCGGAGAACGGCTCGTCCATGAGCAGCACCGGCGGATCGGCGGCGAGCGCCCGGGCCACGCCGACGCGCTGCTGCTGGCCGCCGGAGAGCTGGTAGGGGTAGCGCTTGGCGAGCGCGGCGTCGAGCCCGACCCGCTCCATCAACTCCCGTGCGCGCTCCCGGGCCTTGTCCTTGCTCCAGCCGAGCAGCCGGGGCACGGTCGCGATGTTGTCGATGATCGTGCGGTGCTGGAAGAGACCGGCGTTCTGGATGACGTAACCCATGGACCGGCGCAGCGTGTTGACCGGCTGCCGCAGGATGTCCTTGCCGTCGAGGAGGATGGTGCCCTCGGTGGGTTCGACCATGCGGTTGATCATCCGCAGGGTGGTCGTCTTGCCGCAGCCCGAGGGGCCGACGAGGACGGTGATCGAGCGGTCGGGTATCTCCAACGAGAGCCGGTCGACCGCCACCGTGCCGTCCGGGTACCGCTTGGTGACTGAATCTATCCGTATCAAAACGCCGAATACCCTTCGGGTCTGGCCGAGGTGGACCGCTTTCGGCCGTGGTGGGGCGGGCCGTTGCGGGTGAGTCTAGACGGCTCGTGTTGACGCGCTTCAGCGGGCACGATCCGGCGGGGCGGCCGGAAAGCACTGTTGACCGGGCAGGGCGCGCGTACTGTCATGGAGTTCGCACGCATCCGACCGTCCATGACGAGGAGCGCGACGTGAGTGAGTGGCCCAGGGCCTGTCCGACGGGTCAGGCCGGCGTCGCGAGCCCTGGTGCCCACTTCCCCACCGGGGAGACCCCTGTCGCGTCGACTCCCTCCTCCTCGCGGCCGCACGCACCGGACCCCGCCCGGCTCGGCTCGCCCGGACCGTTCGCCGCAGCCGGCCTGACCCGCCGGACAGGCTCTGCCCGCGCGGTGCGGTGCCCCGTCGCGCGTCCGCCGCACGCGAGTGACCGAAACGGTTCGTACGCGCCCGCCTGCGTCCGTCGGGCCCGGTGACGGCCGTGGCCTCCGGCGGATCGGCCGCGGGCGGCGGTCCCCGAATACCCTCCTCCCTTCCCGGCCGGCCCGGTTTCGACCCGGCGGTGCTGGCCCGGGGGCGGCTGCTGCTGGCGCTCGCCGGCGACGCCCGGGGCCGTGACGCGGCGGACGAGGCGCGGACCCTGGCGCTGCGGGCGGCGGCGGACTTCGAGAGCGGAGTCCGGCTCACCGGCCGGCACAGCGCCCCGTCCGCCGTGCGCTGCCGGGCCCTGCTGGACCTGGCCGAGGCGCGTGCCGTGGCCGCCGGTGACACCGGGCATCCCGGGGTCCTGGAGGCGCTGGAGCGGGCGGTGGACGCGGTCCGCGACCAGGGCCCGGCGTTACGCGTGCCGGCTCTGCGCCGGCTGGCCGAGGCGCACACCGCCCGCTACCGGCACACCGCCGAGCCCGCCGAACTCCAGGCCGCCGACGGGTACTTCACCCAGGCCGAGGCCCTGCTGGACCGTGACGACCCGGAGCGGGCGGAGCTGCTCGCGGGCCGTGGCGAGGTGCTGGTCGCCCGGGCCGAGCGGGGCGGGGAACTGCCGGTGGCCACCGATGCCGTACGGGTGCTGCGCGCGGCGCTGGCGCTGACGGCCGACAGTGATCCCCATCTGGCCGACCGGCGGCTTCTGTTCGGGCGGGCGCTGCGTCATCATCACGGCGCGGGCGGAACGCCGACCGATCTGCACGAGGCCGAATGGGTGCTGGCCCGCGCGGCACGCGGCGCGCGCGACGACCGTACGGCGGCACTGGCGTGGCTGGAGCGCGGCGACGTACTGCTGACGCTGGCCGGGGACGCCGGGGCACCCGAGTGGCTGGACCTGGCGGCCGACGCGTACCACCACGGCGTACGCAGTGCGGACCGGGCCGGAGAGCCGCTGCTGGCCGCGCGGGCGCACCACCAGCGCGGGGTGGTGCTGGAACGGACGGCGGGACCGGAGCACGCGCTGGAGTCGTACCGGACCGCCTGGGCGCTGTGGCAGCGGGCCGGGGCGGCACAGGGGCCGCAGGCCCGGTCGACGTTCGAGCGCATGGCCGCGCTCGCCGCAACACGGGGACGGTGAAAGGGTGTGTGCAGGGTGACGGAGCCGACCGTTCGGGACGGACATGCGGGGACGCCGCTGCCCGAGTACAGGGACGTCGATCTGGCCGCGCTGCGCGCCCGGGTGGACCACCCCGTGCTGGGCGCGGTGCTGGCCACACTGCTGGCCCGGTCGTGCGACGCCGACGGCGGCCTCGTGGCGTATCACGAGGACTCCCCGGGGGTAGAACGCTAGCGGCGGCACGGGGCCGCCCAGGGGGAGGCGACGCTGTGCAGACCGCTTCGGACGACAGCTTACGGATCGCCCGGGACCGGGAGTTCGCGCCGTGGCCGCACGCCGAGCTGGACGTGGCGGCCCTCAGGCGTGCCGGACAACGCCCTTCCCCCTTCCGCCAGTTCGTCCTGAAGGTGCACAGTCGCTGCAATCTCGACTGCACCTACTGCGTCATCTACCAGGGCGAGGACGCCAGTTGGCGGGGCCGCCCGGCGCGGGTGTCGCCGGGCGTGATGCGGCAGGCGGCCCTTCGGATCGCCGAACACGCCGTCGCCCACGGGCTGTCCGAGGTGCGGATCGACCTGCACGGCGGGGAACCCCTGCTGTCCGGTGCGGACACCGCCCTCCAGTACACGGCCGCCGTACGCCGGGCCCTGCCGGCCAGCGTCGCACTGCGGGCCACCGTGCAGAGCAACGGCACGCTGATCACCGACCGGACCCTGGACCGGCTCGCCGACGCGAACATCCGGGTCGGGCTGAGCCTGGACGGCGGCACCGCGCATCTGAACGCCCGCCGCGTGGACCATGCGGGGCGCCCTTCCTGGCCGGCGGCGGAGCGGGCCGCGCGACTGCTGGCGGACCGGCCCGAGCTGTACGCCGGGATCCTGTGCGCCATCGACATCACGAGCGACCCCGGGGAGGTGTACTCCTCGCTCGCCGAGCTGCGTCCGCCCCGCCTGGACCTGCTGCTGCCGCACGCCAACTGGTCGAACCCGCCACCGGGCCTGCCCGCCCGGGCCCCGGGGGCGTGGCCGGCCGTGCCCACCCCCTACGGCGACTGGCTGGCCGCCGCCTTCGACCTGTGGTGGGACGGCGCGCCCGACGGCTCCCAGCCCCGGGTGCGGCTGTTCACGGAGGTGGTGGCGCTGCTGCTCGGGGTGCCCAGCACCACCGAGTCGATCGGTCTCTCCCCGACCTGCGCGGTGGTCGTGCACACCGACGGCTCGGTGGAGCAGATCGACTCCCTCAACCTCGCCTACGACCACGCGACCGCCACCGGCCTCGACGTCTTCGGGCACGCCTTCGACGAGGCGCTGGACCATCCGGGGATCGTCGCCCGCCAGCTGGGCGTGGCAGGCCTCGCGGACGAGTGCCGGGCCTGTCCGGTGGGCCGCGTCTGCGGGGGCGGCAACTACGGTCACCGCTACTCCCGCGGTACGGGCTTTCGGCACCCGTCGGTGTTCTGCGCCGACCTGGAGCGCCTCGTACGGCACGCGGCCGGGCGGCTGAGCGCGGTGATGCCCCCGGATTGAGCCACGTATCGCTTAAAGTGCACGCGAAACCGACAAAAAACATCAATCTATTGATTTCGGTGTAAGGGGAGACGGTCGGATGGCCGACAAGTCCAAGGGCGCCGAGTCCCACGAGCACTTCACCATCAGCTACGCGGGATTCAACCGGCCCTGGGCGACGTGGATCGCGCACCAGCTGGAGCAGCTGGGCCACGAGACGACCCTGCTGCGCTGGGACCCGCCGCTGCGGATGCCGCTCGCCGAGGCGCTGCGCAACCTGCTCCAGGCGCCGGGCCGGGTGCTGCTGGTCCTGGACGACTGGTACTTCTCGCTGGGCCCCCGCTCGGACGCCGAGTGGACGGAGGCGCTGCACGAGGTGGTGCCGGCCCACGTGGACCGGTTCTCCGCGGTCAGCGTGGCGACGAGGGCGCTGCCCGCGACGGCCGCCCCGCTGCGCCCGGTCGACCTGCGCGACCTGGACTCGCGGGAGGCCCGCCGCCGTATCCTGCGCCGCCTGGACATCGAGGCGTCCGCCGAGCCCGCCGCCCCCTCCGGCACCGCCGCCCCCCGCTTCCCCAACGACCCGCCGTCGGTGTGGAACGTGCCGCGCCGCAACGTCCGCTTCACCGGCCGCGACGCGATCCTGGAGGAGCTGCACGCCCGCTTCGAGCGGGGCGGCCGCAGCGGTGCGCGGGTGGCGCTGCGGGGCATCTCGGGCGTCGGCAAGAGCCAGATCGCCAACGAGTACTCGCACCGCTTCGGCAACGACTACGACATCGTCTGGTGGGTCGGGGCCCGCTTCCGCGCGCCGGCGCGCGAGCAGTTCGCGCAGCTCGCCCCGCGCCTGGAACTGCCGGTCGGCCAGGAGCTGGGCGAGCGGATCCGCGCGGTCCACGAGGCGCTGCGGACCGGGACGCCGTACAAGAGATGGCTGTTGATCCTTGACTCCGCGGACGACATGGAACAGATCGAGGACCTCCTCCCGGAGGGCAACGGCCATGTCCTGATCACCACCCTCACCCAGGACTGGGCGGCTTCCGGCAATGTCACCGAGATCGAGGTGCTGCCCTTCAGGCGGCCCGAGTCCGTGGCCTACGTCCGCCGGCGCGCCCAGCGGCTGAACGACGCCGAGGCCGACCAGCTCGCCGACGCCGTGCAGGACCTGCCGCTGCTGCTGGCGCAGACCGCGGCCTGGCTCGACGCCAACGCGATGCCCGCCAAGGACTACATCTCGATGATCCGGCGCGGCGAGGCCAGCCAGATCGGCATCCGGATCTCCTCCGACTACCCGATGGGCTTCCAGACCAGCTGGTCGATAACTCTCAACACGCTCCAGGAGAACAACCCCGAGGCCGTGGAGCTCCTCCACCTGTTCGCCCTGTTCTCCCCGGACGCCATTCCGGTCCGTCTGATGCAGGCCGCCCACCCCTCCGACCTGCCCGACCATCTCGCGGCCCTGGCGGGCGACCCGATCCGCTGGCACACCGCGCTGCGCCGGCTGTCGGAGTCCACCGCGGTCCGACTGGACTACGTCGAGTCCTCCGACGCCGAACCGGCCGTGGACCGCGTCTCCATGCACCGCCTCTACCACAGCTTCCTGGTCAGCACCCTGACCGAGGACCGCCGTGACGCGCTGTCGACGATCGCCTGCACCCTGCTGGCCGGCGCCGACCCGCGCCGGCCGATCGACACCCGCGAATGGACACGCTACGCCGAGCTCATCCCGCACCTGGAGACCGCGGGAGCACTGGACAGCCCCGACCCGGTGGTGCGCCAACTCGTGCTGAACTGCATCGAGTACATGCGGGTACGGGGCGAGAACCGGGCCGCCCTCAGACTGTGCGAGCAGGCCGTCACCCGCTGGCGGACCCGGCTCGGTCCCGACGACCGGGACATGCTGATCCTGATCCACGACCACGCCAACATGCTGCGCCGCAGCGGCCGTTACCTGGAGGCCGAGGCCGTCGGACGCGCCGTCCTGGACCAGCTCGCGGAGACCCGGGCCGACGACGACCCCGACCTGCTGCGCGCCAAGAACGGACTCGGCGGCACCCTGGTGTCGCTGGGCCGGTACGACGAGGCGCACGGCATGTTCAAGGAGTGCGTGCAGGCGTACACCAGCACGCTGGGCGCGGACGCCCCGCGCGCCCTCCAGGACCGCGGCAACCTCGCCGTGGTCACCAGCCTGCTGGGCCGCTACAAGGAGTCGCTGGAACTGCACCGCGACATCCTGCTGATCCGTGAGCGGCTGCTGACCCCGCGGCACCATCTCACCCTGCGCTCGGGCATGTTCTACGCCTGGATGCTGCGCCTGCTCGGACGCTACGACGAGGCGACCTCACGCCAGGAGCTCAACGTCCGTGCCCACCGCAACACGATGGACCGCTACACCCCCCAGACCCTGTTCGCCGAGCACAACTTGGCGCTGTGCATGAGGCGCAAGGGCGATCTGCTGGGCGCCGAGTCGCTGATGCGCAGCGTGGTCGAGCGGTTCGTGCAGCGGCAGGGCCCGAACCACCCCGACTCCCTTCTGGTGCAGGCCGACTTCGCCACCTTCAACCGCGAACACGGCAACCTGGAACAGGCCCGGGAGTCGGCGGCGGGGGTCGCCGAGCAGTACGCCAAACTGGTCGGCCCCCAGCATCCGTACGCGGTGGGCACGGCGGGCAATGTGGCGCTGGCCCTGTGGGAGTACGGGGAGCGCGACGAGGCGCTCCGGATCGCGGAACAGGCGCTCGGGGACATGCGCGCCGCGGTCGGCCCGTCCCACCCCTGGGCTCTCGGTGCCGGGCTCAACGCCGGGGGCGCCCGCAGTCTCGCCGGGGACGAGGAAGGCGCGGCCGAACTCTCGCGCGCCGTACTGGAGTCGGCGCGCACCACCCTGGGCGAGACCCACCCCCTGACCCTCTCCTGCAAGGCGGCGCTCGCCGCCGACCTGCGGACACTGCGACGCGGGCAGGAGGCCTCCAAGCTGGAGCACGAGGCGCTCCAGCAGCTCTCCGACACACTGGGTGCCCAGCATCCCCACACGCTCTCGATCCGACGCCGGGAACGGCCCTACTGGGACTTCGAGCCGCTCCCGACCTAGGTCACAGCTCGGCGCTAGCACCTCGTGGGAACTTGCCTGGTGGGGTCTCGGCCGGGCAGCATGGGCCGGGCCTCTCGTCAAGAGGCAGGTTCGGCCGTCCTGAGAGGTGAGTGTGCGGGGTACAGACGAGGACAGGCCGCTATCGGCTGGAGCACGGGAGCCGGGCGCCGAACTGCCCGACCTCACCGATCTCGACCTGCTGGCGCTGTCCCGTGAGTCATCACATCCGGTGCTCGCGGCGGTCGCCACGGGCCTGCTGCCCCGCAAGCTGCGCGGCGGACCCGCGATGGCCTTCTACGAGGACGGTCCGTATCAACTGTGACCGCCCGGTGGCCTCTTGAGACACTGGACGTCGCCGGGTTACGGCGGTCCGGTGTACGGGCCGTGCCCTTCCGGCAGTTCGTCCTGAAGGTCCACAGCCGCTGCAACCTGGCCTGCGGCTATTGCTACGTCTACGAAGGCGCCGACCACAGCTGGCGGGACCGCCCGCCGGGGGTGTCCGCCGAGGTCGTCCGGCGTACCGCGGCACGGATCGCGGACCACACCGCGGCCCACGGACTGTCCTCCTTACAGGTCAACCTGCATGGCGGCGAGCCCCTGTTGGCCGGGGTGGACACCCTGGTCGGCTATGTCACCGCCGTGCGGGAGGCCGTCGGCCCGGGGTGCCGGGTGGACGCCAGCGTGCAAACAAACGGCACCCTGCTCACCGAGGACCGGGTGCGGCGGCTGGCCGACGCCGGGATCGGCGTCGGGGTGAGCGTGGACGGCGGCACCCCGTGGCTGAACCGGCACCGCGTCAACCACGCCGGGCGCTCGTCCTGGGCGGCGGCCTCGGCCGGTCTTGAGGTGCTGCGGCGGCATCCGGAGGCCTACGCCGGGATTCTGAGCGTGATCGACCCGGACTCCGACCCCGTCGAGGTGTACACCTCGCTCACCGCGCTCGACCCGCCCTCCATGGATCTGCTGCTGCCGCACGCCAACTGGGCGCATCCACCGGCCGCCGCGGGCCCCCACCCGTACGCCGACTGGCTGATCCAGGTTTTCGACCTCTGGTTCGATTCCGCTGAACGCCCCGTCCCGATCCGGCTGTTCCGCGAGATCATCGGGCTGCTCCTCGGACTGGACGGCGGGGCCGAGGCCGTGGGGAACTCACCGATGGTCGCGGTGGTCGTCGACACCGACGGGGCGATCGAGCAGGTGGACTCGCTGAAGACGGCGTACGAGGGCGCGCCCGCCACCGGACGCGATGTCTTCCGGCACTCCTTCGACGACGTCCTGGACCATCCCGGCGTCGTCGCACGGCAGTTGGGCCGCCGGGCCCTCGCCCCCAAGTGCCTGGTGTGCCCGCTGGCGGCCGTGTGCGGCGGGGGCAACTACGCCCACCGCTACCGGGCCGGCGAGGGCTTTCTGAACCCCTCGGTGTACTGCGCCGACCTGGAGCGGCTGATCCGGCACATCGCCGACCGGGTGCGCCGCGCCGCCGACCTCGCAACCCCCCTGCGGACGATCAACAACCGCTGAGCACAAGGCTGTTGAGCGAGCCGGGAACGGGGAAGGAAAGCACAGGGATCCGGCTCGCAGGACGGGGGAAGTGCTGCATGACGATCGTGACAGGGGTGGCGGCGGACGGCCGGGACGGGCCGGTGTACGTCGAGGTGGACGGCGCTTGGGCCACGGGCGGTGTCGACGACGTGTACCAGGGGATCGACACCCGGGGCCCGGCCGACCGGGTGCTGGAGGTGGCGCGCGACGTCTACGCCGACGGCCTGGACCTGGCCCGGCGGTGTGCGCGGCAGGCGGCGGAGCGGCTGCACGACCTCGGCGAGGGGCTGAAACCCGACGAGGTGGAGCTCCAGCTGTCGATCAAGCTGGACGCCGAACTCGGTGCGGTGCTGGTGAAGTCCGGGGCGGAGGCACAGCTCCAGGTCACGTTCCGCTGGCACACGGGGGGCGACTCGTGACCGGTGGGACCGCCGGCTCCGGGATCCACATCCTGCCCTACAGCTATGTGGTCGGACAGGCCGAACTGAAGCTCGCGCTCGAACTGAACTACATCGCGCCGCGGATCGGGGGCGTCCTCGTCAGCGGGCAGCGCGGGACCGCCAAGTCCACAGTGGTGCGGGCGTTCTCGCTGCTGACCCGGGGCGAGCTGCCGGTCACCCTGCCGATCAACGCCACGGACGACCGGGTGCTGGGCGGGTGGGAGCTCGACGCGCTGATGCAGGGGGAGGCACGGACGCAGCCGGGGCTTCTCGAGGAGGCCGGCGAGAAGGGGATGCTGTACATAGACGAGGTCAACCTGCTGGACGACCACATCGTCAACATCATCCTCGACGTCGTCTCCACCGGGGTGCTGTCGGTGCAGCGGGAGGCCATCGACACCGTGCGCAGCGTCAGCTTCGGACTGGTCGGCACGATGAACCCCGAGGAGGGCGGCCTGCGGCCGCAGTTGCTCGACCGGTTCGGGCTGATGGTCGCCGTGTCCGAGCTGGACCAGGAGGCGCGGCGGGCGATGGTGCTGGCCGTACTGCGCTTCGACGACGAGGCCGGGACGGAGTCCTCCTGGCTGGCCGACGGGCTCGCCGCCGACGAGGCGCTGCGCGAGCGGCTCAACGCGGCGCGGGCGGCCGTGCAGGACGTACGGCTGAGCGAGGACATCGCCAAGCTCTGCGCCGACGTGGCCACGCAGTTGCGGGCGGTGGGGCACCGGGGTGAGGTGGTCACCGCCTGGGCCGCGCGAGCGCTCGCGGCCTTCGAGGGCACGGACGAGGTCACTCCCCACCACGTACGCAAGGTGGCCCCCCTCTCCCTGCGCCACCGCCGCCCCGAGGCGGCTCACGGCGGCCCCGTCGAATGGACACCGGAGGAGTCTGACCTGCTCGACGGGCTGCTGGGATGACGGCGGAGCCGGACGGCCGGGCGGCCGGGCCGCGGCAGCGGCTGTTGCGGGTGCTGGCGTGTTCCGCGTTGGGGCCCGGCCTTGACGGGGTGCTGCTGTTCGATCTGGAGCCGGAGATGGTGGCGCCGGTGACGGACGCGTTCGCCCGGGTGCTCGGGCTGCGGAACGGGCGGCCGGTGCGGCGGGCGATGCTCGGCTCGGTCACCGGGGACGACGAGCTGTGGCTGCGGCCTACGCTGCGGCACGAGGGCGCCGGGATGAACTTCTCGCTCGCCCCGGGCCCGCTGGTCGACACCGACCCGGAGGCCTCGACCCTGGTCGTGGTCCCCGACCTGGTCCGGTTGAGCCTGCCCGGCATGCGGGCCGCCGTACAGCTCCTCGGCGCCGACGTCGCCGCCGTCGAACGCTCCGGCTTCCGCGCCCGCTGGCGCCCCCGGGCCCGCTGGCTGGCCGCGTGCCGTGAGTCGGAGGTCGGCCGCCTCTCCCCCCACCTCCTGGACCGCTTCCCGATCCGCCTCAACGCGGCGGGACTGGAACCGGACCGGCTGCTCGACGTACTCGACCGCCCCGACGGCCAAGGGCGGCCCGGCGGATCCGACCCCCTCGTCCGCGGTGAGCTGCCCGAAGGCTGGCGGGATGTGCTGGCGGCGGGGCGGCGGGGCGGGTGTGCGATGGACGAGGAGGCCGCCGCTCGGGTGGTGGCGTTGTTCGACGGGGACCGGGGCGGTCGGCGGGCCCTGGGTCTCGCGCGGCTGGCCCGGGCGTTGGCCGTGTTCGGGGGTGACGACAGCTGTGGGGCCGAGCGGGTCGACGAGGCCGCTCGGCTGATCGGCGTCGCCGCGCGGCCCCCCGTGCCGCCCGGCTCCGGCCTGCCCGCCGACCGCAGTCCCGTCACGCACGACGGCGACGGCGAGCGCCGGCCCGTACCCGAACCCGCGAAGCCGGACCCGGTGACCGACGACGGCCCCGCGGACCGGATACCCGGCACCGCCGTCGCCGTGCCCGCCGGACCCGCCGAGGCCCTGGACACCTTCGCCGCCGATGCCGGGGACGGCGTCGGCTCGCCCTTCCCCGAGGACGACGCCCGGTTCCTGCGGGAGTTCGCCCCGCTGCGGATCCCCTGGCAGCGGCGCCCGGAGCCCAGTTCGGCACGCGGTCCCGTGATCGGCGTACGGTCGGCCACCACCCTGCGCGACCTCGCCTTCGTCGCCACCGCCATCGAGGCCGCCAAGCACCAGAACCTCCCCGGCCGCCGCGCCCTGCGCACGGACGGCGACGGCCGCCTCGTCGTGCTGCCCGGCGACTTCCGCAGCTACGCCCGGCTCCCCGTCGCGGAACGCATGCTGGTGCTGCTGCTCGACCACACCTGCCGCCGCGGCTGGGACTGGCAGCCTGCCCTCGCTCCCTACCTTCAGTGGGCCTACACCGGACGGGCCTCCATCTGCGTGGTCGAGGTCGGCAACCGGGACGCGGCACACGAACTGAAGGCCGACCACTTCGTCGCCCGCAGCGTCCTGGACCCCCGCGTCGGCCGCGCCCTGCACCGCCCGCCCGGACGCAGCAGCCCGCTCGCCCACGGTCTGGCGATGACCGACCAGTTGCTGCGCCGGGCCTTCCAACAGCGCTCCAACCTCGTCGAGGCATGGCTCGTGGTGGTCTCCGACGGCCGTGGCAACGTTCCGCTCGACACCGGCACGGGCGACCGGCTGCCCGGCCCGGTGCGCCGTACCGGCATCGAGGACGCGCTCTCGGCGGCCGGGCGGATCGGCGCGATGGGGCGGATGCGACTGCACTCCGTGGTCGTGGACGCCGCCCGCCAGCCGTACCCGGACCTGACGTTCCAGCTCGCCGACGCCCTCGGCGGAGTGACCGTCGCCGGACGCACCGCACGGGGGGTGACCGGTGTCCGCTGAACCGACCGGCCCCCGCGGTCTGGGCGGGGCGATCCCGCTGGGGCCCGGCATGCCCGCCCGGCCGCCGGCGCCCGAGCCGCTGGCCGCGCCGCGCCCCGCCGCCGTACCGGAGCATGTGGCCGAGTCCCACGAGGCCGTACGGCTGCCCGCCGCACCCGTCGATCCGGACGCCCGGCTGCCCGCCGGGTTCGCGAAGCTCTCGGTGCAGCGGGCCTACGGCGAGCCGGGGCAGGACGCGTTCTGGCTGACCGGGCACAGCGGTGAGCTGGAGAGCCGCCTCGACTCCGAGTACACCCGGCTGCGCCCGGACGACCTGGTGCTGCACAACCTGCGGCCGGGCAGCACGATGCCGCCGAGCGAGATCCTGCTGGGGCTGGCCGAGTGGTCCCAGGGCCAGGAGCCCCTGGTCCGCTGGATCAATGTGCTGCGGGCCCGGCACGGTGCGGACCTTCAGCTGGTGGTCTGGGACGACACGGACTACGACATCCCCTGGGAGCTGCTGCATCTGACGGGCCACCAGGAGCACGGGCTGGTCTCCGGGATCCTGGGCGCCCTGGTGACGGTGGTGCGCTGGACCACCGTCCGCGAGGCCGGCACCACCCCTTTCGGCGCCCCGGCGTCCTGCTCGGGCCATGTCCTGGGCTACTACGCCGAGCAGATGAGACGGGACGTGGAGGTGTTCGAGGAGTATGTGCACCGCGCGCACATCGGCACCCCGCGGACCTTCCTCACCGAACTCACCCGCCCGGACCTCGGCGCGGGCCTCGTGTACATGGGGTGCCACGCCGAGTACGGCGCCCATGCCCACGAGGTGAGGATCGCCTCCGTCAGCTGGAGCGACCTCAACCGGCAGGCCATGCCCGCGCTCCGGGGCGGGTCCACCCTGGTCTGCCTCAACGCCTGTGAGTCCGGCCGCCTGTTCGACAACCGCTGGCGTGGCGAGAACGCCCTGCGGGGCTTCGCCGAGCTGTTCCTGCGCAAGGGGGCCGGCGGCTGCATCGCCACGTCCGGGAAGGTCGGCGACGACATCGCCCATCTGCTGATCAGGGAACTGGTGGGCCGGGTGTGCGCCGACCCGGACCTGCCCGTCGCCCGTGCCCTGCGCGAGTTCCGGGCCAGTGCCGTGGCCCGGTTGCCCGACCCGCTGTCGTGGCTCGACGTCGGCGGCCGCGCCTACACCGAGCGGCAGCAGGAGATCCTGCTGGTTCTCTACAGCTTCATGTTCCTCTACTTCGGACACCCGCTCACCACGCTCCGGCTGCGGGTGCGCGCCCAGGAGGTGAGGGCATGACCGGCGACGCCTCCTCCTTGCTGGTCGAGCCCCTGGTCGGCTGGCCCCGCAAGGCGCAGGCCGGGCAGAGCTATCTCGTCACCGTCGACCTCAACGGGCCGGCGGGGGACGAGGACTGGCCCTACGAGGAGGAGGAGTTCGACTTCGGGGTGGCCCTGGACGGCGCCCCGCACTTCGTGTGCGAGGCGCTGAGCGAGCCCAGCGTCGTCCTCCACCGCTTCGGCGGCACCTACGGCCCGGCGCGTTTCGTGGTGACCGCCGACCGCACGCCCGGGCCCGGCACGATCTGGCTGACCATCACCAACCGCTGGGGGGTACCGGTCCGTACGGTCGAGCTGCCCAGCGAGATCGTCGTGGAGACGGTGCCCGCGGGGCCGGGGCAGATCGTGGTGCCCTCGGCGAACGGCCGCCCCGCCACCCTCTCCGGCACCACCCGCCCCGGCACGCTCCCCGTCCCCCGTCCCTCCGACCCCTGGTCCCCCGACCACGTCACGATCAGCTACGCGGGCACCCACCGTGCCTGGGCCACCTGGACCGCGCACCAGCTTCAGCGGCACGGCTGCCGCACCGATCTGCTGCGCTGGGACCCGCCGCCGGGCGTCCCGCTGAGCCGGCTGTTGAGCGAACTGCTCGGTGTCCCGGGCCGCGTTCTGCTGCTCCTGGACGAGGGGTATCTGCGGCTCGGCCACCGCACCGAGGCCGAGTGGGCCGGGGCGCTGGCCGACGTGGTCGCACCGCGTCTGGACCGGTTCGCGGCGGTCGACCTGTCCACGCGTGCGCTGCCCGCCGCGGCCGCCGTACTGGGCCCGCCCGCCCTCAGGGACCTGGACCCGGCGGAGGCGCTGCGCCGGCTGCTGGCCGCGCTCGGTCTGGAGCACACCGAGCCGGACGCCGAGGAGGACGTACCCGTCGCGCCGCGCTTCCCGGACGCGCCACCGGCGGTGTGGAACGTACCGCGCCGCAACTTCCGCTTCACGGGCCGCGATCCGGTCCTGGAGGAGCTGCACGCGCTGTTCGAGAGCGGCGGTCCGGCCGGGGCGCGGGTGGCGCTGCGCGGGATCTCGGGGGTGGGCAAGAGCCAGATCGTGATCGAGTACGCGCACCGGTTCGCCAACGAGTACGACGTGGTCTGGTGGATCAGCGCGAGCTTCCGGGCCACCGCCCGCCAGCAGTTCGCCGATCTCGCCGACCGGCTCCAGCTGACGGACGCCCGGGCGCTGGGCGAGCGGGTGCGGGCGGTGCGGGAGGCGTTGCGCACCGGTCGCAGGCGCTGGCTGCTCATCGTGGACAGCGCCGACGACATGGAGCAGGTGGACGATCTGCTGCCGGAGAGCGGCGGCCATGTCGCGATCACCACGCTCACCCGCGGCTGGGCGGCCTCGGGCGGGGTGACGGAGATCCAGGTGGACCGGTTCACCCGGGCGGAGAGCGTCAGTTACGCCCGTCGGCACGTGGAGCGGCTCACCGAGGAGGAGGCGGGCCAACTCGCCGAGGCGGTGGAGGACTTCCCGCTGCTGCTCGGACAGACCGCGGCCTGGCTGGAGGCCAACGCCCCGGTGCCGGCGGCCGATTACATCGCGCGGCTGCGCGGGGCCGACGCGGACGTCATCGGCATCCAGGTCTCCTCCGACTACCCGATCGGTTTCCGGACCAGCTGGGCCATCACCCTCGACTCCCTGGAGCAGGACAACCCCAAGACGACGGAACTGCTGCGTCTGTTCGCCATGTTCTCGCCCGGCTCGATCCCGGTGCGCCAGCTCCAGCACGCCCGCCCCGGCGATCTGCCACCGCATCTGGCGGAGCTGGCCGCGGACCCGGTGCGCTGGCAGAACGCGCTGGCCCGGCTGGCCGAGTCCACCGCCGTACGCCGGGACTTCGTGCAGACCTCGGACGGCGACACCTATGTCGACAGCGTGGAGATGCACCGCCTCTACCACCGCTTCCTGCGCCGCACGCTCTCCCCCGCCGACCGGGACGAACTGTCGGCGGTGGCCTGCCGGGTGCTGGTCTCGGCCGATCCGCAGCGCCCCTTTGACGTGCGCGCCTGGCCGACGTACGCCGGACTGCTGCCGCATCTGTATCCGTCCGGCGCGCTGGAGAGCGCCGAGGACTCGGTGCGCGAACTCGTCCTGAACTGCATCGAGTACCTGCGGCTGCGGGACGAGGAGAGCACCGGGCTCACGCTGTGCGAACAGGTGCTGGCGCGCTGGCGGGTGCGGCTGCCGCCGACCCATCCGTCGATGCTGGTGCTGGTCCACCAGCACGCCAACATGCTGCGGCGCTGCGGGCGTTACCGGGAGGCGGAGGCCGTCGGGCGGGCCGTCGTGGAGCAGCTGGAGTACGAGCGGGCGCCCGACGACGCGGAACTGCTGCGGGCCCAGGTCGGGCTCGGCGGGACCCTGATGGCGCTGGGTCTGTTCGAGGAGGCGCACCAGCTCTGCGACCGGGTGTGGCGCGCGTACGACGCCTTGGAGGGGCCGGAGGCACCCCACACGCAGGGGTCGCTGCACAATCTCGGGGTGGCCCTCGGACTGCTGGGCCGCTATCTGGAGGCGGCCGCCGTCCACCGTGAACTGCTGGCCCTGCGGGAGCGGTTGCTGCCCCGCAACCATCGGCTGACCCTGCTCACCGGTCTCACCTATGCCCGTTCGCTCAGGCTCCTGGGACGCCATCGGGAGGCCGCCGAGCTCCAGGACGCCAACACCCGGCTGCACCGCGAGACCATGGGCGAGTACCACACCCAGACCTTGCTGGCCCTGCACAACCAGGCGCTGTGCCGGCGCCGTTCGGGCGACTACGACAGTGCCGGGGAGCTGTTGCGCGGCCTCGTGGAGCAGTGCCGGCAGTTGCAGGGCGCACGGCATCCGATGACGTTGATGATCCAGTCGGACCGCGCGTCCTTCCTGCGCACGCACGGCGATCCCCCCAAGGCCGCCGAACTGACGCTCCAGGTCTGCGAGGACTACCGGCACCTGCTCGGCGACGACCACCCGAACACGCTGGGCGTGCTGGGCAATCTGGGGCTGGTGCACTGGCGCCTGGGCAACCACGACGACGCCCGGAATCTGATCGAACAGGCGCTGCGCGGGATGCGGGCCGCGGTGGGCGCCGACCACCCCTGGTCCCTGGGCTGCGCCCTGAACGTGGCCGCGGTGCGCCATCTCTCCGGCCGCCGGGAGGACGCCGCCGCGCTCCGCGAGGACACCCTGCGGCGGGCCCGCCAGGTCGTCGACGAGGGGCATCCGCTGCTGCGGACCTGCACGGAGGCCCTGACGTCGGCCGCCGACGACCCGCCGTACTGGGACTTCGAGCCGCAGCCCATCTGAACTGCTGATGCTTGGGCTTCACTCACTCGGACGGGCCACCGGGCCCCCTGCCGGTGCCCCGTCCGTCGTACGCCTTCGCAGCTGCCGAGGAGGATGCTGAAACCGCTCTGAAACCGCATTGAAGGCGGCCCCCCGCACACTCCCCGGCATGACCACGCAGCTCACGCCCGACCTCGTCGAGAACCCCGTCGGCGCCTACGCCGACCTCCGCGCCCGCCCCGGCCTCGGCCATGTCGTCCTCCCCGGTCTGAGCACGCCGGTACGGCTCGTCACCCGCCACAGGGACGTGACGGCCGCGCTCACCGAACCCCGCCTGGTCCGGGACCGGTCGGCGATCACCGGCTCCGACATGCCGGATCCGCAGGCCGAGTTGCTGGCATCGGGTCTGGAGGGCCTGCCCGAGGAGTACGTGCCCTACCTGTCCGGGCATCTGGCCCTCTTCGACGGCGACGAGCACACCCGGCGCCGCAGTCCGCTCACCCGCGCCTTCACCGCCCGCCGGGTGGCCGCGCTGCGCCCCTTCGTGGAGAAGCAGGCGCGGGAGCTGGCCGACGCCCTGGCCGGACGCGAACGGGCCGATCTGCTGGGCGAGTTCGCCTATCCGCTCAGCACCGCCCTGATCTGCGAGCTCGTCGGCGTGGACGCGGCCGACCAGGGCAGGGTGTGCGGCTGGATCCGGGACTTCGCGTACGGCGACGGCAACGGGGTCCTGGACGGGCTCGGCGGGATCGTCGCGTACACGAAGGACCTGGTGGCCCGGCGCCGCGTCGAGCCCGCCGGCGACCTGGTGTCGGCGCTGCTGGCGGACGGCGGCATGACCGACGACGAGATCGTCACCGTCTTCTTCCTCCTCATCAACACCGGCATCACCCCGCCCGCCCTGTTCCTCGCGCACGCCGTCCTAGCCCTCCTCGACCACCCCGACCAGCTGCAACTGCTGCGTGCCGCACCGGAGTTGCTCGGCGGGGCGGTGCCCGAGCTCCTGCGTCACGTCACGCTGGTCCGCATGGGCGCCACTCTCTACGCCACCGAGGACTTCGTGTTCGCCGGCACCCGGCTGAGGAAGGGCGAGGCGGTGACGGTCGCGCTGTTCGCCGCCGATCACGACCCGGCCGCCTACGACACCCCCGAACGCCTGGACGTGACGCGGGAGTTCGGCCGCGGTGACGGCCATCTGGCCTTCGGCCACGGCCCGCACTACTGCATCGGCGCGGCGCTCGGCCGGCTGGTGACGGGTGTGGTTCTTGAGGAGTTGGTCGTACGACGGTCCGCGGCGCCGGAGTTGGCGGTGGACCGCGCCGACGTGCCGTTCGGGCACTGGCCCGGCGACGGCTTCCACCTGCTGGGCCTGCCGGTCAGACTGTGACCCTCAGCAGCCCCAGGGCGGCTTCCCGGAGCCCCTGCGGGTCCAGGGCGGCATACGTGGACAGCGCGTCCTCGTAGGCCGCCCTGTCGGCGTTCTCGGCGGCCTCGCGGGCGAGTGCCGAGGACATCGTGGGCTGGAAGTTGCGCAGTACCCGGAAGCGTTCGGCGAGGGCGGTCAGCCGTGCCCCGCGCGCGCCGTCGCCGTCGGCCAGGGCGATCGTGCCCAGGGCGAGCAGCAGCGCACCGCACACCGGGAAGTCGACGGTCACATAGCGCGGGGTGGCCGCGGGGCGGGTCAGCAGGGCCGTGAGGCGGTCGGGCAGCGCGGTGGCGAGGGGCGCGACGAGATGGACGCGGCCGTGCCGGGCGTGGGCGGTGACGGCGGCGGACTGGAGCTCCAGGACCCAGCCCTGGATGACGAGTTCCTCGCCGGGGGCCGGGCTCTCCGCGTGCTCCAGACGTTCCATGGCCCGGCGCCACAGCCCGAGCCCCGTCTCGACGTCACCGCGGGCCAGCGCCATCTCGGCGCGGGCGCCCAGGTCGGGGGTGAAGGCGTCGGAGGCCGTGGACTCCGGCTCGTGCCGCAGCGCCTCCTCCAGCCAGTGCTCGGCCGCGTCGAGGTCGCCGGTCTGGAGGTTGGCGAGCATCAGACCCCACCGCATCCCGATCGTGTCGCTCCACTCGCCGAGGCTCTCCAGGGCGTCCAGCGCGGCCCGCATGTGCACCAGCGCCTCGCCCCCGCGCTCGGTCTGGAGACAGAGTTCGGCGAGCCGGGAGGCGGGCCAGATCCGCAGCACCGGGATGTCCCCGTCGCCGAGCGCCTCGACCATGCGGCGGGCGGCGGCGAGGGCGAGGTCGGGCCGGTGCTCGCTCTCCCACACATAGGTGGCGACGTAGTTGGCGACACCCGCGAGGAGCGGCTCGTCGCAGTGGCACAGGCGGTCCAGCGCCTCGTGGTCCGCGAGCACGTGCGGGAAGGCGCACAGCACGGCAGCGATGGCCCGCACCATCGTGTCGGGCTCGGCTGGCGGCAGCCGGCGCAGGGCGACCAGGGTGCGGACGGCGCCCGGTCCGACGCCCAGGAACAGGTTGGCGGTCAGCAGGGCGGCCGCGGTGCGGGTCGCCTCGACGTACCGGGCCGTGGGCCGGTAGTGGGACAGGGCCCGGGCGGTGTCCTCCAGGAGGGTGATCATGCGGAGGTAGTTGGTCTCCGTGCTCCACAGGGCGCCGAGGACGGCGGTGACCGTGGCGACGGTGGCGAGGTCGTCGCGGGCGAGCGCGAGCCGCAGCGCCTGGACGAGGTTGTCCTGTTCGGCGCGGATCAGCTGCCAGGAGGCGAACGGGTCGGTGCCGAAGGGGGCGTCGTGGTGTGTGGCCCCGAACTCCCGTGCCCAGTCCAGGAACCGGTCGGTGACCGCGTCCTCCCGGTCCACGGCGGCGAACTCACGGACCGTCTCCAGCATGCTGAAGCGCGCGCCGTACGGGGTGTCGGCGACCTTCAGCAGGGACTGGTCGACGAGGTCTTCCAGGAACTCCCAGGCGTCGTCGACGAGTTGACCGGCCGCCTCGGCGGTGAACCCGGCCGGGAAGACGGACAGCGCGCGCAGCGCCGCCTGGGCCGGTTCCTCCAGGAGGTTCCAGCTCCAGTCGACGACGGCGTGCAGGGTGCGGTGGCGTTGCGGGGCGTCCCGGGGGCCGCCGCGCAGCAGCGCGAACCGGTCCTCCAGACGCCGGGCGATCTCCGCGACCGACATCACCCGGACCCGGGCGGCGGCGAGTTCGACGGCGAGCGGCAGCCCGTCGAGGCGGCGGCACAGGGTGGCCACGGCGTCGGCGGGCAGCTCGACGCCGGGGCGGGCGGCCCGGGCGCGCTGTCGGAACAGCTCGACGGTGGTGGCGGGGTCCAGTTCGGACAGCGGGTGGACGGTCTCGGAGGACAGTCCGAGAGGGGCCCGGCTGGTGGTGAGGATCCGCAGGTCCCGGGTCCGTGACACGAGGGCCTGTACGAGGTCGGCGACGCCGCGCACCACCTGTTCGCAGTTGTCCAGGACGAGCAGTGCGGGTCCGGTGCCGAGGGCGCCGGCTATGGCGGTGACCGGGTCGGGGCCCGCCGCGTCCAGTGCGGAGGCCACCTCGGCGGCGACGTCGGAGTCCGCCCGGACGCCGGCGAGCGGCACCAGGTGCACGATCCGCTGCTCGGCGTCCCGGGCGACGGCGCTCGCGAGACGGGTCTTGCCGAGGCCGCCGGGGCCGACGACCGAGGTGACCCGGGAGCCGTGCAGCAGCCGGGTCACCTCGGCGACGTCGGCGTCCCGGCCGAGCAGCGGGTTCGGCTCGTGCGGTACGCCGCGCCGGACGGCGGGGGCCTCGCCGCGCAGCAGTTCCTGGTGGAGTTCCTGGAGGGCGGGGCCGGGGTCGGTGCCGAGTTCGTCGCGCAGTCGGCGGCGGTGGCGGTCGTATGTCGCGAGGGCGTCCGGGGCGCCGGCGGTGGCCGTCTGGCAGCGCATCAGCTCCAGGAGGAGTTCCTCGTCGCGCGGGTGGGCCGCGGCCAGGGCGGTGAGTGGTCCGACGGCTTCCTCGCGGCGGCCGGTGCGGGCCAGGGCGAGGGTCCGGGAGCGGACGAGGGTGTGGTGGGCGGCGGCCCGTTCGGCGCGCAGCGCGCTCAGCGGGTCGCCGGGAACGGCCTCGTCGTCGGGCGCCTCGCCGCCGTCCCAGAGCGCGAGTCCGGCCTCGGCCTCGGCGAGGGCGCCCGCGTGGTCCTGGGCGCGGGACTTCTCGGTGGCGGCCGCGGTGTGCAGCAGGACGGCGCAGGCGTCGACCTGGTCCTCGCGCAGGGTGAGCCGGTATCCGGTGGGTGTGCTGGCGATGGCCTCGGCGCCGAGCTGCCGCCGGGCCCGTGAGACCAGGATCTGGAGCGCCTTCGCCGGATTCTCCGGCTGCTCCTCCGGCCACAGCCCCGCCACGAGCCGCCCGGCACTGCACCCCGCGCGCAACTCCCCCGCCAACAGCGCGAGCAGCCCGCGCAGCCGGGGCGCGGTGATCTCCCGCCCCTGATGGGACACGGCCGTCAGCAACGTCAACTCGATGGTCACCGCGCCAGGTTAGTCAGCCGATCACACGGACGCGCTCCGATCGGCGACCAGCGATCAGCGGGCAAGCGAACCCGGCGATGTCCGCCGCGCCCCGAAGGGGCGCGGGGCTGTATCCATGTGCGGCTACCGCCGCGTGGGCGCGACCAGCCACGACGGACCCGCAGACGAGGCACCGCACCCGCCGAACCGCCGACCGCTCAGGCCGCCGTCGACCGCTCCCCCGCCGCAGGAAACCCCGGCGTCCGCAGCACCCGGCGCTCCGCGTCCACCGCGAAGACCTCGCACCCGTCCAGCGAGGCCGCCCAGTCGACCCCCTCCGCGCCCATCGCGAAGGCGGCCGTGGCGACCGAGTCGGCCTCGGTCAGGGTGTCGGCCACCACGGTGAGGCTGAGCAGGCCCGTCGCCGGGCGGCCGGTGCGGCCGTCGATGATGTGGTCGCCGCGTTCGTAGCGGGCGGAGGTCGCGACCGCGCCGTCCGTGAGGTCGAGGACCGTGCACAGCTTGTCGGCGTGTTCGGGATGGCGTACGCCCACCCGCCAGGGCCCGCCGGCGGCGACCACGTCACCGCCGGCGTTGAGGACGAAGCGCCGGGCGCCCGCCGACTTCAGGAGCTCGGCGGCGCGCTGCACCGACCAGCCCTTGACCACCGCGCAGGGGTCGAGGCCCCGGCCCGGCAGCCGTACGTCGAACGCGCCGCCGGTCGCGGCCCGGTAGTGCTCGCACAGGTCGAGCACGATCCGCAGATCCGCGCTCACCGCGCTCTCGGCCAGCTCGCCCCGGCCCAGCCGCGACACCTCGCTGTCGGGCTTGAACGGGCTGAACCGGGCGTCGACCTCGCGCAGCCACGCGAAGAGGGCGTCCGCGGTCTCCTCGCCCACGTGCTCGTCGTCGACGCGCAGCGAGACCGGGAACCCCATGACGTGTTCGACCCTGTGCATGGTCAGCCCTTCGCGTCGATCGCGGCCTGGAGGGACTCCTTGTAGCCCTCGGTGGTGATCGTCGCACCGGACACGGTGTCGATGTCCGCGCTCTGCGCTTCCAGCGTCTCCGCGATCAGCTTCGGCACGGCCGCCGTCGTCTGCGGGTGGTTCGGCTGCTGGAGCATCCTCACCGCGGAGATCTTCTCGCCCTCGAAGGTCACCTGGACCTGCACGGTGCCCTTCTCGGTGTTCACCGCCGAGCCGTCGACGGTCTGCGTCGCCGAGGCGGTGGAGGCCGCGGCGGACGGCGAGGGAGAGGGCGAGGCGGCCGCCGCCTTCGCGTTCGCGTCGATCGCGGCCTGGAGGGACTCCTTGTAGCCCTCGGTGGTGATCGTCGCACCGGACACGGTGTCGATGTCCGCGCTCTGGGCCTGAAGCGTCTCCGCGATCAGCTTCGGCACCGCGGCCGTCGTCTGCGGGTGGTTCGGCTGCTGGAGCATCTTGACCGCGGTGATCTTCTCGCCCTGGAAGGTCACCTGGACCTGCACGGGGCCTTTGTCGGTGTTCACCGTCGTGCCCTTGACGACGGTGCCCGAGGAGGAGTCGGAACCCGAGGACGAGGAGGACGCCGACGGCGTGGAGGCCGCCTCCGTGGTGGACGTGGTGCCGCCGATGGACGGCTCGTAGCGCCAGATGGGGACCAGGCCCGCGATGCTGAGGACGACTACAGGTATGGCTCGCTTCACGATCTCTTCCTCATCCCGCCAGGCTGAAGCGCTCGAAGTGGGTCTGCGCCTTGGGCACGTTCAGCTCTCGCAGGCTGCCGAGCACGGCGTTCATCATCGGGGGCGGTCCGCACAGGAAGACGTCCCGGTCGGCGATGTCGGGGACCAGCCGGCGCAGCTCGGCCGGGGCCAGCTTGTCAGGCACCGGCGGGCCGGTGACCAGGTGCAGCTCGGCGCCCTTGGCGTGGGCCAGCTCGCGCAGCTCCTCGTAGAGGACGGCGTCCCGGTCGGCGGCGACGCGGTAGATGACGACCGCGTGGCCGTGCAGCTCCTCCAGGAGCGCCCGGATCGGGGTGACGCCGACACCGCCGGCGATGAGGACGGCCTCGGGGCGGGTGCGGTGCAGCGCGGTGAAGGCGCCGTAGGGGCCCTCGGCGAAGACGCGGGTGCCGACCTTGAGGTGGCGCAGGGCGGCGGTGCCGTCACCGGCGACCTTCGCGGTGAGCCGCAGGGTGCGGCCGTCGGGGGCCGCCGACAGGGAGAAGGGGTTCGCCTGCCACCAGCGGTCCTTGGTCAAAAAGCGCCACAGGAAGAACTGGCCGGCCCGGGCGGGCAGCTTGTCCAGGTCACGGCCGGTGACGTAGATCGAGACGACGTTGTCGGACTCGGGGACGACGGCCTCGACACGGAACCGGTGGCGCAGGTTGCGCCACAGCGGCAGCACCATCCGGCCCAGGACCACGGAGCCGAGGGCGACGGTCCACAGTCCGTACCAGTACGTCTTCGCGGCGTTCGACGAGGTGAACGTCGTACCGACCGCGACCTGGTGGGTGAAGGCCAGCAGCACCGCGACGTAGGTGTACAGGTGGATGAAGTGCCAGGTCTCGTAGGCGAGGCGGCGCCGCGCGTAGCGGGCCGAGACACAGCCGACGACGAGGATGATCGCGAAGGCCGCGATCGCGCGGAGCACGCCCTCGGTGGTCTCGGCGAGGTCGACGACGGTGCCGATGGGGCCCACCTCGGTGCCCTCGGCGTAGCCGAAGGCGATGAAGACGAGGTGCGCGAGCAGCGTCCACAGGATGCCGAAGCCGGTCCAGCGGTGCCAGGAGGTCAGCCGGTCCATGCCGATCCGGCGGTCCAGCCACGGCAGCCGGGCCACCAGGAGCAGCTGGAAGGCCATGAACAGGGCGCCGTAGAGACCGGCGAGCCGGCCGATCACGATCAGCGCGTTGGAGGCGAACCCGGCCTGGGAGAAGAAGAAGGCGACCACGGCCACGTTCGCGGCGATCACGGCGTACAGGCCCGTGCGGGCCACCACTTTGGGCCGTATCGCCGTGGGGGGCGCGGTGGGCGGTTTGACGGTCGTCGTCACGGACGGAGCTCCTTGATCGGGGCCTGGGTAATCGAGCTTCGCTTGGGCGACCTGTCGATTTACTGTCGTACAACTTTCAAGTGGTTATCGATGTGGCCGCGAGGAAGTATCGGCTCTGGAGTCGGGGCCCGCGTGACGCACTATGAACGGGTGGAAAAAGTACGCCTCCTCGTCGTGGACGACGACCCGCCCATCGCCGACCTCGTCGCGACCGTCGCCCGGTACGAGGGCTGGGACGCGGTGACGGCGAACTCCGGGGAGGAGGCGCTGAGCCGTGCCGCGTCGTTCCGTCCGGACATCGTGGTCCTCGACCTCATGCTGCCCGACATCGACGGTTTCGGCGTCCTGGAGCGGCTGCGCAGCTCGGGCACGATGGTGCCCGTGGTGTTCCTCACCGCCCGGGACGCGGTCGCCGACCGGGTGGCGGGGCTGACCCGGGGCGGCGACGACTATCTGGTGAAGCCGTTCGCGGTGGAGGAGCTGATGGCCCGGCTGCGGACCGTGCTGCGGCGCTCGGCCGGGCCCGGCTTCCAGCGGTCGGTGCTGCGGGTGGCCGACCTGACGATGGACGAGGACACCCGCGAGGTGCGCCGCGGCGACAAGCTGCTCACGCTCACCCCGACCGAGTACGAGGTGCTGCGCTATCTGATGCGCAAGTCACCGACCGTGCTCACCAAGGCGCAGATCCTCGACCATGTGTGGGAGTACGGCTTCGGCGGCCGGTCCAACGTCGTCGAGCTGGTCGTCAGCCGGCTGCGCCGCAAGCTGGACGACACCGGTGATCCGCTGATCCACACCGTCCGGGGCTTCGGCTATGTGATCCGGCAGGCGGCCGAGTGATCCGGCGGTTCCGGCAGGCGTATCGCAGGCTCCGGCTCGGCACTCGGCTGGCACTGGGCCTCGGCGCGTTGGCGCTGCTGGTGTTCGGCGTCGTGGGCACCGCGCTGACCACGTACATGCGCGACTATCTGTCGGCCCAGCTCAACGAACAGCTCCAGCTCGCCCAGGTCGCCCAGTCCAAGAGCATCCTGGCCCACGGCTCACTGGCGGGCAAGAAGTACTACCGCTGGTACTACGCCGTGTACGACGTGAAGGACGGCACCGCCGAGCTCCGGGCCCCCGAGGACGCCTCCGACCTGCCGAAGGACGTCGACGACTTCACGTCCGTGGCACAGGCGCAGACCGCCACCGGCACCGAGGTGCTGCGCACCTCCCACCTCAAGGGCGCGGGCGACTACCGGCTGCGGGCCTGTGAGGTCGAGCCCGGTGTGGTCCTGGTCAGCGCGGCGCCCATGGACGAGATCGACGAGACCGTGGGGCAGCTGATCACGATCCAGGTCGTCACGTTCGGGCTCGCGCTGCTGGCGCTGGTGCTGTTCGGGCGGAAGGTGCTGCGCAACGGTCTGAAGCCGCTGAGCGACATGGCGCACACCGCGCACGGCATCTCCTCGCACAACCTCACCGATCCCGAGGCCCGGCTGCCGCTGCGCGCGGACCGCAAGGGCGGCGGCCCGGAGGTCGAGGAGCTGCGCACCGCGTTCAACACGATGCTGGAGCACATCGACGACTCGCTCGCGGTGCGCGCGGAGGCCGAGCAGCGGCTGCGCCGGTTCGTCGCGGACGCCTCGCACGAGCTGCGTACGCCTTTGATGTCGGTACGGGGCTACGCGGACCTCTTCCAGTACGCCGCCGCGAACGCGCCCGAGGAGCGGGAGCGGCATCTGGCGAGGCTGCGCGCGGAGGCGGCCCGGATGGGTGTCCTGCTGGACGACCTGCTGCTGCTCGCCCGTCTCGACGCCGCCGAGGTGGACACCCCGCTGCGGCCCAAGGACACGGACCTGGTGGAACTGGTCGACGAGGCGGCCGACGCCTTCCGGGCCGCGCACCCGGACCGCCCGCTGACGCTGACGGAGGGCCCGGGGTCCCTGGTGCTGCGTCTGGACCCGCATCGCGTCCGCCAGGTCCTGGACAACCTCCTCACCAACGCGGCCGTGCACACCCCGGCCGGCACCCCGGTGTCGGTGGCGGTCACGGTCGCCTCCGGCCGCGCGCTGGTCCGGGTGACGGACGCGGGCCCCGGCATCCCGCCCGCCGACCAGGAGAAGGTGTTCGACCGCTTCTACCGCGTCGACAAGGCCCGCAGCCGCGACCGCGGCGGCAGCGGGCTGGGACTGGCGGTGGCCCGCTCCCTGGTACGGGCCCACGGCGGCACGGTGGAGGTGAGCAGCGAGCCGGGCCGGACGGTGTTCACGGTGTCGCTGCCGCTGGGCCGGGGTGACGCGGCGGACGGCTGAGCGACTGAACGGCGCCATCGGACGGGCAAGTCACGTTTGCGGAAGCCAAGTTGGCAGACATCGCTGTCCATGAACGGCTGGACAGATCTTCCGGGCTCCCCGAGGATGTCTGACGCCGGGCTGTGGAGTCCGTGCCCTGGGAGGCAACCCCCGTGGTCACCTGCGCGGAGAGGCGATGCGGTCGGATCCCCAACGTTTGCTTGCCACGGCAGTTCGCCGCATCGCCCGCGCCGAGGACCGTGCGGAGGTGGTTCACGAACTCTGCGCGGTGAGCGTGGAGCACTTCGCGGACGCGGTTCTCGTCTACCTCGCGACCGGCCCCGGCGCCTCGCCCGAGCCGGACCCGGTCCCCGGCCAACTCCGCCTGGCCGCAAGCCGGTTCCGGGGTGCGGCCGACCCGGAGCGGTCTTCCGGACGGGGGCAGGACCCGGGCGCCGCGATCGGCGTACCGCCGGCCCTCGCCTCGGTGGCGCGGTCCGGTGTCCTGGCCGAAGTCCTGCGCGCGGGTGAGACGTTGAGCCGGATCTCCCCCGCGATCGACCCGGCACTGCGCGAACTGCTGGGCCCGGCTCCCCGGCTGCCCAAGGGACATCGCGTCCTTCTCACCCCCCTGTCCGACGCGCGGGGCGTGGTCGGCGCGGCCGTGTTCCTCCGCCGGGCCGACAGCGAGGCGTTCGACGCGGACGACGTACTGACGGTCGGCCAGCTCTCGGCGCAGGTCGCCCTCGGCGTGAGCGAGGCCCCGGCCGCCTCGCCCTCCACGGCCGCCCCGACGCCGAGGCCGCTCCCCCCGTCCCCGGCCTCCCCCACCCCCATGCACCGCGAGGGCGACCGCCTCCGCTTCGCCGGCGCCGCGACCCGCCGGATCGCCCGTGGCATCGACATGGACGAGATCGTGATCGGGCTGTGCCGGGCCACCGTGCCGACCTTCTCGGACGCGATCCTGGTCTATCTGCGCGAACCGCTGCCGGTCGGCGACGAACGTCCCGTCGAACCGCTCGTCCTGCGGCTGCACCGGACCGACCGGATCCCGCACGAAGAGGACGGCTTGTGGTCCGTGGACGACCCACGGCCCAAGCCACCCGCGCTGGACGAACTCGTCGCCGAGCGCTGCACCGTGCCGAGCGGCGGCGCGCTCGCCGAAGTGCTGCGCGGCGTACGCCCCGTCTTCACGGACTCGCCGGCGGCCCAGGCCGCCCTGCCCGAACTCCTCGGCAAGGGCAGCGAGTCGATCACGCCCGACGGACAGCACGCCATCCTCGCCCCGCTGCGCGGCCGCCGCCGCGTCATCGGCGCCGCCCTCTTCCTGCGCAGCCCCGAACACCCCGCATTCGTACCGGACGACCTGCTGCTCGCCGCCCAACTCGCCACCCACAGCGCCCTCGGCATCGACAAGGCGGCCCTGTACGGCCGTGAGGCCTACATCGCCGACGAGCTCCAGCGCGCCATGCTCCCCGAGACCCTGCCCCGCCCCACCGGCGTCCGGCTGGCGTCCCGCTACCTCCCGGCCGCCGAGACCGCCCGCGTCGGCGGCGACTGGTACGACGCGATCCCCCTGCCGGGCAGCCGCGTGGCGCTCGTCGTCGGCGATGTCATGGGCCACTCCATGACCTCCGCCGCGGTCATGGGCCAGCTGCGCACCACGGCCCAGACGCTCGCCGGTCTCGACATGCCGCCGCAGGACGTGCTGCACCATCTCGACGAACAGGCCCAGCGCCTGGGCGCCGACCGCATGGCGACCTGCGTCTACGCCGTCTACGACCCCGTCGCGCACCGCATCACCATCGCCAACGCCGGCCACCCGCCGCCCCTCCTGGTGCACCTGGGCGGCCGCACGGAGGTGCTGCGGGTGCCTCCGGGCGCGCCCATCGGAGTCGGCGGCGTCGCCTTCGAAGCCGTGGAACTCGACGCGCCGGCCGATGCCACCCTGCTCCTCTACACGGACGGGCTCGTCGAGTCACGCCTGCGGGACGTGTGGACCGGTATCGAGCAACTGCGCGAGAAGCTCGCCGCGACCGCGCAGTTGACCGGCCCTGATCGTCCGCCGCCGCTGGAGGAGCTGTGCGACGAGGTGCTCGACATGCTCGGCCCCGGCGACCGGGACGACGACATCGCGCTGCTGGCCGCACGCTTCGAGGGGATCGCGCCGAGCGACGTGGCGTACTGGTTCCTGGAACCCGCGGAGGCGACCCCCGGCCGGGCCCGCCGGCTGGTCCGGCGCACGCTGTCCCGCTGGGGGCTGGAGGAGCTGAGCGACTCCGCGGAACTGCTGGTCAGCGAGGTCGTCACCAACGCGGTGCGGTACGCGTCGCGGCCCCTGACCGTGCGGCTGCTGCGCACCGACGTCCTGCGCTGCGAGGTCACCGACGACGAGCCGCGGCTCCCGGTGCTCGGTCAGGCGCGGGCCACGGACGAGGGCGGGCGGGGTCTGTACCTGGTGAACAGGGTGGCCCGGCGCTGGGGGGCGTCCCGGCTGAGCACCGGCAAGGTCGTCTGGTTCGAGCTCGACCGGCCGTGACCGGGCCCCTCACGGCAACGGCAGCTCCGTCCAGATGATCTTCCCGTCGGGGGTGTAGCGCGTTCCCCACCGCTCGGTGAGCTGGGCGACGAGGAACAGCCCGCGGCCGCCCTCGTCCTCGTTCTTCGCGCGGCGCAGTCGCGGGGAGGTGCTGCTGCCGTCGGAGACCTCGCAGATCAGGGCGCGGTCACGCAGCAGCCGGAGCTGGACCGGACCGGTGGCGTGCCGGATGGCGTTGGTGACCAGTTCGCTGGCGACGAGTTCGACGGTGAAGGACAGCTCCTCCAGGCCCCAGGCGGCCAGCTGTTCGGTGACCGCGGCGCGGAAGCGGGAGACGGCCGCCGGGTCGCTGGGCACGTCCCACTGGGCGACCCGGTCGCGGTCCAGGGCGTGGGTACGGGCCACCAGCAGGGCCACGTCGTCGCTCGGCCGGGCCGGCAGCAGTGCGTCCAGGACGGCCTCGCAGGTCTCCTCCGGCGCCCGCCCCGCCTGCGCGAGCACGGCGCCCAGGCGCTCGACGCCGGCGTCGATGTCCCGGTGCCGGTCCTCGATCAACCCGTCGGTGTAGAGCACCAGTTGGCTGCCCTCCGCCAGCTCCAGCTCGACGGTCTCGAAGGGCATCCCGCCGAGCCCGAGCGGCGGCGCCGACGGCAGGTCGACGAAGGTCACCGTGCCGTCGGGCTCGACGACCGCGGGCAGCGGGTGCCCGGCGCGGGTGAGGGTGCAGCGCCGGGACACCGGGTCGTAGACGGCGTAGAGACAGGTCGCCCCGACGATCCCGGAGTCCGGGCTGTTCTCCGCCGCCCAGCCCTCGCCCCGGTCGAGGCGGCCGACGAGGTCGTCGAGGTGGGTCAGGAGGTCGTCGGGCGACAGGTCGAGGGAGCAGAAGTTGTGGACGGCGGTGCGCAGCCGGCCCATCGTGGCGGCCGCGTGCAGTCCGTGGCCCACGACGTCGCCGACCACGAGCGCGACCCGCGCGCCGGAGAGCGGGATGACGTCGAACCAGTCGCCGCCGACACCGGCCTGCGCCGGCAGATAGCGGTAGGCGACCTCGACGGCGCTCTGCTCGGACCGGCCCCGCGGCAGCAGGCTGCGCTGGAGGGCGAGCGCGGTGTTGTGCTCGCGGGTGTAGCGCCGGGCGTTGTCGACGCAGATCGCCGCGCGGCCGGCGAGTTCCTGGGCGAGGGAGAGGTCGTCGTCCTCGAAGGGGGCGGCCCTCTGCGACCGGTAGAAGCTGACCAGACCGAGGGTCGTGCCGCGGGCCCGCAGCGGCACGGTGACCAGGGAGTGGACACCGGCCGCGAGGATCCGCTCGCCCCTGGCCGGGTCGTGGTCGAGCCGGCCCCCGGCCGCGGCGAGCACGGGTTCGAGCATCGGCTGCCGGGACTCAAGGCCGCGGGCCTGCGGTGCGGACGGGGCGTACCGCACCAGGTCGCCGACCGGGTGCAGAGGCGATTCCTCCTGTACGGCGCCCAGGGCGACCCGGCGCAGCGGGGTGTCCGCGCCGAGCGGCCCCGGCTCCTCGCCGAGCAGCACCGCGTCCGGCAGGTCCACGGCGACGAAGTCGGCGAACCGGGGGACGGCCACCTCGGTCAGTTCCTCCGCCGTACGGGTGACGTCGAGCGTGGTGCCGATCCGCACGCCCGCGTCGTGCAGCAGCTCCAGCCGCCGGCGCGCGAGCAGGGCCAGCCGTCCGACACCGGGCTCGCCGAGAAGGAGGAGCCGGGCGTCGACACCTGGAGCGTCCATGGCGGGGGCGTCGCCGGCGGGCTCGGTGCCGACGGACGCGATTCCCACGGCGCCCTCGGCGACCTCGGCAGCGACGGATGTCCCGGGCCGGACAGGCATCCGGGTGGCGACGCCCACAGCCGCATCCGGATACGGCTCGGCGCCGACAGCCGCGTCCGCCGCGGCGGGCGCCCCGCCGCTGAGGGGCGCCCCGGTGTCACCCTGCGCGCCCCGCTCCATCTCGGCGGGTGCCGGTACGACGGTCCGCAGCCCGGCGAAGCGCGCCGCGGGCCGTGCCGGTGCCGGGGAGGGGGCCGGCGCCGGCACGGGTGGGACGGTCGGCTGCGGGAGGGCCCGGGTCGGGGTGACCGGGGTGGTCGGCGCGCTGAGGCAGACCTGGCGCACATGCGGGCTGCCGGCGATGCGGGCCTCGACGACGACACCCGTCTCGCCCGCCGCGCCGCGGACCTGACGGCGCAGCAGGGTGGCGGTGCGGCCGCCGGAGAGGGTCACCTCGTCGAGGGTGCGGTGCGGGGAGTCGAGCAGTTCCTCGGCCCTCTCGCGCAGCACGGCCAGGTCGACGCGGCCGAGTTCGTCCCCGTCCGGGCGCCCCGGCTGCCGCCACTGTGTCGACGCCCGGGCGGCCGCCCGCCGGTACGCGGCGAGCAGCGCCCGCTCGCGTTCCGTGGCCAGCTCCAGCATCCGCGCCTCGATGGCGTGGGCGGCCTCGCGGACCAGCCGCAGCATGGCGGGGTCGCCGTCGTCGCGCAGACAGGTGAGGTCCAGGACGGCCTCGATACGTCCGCTGAGCGGGTTGCGGACGGGTGCGCCGGCACAGGCGAAGGGCTGGAGACAGTCGGCGAAGTGCTCACGGCCGACGACGTAGACGGGGTTGCGTTCGGCGAGCGCGGTGCCGACGCCATTGGTGCCCACGACCCGTTCGGAGGCGTCGAAGCCGGGGGCGAAGCTCACCTCGTCGAGGCGGTCGCACAGCGGCCGTCCGCCGCCGAGCCGCTGGACCATGCGGCCCTGTCCGTCGCACAGCGCGATGGTCATGCCGGCCTCGGAGAGCGAGGCGGCGAGGTTCTTCAGGACCGGCTCGGCCGCGTGCAGGAACGGGTCGTCGAGGGTGAGGTCCGGCGCGTAGGGAACCTGGAGGCGGTCCGGTTCCAGCCCTACGGACCGGCACCGTTTCCAGGAGTCGAGCACGGAGCCGCGGACGTCCGCGTCCACTCGGGCTCCGGCCAGAAATCGTTCGTGGGCATCGACGAGCCCGCCGATGTCGTCCCAGGCGACGGACAACAGGATCACTTCCCTACCCGGAGACGGGCCCGGTGGCGCGCCGCCGTTCGGCTCGCCCCCCGGCGGAGTCCTCCCAGTCGTTTTTCACCTTAGACCCTTTGTGATACCGATCACAACGAACTCCTGAAGTGCCCCGGAGGCACCTTTCGTCCCCACGTTCGACCCTTCCGCTACGCGTTCGGTCGGGGGCGACGGGGACGGGCGGTCAGCCCCTGGCGGCTCTCAGCCCTGCGGCGGCCGACCGCAGCTGCGGCGGACGATGACCTCGACGGGGATCAACGGCTCGGTCCGCTCCTCGGTCCGCCCGTCGATCCGGTCCAGCAGAAGCCGCAGCGAACGCCTGCCGATCTCGGCGAAGTCGGTGCGCACGGTGGTGAGCGGCGGCAGCAGATGGGCCGCCTCGGGGATGTCGTCGTACCCGACGACGCTCACGTCCTCGGGGACCCGGCGCCCGGCCTCGTGGAGGGCGTGCAGCAGGCCGAGGGCCATCTGGTCGTTGGAGGCGAACACGGCGGTGACGTCCGGGCGCCGGGCCAGCCGCCGGCCGAGGTCGTACCCGGAGTCCGCGCTCCAGTCCCCGACGAGCACCTCGGGCACCTCGGCGCCCGCCGCTCTCAGGGTCTCCTGCCAGCTGCTGAGGCGCTGGTCGGCGGAGGTCCAGCCGGTGGGCCCCGCGATGTGCCACACGGTGGGGTGCCCGAGGCCCAGCAGATGCTCGGTGGCCTTGCGGGCGCCGTTGCGGGAGTCGGCGGTGGCCAGCGGGGTGCCGCCCCTGATCTCGTTCTCCAGGACCACCAGCGGCGTGTCCAGGTGAGTGTCCGCCAGCGTCTTCCCCACCCGGTGCTGCGGCGCGATGGCGATGACGCCGTCCGCCCCCTCGGCCGACAGCCGGTCCACGGCCTCCGCGACCGTGGCGTGATCGGCGGTGTCGTCCAGCGCCATGGAGCTCAGCAGGTAACCGGCCTTCTGGGCGGCGGTGTTGATGGCGGTCAGGATGCTCGCGGGCCCGTAACGGGCGGCGTCGAAGGAGATGACCCCGAGCATCCGCGTCCGCCCACTGGCCAACGACCGCGCACTGCGGCTCGGCCGGTACCCGAGACTGCGCATCGCCGCCTGCACGGCCTCCCGCGTCTCGGCCCGAACGGCCGGATTGTCGTTCAGCACCCGAGAAACGGTCTGCTTGGACACCCCGGCCAACCGCGCCACGTCATCCATCACCGGCCGCGAGCCCGCGAAGTTGCGACGACTGCGCCCTTTGGGGGCGGGGTCGTCGGCGGCGCGGGAGTTCATCGCGGGTGCTTCCTCGGAGTGGCTTCGGGGTCGAATCGGGCCCAGCATAGGTCGCAGGCCCAGGCCAACGCCCTCAGGGGCGCGGGGAACTGCGCGACCAGCCCCCACACGCCCGCAGCCAACGAGTCACCCCACAGCCCAACGGCGAACAGTCACCAACTCCACCCGCTCGATACACGCCCTACCCCAACCGCCCCCAGCCTCCGGCGGCACATACACGTCGGCGCCCTCAAATCCGGGAAGCACCCGCACCCGCAGCGAACCCACCGGAACCCGATCCAACCCGATGTCCCACACCCGCCCCGAGAAGAACTGATCGGCGACAAGGGCGTCCCCCACATACGCCCGCCCCACATCCCCGGTCCAGTGGATACGCAACAGCGTCCCCGGCGGCACCCCGTCCGGCAGCTCCACGAGATACTCGGCCGCCACCGCGTCGAAGTACTTGTCGGCCGGCGCACTGGCCCGCCCCAGCACCCCGGTGACCGGCTCCGGCGCGGCACCGGCAGCCCGTACGAGAGTGACCGAAGCTTCACCGACAGAGACGTCATCCCCCGACAAGACGCACTGCTTGAACATCCCCTGCTCATCCGGCGACGGGAACACGGCGAACGACGGCTGCCCGGCAGAAGGGGCACTGTGCACCCGTACTTCCCCCTGGTCGAACACCACCCCACCCTCAGCCAGCACAAGCCGCTCGGCCCCCCACACCACACCCCGATAGGCCGTACGAGCCGTCACCGCGTCCAGCACCAGCAGCCCGACCCGGTCACCACCCGACGTCTCCACCTCGACCAGTGCGTCGGTCCCGGGCCGCAGCCCGCTCACCAGCACTCGTCCGTCGGGATACGTGACCTTCCCGGACGGCGTCCTCACCGACCCCACCGTGGAAGCGTCCAGGGCAAGTTCAGGCGCGATCCCCTCAACCGCCACCAGCACCAGCACCGTTCGACCACTGTCATCCACCGTGCACACCGGCTGAGCCGTCGCCCACTCCACGCGCACCCCGCCCACGTCGAGCCGCAGCGGCCAGCAGAAGGTGGCCCCCGACGGGACGGTCACGGGAGTGCTCGGGAGCGTCACCGGTCCGCCCTCGGGGAACTCCACCGTGAACGACGTCCCCGGATGGTCCGGCAACGGCTCGTGCGGCTGGTGGTTGTTGACGAACAGGAACCCCGAACCGCCGTCACCGCGCACGGCCCAGCGCAAGGTGTCCCGGTCGTCCTGTCCGCGCGGCCGTTCCTCGGGCAGCACGGACTCCATCGGTGCGATCAGATGCCCGAAGTCGGCCAACAGCAGGTGCTGGAGCCGCAGTTCGTCGTACGTGGCCCGGTACTGCCCGTACTCGCCGAGCGGTGCCTGGAAGTCGTACGTCAGGACAGGCAGGTCGTTCGGGTAGCCGGTGGCGTGGGACTCCTGGAGGGAGGTCAGCTCACCCGGCGGATTCGTGCCGCCGTGGAACATGTAGTACCCCTGCCACACCGAGCCGCACCCGATCTTGGTGAGCCCGAGCGCCGCGATGTCGGCGGCGTCCACGCGCGGCCGCCGGTGGTAGGAGACGGCCATGCCGCCGCCCAACTCGCAGGTGGCCCAGGGGAATCGGTCGGCGAGGGCATCCGGGGCGCTGCCGCGGACGTGCACCGGGCGCAGATCGGATCCGATGCCCTCGTCGTCGCGCTGGTGGGTGAAGAAGAAGTGCTTGCGGCAGGTGTCGGGCCAGCCGCCGTCGGCCTCGGTCCAGAAGGTCTCGGTGTAGCCGCCGTACAGCGGCAGCAGTTCGTCGGGCGGGAGCCGGACGCCGCCCCAGGCGGTCGACGTCCACAGCGGGGCGCTCAGCCCCGCCTCCTGGGCCATGCGCTTCAACGTGAGCAGATGGCCCGGCTGGTCGTAGAGCTCGTTCTCGATCTGGACGGCCACGATCGGGCCGCCGTGCGCCCGGTCGAGGCCGCGGAGTTCTCCGGCGATCGCCGCGAACCAGGCCCCGACCGCCTCCAGATAGACCGGGTCGTCGGTGCGCGGCACGCAGTCGCGGGCCGACAGCCAGTCCGGCAGGCCGCCGTTGCGGACCTCGGCGTGCACCCAGGGGCCGATGCGCGGGATGAAGTCGAGGCCGTGGCGGGCGCAGAGTTCGACGAAGCGGCGCAGGTCGCGGTCGCCGTCGAAGCGGACGCGGCCCTCGATCTCCTCGTGGTGGATCCAGATGACGTAGCTGGCGACGACGGTGATGCCGCCGGCCTTCATCTTGAGGAGTTCCTCCTCCCACTCCCCGGCCGGGTAGCGGCTGTAGTGGAACTCCCCGGAGACCGGGAACCAGGGGCGGCCGCCGCGGGTGAGGTAGCGGCTGGTGACCTCGATCGGGTCGGGCACGCCCGGTGCGTCGGCGAAGGGGAGATGGCCGGTGAGCGGGGGCCCGGAGGGCGCGGGAACGCTCAGGCGGTGCGGCATCAGAACGTCTCCGGGCCGAGGTCGGGGGTGTCGGTGAGCCGGGCGGTCGTGCCGGTGGTGGCGTGCAGTTCGAACAGGACCAGTTCGTTGGTACCGGGGCGCAGGACCGGCGCGGGCACGTACAGGGTGTGCTGCGGGCCGCGGTTCCAGTAGCGGCCGAGGTGGAAGCCGTTGACCCAGGCCTGGCCCTTGGTCCAGCCGGGCAGGGCGAGGAAGGCGTCGGCCGGTTCGGCCACCTCGAAGGTGCCGCGGTGGAAGGCGGGAACGGCGTCCGTGGTGGCGTCCGACGGGGTGAAGGGCACGGCCGTGAGGTCGGTCAGGGACAGCGGGTGGTTGTCCCAGGCACGCAGGACGGCGCCGTTGAAGGAGACCTGACCGAGCAGGCCCTTGGGGGCGCCGATGCGGGGGCCGTAGTTGACGCCGCCCATGTTCTCCACGAGCACGTCCAGCGTGGCGCCGGGGCGGGGTACGAGGACGGGCAGGGTCTCGTCGTGGTGGCGGCGCTCGAGTACGCCGACGGGGGCGCCGTCCAGGAAGACCTGGGCGCGGTCGCCGACCCCGCCCGCGAAGTGCAGCAGGCCCTGGCCGGCCGTGGGGACGGTGGCCCGGTAGAGCGCGTATCCGGAGCTGAGGCCCAACTCGTCCATCATCGCGGGGTCTTCGGTGCGCAGGGGTGCGGCGAGGGTGGCCGCGTGCGGGAGCAGGGGGGCGCGATGGGTCAACACGACGCTGGTCGGCGGGAGTTTGGGGCCGGGGGACGGGACCGGCTCGTCGGGGACGGGTGCGTGGCGGGCGATGACCTCGCGGAAGGCGTGGTACTTGGGGCCGGGGTCGCCGGACTCGGTGAGCGGGGCGTCGTAGTCGTAGGACGTGACGGTGGGCTCGTAGGCGTGCTTGTGGTTGGCGCCGTTGCTGAAGCCGAAGTTGGTGCCGCCGTGGAACATGTAGATGTTGACGGAGGCGCCCGCCGAGAGCAGCCGGTCCAGGTCGGCGGCGGCGTCGGCGGCGTCCCGGGTGTGGTGCGGGCCGCCCCAGTGGTCGAACCAGCCGATCCAGAACTCCGCGCACATCAGCGGGTCTTCGGGCCGGTGCGCACGGTACTGGTCCAGCGCCGCGTCGATCCGTCCGCCGAAGGTGCCCGCGGCCAGGACCCCGGGGAGGCTGCCGGCGGCCAGGTGCTCGGGGTCGGCCTGGTCGCAGGTGAAGAGGAACTCCTCGACTCCCCTGCTCCGGAAGGCCTGTTCGAGGTGCTTGAGGTAGGCGGTGTCGTCGCCGTAGGCGCCGTACTCGTTCTCCACCTGGACGGCGATGACGGGACCGCCCGCCTCGGCCATGTACGGCAGCAGCGGGGGCAGCAGCAGGTCGAAGTAGCGGTCGATCGCCCCGGTGAAGCGGGGGTCGGAGCTGCGCAGCCGGATGTCCGGGTCCGAGCTGAGCCAGCCGGGCAGGCCGCCGCCGTCCCACTCGGCGCAGATGAACGGTCCGGGGCGGAGCAGGACGTGCAGCCCCTCCTCCTTGGCGAGGCTCAGATAGCGGGGCAGGTCGAGGAAGCCGTCCAGGACCAACTCGCCCTCGGGGTCGGGCTGGTGGACGTTCCACGGCACATAGGTCTCGACGGTGTTGAGGCCCATCAGCCGGGCCTTGCGCAGCCGGTCGGCCCACTGGTCGGGGTGGACGCGGAAGTAGTGCATGGCGCCGGAGAGGATGCGGAACGGCTCGTCGTGCAGCAGGAAACCGTCGGACGTCGTCGTCAGTGCGGGCATGCTGGTGTTCCCCTTCGATGCGAGCGGGTTCAGTGCGAACGGGTTGAGGTACTGCGGATCAGCCAGAGGGTCGCGGCGAGGCACACCGCCGAGACTCCTGCGAGAAGCAGCGGTACGGCCTTGATGTCCGACCACTCGATCACTTTGCCGAGCGCCGGTCCGGCCACCACTCCGCCGGCCATCGAGGCCGCGATGACCAGGGCTCCGGCCCGCCGGGCCTGCGGGGCGGCCTTGTGCAGCCAGGGCAGTCCGGTGGGGAAGATCGGCGCGATGAACAGCCCGACGCCGGCGTACGCGTAGGGCGCCAACTCGCTGATGGACGCGAGCAGCAGACAGACCGTCATCCCCGCGCAGGAGACCGTGATGATGGTCTGCGCCGAGAAGCGCAGCGCGAGGGGCGCGACCAGGAACCGGCCCACGGTCATCATCAGCCAGTACACGGAGGTGGCGGTGGCGGCGACCCCGGCGCCGTAGCCGACGGTCTCCAGATGGGTCGGTTCCCAGCCGCCGACGCCGGCCTCGATACCGACGTGCAGGACGTACAGCGCGACGAACACGGCGAGCACCGAGCCGAGGCTGCGGCCGAGGACGCCACCGGGGTCGGGTGCCGTGCCGGACGGCTGCGGCGCCTTGTCCCGTACGCCCTTCAGACACCACAGCAGCGGCAGGTTGACCAGCGCGAAGGCGAGGAAGACCGCCGGGTAGCGCTCGGCGCCGACCGCGCCGATCACGGCCGGTCCGAGGATCGCGCCGATGCCGAAGTGGGCGTTGAGGATGTTCAGCATCGCCGTGGAGCGGTGCCCGAAGCCCACGGCGAACAGCTGGTTGAGCCCGTAGTCGATACCGCCGAACCCGAGCCCGGCCAGCAGGGCGGCGGCGAGGGCGAGCGGCCAACTGGGAGCGAGCGCGAAGCCCGCCGCACCGACGGCCATGAGGAGATACGAGGCGCCGAGGATCCGCCGGTTGCCGATCCGCCCGAACCACCGGTCGAAGAGCAGCACCCCGGCCACGCCACCCACGAAGTGCGCGCTCAGCCCGAGTCCCGCCCCGGACGGGGACAGCCCGAACTCCGCGCGGAAAGCCGGGATCGCCGGACCGTACAGGGCCTGGAGCGCACCGATCAGAACGAAGCCGACGCACGAGGCGACGACGGCGGACGGGCTGAACACCGGGGCTTCGACTGCACGGGCTTCTCTCAGCACGACAGGAAATGTTACCGGTAACATCCCGCCCGTCAAGATTGCGGACAGTCGCACCATTGAATGATTCAATCAGCATCAATAGACTCCGCCGGTGGATGAATTCACCTTGCGTTCGAGACTCTCCAGGAGATCGGCGGGGGTGGCCGCCGTGCTGCTGATGGCCGCCGGTCTCACCACCCCGTCCCTGACACCGGCGTCGGCGGCACCCGGGCAGCTCACCCCCGAGGTCTGGCCGAAACCCCGGAGCATGAAGACCGGACCGGACCGGTTCACGGTCCCCGACCGGGTCGTGGAGGTCGTCGGCCCGGACACGGACCCCTCGGCCCGCAAGGTCGTCGAGTCGGCCCTGCGCGCGGCCGGCGCCGACCGGATCGTGAGGGTCGACAAGCCGCCCGTGTCGGCCGCCTTCACGGTCTACCTCGACGGCCCCGGCACGGTCGCCACACTGAAAAGACTGGGCGCACGGTCCCCGGCCGGACTCCCCTCCGGCGGCTACTCCCTGGCCTCCGGCCGCCGGGACGGCCGCACCCTCCTCGCCCTCTCCGGATCCGACGCGACCGGCACCTTCTACGCCGCCCAGACCCTGCGCCAACTCCTCGCCACCACAGGCAAGTTGCCCGAGACGAAGATCCGCGACTGGCCCACCGCGGCCCTGCGCGGAGTCATCGAGGGCTTCTACGGCACCCCCTGGACGCATGCCGAGCGCCTGAGCCAGCTCGACTTCTACGGCCGTACGAAACAGAACGTCTACGTCTACTCCCCCAAGGACGACCCCTATCTGCGCGCCCAGTGGCGGGACGAGTACCCGCCCGCGGAACTGGCCCAGTTGAAGGAACTGGTCGACCGCGCCGGCGCCAACCACGTCCGCTTCACCTACGCCCTCTCCCCGGGTCTGTCGGTCTGCTACTCCTCCGACTCCGACATCGCGGCCCTCACCCGCAAGTTCGACTCGCTGTACGCGATCGGTGTGCGCTCCTTCGCGGTCCCGCTGGACGACATCAGCTACACGAAGTGGAACTGCGCCGCCGACGAGCAGGAGTTCGGCACGGGCGGAGGAGCGGCGGGGACGGCCCAGGCGTATCTCCTCAACAAGGCGTGGGAGTCCTTCTCGGCCGGCCACACCGGCCTCGAACCCCTGGAGATGGTCCCCACCGAGTACTCCGACCTCGCCGACTCCCCCTACAAGACGGCCCTGCGCGAGAAGCTGGACCCGTCCGTGGTCGTCGAGTGGACCGGCGTGGGAGTGATCGCGCCGACCGTCACCGCCGAGCACGTCGCCCAAGCCCGCGCGGTGTTCGGCCACCCGATCCTGATCTGGGACAACTACCCGGTCAACGACTACGTCACCAGCCGCCTCCTCCTCGGCCCGTACACGGGACGAGAAGCCGGCGTGGCCGAGGCGGCGACCGGTGTCACCGCCAATCCGATGGTCCAGGGCGAGGCGAGCAAGCTCGCGCTGTTCACCTCGGCCGCCTACCTCTGGAACCCGGACTCCTACGACCCCCGGTCCGCCTTCCTCGCCTCGGTCCGCGACCTCGCGGGTCCCGGCGCCGCCAAGTGGCTGCGGATCTTCGCCGAGAACAACTACTCCTCCCAGCTCGACGCGACCGAGTCCCCCACCCTGACACAGCTCATCGCCGACTTCCGCACGGCGTACGAGCAGGACAGCGGGCTCGACCGGGCCGCCGCCGCACTCCGCTCGTACTTCACCGACATGGCCGCCACACCCGCCCAGTTGCGCGCCCGGCTCGACAACCCGGGGTTCCTCGACGAGACGTCCGCCTGGCTGGACAAGCTCGGCCGGTACGGGAGCGCGGGACGGACGGCCGTCGATCTGCTGCTCGCCAACAAGCGGGGCGACCCGGACGCGGTGTCGAAGTACTGGACCCGACTACAAGGTGAGCGCAAGGCGTTGGACGCCGTCCCCGAGCAGGTCTCGCCGGGTGTGATGGACCAGTTCCTCTACACGACCATGCTGGAGAACGCCCCCGACCCGGGCGTCGACGCCGCCTTCTCCCCCGGCTCCCTCTCCCTGAAGCCGGGCGCCTCCGAGAAGGTGACACTCGACTTCTCGGACAAGGAGGCCCGCACGGTCAGCTGGAAACTGGACGTCCCTGCCGGCGTCACCGCCTCGCCGACCGCGGGCACCGTGACGGTCCCGGCCGGGGGCAGCGCCTCGGCCACCGTCACGCTGACCGGGGTCACCGAGGGCGTCCACTCGGTCGTGGTGTCGGGTACGGGCGTTCTCGACCGGGCGATCCCCGTGCAGGTCACCGAGAAGACCGGTTCGCTGACGGCCTTGACCGCCAACTTCAGTGGCGCGTCGGTGAGTTCCATCGACCTGGCGTCCGGTACGACCAAGAACATCGCCGTGGGCGACAACCCGGGCGAGGTCGTCGTGAGCGCCGACGGCCGTACCGCCTTTGCCGCCAACCAGGGTTCCGACACGGTCAGTGTCATCGACGTGGCGAGCGGCTCGGTCACCGGCACGGTCGCCGTGGGCCGCGTGCCCGCCGGGCTCGTACTGACGCCGGACGGCGGGACGCTGTGGGTGGCCAACTACACGGACGGGACGGTCCAGCCGGTGGACACCGCGACACTCAAGGCGGGTACGCCGGTCACGGTGGGCAGCGGTCCCGAGAACATGGCGATCACCCCGGACGGCACGACCCTGTACGTGGCCAACATCCACGACAACACGGTCAGCCCGGTCGACCTCGCCACCGCGAAGGCCGGTACCGCGATCCCCGTGGGCCCGAGACCCTTCAACATCGTCGCCGCACCCGACGGCAGGACGGTCTACGTCTCCAACTCCGGCGGCTCGACAGTGACCCCGATCGACACGACGACGAACGACACCGAGCCGACCCTCCTGGTCACCGGCCAGGCATACGGACTCGGCCTGTCGCCGGACGGCCGAACGCTGTGGGTCAGCCCGAGCACCGGGGACTACGTCACGCCGGTGGACACGGTGACCGGCGCGCCCGGCACCAAGGTCACGGTCGGCAGATCGGCGTTCGACGTGGGCCTGGACTGGAAGGGCGAGACGGCGTACGTAACGACGGCCGACGGGAACAAGCTCGTACCGGTCGACACCGCGACCGCCACCGCCGGGGACGCGCTGACGACCGGCGCATATCCGTTGGCCGTAGCCCTGACACCAGTACCGATGAACTAACGGCCAGCATCCGCACCTAGGGGCGCGGGGAACTGCGCGACCAGCCCCCACCGGCCCGCAGCTTCCCCGCGACCCTCCCTAACTCGCTGTACGCCTGATCCGCCCCGCGTACCGCTTCTCCAGCTCCAGATTCCCCTCAAAGCCCCCCGGCACATTGGCCGACACATACACCGGCGGCCGCTCCCCCGAGGCAAGCAGCACAGCCGACGCCTCGGCGACAGCCATCTGCACCAACATCACCCCGGTAAGCGTCGACAACGCACACACCGCACCCCCACCCGGCAACTCCAGCAACGCATCCCCGCGCGGGGCCGCGTTGTCGAGCACGACGTCGGCCAGATCGACGAGCTTCTTGCCGCTGGAGTGGCCGGCGGGGACCGCGTGGGTGTGGGCGAGGGAGGTGATGGCCAGGACCTTGTGGCCCCGCTCCTTCGCGTGGAGGGCCATCTCGACGATCACATTGTTGACGCCGGAGTTGGAGATGATCACGAAGAGGTCCTGGGGACGCGGCGCCGCGAGGTCGTACAGCCGCGCGGCCACCCCCGGCTGCCGCTCAAGGAGCGGGTCGTCGAGGACGGACGGGTCGTCACCGCCGTACAGGACGAGGTCGGCGATGCTCAGTCGGTTCGTGGGAACCAACCCGCCCGCGCGGCCCGCGACTTCGAGGACCATGGCCTGGGAGTGGCCGGTGCCGAAGGCCTGGATGACGCCGTCGGCGCGCACACAGTCGGCGATCAGTTCCGCGGCGCGGGCCACGTCGGCGCGGGCGGACTCGGTGATCTGCTGAAGGACGGTCAGGCTCTGCTGCGCGAAGCCCTGGGCGCTGACGGACTCGACGGACACGCGGCACTCACTCCCTACTGATGGATTGAACCACCCTATACATCTCCATCGGTGAATCAATAAACCATAGGATGGTCGGCGCATTCAATCGTCCTGCACATCGGTTCCCGGTCCGCCTTCGCAGCCGGTCCTGGTATTCAATGAGGGGCCTGAGCGGTGGCTGGTACCTTCTTCCCATGCCTCCGACGGACGTCACGACATTGATCCGCACCGAGCTGCCCCGGCTGGCCGGCTCCCTGCGCAAGGTCGGCGAGCTGATCCTGGAGGATCCGGCCGCCGTCACCCACTGCTCGGCCGCCGAGCTGGGCCGCCGCACCGGCACCTCCCAGGCCACGGTGACCCGCTTCTGCCGGGCCATCGGCCTGGACTCCTATCAGCATCTGCTGATCGAACTGGCCAAGGAGCACGGTCGCGGCGAGGTCTCCGACTGGGGCACCGCCGAGATCGGCCCGGACATCTCCCCGGACGACAGCCTGGAGCGGGTCGTGCAGGTCGTGGGCAACGCCGACCTGCGGGCCGTCCAGCAGACCATCGACCGGATCGACCTCGACGCGATCGAGCGCGCGGCCCAGGCCATGGCCCGGGCCCGACGTATCGACCTCTACGGCACCGGCGGCAGCGGGGCGGTGGCGCTGGAGACGGAGACCCGGCTGTTCCGTATCGGCTGCTCGGTGCGCGGCTGGACCGAGGTGCACGGCGCGGCCACGTCCGCGGCGCTGCTCACCCCGGCGGACGTGGCCGTGGGTATCTCGCACTCGGGGGCCACCCGGGAGACCATCGAGCCGTTCGAGCTGGCCAAGGAGCGGGGTGCCACCACCGTGGCGATCACCTCCGACCCGCGCTCACCGCTCGCCAAGGCCGCCGACATCCGGCTCGTCTCATCCGCCTCGGAGACCAACTTCCTCACCGGCATCGGCGGCCGGCACTCCGTCCTGGTGCTGCTCGACTGCCTGTACGTCCGAGTGGCGCAGCTCTCCTACCAGCGCGCGAGCGCCTCCCTGGCACTGACCGACCACATCGTGCCGCAGCACTCGGCGAAGGGTCGGCGCACCCGCTGACGGCAGTGGTATTGCATAGATGATTCACCGAGAACACGCGTAGATGGTTGTTTGAACCATCCCTGCGGTGCCAGGATGGTGCTCCGCCGAGCATCCTCGTAGGAGACCCATGCGCGTCACCTCTGTCGAGTCGACCGAGCTTTTCGTCGGGACCGCCGAACAGCCGTACCAGGTGGTGGTCGCCGAGATCAGCCACGTCCCGGGCCGCACGGTCCGCCTCACGGCCGAGGGCCCGGGCGGTCCGCGCAGTGTGGGGGAGACGCTGGTCACCACGGCCGACGACGGCACCGCACGCGCCGAGATACCCGTGACCGGCGACGGCGACGAGATCACGGTCGTCGCCGTCGACGGTGAGCACAGCGACCGGCACGCCGCCCCGTTCACGGCCGCCGAGCCCGGCTGGACCATGTTCATGGTCAGCCACTTCCACTACGACCCCGTCTGGTGGAACACCCAGGCCGCCTACACCGAGACCTGGGACGTGGCCGACGACCCGGCCTCGTCCGGTCTCCCGGCCCGCACCTTCGACTCGCGCGGCCAGTCCGGGATGAGCCTGGTGCGCGCCCACTGCGACCTGGCCCGGCGCGATCCGGCGTACACCTTCGTGCTCGCGGAGGTCGACTACCTCAAGCCGTACTGGGACGCCTTCCCGGAGGAGCGCGCCTTCCTGCGCCAGCTGATCCGCACCGGCCGCGTCGAGATCATGGGCGGCACGTACAACGAGCCCAACACCAACCTCACCGGCGCCGAGGCCACCGTACGCAACGCGCTGTACGGCGACGGATACCAGCGCGGGATCATGGGGGCCTCGCCCGAAACCGCCTGGCAGCTCGACGCGTTCGGGCACGATCCGCAGTTCCCTGGGCTGATGGCGGACGCCGGGGTCACCTCCAGCTCCTGGGCGCGCGGGCCGTTCCACCAGTGGGGGCCGACGCTCTCCGTCTTCGGCGAGGAGCCCCGCGATCCCCAACGGATGCAGTTCCCGGCCGAGTTCGACTGGATCGCCCCCTCGGGGCGCGGCATCCTCACCGCGTACATGGTCAACCACTACGGCGCGGGCTGGGCGATCGACAACGCGCCCACCCTGCCGGAGGCGGAACAGGCCGCGTTCAAGCTGTTCAAGGGCCTGAAGAAGGTCGCGCTCACCCGCAACGTCATGCTGCCCGTCGGCGGTGACTACGCGCCGCCGTGCCGCTGGGTGATGGGCATCCACCGGGACTGGAACGCCCGTTACGTCTGGCCGCGGTTCATCAGCGCGATCCCTCGGGACTTCTTCGCCGCCGTGCGTGCGGAACTCGACGAGGAAGGCCGCAAGGCCTCCCCGCAGACCCGGGACATGAACCCGGTCTACACCGGCAAGGACGTCTCCTACATCGACACCAAGCAGGCCCAGCGGTACGGCGAGAGCCTCCTCGCCGACGCGGAGGCCTGGGCGACACTCGCCTCCCTCACCACGGGGCACCCCTATCCGGACGCTGCGCTCGACAAGGCGTGGCGGCAGCTCGTCTACGGCGCCCATCACGACGCCATCACCGGCTCGGAGTCGGACCAGGTCTACATCGATCTCCTCACCGGCTGGCGGGAGTTGTACGACCTCGCCGAGACCGTGCACGCCGACGCGACGCAGGCCCTCGCGGACCGGGTCGTCCCGCTGCCGGGCGACGGCGCGGACCTGGTGGTCTTCAACTCCGCGACCTGGGCGCGCAAGGACGTGCTGAGCGTCCAGGACGAGGGGCTCCTGCCGGTCGACGAGAGCACCGGGCTGCCCCTGCCGTCCGTGCGCGAGGAGGCCGGCCGGCTGAGTGTCGTCGTACCGGACGTGCCGGGCCTGGGCCTCAAGGCCGTCCCGCTCGCCGAGGGCACCGCCTCCGCGTGGACGCCGGCCGAAGGGGCCACGATCCGCAACGAGTTCTACGAGCTGACCGTCGACCCCGCGCGCGGCGGCGGCGTCAGCAGCCTGCGAGCCCTGCGGGAAGGGGCCAGGGAACTGCTGCGCGCCGGCGACATCGGCAACGAACTCGTCGTCCAGGAGGAGTACCCGAGGCACCCGCGCTTCGGCGAGGGCCCCTGGCACCTCACACCGACCGGCACAACCGCCGCTCGCAGCAAGGACGTTCAGGCCGACATCGATGTCGAGCACTCTCCCGCCGGACAGCGCGTCACGGTCCGCGCCGACCTCGGACTCTTCACGTACACGCAGCGGCTGACCCTGTGGAAGGGCGTCGACCGTCTCGACGTCTCCACGACCGTCGACGGATACGACGGCGCCGACCGGCTCATCCGGGTGCGCTGGCCGTCCGACGTGCGCGGCGGGCTGCCGGTGCACGAGGTGGCGGACGCGGTGATCGGGCGCGGGTTCGGGTTCGTGGAGGTGGACAGCGAGCAGTTCCCGTGGACGCTGGACAACCCGGCCAACACCTGGTTCGGGCTGGGATCCACCGCGCGGGTCGCCGTGCACGACGGTTCCGGCGCGCTCCTCGGGCACCGCTCGATCGGGGTCGCCGAGCTGATCTACTCCGACTGGGACGTGGCCGGCGAGCTGGGCGCCGAGCTCGCCGCCGCCCTGGTCCGCGCCGGGGTCACCGCGACCTCGACCATCGCTGGCGGCCCGCGTTACGGCGACCTGGAGGTCGACTCCAATCTCCCCGACATCCGGATCGCCGTCGGCGGCCCCGACCGCAACTCCGTGGTCGCCGAGGCTCTCGGCTGGGACCCGGCCGCCGGGCGCGAACTGCGGCGGCAGCTCGCCGAGGGGGACGTGGCCGCCGTGTGGGTCGCGCCGCGCGCCTCGCTGCGGGAGGAGTGGGTGCCGGGGGCCGATCTGCGGGACCTGGAGCGGCTGCCGCTCCTCGTCGTGGCGGGCGGCGAGGACGACGCCAAGGCGGTCGACGCGCTCATCGCCGACCTGGACGACTTCACCGTCACGGCCACCGCCGCGGGCAGCGGCGAGGCCCTGCCGCCCGGCGACGCCTGGGACGGCCGGAGTTTCGCGGTCCTGAACCGCGGCACACCGGGCTGTGTGGTCACCTCGTCCGGCGACCTCTACATGTCCCTCATGCGCTCCTGCACCGGCTGGCCCTCCGGTATCTGGGTCGACCCACCGCGCCGCACGGCCCCCGACGGGTCCGCCTTCCAGCTCCAGCGCTGGTCGCACACCTTCGAGTACGCCGTCGTCGCGGGCGAGGGAGACTGGCGGGAGGGTCAACTGCCCCAGCGCGGCCATGAGTTCAACCGCCCGCTCACCGCAAGGCTGCGGACCGGACCCCAGGCCGCACTCCTGCCCCGGAACAGCTCCCTGCTCCAACTGGAGCCCGCCGGCGAGGTGTTGCTGGACGCCCTCAAGCCGGCCGGCTCCCCGCTCGCCCGGGGCGGCACGGCGCTGCCGGACCCGGGGAACGGGATCGTCGTCCGCGTGCACGAGGTGAACGGCCGTCCCGCACGGGCGCGTCTGTCGCGGCCGCACGGGTGGACGGAGGGGGCCCGGGCGGACGTACTGGAGAGGCCCGGGAAACCGCTCACGCCGGGCGCGGAGGGCACGCTGGAGGTCGACCTGGCCGGCTTCGAGGTGGCGACCGTCCTCGCCACACCCGCGGACGCCCTGGAGACCCCGCCGGACCCCGGCATCGCCGCCGCCGAGCCCGCGCAGCCCGTCCACACCCGCTACTGGCTCCACAACTCCGGCCCCGCCCCGCGCGGCAACATGCCGGTCGCCGTGTACGTCTCCCCCACCACCCTCACCGTCTCCGGCCCGGTGACGGCCACCGTCCGCATCGGCTCGGAACTGACCGACGCACCGGTGTCGGGCACGGTGACCTTCGAGGTGCCCCCCGGCTGGTCCACCGAGCCCGCCGAGCTGCCGTACACCCTCGGCCCCGCCGGCTTCAGCCTCACCGAGGTCACGGTGACCCCGCCGCCCGACCCCGAGCCCGGCCGCCACTGGCTGGCCGCACGCCTGTCGTACGGCGGGCAGACGTACGAGGACGTGGTGGCGCTGGACGTGCCGGACGGGCACACGGGACCAACGCTCGTATCCCGTCTAGGGGTTGAGCGTGTCGTCGTACGACGAGACGAACGTGCCCGTGTCCCCGTGACCCTGCGCAACACCACCCGGGGCCCGATCAACGGCACCCTCTGGGCCGTGTCCTCCTGGGGCACCTGGCCCGGGGTCGCACCGGGCGTCCAGGGCTTCACCGTGGCCGGCGGAGCGGAGACCGAGTGCGTGATCGAGGTGGACGGCTCGGCGGTGCCGCCGGGTTCGTACTGGCTGATGGCGAAGGTGGGCTGGCACGGCTGCGTGGCGTACACGGAGGCCGTGGAGCTGGAGGTGAAGCCGTGATGGAACATGCCGCCTCCGTGGGCGGGGCGCCCGTGTCGAAGGACCGCGTGGAAGCCCTTCTGGAAGCAGTCCCGGCCCGAGACCGAGAAACCCGACCAGAAGCCTTGGCCCGGGCCGATCGACAACGCCGGCGGTGGGCGACGCAAGTAGTAGTGATCGACGAACTCGCCCAAAAGGCCTGCGCGGAGCGCAGCCTTAGGGGCGCGGGGAACTGCGCGACCAGCCACGACGGCGCCGCACCCGAAGAACAACCCATCACCGCCCTCCCCGCGGAGCGCGACGTCGCCGACCTGGGCAGCATCGTCGCGGTCGCCCTAGCCCACTCCTCGGCCGCCCGCACCCTCCTCGAACACCTGGAACGCGAGCAACAGATCCCCGAAGAGGCGGCCTACGACTACTACGACCGCAACCGCGACCGCTTCCTCACCCCCGCGGCGCTGAGACGCGGCGCCGACCCCTTCCACGAAACATCAGACCTCCTGCCGTACGACGAGGTCCGCGACGGCATCCTCCACGAACTCCGCCGCGCCGCAGCCCGCCGCGCCTTCTTCGACTGGCTGGACCGAGCACGCGCCGACGTCGTGTACGCACCGGGGTACGAGCACCCCGGCGACCCCTCGCACCCGGACCACGAACACCGGCACTGATCGGGTCGCTGACCCCTCACGGAACCACCACGGAACCGAAAAGCAACACGGCAAGGCATTGACCTCCGATGAATTCTGGTCCACCTTTTCATCAATCGGAGTCGAAGTTGGTTGATTGAACCAGCCACATCTCAGACTCGCCCGGTCGCAGGAGGGCCCATCACATGCGTGCAAAGAGACTGACCCGCACCCTGACCTGTCTCGCCGTTCTGTCACTGACCGCCGCCGGCTGCGGCCTGTCGGGCGGCGGTTCGGACGACGGCGACGCCACAGCCGGCGGCTGCAAGGTCGACAAGGGCAACGTCGGGTCGGGCAAGCTCACCGGCGAGGTCAAGGGCGACATCACCTTCCAGACGACGAACCTGAAGAAGGACTTCGGGGACTTCTTCAACGGAGTGATCGCCGACTTCGAGAAGGCCCACCCCGGCACCAAGGTCAAGTGGATCGACGACCCCGGCGACAACACCTTCACCAGCCGCACGGTCGCCGACGCCCAGGCCTGCACACTGGCGGACGTCATCAACGTCAACGCGCCCACCGCGACCGCCCTCACCAAGGCCGGCTACCTGCTGGACGTGGGCACCAAGGACCCCGACGCGTCCAAGCCCTTCGTCCCGGCGTTCTGGAAGACCAGCACCTTCAAGGACGCCTCGGGCAAGTCGATCCACACCACGCTGCCCTGGTACACCGGCGGTGTCCTCCTGACGTACAACAAGGACCTGCTGGAGAAGGCCGGCATCGACCCGGCGAAGCCCCCGACGAGCATCTTCGGGCTGTTCGCCGACTACGAGAAGGTCGCCAAGGCCGCCGACGGCAAGTTCTACGCCACGATGGCCAACCCCATCTGGCGCATACCGGCCGACTTCGACCAGATGGGCATCAAGGTCCTCTCCACCGACGGCAAGTCCGCCGTCTTCGCCGACGACCCGCGCACCACCGAGTGGGTCGCGTGGATGGCGAAGCTGTACAAGGCGGGCGCGATGCCGAAGGACTCGCTGTCCTCCAGCAACGACCCCTCGACGCTCTACAGCCAGGGCAAGGTGGCCTACGGTTCGACGAACCCGAGTTTCGTACGGTTCGTGAAGCAGAACAGCCCGTCCGTCTACGACAAGACGGCCGTCGGCCAGCAGCCCTACGACGCGCTCGGCCGCGCCTCCGCGGGCGCCCCGCAGTACATATCGGTCGCCGCGACCAGCAAGAACGCGCCCACCGCGCTGTCGTTCGCGGAGTTCCTCACCAACGCCGAGAACCAGACGGCTTGGTGCAAGGACCCGGCCGTGGTGATCTTCCCGACCACCACGGAGTCGCTGAACGACCCGTTCTTCCAGAACGTCAGCGGCAGCGACCCGTTCTCCCAGGCCCGCAAGCTCGTCGCCGACCAGCTGAAGACGGCCGACACCAACCAGACCAACCTCTCCCCGGCCGTGCAGAACGCCATCGTGTCCCAGGTGCAGCTGGCCATGCAGGGCAAGAAGAGCGCGGCGGACGCCGTGAAGGACGCCCAGGAGAAGGCCAACGAGCTGCTGAAGCAGGCGGGCTGACGGTGACGGCTCAGATCACGAAGCCGGTGTCCGTGTCCGGCGCGGAGCGCACCCCCTCCGCGCCGGGCGCGAGGCCCTCCCGACTCCGGGCCCTGCTGCCGGGCCCGGCGGCCGGGGCCAACGGGGCGGCGATGTACCGCCGTTGGTGGCTGCCCTGGTTGTGGACGGCCCCGGCGATCGTCTGCGCGGTGGTGTTCGGGGTGTTCCCGTTCCTCAACACGGTGCTGCTGTCGTTCACGAACGCCAAGCCGCTGGGCGGCGCCGCGAGTTTCGTCGGGCTCGACAACTACACGCGGATGCTGGACGACTCGGACTTCTGGCTGGCGACCCGCAACAGCATCCTGTACGCCCTGATCGTCGTCCCGCTGATGGTGCTGCTGCCGCTGATGCTGGCCGTGCTGGTGGAGAAGAACCTCCCGGGCATCGGCTTCTTCCGCTCGGCGTTCTACACACCGGTGCTGGCCTCCAGTGTGGTCGTCGGTCTGAGCTGGCAGTGGCTGCTCGCGGACGACGGACTGGTCAACACCTGGCTGGAGAAGGCCCATTTGATCCGGTCGGCCATCCCGTTCCTGTCCGACCCGTGGCTGATCCTGCTGTCCGCGATGGGCCTGACGCTGTGGAAGGGCCTGGGCTGGTACATGGTCTTCTACCTGGCCGCGCTCGGGAACGTCCCCAAGGAGCTCCACGAGGCGGCGCAGATGGACGGCGCCGGCGCGGTCCGCCGCTTCTGGCACATCACCGTGCCCGGTGTACGGCAGGCCATGATGCTCGTCGGCACGCTCACCGGCATCGGCTCGCTGCGGGTCTTCACCGAGATCTACATGCTCGGCAGCTCCACCGGCGGCCCCGGCGGCGCCGACCGCACCCTCCCCTTCTACATCCGGGACGTCGGTCTGGACCCCATCACCGGCAACGCCGGCTACGGCTCCGCCGTCAGCGTGGCCCTGTTCCTGCTGACGCTGGGGCTGACCCTGCTGGCGCAGCGCCTGACGAAGGAGGACGAGTCGTGACGACCGCTGTTCCGGCCCCGCGCCGGCGCCTGCTGCCCCGCTGGCGGGACTACGGCCGTCCGCGCGAACTCGTCGTCCGCTACCTGCTGTTGTTCCTCGTGCTCGGCCTCACCGTGGGCCCGCTGGTCTGGCAGCTGCTGGCCTCCCTGAAGAGCACCAGCGAGGACGTCTTCGGCGCCGACGCCACCCTGCTGCCGCACGACCCGACCCTGCGGGCCTACCGCACGGTCTTCGAGCAGGTCCCGGTCGCCACGTACATCAAGAACAGCCTGATCGTGGTCGCCCTGTCCATCACCAGCCAGCTCGTCTTCTCCACCACGGCCGGCTACATGCTCTCCAAGCCCGGCTGGAAGGGCCGCAAGGTGGTCTGGGTCGTCCTGGTCGCCTCGATGATGTTCCCCTTCGAGTCGATCATGGTGTCGCTGTTCCTGAGCATCCGCGACCTGGGCCTGGTCGACAGCCTGGCGGGCGTGTGGCTGCCCGGCTTCGTCGGTGCCATCAACGTCCTGCTGATGCGCGCCGCGTTCCTCGCGGTCCCGCGTGAGATCGAGGACTCGGCGATGCTCGACGGCGCCAACGAGTGGCAGCGCTTCCGGTATCTGTATCTGCCGTCCGCGTGGGGCGCGATCCTGGTGGTGGTCATCAACACCTTCATCAGCGCCTGGGACGACTTCCTGTGGCCGCTGATCGTGTTGCGCTCGGAGAGCAACATGACGCTGACGCTGGGTCTTTCGCGTCTTCAGAGCTCGTCGTTCGGCTACGACCAGCGGATGGTCATGGCCGGGTCCGTCATCTCGGTGATCCCGGTGCTGGTGCTGTTCGTGATCACCCAGCGGTGGTTCTACAAGGGCGTGTCGTCCGGGGCCGTCAAGCTCTGACGCCTCGCACGTCCAGCACGATCGGCACGGCACTCAGAGCCGCCCGGGCCGACTCCGCGACACGGATCTCGGCGGAGTCGGTCCGGGCTTCCGTCATCGACAGCGGGAGCACGACCGTACGGCGCTCCCCCGGCTCCAGGCCGACCCCTTCGAACGCGCACAGTTCCAGGGCGCGCGGCCAGGTGGACGTGATCAGGCGCCGGAGATACACCTGCACGACCGTACGCCCGTACCGCTTCCCGGTGTTGGTGACCTCGACGGCGACGGTCCCGTCGGTGACCCGGGGTGTGCCGTACGCGAAGCTCGTGTACGACAGTCCGTGCCCGAAGGAGTGCCGCGGCTCCGCGCTCTCGTCGACGTATCCGCCGTACTCGGTGTCCTTGTGGTTGTAGTAGACGGGGAGTTGGGCGCCGGAGCGCGGGACGGAGACGGGGAGCCGTCCGGTGGGCTCCGCGAGCCCGAGCAGCACCTCGGCGATGGCGTCGCCGCCCCACGGGCCCGGGTACCAGGCCGTGAGCAGCGCACCGGCCGTGTCGGGGACGACATGCGGGCGCCCCTGGATCAGAACGACCGCCGTGGGCGTGCCCGTCGCGACGACCGCGTCCAGCAGCCGGTACTGGGCGGGGCCCAGCCGCAGGTCGGCCAGGTCGACGCCCTCGCCGCAGGTCATCTCCGAAACCGCCCTGAGCGCCGCCCCGTTGGCGTCGAACTCGGTGTCGGGGGTGCGTGCGCTGCTGCCGCCGAGGACCAGCACGGCCATGTCGGAGGCGGCGGCCGCGGCGACGGCCTCGGGGATGCCGGAGAGCTCGTCGCCGGTGAGGGCACAGCCGTGGGCGTGGCGGAGGTCCACGCCGGGCGGGGCGAGTCGGCGCAGTCCGTCGAGGACGCTGCTGCCGGTGCCGGGGCGCTGTGGGGCGGTGTAGTCGCCCAACTGGTGGGCGGTGGTGGCGGCTTGGGGTCCGATCACGGCGATACGGGAGACAGTGGCCGGGATGGGCAGCAGCCCCTTGTTGTCGAGGAGCGTGAGGGCGGCCCGGGCGAGGTCTCTGCCGATCTGCTCGCCTCCGGTCGGCGCAGGGGGCGTCGCGTGCGGTCCGTCGAACAGCCCCAGCCTGAACTTGAGCCGCAGCACGCGGGCGACGGCGGCGTCGAGCACCGACTCCTCGACCAGCCCCCGCTCGACCGCCTCCTCCAGATGGGTGAACCCCTCGTCCCAGAGGCTCAGATCGACACCGGCGTTGAGGGCGAGGGCACCCGCGGAGACCTTGTCCCCGGTGATGCGGGCCAGCCGGTCCACGGCGAGGCCGTCCGCCATGACCAGTCCGTCGAACTCCCAGCTGTCCCGGAGGAGTTCGGTCAACAGTGCACGATTTCCCGAGCACGGCATGCCGTCGACCTCGTTGTACGCGGCCATGACCGCGGCCGCTCCGGCGCGGACGCCGGCCCGGGCGGCGGGGAGGTGGATCTCGTGCAGTTCGCGCAGGCCGAGTTCGGACTCGGCGGAGTTGCGGCCGCCGACGGTGGCGCCCTGTCCGGCGAAGTGCTTGAGGACGACGGGGGCCTTGTCGGCGGCGAAGTACTCGGCCCCGGCGGCGCCCTGCATCCCCCGCACGAGCGCCTCGGTGAGCCGTGCGGCGAGGTGGGGGTCCTCGCCGAAGCACTCCTCGGTACGGCCCCAGCGGGGATCGCGGGCGATGTCGAGGGCCGAGACCAGCGCGACATGCCCGCCCCTGGCGCGGAGTTCGGCGGCGGCGTGCGCTGCGGCACGCTCGTACAGCTCCGGATCCCAGGTGGCGCCGACGGCCAGGTTGACGGGGAGGACCGTCCCGTCGAGGGCCATGAGCCCGTGCGGCACCTCCTCGACGAACAGCGCGGGGATACCGAGCCGACTCCGCTCGACGACATGCCGCTGCACCATCTCGGCGAGCGCCGCCCCGTCCTCCGCGCCGGGCCCGTCCCCGTGCGCGACACCGGACCACGCGTCGGCACGCTGGAGCCCATACAGCGCACCGAGCCCGGCGAAACGCTCGGTCTCGGCGTACAGCGCGTCGGTGAGCTCGAAGTCGCCACCGGGCGTTCTGCGGTAGGCGTCCCAGCCGTACATCCGCTGATTGAGCTGCCCGACCTTCTCGCGCAGGGTCATACGGTCGAGGAGGTCCTGGACACGGGCGTCCAGGGGGGTGGTGGGGTCGCGGTAGAGGGGCTCGCTCATCGGGGGCCGCCGGTGTGTTCGGGGTGGACGGGGGCGCGGGAGGGTGCCTTCATCGGTTGTCGCCCCCGTACGCAAGCCGCGCGAGGGCCACGGCCCCCCGGCAGCCGTCCGCCACCCAGTCGAGGGTCAGGCCGAGGGCCCGCAGGCGGATGGTCAGGGGTTCGGTGAGGGGGCCGTCAGGGCCGAGCAGACCGCCGGTGGCGACGAGTGGTTCGCCGGCGCGGGGGGCCAACGCCCTTACGGTCGCCGTCAGTTGGTCGGCTGCCTCGTCGAGGATGCCCAGGGCCACGGTGTCCTTCTGCCGGGCCGCCTCGACCACGAGGGGGGCCAGGCGGGCCAGCCGGATCGGAGGGTCGGTCATGACTACGGGGAGCAGGTGTCTGCGGTAGTCCTCGCGGCGGGTGAGGGACCAGTCCGGTCGACCGCCGCGCTCCACGTCGTACGACGAACCACCACCCGGCAGCGCCTCCTCCGGCACCCCGAAAGCCCTCCCCACCGACACCGCCAGCCCGGTCGACGCTCCCCGTCCGTCCGCCATCCGCAGCGCCGCCCGCACCGCACCGCGCCCGATCCAGAACCCGCTGCCGTCGTCGCCCAGCAGCCAGCCGTCGCCGTCCACCGTGGTCGTGGCCCGGCGCCCGGCGATCCGCACGGCGACCGCACCGGTGCCCGCGACCAGGGCGAGACCGTCGGTCGGGGTGCCGGGTGCGGAGGCGAAGGCGGCCTCGATGTCGCTGCAGAGGGCGACCGGCCCGGGCGGGATGCCCAGTCGGCGGAGGGCCTCTGTGAGCGCGGAACGGGCGTGGACGTACCCGGGGTCGTCCGCCGAGGCCCCCGTCGCGCCCGCGAATCCGCCGGCCACGGCGACGACCCGGTCCCGTGCCGACTCCGGCACCGCCGCGGCGATCGCCTCGGCCAAATGGTCGGTGAGCTGCGGCTCCGGGACCGTCAGGGCGTTGCCCGGACCCCCCGAGCCCTCGCCGAGCAGCCGGCCGTCCGCCACGGACACGCACATCGCCCGGGTGCGGGTGCCGCCCGCGTCGAGTCCGACGACGAGGTCGTGCCGCGCGTCGCCCGAGTCTGCCAAGTTCTGGTTCAAATCATTGCCCATCACTGACTATGGTGGTTGATACATTCGCGCAGAACAAGAGCCGACGTGCACCGAACCCGAGGAGGATCCCATCCGTACGCTCCGCTTCGGCGTCAACTACACGCCCCGCCGCGGTTGGTTCCACTCCTGGCAGGACTTCGACCCGGCACACGCCCGCGAGGACCTGGAGCAGATAGCCGGCCTGGGGCTCGACCACGTCCGTGTCTTCCACCTGTGGCCACTGCTCCAGCCCAACCGGAACGTCATCCGCCCCGCCGCCGTCGACCAGCTGACCCAGCTCGTCGACCTCGCAGGCGAGGCCGGTCTCGACGTCCTCGTCGACGGCGTCCAGGGTCATCTGTCGAGCTTCGACTTCTACCCGGACTGGACCCGCAGCTGGCACCACCGCAACGTCTTCACCGACCCGGACGCCATCGAGGCCCAGGCGGACCTGCTCCGCACCCTCGGCCGCGCCCTGGCCGGCCGCCCCCATCTGCTCGGCCTCCAGCTCGGCAACGAGCTCAACAACCTGGTCGAGCACAACCCGGTGACCCCCGCCGAGGTGGACCACTACCTCGACACCCTCCTGGCCGCCGCCCGCGACGGCCTCGGCGAGCGGGGCATGGTCACCCACTCCGCGTACGACGCCGCCTGGTACGGCGACGACCACCCCTTCACCCCCGAGGCCTCGGCCCGCAAGGGCGATCTGACCACGGTCCACCCCTGGGTGTTCTCCGGCGACTGCGCCCGCCGCTACGGCCCCCGCTCCCCGCAGGTGCGCCATCTCGCCGAGTACGGCACCGAGTTGGCGAAGGCCTACGCCGAGGATCCGGCCCGCCCGGTGTGGGTCCAGGAGACCGGCGCCCCCGAACCGCACATCCCGGCCGCCGACGCCCCGGAGTTCGCCCGCGCGACGGTCCGCAACGCCTCCGACTGCGAGGGGCTGTGGGGCGTGACCTGGTGGTGCTCCCACGACGTGGACCGCTCCCTCGTCGACTTCCCCGAACTCGAGTACACCCTGGGCCTGTTCGACTCGTCCGGCCGCCCCAAGCCGATCGCCGAGGCGCTGGCGGAGGCGGTCAAGGAGCCGCACACGCCCCAACCCCGGTCCACCGCCCTGGTGTTGGACTGCACACCGGGCACCCGGTCCGTGTCGGGCCCGGGCGGGGAGTACTTCGAGGAGTGGATGCGGTTGCGCGCGGAAGGGGCCCGCCCGGCGGTCGTGCTGGCCGAACGGGCGCAGGACAAGGGGTACTTGGCCGCGAGGGGAATCAAGGACGTCGTACGACTGACCTGATCAGGTTCCGAGGAAGCCGTACGACCGTCCCGGTCAGCTTCCGGTGAGAACCTCCGCCACCGCCCGCAGGTTCACCCGCCCCCGCCCGTAGGAGCACAGCGCACCGCCCTCCGGCAGCCCGGTGTCCACCCGTACCGCGTCGGGCCGCCGGGCCAGGAGGGCGTCGCGCAGGCGGGCCTGCCAGGGGTGGAGCCCGGCGTCGCAGGTGGCGAGGACGAGGGGCCGGTCGCGGGCCAGTATCCCCTCGACGAGGGCGGCCGGATCCTCCGGTTCACCGGCGACCGCGGTGCCCACGGCCGTGGGGTCGAGGGCCCGGACCTCGGTGAGCAGGTCCTCGCCGCCCCAGTTGAGGGCGGGGTGCGGGTGCGGGAACAGGTCGACGACATGTGCGCCGCGCACCGCGGACGGCGTCCCCTGGCCGCGGACGGCCCGGCGCGCGGCCTCCAGCCCGGCATCGGTGTCCCACGCGGCGACCCTCTCGGTCGGCGTCGCGTACCGCTCGGCGAGCCGCCGCACCCGTTCCGCCGCCTCCCGCACCCGCTCCTCCGGCAGCACGCCGGAGCGCAGCGCGTCGAGGACCTCGTCCCGGCAGGCGAGCGTGACCTCCAGATCCGGTACCGCGACGATGACCTGGTCGGCTCCGGCCGCGAGGGCGATCCGCGCCCCGGCCGCCTCCCCGTACTCGTCCGCGATCGCCTTCATCTCCAGGGCGTCGCTGACCAGGACCCCGTCGAAACCGAGGTCGTGCCGCAGCAGATCGCCGAGGATGCGGCGGCTGAGGGTGGCGGGCCGGTTGGCGTCCAGCGCCGGGAAGACGACGTGCGCGCTCATCAGCATCGGCACCCCCGCGGCGACGGCGGCCCGGAACGGTTCCAGGTCGGCGCGGAGCGCGTCGTACGGCCGCGGGTCGACCGCGATGCCGTGGTGGCTGTCGGTGTCGGTGCCGCCGTGGCCCGGGAAGTGCTTGGCGCAGGAGGCGATGGAGCGTGCCTCGGTGGCGGTGATCCAGGCCCGCAGATGCCGGGCGGCGAGCTCGGGGTCGGCGCCGAAGGAGCGGGTGCGCACGATGGGGTTGCTCGGCAGGTGCTGGAGGTCGGCGACGGGGGCGTAGGAGACGCTGATGCCGAGGGTCGCCAGATGCCCGGCGAGCGCGTCGGCGCAGCGTGCGGTGAGGTTGGGGTCGTCGGCGACGCCGAGGGCGTAGGAGCCGGGCACCTCGGGGGCGCCTGCGGCCACCAGGTGGCCGATGCCGCCGCCCTCGTTGTCGATGGCCACCAGCAGATCGGGCCGGATCGCCCGCAGCGCGTCGGTGAGCTCGCGGATCTGCTCCGCGTCCCGCACGTTGCGGGTGAACAGGATGACCCCGCCGAGTCCCCGGTCGACCAGCCGTTTCAGGGTGTCGGGGAACGTGGTCGTGCCGTCGAACCCGGCGACGAGACAGCGGTGCGCCGCCTCGTCCAGGTCGGACGGGAGGACGGGGCCGGTGGCCGGGCTCACTGAAAGGGTCACATCCGGGATTCTTCTGGCTGATTCAGCCGGAAGTCAACATCACGATGGATAGTTTGATTCACCACACGTCGTTCACCGCGCGTAGCGTTCCCAGAATGCTCGGCACGTTCGGCTCGCTCGGCCGCTTGTCGTACAGCTTTCGACTTCCGGACACCCCGTGGCCATGCCGCCCGGGCACCTTTCCGTCGTCCCCGCTCTCCCCCGCCTCCCATCCGCCCGTTCCCCGCGGGCGTGACGCGGAAGGACCCCGTACGCCGTGACCTCGCTCCCGCTCGAAGAGCTCCCCCGCCCGCTCCCCGCCGCCGTGGCCGTACCCGCGCGCTCCCTCCCGTCCGCCCGTCTGACGCGTACGGCCCTGAGCCTGCTGCCGCTCCTGCTGATCGCGGGGTGGGCCGCGATCGACCGGGCTTCGCTCTACGACGGTGTCGCGAGGCTCGCCGCCGCCGACCCCTGGTGGCTGCTGTCCGGGGTGGTGTTCACCCTCCTGGGCTGGGTGTCCGCCGCCTGCGTACGGCAGGGCGCGCTGCCGGACCGGCTGCCGCCCGGCAAGCTGCTCGCCTCGCAGTTCGCCGCCGGCGCCGCCAACCACGTCCTCCCGGCGAGCATCGGCGCCCACGCCGTCACGCTGCGCTTCCTCCAGCGCCAGGGCGTCCCGCTGGCCCGCGCCACCGCCTCGCTCGCCCTGTACTCGCTGGTCAGGCCGATAGCGAAGACCTTCGTGCTGCTGGTCTTCGTCGTGTCCTCCCCCGGTCTGCTGCACCTCGGCGACCTCGTCCCCGACCGGCGGACCCTCCTCCTGCCCGCCGTGGCCGTGACGCTCGGTCTGGTCACCGCGGCCCTGCTCCTGACGTTCGTACGCCCCCTGCGCGGCCGCGTCCGCACCGCTCTGACCGACGTACGGCTCCTGCACACCCGGCCCAGTCGCGTCCTGGCCCTGTGGGGCGGGGCGGCCGCGGCTCCGCTCCTCCAGGCGGGCGTGATCTTCTCGGTCGGCGCCGCGCTGGGCCTGTCGCTGTCCTGGACCCAGGTGGCCTTCGCCTTCCTCGCCGCGAGCACGGCGGTCGGCGCGGTGCCCGCGCCGGGCGGCATCGGCCCGGTGGACGCGGCCCTGGTCTTCGCCCTGGTCGCCTTCGGCGCACCGATGGGAACGGCCACGGCGACCGTCATCGGCTACCGGGTCCTGACGGTGTGGGTACCGCTGCTGCCGGGGGCGCTGGTGCTGTCGGCGCTGGTGCAGCGGAAGGTGCTGTGAGGGGCGGTCCGCCGCGTCCAGGGCGGCGGTGGGCCGCCTGGGCGCCGGCGTGAGGCGTGGCGTACTGCCGAGCCCCTCACCGCGCGAGCCGTGCGGCCCGCCGGCCGGGACCGGACCGCCCCCGCGCACCCGGCCCGGCCGTCTCAGTCGGCGACCCGCTCCTTCGGCCGAGCCGGCCGCGTCGGTGCCGTGTCGGTCCCGGCGTCGCGCATCCGGCCGTAGGCATAGACACAGCCGGCCAGGGCGAGGTCGGACAGGAGCATGAAGCCGATGGAGTAGGAGTCCTTGGCGCTGTAGACCGCGCCCATGACCAGCGGGGGGACGAAACCGCCGAGGCCGCCGACCGCGCCGACGATGCCGGTCACGCTGCCCACCTGGGGCTGCGGGGTGACCCGGGCGACCAGGGCGAACACCGCGCCGCTGGTGGCACCGAGGGCGGCCGCCATCACCAGGAGACAGATCGTGGCGCCCGGCATCAGAGTCGGGTCGAAGGCCTGGACGACACCGAGGATCGCCACCGCGCCCAGCGCCCAGGCGGTGACCACGGCCGGGTGGATCCGGTCCGACAGCCATCCGCCGATCGGCCGGAACACCACCGCGACCAGGGCGAACCCGGCGGCCCTGGTGCCCGCGTCGGTGGCGTCGAGCTCGTACCACGTCTTCAGATACGTGGGCAGATAGACGCCGAACGCGACGATGCCGCCGAAGCCGATCGCGTACAGGGCGGACAGCTCCCAGGTCACCCGCAGCCGGGCGGCCTGGCCGAGGCGTGTGGTGAGGGGCGTGGACGGGACGGGCCGGTCGGGGCGGTCGTTGATGAGGAAGTAGGCGAGCACGGCGTAGACCGCGAGGGCGATCGCGAGGACGAAGAAGGGCAGGTTCTCGCTGTGCCGGTACATGCGGGGCGTGAAGTAGCCGGACAGGGCGACACCGCCCATGCCCATGCCGAAGATGCCGAGCGCCGCGCCCCGCTGCTTGGGCGGGAACCAGGAGTTGACGAGCGGGACGCCGATGGCGAACGTCGTGCCGCCCAGGCCGAGCACGAAACCGACGGCGATCAGCGCCAGATAGGAGTCATGGGCCGGGACGAGCAGCAGCACCGGCACGATCGTCAGGGCGCTGACCAGGGGGAACATCACCCGCGCCCCGTAGCGGTCGGTGAGCGCGCCCACCGGCACCCGTCCGAGGGAACCGACCAGCACGGGGATGGCGACCAGTTCGGACTGCGCGAAGGACGACATGTGCAGTTCGTCGTCGAAGTCGGCGGCCAGTGGGGCGATCAGGTTCCACGCCCAGAAGGTGAGCGTGAACCCTACAGTGGCCACCACGAGGTTGCGCCAGGCGGCAGCGGTGGGACGGTCGCCGCCGGACATCGCCGCGTCGCTCATACGTGCTCCCAGACTCCGTGATCCCCCGTCCATGACGGCACGACTCGGGACGCCGGGCAACTTTTCGCAGGAGCTGTCTACCTCGCTCGATCTTGAGTTCGGTCGTCGTGGTCGAGCCGGGCGACCTGGACTGCGCGCCGGCGGGCGGGCCCGGTCTTCGCCCGCGGAGTCGTCCCGGTCCGGCCCGCCGGGAAGAGATCCTCACGGTGGGCCGGCCGCGCCTGGCCGAGGAGTCCCTGGACGCCTGGGAGGCGACCCATCGGGCCCGCATCGACAAGGCCCCGCACGAACGGGGCTTCACCGACTGACGCCCCGTTCGCCCCCCCCTGGCCCTTCCCTAGCCCTCGTCCGGCGTCAGCCGCAACGAGATGCTGTTGATGCAGTACCGCTGATCCGTCGGAGTCGCATACCCCTCCCCCTCGAACACATGCCCAAGATGCGACCCGCACCGGGCACACCGCACCTCGGTGCGCACCATCCCGTGGGACCGGTCGGAGACCAGTTCCACGGCGTCGGTGTCCTTCGGGTCGTAGAAGGAGGGCCAGCCGCAGTGGGACTCGAACTTCGTGGTGGAGGTGAAGAGTTCGGCGCCGCAGGCGCGGCAGGAGTAGACGCCCGTCGTCTTGGTGTCGGTGTACTCACCGGTGAACGCGGGCTCCGTGGCGGCCTGGCGCAGGACGGCGTACTCGGCCGGGTTCAGCTCCGCACGCCACTGCTCGTCCGGCTTTTCGACGTCGTACGACATGTTGCTCAGCCCCTATCCACTACGCGAGTCGGTCCAGGATGCGCGGGCCGAGGTCCGTGACGTCGCCCGCGCCCATGGTGAGAACGAGATCGCCGGGCTTCGCCATTCCCGCGACCACCGCGGGGACGTCCGCCTTGTCGTGGATCGGCGTCACGTCCGCGCCCGCGGCGCGTGCCGCCTCGATGATCAGGTCGCTGGTGACGCCGGGGATCGGGTCCTCGCGGGCCGGGTAGATGTCCAGGACCAGCGAGGCGTCCGCGAGGGACAGCGACTGGCCCATCTCCTTGCCGAGCTCCTGGGTGCGGGAGAAGAGGTGGGGCTGGAAGACCACCAGGATGCGGGCGTCGCCGGCGGCCCCGCGCATCGCCTCCAGGTCGGCCGTCATCTCGGTCGGATGGTGGGCGTAGGAGTCGATGACCTGGACGCCGGCCACCTCGCCCTTGAGCTGGAGGCGCCGCTTCACGCCCGTGTACGCGGCCAGGGCGGGGGCGAGGTCCGTCGCGGGGATGCCGAGCGCGACGCCCGCGGCGAGGGCGGCGACCGCGTTGTGGGCGTAGTGGCGGCCGGGGACGGAGACCGTGAAGGTGAGCGGCGAGCCGTCCAGCTCGACCGTGACCTCGCTCTTCAGCCCCTGGGCCACGACCGACAGCACCCGTACGTCGGCGTCCTCCGCCTCTCCGTACGTCACCGTCCGCACCGAGCCGGCCACCCGCCGCGTCAGCTCCCGCGCGCCCTCGTGGTCGGAGGAGATCACCAGCGTGCCGCCGGGGACGATCTTCCCGGTGAACGTCTCGAAGGACTCGTAGATCTCGTCCATGGACGCGTAGTTCGCGTGGTGGTCGAGCTCGACGTTGAGGACGATCGCGACCTCGGGGGCGTACGTGTGGAAGCTGCGGTCCGATTCGTCGGCCTCGGCGACGAAGATCTCGCCGTCGCCGTGCAGCGCGTTGGAGCCGGGGGCGTCCAGGTCTCCGCCGATCGCGTACGACGGCTTCAGGGCGAGCTCCGACAGCGAGACGGCCAGCATCGAGGTGGTCGTGGTCTTGCCGTGGGTGCCCGCCACCGCGATCGGGCGCAGGCCCTCCATCAGGGCGGCCAGCGCGTCGGAACGGTGCACCACCGGGATGCCCAGCTCGGCCGCGCGGGCCAGCTCCGGGTTGTCCTGGCGGATCGCCGACGACACGACCACACAGCTCGCGTCGTCCGCGAGATGCTCCGCCGCGTGCCCGATGTGCACGGTGGCGCCCAGCGCGCGCAGCGCCTCGGCGGTCGCCGACTCCTTGGCGTCGCTGCCCGCCACCTTCGCCCCGCGCTGCGCGAGGATCTTCGCGATCCCCGACATCCCGGCGCCGCCGATGCCGATGAAGTGCGGTCGGTCCATGGCGGTGGGAAGGGTGCCGGGTGCCACGTGATGTCTCCCTGTGCGTACAGATACGGCGGACGTTCAGCGCCCCAGCCTATTCGTTGCGGTGACGGAGCAGGACCCGCACCCGACGAGCTACGCCTTGCTGTGCGAGAACAGCTTCAGCACCGGCACCCCCACCTTGTGCCGAGCCCTCGACGCCCAGTCCCGGTGGAAGAACTCCTCCACGTAATGCGGATCGGTCAGCACGATCACCTCGTCCGCGCCGACCTCCTCCACGAGCCCCTTCAGCGCGTCCAGCGGATGGTCCTCGATCAACCGCCCCTCCGCCGCGTTCCCGGAGCCCCGCAGCGCCTGGAGGGACACCTCCAGCGCCCGCTCCCCGAAGGACCTCGCGGCGTCGCCCTCGGGTACCTCGCTCTCCTTCGCCGCCTCGTCCAGTTCGCCCAGTGCGACGTCGTCGATGGCCCGCAGCAGGCGGTCCGCCTGGTCGCCGCGCGGCTGGAGCAGCACATGGAAGGAGACCTGCTCATCGCCGTGCAAGGTGGTGACGAACTCGACGTCGGCGGACGTCAGGGCCTTCTCGATCATCAGTACGCTTGTGAACACCGCGCGCCCCTTCTGCGGAAACCATCCTGCCCCGTGATCTCACGGGGCTGCGAGATTCAGTGTGCCCGTCGGAAGCTAAACGGAACGGTAGATTCCGCCGATTTCGGGACCGGCGGTACCGCTGAACGAATATCAAGTGCGCTGGTAGCGGCCGAAGAGAAACCCCTCCTCCTCCAGCAGGGACACCAGTGCGAACCGATGCGGAACCGCGACGGGCGGCCCCCCGGCGATGCGCTGGGCATCGCCCGCGGTGAGCATCGGGGCGACGGTCAGACAGAGCTCGTCGAGCACGCCGGCCGCCACGAACTGACCGAGCAGCCGCGGGCCGCCCTCGGTCAGCAGCCGGGTGGATCCGAGCTCCGCGAGAGCCCGTACGGCACGGGCGGGCTCCACGCCGACACCGTCACCGGCGATCACCACCCGGGCGCCCGCCTTCTCCGCGGTCGCGATCCGGTCGGGGGCGGCCGCGGCGCCGGTCAGGATGAGGGTGGGGACAAGGGGGGAGGTGAACAGCGGAAGGGAGAAGTCCAGCTCCAGAGAGGCGCTGACCACCGCGATCACCGGAGCGGGCCCCTGTCCGGCCGCCTCCCTGCGCTCCGCGAACTCCGCACGCGCGCGTGCGGGCCGGTACCCCTCCTGCCGTACCGTTTCCGCGCCGACGACGACCACGTCCGCCAGTCCCCTGAGCGTGCCGAAGATCCGCATGTCGGCCGCGGTGGAGATGGGCTGCGACTTCCCGTCGTGCTGAGCGGCACCGTCGAGCGTCGACACCATGTTCGCCCGCAACCAGGCCACCGGCGCCGCACCCGCGACGGACTCGGGATAGGCGTAGGCCTCGGCCAGCTCGTCGAGACTCCACTCGCGGTCGAGGAGATCGGCACCGGCACCACCCTGAGCACCCATCGCCCCACCCCCCTCACCGACAGCACCTGCCCCGGGTACCCCACGAGAGCCGTCAGTCACCGCGCCCCCGCCGGAACCACCAGCCCCGGAGTCCCCGACCGCACCCCCCGCCTCCACACCCCCGGCCCCACCGCCGGAGGCCCTCGTCGCTGTCTGGTCGGTCACAGGGAACAGGCGTCGCATGTCGTGCAGTGTGGCACGGCGCTTAGCATGGGGAACCGTGTCGTCATCCACCACCGCCTCCGGGATCAGCCCGATAGCAGACGCGGCCCCGCTGTCCCTGTGCTCCCGCGAGCCGCACGTCGCCCCGGACCGGCTGGTCGCCGAGATGGTGCCGCCGCCGCGGTTCGACTCGGTCCGGTTCAGCACCTACATCCCGGACCCGAACCAGCCCAGCCAGTTCGAGGCGGTGCGGGTGCTGGAAGGCTTCGCCGGCGGGCTCGGCGGGGCGCATGCCGTCGGCGGCGGGAAGCGCGGCCTGTTCGGCTTCGGGAAGGCCAAGGCGCCCAAGGTCCCGGCCGGTCCCCGCGGTGTCTACCTCGACGGCGGCTACGGCGTCGGCAAGACCCACCTGCTCGCCTCCCTGTGGCACGCCACCCCGGCGGAGCCCTCGCTCAAGGCGTTCGGCACCTTCGTCGAGCTCACCAACCTCGTGGGCGCCCTGGGCTTCCAGAAGACGGTCCAGACGCTCTCCGGCCACCGACTCCTGTGCATCGACGAGTTCGAGCTCGACGACCCGGGCGACACCGTCCTCGTCTCCACCCTGCTCGGCAAGCTCGTCGACGCGGGTGTCGCCCTCGCCGCCACCTCCAACACCCTCCCCGGCAAGCTCGGCGAGGGCCGCTTCGCCGCGGCCGACTTCCTGCGCGAGATCCAGGGACTCAGCGCCCACTTCCGCCCGCTGCGCATCGACGGCGAGGACTACCGCCACCGCGGTCTGCCCGAGGCGCCGGCCCCCCACTCCGAGGAACAGGTCACCAAGGCGGCGTACGCCACCGAGGGCGCCTCGCTCGACGACTTCCCGCAACTCCTCGCACACCTCGCCCGTGTCCACCCCAGCCGGTACGGCGCGCTGACCGATGGCCTGAAGGCGGTGTGCCTCACCGACGTACAGCCGATTCCGGACCAGTCCACCGCGCTGCGGCTCGTCGTGCTCGCGGACCGGTTGTACGACCGCGAGGTTCCGGTCCTCGCGTCCGGACAGCCGTTCGACCAGCTGTTCAGCGAGGAGATGCTCAAGGGCGGGTACCGCAAGAAGTACTTCCGGGCCATCTCCCGGCTCACCGCGCTGGCCCGTGACGGCAAGGGACTCGTCGGACCCGCCTAACCGGTGAACTCCCGCAGGTCAAGGGCTGGTTCCCGCCATCCGACCTACGCTTTTCAGGCTCTCTTCAGCTCGAAACGTTAAGTTAACCCTGCAAACAACTTTGCAGGGTTAACGTGTTTCTTGACCAGGCATTGACCATGTCTTGGCAAGCGCGTAAGCCGTGAACCACAGGGAGGGGGACGCATGTTGCGAGACAAACCGACATGGATCGGGCCATCCACCCCTGCTGCGTATCCACTCCCCCTCGCCTCCTTCGCTATCACGGCATCGTTCGCAACCGCGCACACAGCCAGTGAGGCTTCGACCAGAGCTCTGCCTCACAGATAACGGCAGCACCCCCCCACCTGTCATGTACGTCCGACGCGCCGCTGCAGGCGCGCCAGGAGGAGTCACCACATGCAGCCCCTCATCGACAACGCCCGTCTGTTCGGACAGCGCCCTGAGGAGTTCGCCAAGCTCGCAGAAGGCCAGTCCCCTCAGGTCCTGTTCATCACCTGCTCCGACTCCAGGGTCGTCCCGGCCCTGATCACGGGCGCCGGCCCCGGCGAGCTCTTCGAGCTGCGCACCGCCGGCAACATCGTCCCGCCGTACACCTCGCAGCACCCCACCAGCGAGGCGGCCACCATCGAGTACGCCGTCGAAGTGCTCGGCGTCAGCGACATCGTGGTCTGCGGCCACTCGCACTGCGGCGCCGTCGGCGCCCTGGTCCGCGGCGACGACCTGACCGCCGTACCGGCCGTGCGCGACTGGCTCACGCACGCGGCGCCGCGCCCCACCGGGGCGCCCGAGGATCCCGCCGTGGCCGAGGGCGTGCAGAGCCACGTCCTGACGCAGCTGCTGCGACTGCGCTCCTACCCCTTCATCGAAAAGAAATTGACGGATCGTCAACTCACCATCCGTGCCTGGTACTACGAGGTGCACACCGGCGCCGTGCGGGAACACCGCGTGGACACCGACACGTTCGAGGCGCTGTGATCGCGACGATGACCAAATACCCTCATCTGCGGCAGGACTTCGCCGCCTCTCTGGTCGTCTTCCTGGTCGCGCTCCCGCTGTGCGTGGGCGTGGCCGTCGCCTCGGGCGTGCCGGCAGAGCTCGGACTTGTCACCGGCATCGTGGGCGGCATCGTCACCGGCCTCATGCGCGGCAGCAGCCTCCAGGTCTCCGGACCGGCGGCGGGAATGACCGTGCTGGTCTTCGAGGCGGTCCAGGAGTTCGGGCTGCCCGTGCTCGGTGTGATCGTGCTGGCCACGGGCGTGCTCCAGATCCTCATGGGCGCCCTGAAGCTGGGCCGTTGGTTCCGGGCCATCTCGGTCTCCGTCGTCGAGGGCATGCTCGCCGGCATCGGCCTCGTGCTGATCGCCGGACAGTTGTACGCGATGGCCGACGCCAAGGCCCCCGCCTCGGGCCTGGGGAAGATAGCCGGGCTGCCCGGCGCGCTCGCGGACGCCGTCGGGAACACCGAGGCGCTGGCCTCGCTCGGGCTCGGCGTCGGCACCATCGCCGTCCTGGTGCTGTGGAAGCGCATGCCGGCGAAGGTGCGCACGGTGCCCGGTCCGCTCGCCGCGGTCGGTCTGGCCACGCTCGCCGCCCTGGCGTTCTCCATGCCGGTGGCGACCGTCGAGGTGCAGGGGCTGCTGGGGTCCATCCAGCCGCCGTCCTTCACCGCCTTCGGTGAGCTCGCGAGCATCGGTGTGCTCGCCACGATCGTCGCGTTCACCCTGATCGCGTCCGCCGAGTCGCTGTTCAGCGCGGCGGCGGTGGACCGGCTGCACGACGGGCCGCGCACCGAGTACGACAAGGAACTGGTCGCGCAGGGCGCGGGCAACGCGCTGTGCGGTGTGCTCGGCGCCCTGCCGATGACCGCGGTCATCGTGCGCAGCGCGGCCAACGTCCAGGCGGGCGCGAGGACGAAGGCGTCCCGGGTCATGCACGGCGTCTGGCTGCTGCTGTTCGCGGCGCTGCTGCCGGGTGTCCTCGCCTACATCCCGATCCCGGCGCTCGCGGGCATCCTGGTCTACTCCGGCGCCAAGCTGATCCCCGTGCGGGAGATCGTGTCGCTGTGGCGCGAGCACCGCGGCGAGGCGCTGATCCTCATGGTCACGGCCGTGTCGATCGTCGCGGTGAGCATGTTCGAGGGCGTCCTCATCGGTCTCGCGCTGGCCGTCGCCAAGACCGCCTGGGAGGCCTCGCATCTGAAGCTGGAGGTCGTGGACAAGGGCGCCGGACCCGTCCAGGCGTATCTGTCGGGCAACGCGACCTTCCTGAGGCTGCCGAAGATCCTCGACAGCCTGGAGTCCCTGCCGCAGGACCGCCCGGTGGAGCTGGACCTGTCCGGTCTGCACCACCTGGACCACGCCTGCCGTACGGCGCTGGAGAACTGGGCCGAGCGGCACAGCGCGGTCGGCACCGAGCCGGTGCGGGTCACCGCCCCGTAGCGCTCACCGATGCCCGGTCCGGGGCCCGTCGTGGCCCCGGACCGGGCATCGGGCATATCGTTGCAGAACCAGATAAAAGCCCTCCGGATGAGGGGGTCGTCATGCTCCAGGAGCTCCTGACCGTGGCCGCGGCAGCCGGTTGCGCCGGCTTGGCCTATGTCGCCGCCGGGGCGCGGATCGTCAAGCAGTACGAGCGCGGGGTGGTCTTCCGGCTCGGGCGGCTGATGGGCGACGTGCGGGCGCCCGGGTTCACGATGGTGGTCCCCTTCGTGGACCGGATGCACAAGGTCAACATGCAGATCGTCACGCTGCCGATCCCGGCCCAGGAGGGCATCACCCGGGACAACGTGACGGTGCGCGTGGACGCGGTCGTCTACTTCCGGGTGATGGACGCGGCGAACGCGCTCGTGAAGGTCGAGGACTACAAGTTCGCGGTCTCCCAGATGGCCCAGACGTCCCTGCGCTCGATCATCGGCAAGAGCGAACTGGACGACCTGCTCTCCAACCGCGAGAAGCTCAACGAGGGCCTGGAGCTGATGATCGACAGCCCGGCCGTCGGCTGGGGTGTGCAGGTCGACCGCGTGGAGATCAAGGACGTGTCGCTGCCGGACGCGATGAAGCGCTCCATGGCCCGGCAGGCGGAGGCCGACCGTGAGCGCCGCGCCCGGATCATCAACGCGGACGCCGAGCTCCAGGCGTCGAAGAAGCTCGCCGAGGCCGCCAAGGAGATGTCCGAGCAGCCGGCCGCGCTCCAGCTGCGGTTGCTCCAGACCGTGGTGGCGGTGGCCGCCGAGAAGAACTCCACCCTGGTGCTCCCCTTCCCGGTGGAGCTGCTGCGCTTCCTGGAGAGGGCCCAGGAGCATCCCGAGTACACCCGACAGTCCCCCGAGGACACCCGGCGGCACCCCACCGACCGGTGACACCTCTACGCGCGTGGTTCCCGGAGCCCGCGCCAGGTGATAGACACAGCGGCGTCACATCCTGTCCGCCAGCAGGAAGGTTGCTGCTCCATGTCCGCAACACGACGTCAGATCCTCGCCCGCTCCGGTGCGGTGGGGGCGGGTATCGCCTTCACCGGCGCCCTGTCCGAACTCTTCGCGGGCACCGCCGCCGCACAGTCCGTCGGCCATACGGGCTACGGCCCGCTGGTCCCCGACCCGAACGGTCTGCTCGATCTGCCGGAAGGTTTCCGCTACCAGGTCCTCTCCCGTGAGGGCGACCAGCTCCGCTCCGGCGAGGGCCAGGTGCCCTCCAACCACGACGGCATGACCGCCCTCCCCGGCAGACACGGCCGCGTCCACCTGGTCCGCAACCACGAGAACCGCCACAACGGCAGGATCGGTGTCCCCACGATCGCCGGCCTGACCTACGACCCCGCGGCCAAGGGCGGCTGTACGTCCCTGACGCTCGGCGGCCGGAACAAGGTCCTGTCGGAACGGGTCGCCATCGCCGGCACGGCCGTCAACTGCGCGGGCGGGCCCACCCCTTGGGGCACCTGGCTGACCTGCGAGGAGACCGAGGACAAGGCCGGCACCAACGGCTACACCAAGGACCACGGCTTCATCTTCGAGGTCGACGGCGCCGACCCGCGCCGCTCAGGTGCGGTCCCGCTGACCGCGATGGGCCGCTTCCAGCACGAGGCGATCGCCGTCGACCCCAAGCGCGGCATCGTCTACGAGACCGAGGACGCGTTCCTGAAACCGTTCGGCCTCTTCTACCGCTTCCTGCCGAACAAGCCGCTCGGCGGCCTGGGTTCCCTGCGCGCGGGCGGCAGGCTCCAGGCGATGCGGGTCCCGGGCGTACCGGACCTCTCCTCCATCCAGGAGACGGGCGCGTGCTTCGAGGGCGTCGAGTGGGTCGACGTACCGGACCCGCTGGCCGCCCAGACCCCCATCCGCCTCCAGGACTTCGGCCCGAAGGGCATCACGCACGCGCAGAAGCTGGAGGGCTGCTACTGGGGCGGGAAGTGCGTGTACTTCGTGTCGTCCTTCGCCCACAGCGCGGAGGGCTCGGCCGCCGACCACTTCGGCCAGATCTGGCGCTACGACCCGTCCTCGCGCCGGCTGACCCTGGTGATCGTCTTCGGCCCGGACACCGACATCCAGCTCCCCGGCGAGTCCCCTGACAACATCTGCCTCGCCCCCGGCGGCGGCCTGATGGTCTGCGAGGACGGCAACGGCGCACAGCACGTCTACGGCGTCACCCGCCGGGGCGAGGTGTACGCGATGGCCCGCAACGCCCAGAACATCGGCACCCCCGAGGCGCCGGAGTGGGGCGAGTTCGCGGGGGTCACCTTCTCCCCCGACGGCGACACGATGTACGTCAACTGCTACACGCCGGGGACGACGTTCGCGGTGACGGGTCCCTGGCGCGGATAGGACCCTCCGCCGGGAGGCGCACCCCGCCTCCCGGCGCGTGAGCGCCCGCAATCCGGGATGTGCCCGATTCATCCCGTTATGTTCATGCGGTGATCATTCGAGTACGACAAGTAGCGGCCACCTGCGCACTCGGCGCCGCGCTCACCGCCTGCACCGCCGCCCCCGAGGCACCCCGCGCCGCCCGCCCGGCGCCCTCCGCCCCCGCCGCGCCCTCCCGGCCCCCGACCCTCGCCCCCGGCCCCGCCGGTCTCACGCCCGTCTTCGAGAACGGCCCCCGCACGCACGGCAAGACCGTCGCGCTCACCTTCGACGCCGACATGACCGCGGACCAGGGGCCCCGCGCGGCGGCCGGCGAGCGCTTCGACAATCCGCGGCTCATCGCGGCGCTGCGGACGCTGAAGGTGCCGGCCACCGTGTTCATGACGGGCCGGTGGGCCGAGGAGTACCCGGCGCAGGCCCGATCGATCGGGCGGGACCCGCTCTTCGAGGTCGCGAACCACTCGTACAGCCACTACGCCTTCACCCGCGACTGCTACGGACTGCCGACGGTGTCCCGGGACCGGATGCGGGCGGATGTCGAGCGCGCGTACGCCGCCTTCCGGAAGGCGGGCGTCCCGGACGCGAGGCCGTACTTCCGCTTCCCCGGCGGCTGCTACGACCGCGAGTCCCTCAAGGCGCTGACCCCGGCCGGCGTGACGGCCGTGCAGTGGGACGTGGTCAGCGGCGACGCCTTCGCGACGGACGCGGACGCGGTGGCCCGGCAGGTGCTGGACGGGGTGCGCCCCGGTTCCGTGGTCGTCATGCACTGCACCCGCAGCGCCGCCCCGGCGACCGAGCGGGCCGTGCGCAGGATCGTGCCGGAGCTGCGGGCCGAGGGCTACCGGTTCGTGAAGGTGTCCGAGCTGATCGGGGCCTCGGGCGGACGGCGCTGAGCGCCCTACGCTGGAGGCATGAGCGACGACTACTGCACGATCCGAGAGGTGCCGAAGCCGCCGGTCGCCGACGGTCCGCCGTACGCGGAGTGCGTGCTGTGCCGTAAGCCGACGGAGTACCCGGAGTCGTACAAGGGAATCACGCTGTGCCCCGTGTGCGAGTGGCAGGAGGCCCAGCGGACCGCCTGCTCAGGGTGAGCGACGGGACGTCAGCGCGCAGGCCACCGCGGTCGCGCCCGCGGTGAGCAGGGCGGCCGCGGCCAGGGGCAGCAGCGGCAGCGGGGCCGCGCCCTCGCGGGAGCCGGTGACCAGGCCCTGGACAGCCGCCTGGGCCGGGGAGCCGGTCGTGACCGTCGTCAGCAGGGCCGCGAGCAGCATCGTGGGGACGGCCCGGCCCGGCGAGCGCAGCAGCGGCCAGGTGGTGAGCGCGCCGACGGCTGTGCCGAGCAGGGCGCAGGCGAGGGTGGCGAGCAGCCCGGCCGCACCGGCCGGGAACCGTGGCACCGGGGTCTGGTGGTCGGCGCTCACCGGATCGCTGATCAGCGTCACGAGGAGCGTCGACACCGTGCCGAGCAGCGCCGCGGTGGCGAGTGCCACCAGCAGCGAGGCGAGGTGCGCCCGCGCGGGCCCGACCGCCGCGGACACACAGGCGCGGGCCGCGGGCGGCTCGTTGGACACACAGATCCGCACCAGCCAGGCGGCGACGGGCAGCAGCGCGGCGGCCGCGTACCCGAGCGAGTCGAGGATCGGCTGGCCGCTCTGCACACCGATGCCCAGGAAGGCGACGTACAGGATGAACGGCGGCAGCCAGCGCTGGGAGCGGACGAGCAGGGCGGCCTGGTAGCGGAGCAGAGCGGTCATCGGCCGCCTTCCTGTGTCTCATGGCTCACGCTCACCACATGCCACGGCGGCCGGGCCGTCAGCAGGGTGCGGAGCAGGACGTCCGAGTGGGACGCGGGGACGGTGACCCGGTAGGTGCCCGGTTCCCTCTCCTCGGCGGTGGTCGCGGTCCGGTGCGCGTCGGCGGGCAGCCGGCCGCCGGCCGGGCCCTGGGCCACGACGGTCACCTGCGGGCCGGAGGGTGCGGCGGCCGGTGTCGTACGACGATGGAGGCCGCCCTCGTGCACGGCGTACGTCGCGTCGGGCGCCCCCGCCAGCCGGCTCGGGTCGTGGTCGACGAACACCACCGCTCCACCCGCCGCGGTGCGCTCGGCGACCGCGCGCTCCAGTTCCGCCCGGGCGTCCGCGTCGAGGCCGGTCCACGCCTCGTCCAGGACGAGCAGTTCCGGTTCGGCGAGGAGGGCCTGGGCGACCGCGACCTTCTGGCTGCTGCCCTTGGAGAGCTGGGCCATGGGGGTGCGGGCGTAGGGGGTGGCGCCGAAGCGGTCCAGGGCGTCGAGCGCGGCTCGCTGGGCCGAGGTTCGGGAGAGGCCGTGGATCGTGGCGAGGTGGGTGAGGTATCCGAGGGCGGTGAAGGGGAGGGCCGAGGGGAAGCGTTCGGGGACGTAGGCGGTGCGGGGGCGGCCACTGACGTGGCCCTCTGTCGGGGCGTCCAGTCGGGCGAGCAGGCGCAGGAGCGTGGATTTGCCGGTGCCGTTCGGGCCTTCTATGCGGGTGAGGGTGCCGGGGGTGAGGGTGAGGTGGATGCCTCGTAAGACCCAGGGGCCGCGTAGGCCGTAGCGGCGGCCCACGTTGTCCAGCTGTAGAGCGCGTTCCATGGTGGTCATGATGTCGTGTGGCGGCCATCGGTTGTCCGTGGCTGGTCGCTCGGTTCGCCCCTTAAGGTTGGCTGGCGTGAGCCCTGATTCGATGCCGCCCGGCGACAGTCCTTTCCAGCACTCGGCCACTGCCCGCGATCACGCGCCGCAGTTTGTTCTGCCGTTGGTCGTGCGGATCGAGCGGGCCGAGCCTCCCGCCCGTACCGACGCTCTCGAGACCGCCGCCCGTGCCGTTCTCGTCATGCTCAGCGATGAGCGCTCCCTCGGGGACGGCGAGTGGGCCCAGGTCATGCGGGACTGGCAGGACGCGCGCATCCGGAAGGTCGTGCGGCGGGCTCGCGGGGCGGAGTGGCGCAAGGCCGAGGCGCTGCCCGGGATCACGGTCACCGGGAAGTCCGCGGAGGTGCGGGTGTTTCCGCCGGTGCCGTTGGACGGGTGGCCCAAGGAGTTGGCCAAGCTCCAGGTGTCGGGCACCGACCTGGACGACCCCGAGCCGCCGGTCGACGCCGATCCCGGTGTGCCCGTGCTGTGGATGAGCCCGGACGTCGAGATGTCGGCCGGGAAGGCGATGGCTCAGGCCGGGCACGGGGCTCAACTCGCCTGGTGGGAGCTGTCGGACGAGGAGCGGGCCGCTTGGCGGGACGCCGGGTTCCCGGTCGCCGTACGGACGCCCGGTCGGGACCGGTGGCGTGAACTCGTGGGCAGTGGACTGCCGTTGGTGCGGGACGCCGGGTTCACCGAGATCGCACCGGGCTCGTGCACGGTCGTCGCCGACCATCCGGCGCTGCGGTGACCCGGCTCGACGGCAGGGTCGAACGGGGGAACCGGACCCGGCAGTTGGTGCTCGGCCGTACCGTCGAGATCGCCTCGGTGGAGGGTCTCGAAGCGCTGTCGGTGGGGCGGCTCGCGACCGATCTGCGGCTCAGCAAGAGCGGGGTGTTCGCGCTGTTCGGCTCCAAGCAGGAGCTTCAGCTGGCCACGGTGCGGGAGGCCTCGCGGGTGTTCGTCGCGGAGGTCGTGGAGCCCGCCGCGAAGGTGCCGGCGGGGATCGGCCGGGTGTGGCGGCTGTGCGAGGCATGGCTGGAGTACTCGGAGGGGCGGGTCTTTCCCGGCGGCTGCTTCTTCTACGGCGTGATGGCCGAGTTCGACGCCCGGGAGGGGGCCGTGCACGATGCGGTCGTGCGGGCCCAGCGGGACTGGGGCGCGCAGGTGGAGAGGTGCGTCGAGGAGGCGCGTGCGGCCGGTGAGTTGGCCGGCGACTGCGATGCCGCGCAGCTCGCCTTCGAGCTGATCGCCCTCATGGAGTCGGCGAACGCGCTGTCCGTGCTGCACGGGGAGAACCTCGCCTATCGACGGGCGCGGGTGGGGATCGCGGCGCGGTTGCGGGCGGTGGCGGTGGACGCCTCGTCGGTGCCTCAAGTGGGCTGAGGGGTAAGGGCGTTGGCTGCTCGGCTTCCGGGACCGGTCACGGAAAACAAATAGCACGATCGTTCGCTTACTTTTATCGTGGGACCCGGCAGCCGATCAGCGAGGAGTGCGCATGAACGTCGTCGAGCTGGACCGGATCGCGGTGTACGAGGCCGTGCGTGTCGTGGAACTCGCGCAGGACGGGGACTGGGAGCGGGACAGTCCCTGTGCCGGGTGGACGCTGCGGCGGCTGGTGGCGCACATGGCCGCGCAGCACCACGGGTTCGCGGCCGCCGCGCGGGGTGCGGGCGGCGATCCGGCGTACTGGGCGGAGCCGGCGGACATGGGCGAGCCGGCCAAGGTGCATCGGGCGGCCGCGACGAGCGTCCTCGGGGCGTTCGCCGAACCGGGCGCCGTGGAGCGGGAGTTCACTCTTCCCGAGCTGGGCGGGCGGTTTCCCGGACGGCTCGCGATCGGCTTCCACTTCGTCGACTACGTCGTGCATGCCTGGGACGTGGCCGCCACGCTGGGGGTCGGTCTTGAGCTGCCCGAGGAGGTCCTGACGGCGGCCCTGGCCGTGGCCCGGCGGGTGCCGGCCGATCCGGCGGGGCGGGGCCCGGGGTTCGCGTTCGCCGCCGTGCTGGACGTGCCGCCGGGTGCCGGGCCGCTGGAGGAGACGCTGCTGTTGCTGGGGCGGTCGCCGCAGTGGGGGGTGAGCGAGCCGCCCGCTTGAACGGTCGGGCGCTTCGTCGCGTACCTCCTGGCACAGGTGGCCGGAACCTCAAATGTTCCTCTGAACGACGGGGTGGGGGGATTCGCGGCCGGACACCGGGGCCATACCCCCGTCACGCCGGAAACAGCGAGCCGTCGAAGGGGACGACACAGCGGATCCAGGTGGGGTGGAGAGCGGGCCGGAGGAGGGACGGGGACGATGGAGCGACTGGGCACGGGAATAGGGTGGCGGCCGGAGATCGCGGACGCCGTGGAGCGTATGCCGGGTATCGACTGGGTCGAGGCCGTGGCCGAGAACGTCTGCCCCGGACATCTTCCCGAATCGCTGCGGCGGCTGCGCGAGCGCGGTGTGACCGTCGTCCCGCACGGCGTCTCCCTCGGCCTCGGCGGCGCGGACCGCCCCGACGAGGACCGGCTGACGGCCCTCGCCGAGCGTGCCACGGCCCTGGGCTCACCGCTGGTCACCGAGCACATCGCGTTCGTCCGGGCGGGCGGCCCCCTGACGGCCTCGCCGCGCCTGGAGGCCGGACACCTGCTCCCCGTCCCCCGCACCCGTGACGCGCTCGACGTGCTGTGCGAGAACGTCCGTATCGCCCAGGCCGCGCTGCCCGTGCCGCTCGCCGTCGAGAACATCGCCGCGCTGATCTCCTGGCCGGGCGAGGAGATGACGGAGGGGCAGTTCCTGTACGAGCTGGCCGACCGCACGGGCGTACGGCTGCTGATCGACGTCGCGAACCTCCACACCAACCACGTCAATCGCGGCGAGGACCCGTCCGAGGCCCTCGCCGATCTCCCCCTGGAGGCCATCGCCTACGTCCACGTGGCCGGCGGCTTCGAACGCGACGGCGTCTGGCACGACAGCCACGCCCACCCCGTCCCCCGCCCGGTCCTCGACATCCTCACCGACCTCGCCTCCCGCGTCTCCCCGCCCGGGGTGCTCCTGGAGAGGGACGAGAACTTCCCCGACCCGAGCGAACTGGAGGGGGAACTGACGGCGATCCGGGGCGCGGTGGAGAAGGGGCGCGAGCAGGCCGGGGGGAGCTCGGAGAAGGACGGCGGGCGGTCGGTCGCGCAGGCCGCGGGGCGGACCGCGGAAGCCGGAGCGCGAGCCACGGGCGCCGGTGAGCGGGAGCGGATCCGCGCGGCCTCCGGCGACCGGGGCCAGGAGACCGGCCTCGCCACGACCACGAGCGCCGCCCTCGACACGGCTCCCAGCGCCGCGCCCGACACCACCGCGGGATCCACTGCCACCGCGTCCGACACCACCCCCGACACGGCCTCTTCCACCACCGCCCCCGCCCGTCAGCGTCTCGCCCTCGCTCAGACCGCTCTGCTTTCCGCGCTCGTCGCGGGGACGCCCGTGCCCGAGGGGTTCGATCGGGTGCGGGTCGGGGTGCAGGCGCGGGCGTTGGCCGGGAAGCGGGCGGACGTGGTGGCGAAGGTCGCGCCGGAGTTGCCGGAGATTCTCGGGGCGGGGTACCGGGCGGCGTTCCTCGGGTACGCCCACGGGCATCCGATGGGCGCCGGCTACCGGCGGGACGCGCTGGACTTCGCCGGGTACCTCCTCGGCTCCGGCCTGCCGCAGGACCCGCACGCCCGGGCCGGGCTGCGGGAGTGGTGGCTGGAGCGGTCGGGCACGCGGCCGCGGTCGCACCGGCCCGCCGTACGGCTGGCACGGGCGACACGGCGGGTGCTGCTGCGACGGTGACGGCCGGCACCGACCGCGGCCGAGTGTGCCGGGATTAACACCGTAGCCTCGACACATCTCCCTCACACTCGGTTCGCCACGCTTTGCCGCGATATGCCACCAACCCTCCCCTCACCATTCGCCCGTGGTGTCCGGGATGCAACCATTCGCTCCTGTACGGCAGTTGGCGCGGACCGCGCAGTAACATGCCAGTCCCGCACTCGACATCCCACTAGCGTGCGGTGCCGTAACAGGAGGCACCATGCGACCGCGACCCCCCGTCAACGGCCGTGGCATTTTCAGCGGCACGGGGCTCATCATCACCGGTCTGACAGCGACCCTGGTGGCGCTGATCTTCCCGATCTGGTCCTACGCCGACCGGTCGGGGACCCCGGCCGACGTGCTCAACGCCGAGACCGTGTCGACGCAGTACGGACCGCTGTCCGCGCTCGACCGGGAGTTCGTCACGAAGGTCCGGCTGGCCGGGCTGTGGGAGCTGCCCGCCGGTCAGCAGGCCCAGCAGAAGGGCACGACACAGGCCGTACGGACGGCCGGACAGCACCTCGTCGAGGGGCACACCTTCCTGGACGAGCGGGTGCGTGACGTCGCCTCGCAGCTGGGCCTGGCGCTCCCCAACGAGCCGAACGACCAGCAGAAGGAGTGGCTCGCCACCCTGAACGCGGCCCAAGGCGTCGAGTACGACCGCGAGTTCGCCAACATCCTGCGCCTCGCGCACGGCAAGGTCTTCTCCGTCGTCGCCCAGGTCCGGGCGAGCACCCGCAACGCCCTGGTCCGCACCCTCGCCGACGACGCCAACACCACCGTCCTGGACCACATCAAGATCCTGGAGGCCACGGGCTACGTCGACTTCGACGCCCTGGCCCAGGACATGGTCGCCGGCAGCACACCCCCGATCACCAACTCCCCGGCACCACCCGCCCTCACGGCTTCCCCGCCCCCGGCCGTCCCGGTGACCCCGAGCTACTCACTCCCCCCGCCGGCCACCAGCCCACCCCCGCGCGAACCCTAAGGGGAACGTCACATACCGGCAAACATCCGTCCGGATTGTGAACAAGGCATGGCGCAGTCCAGACCATCTCGCATAGAACAGCGTCATGTTCTGGGTCCTTCTCCTGCTGCTGGCCTGGGCCGCCGCCGGAACCGCGTGTACCCGGTTGTGCCTGGCCGCCGTACGCGCCGCGGCCGACGACGTGGACGCGGGCCACGGACACGACCTCACGCTGTACGAGGCGGCGTTCCTGTCCGGCGGCCCGCGCCGGGTCGCCGACCTCACCCTCGTCTCCATGGCCCGCCAGCGCCGGCTGCTGCTCGCGCACACGGGCTGGGCGACGGTCGTCGACCCGCGCGGCCGGGACGAGATCGAGCGCTCCGTCATAGGGGCGATCGGGCCGGAGGGGCAGTCCCGTATCGCCCCGGTCCGGGACGCCGCCGCCACCGCGGCCCCGGTACGCGGTCTCGCCGAGCGTCTCGTCCGCGCCGGCCTCGCCGTGCCCGACGGGGCGCGCACGACGGTCGCGGCCGCGGTCCGCCAGGTGCAGCTCGCCTCGGTCGTCGTCCTCGCGCTGGGCGCGACCGCGCTGCTGACGCCCGCCCCGTCGGACGTACCGCGCCATCTGATCGCCCTCTGGTTCGCGCTCCCCCTCGCGCTGACCCTGAGCTGTCTGGCCATCGCGCGCATCGAGGTGCACCCGTACTCGCGCTGGGCCTCCCCGGCGGGTCAGCGGCTGCTCGGCGCGCTGCCCCGGCGGGCGGGCGGCGGTGACGACCGTACGTACCTCACCACGGTCGCCGTACGAGGTGTCCGTGCCGTCGGCGAACCGGACCTGCGCGCGGCCTTCACCGACCGCGAGCAGCACTGGCGCGCCGGGCACACCAGGGGCGCATAGGGGGCATTGGCGCCGACACCGGGCGGGTGGTGCTTGCCTTCGCCGACAACCGAACGAAACATCCCTTTTGTTGCTGCCGTGCACCGAAGGGATACGCGATGAGAGCCCCCGCCCTCTACTCGGCCGCCGGGACCTTGCTCCTGACCACTCTCGCGGCCGCCCCGGCCGGCAGCGCGTCGGGCACCTCCGGTGCTCCCGGCGCCGCCGAGGTGCGCGGTACCGCGACGGCCGCCGCGCGCGCCGAGGCCGAGGGCATCGCCTTCGGCAAGTGCGCCGAGGTGGAGGACCTGCCGGGCAACGTCCAGTGCGGCACGGTCTCCGTCCCGCTCGACTACGCCCGCCCCGACGGCAAGCAGATCAAGCTCACCGTCAGCCGCGTGCGGGCCACCCACAAGGACCCGCGCAACAGCAAGCGCAAGGTGCCCCGTCAGGGCGCCCTGGTCTTCAACCCGGGCGGACCCGGCGCCTCCGGCATGTACTTCCCGCTGATCGGCGTGATGCCGGAGTGGAAGCGGCTGGCGGCCGCGTACGACCTCGTCGGCTACGCCCCGCGCGGGGTGGGCCGTTCGGCGCCCCTGTCCTGCCAGGACCCCAAGCTCTTCTTCAAGGCGCCCTCGCAGGCACCGACGTACCCCTCGGAGTCGTACAAGCAGGAGCGCATCGCGCAGGCGAAGGCGTACGCGCGCGGCTGCGCCAAGCGGGCGGGCAGCGCACTGCGCCACTACACCTCGCTCAACAACGCCCGTGACCTGGACGTCCTGCGGGCCGCGCTGGGCGAGGAGAAGCTGACGTTCATGGGCGCGTCGTACGGCACCTACTTCGGGGCGCTGTACGCGACGCTGTTCCCCTCGCACGTACGGCGGATGGTGTTCGACTCGGCGGTGAACCCGGATCCGACGCAGATCTGGTACCGCAACAACCTCGACCAGTCGGCCGCGTTCGAGGGCCGCTGGGCGGACTTCCGGGACTGGATCGCCAAGCACGACAAGGTGTACGGGCTCGGCGACACGGCGGAGCGGGTGCAGCGCAGCTACGACAGGGCGGCGGCGCGGCTGGCGGCGGAGCCGGCGGGCGGGAAGGTCGGGCCCGGGCAGTTGCAGGGGGCGTTCCTGACGGCCGGGTACTACGACGACTACTGGCCGCACCGGGCGGAGGCGCTGTCGGCGTATCTGAAGGGCGACCCGAAGCCGCTGATCCAGCAGGCGGGGCCGCATCCGGAGGCGGCGAAGGAGGCGGAGAACGGCAACGCGGTCTACTCGGCCGTCGAGTGCAACGACGCGGCCTGGCCGACGGACTGGAAGGTCTGGGACCGGGACAACACGCGGCTGGCGCGGGTGGCGCCGTTCGAGACGTGGGACAACGTCTGGATGAACCTGCCCTGCGCGTACTGGTCGGCGCCGCGTCAGGAGCCGCTGGATGTGCGGACCGGTCCCGGTGAGCTGCCGCCGACGCTGATCCTGGCGGCCGAGCGGGACGCGGCGACGCCGTACGAGGGCGCCCTGGAGATGCACCGGCGGCTGTGGGGCTCGGTCCTGGTGACGGAGCGGGACGCGGGCACGCACGGCATCGCGGGCGGCCCGAACCCGTGCGTCAACGGGCATGTGGACGCGTATCTGCTGGAAGGGCGGCTCCCGGCGCGGCGCGCGGCGTGCGCACCGCACCCGGAGCCCAAGCCGCGCGACCGCTCCTTGAAGAAGTCGGCCGCCCGGCCCGCGGCCTGATCAGGCGAGGCCCGCGACCAGTTCGGCGATGTCCTTGCGGCGGCCCGTGTAGAACGGGACCTCCTCGCGGACGTGCATGCGGGCCTCGGACGCACGCAGGTGGCGCATGAGGTCGACGATGCGGTACAGCTCGTCGGCCTCGAAGGCCAGCAGCCATTCGTAGTCGCCGAGCGAGAAGGAGGCGACCGTGTTGGCGCGGACGTCCGGGTAGCCGCGGGCCATCTTGCCGTGGTCGGCGAGCATGCGGCGGCGGTCCTCGTCGGGCAGCAGGTACCAGTCGTAGGACCGCACGAAGGGGTAGACGCTGACGTAGTTGCGCGGCGTCTCGTCGGCGAGGAACGCCGGGATGTGCGAGCGGTTGAACTCGGCGGGGCGGTGCAGCGCCATGTTCGACCACACCGGCTCCAGGGCGCGGCCCAGCTTGGTGCGGCGGAAGAGGTTGTACGCCTCCTGGAGCTGGTCGCTGGTCTCCGCGTGCCACCAGATCATGAGGTCGGCGTCGGCGCGCAGCCCGGACACGTCGTAGGTGCCGCGGACGGTGACGTCCTTGGCGGCGAGCTGGTCGAAGAGCTCCTGGACCTCGTCGGCGTAGCCCGCGCGGTCCTCGGGGAGCACGTCCTTCAGCTTGAAGACGGACCAGAGCGTGTAGCGGATGACCTCGTTGAGGTCCTTGGCCAGCTTGCCCTTGTTCGGGATCCGGCCGGCCTCGGGGGTGGGGGCGTCGTTGCTCATGGTCCTTATTCTCCTGCTCCTCCGTGCAGACTCTGCACCGGGTTGGCGGTGAGCTCCTGCACACCGCGGGCATCGCCGTGGATCTGGTCGACCGCCGCGTACGCGCTCGCGATGCACGCCGGGATGCCGACGCCGTCGTACTGCGCTCCGCAGACCGCGAGGCCCGGGAGCTTGGCCACGTGCTCGCGGATGCGCGCCACGCGCGCGTAGTGGCCGACGGGGTATTGCGGCAGGCCGTCGGTCCAGCGGGTGACGCGGGTTTCGAGGGGGCGCGCGTCGAGGTCGGTGGCCGTCTTCAGGTCGTGCCGGGAGACGTCGACGAGGTCGGCGTCGTCGCGTTCCAGGATCGCCGTCTCGCCGTAGCGGCCGACCGAGGTGCGCAGGACGACGACGTCCGGGTTCTCGTCGGCGATCCAGCCCCACTTCTGGGAGGCGAACGTGGACGCCTTGATGGTGCGCCCGTCGACCGGCGGCACGAGGAAGCCGCTGCCCGCCGGGAGGGCGGTGTCCGCGCGGCGGTAGGCGAGGGTGATCAGGGCCATGGAGGCGTACTCCACGCCGGCCAGTTCGGCGGCGGCCTCAGGGGCTTCGGCGCGCAGGAGGTCCGCGGCGGCGGGAGCCGGGACGGCGACGACCACGGAGTCGGCGTGCAGGACACGATCGCCGGCGACGATCCGCCAGCCCCCGGCTCCCTCACGTCGGAGTTCGGTCACGGGTGTGCCGGTGAGGATCTCTCCCCCACGCGCGCGTACGGACTCGGCGACCGCGAGCGGCAGGCTGCCCACGCCGCCTTCGATGCCCATGAACACCGGCCCCGCCTGCTGGGTGCCGGCGGCCTTCGCCTGGATCTCGCGGACCGCTTCCGTCAGCGAGGAGTGCGTCTTCGCGGCCTGGAAGAGCTGCGGGACCGCCGAGCGCATCGAGATGCGGTAGGCGTCGCCCGCGTACACGCCGCCGAGCATCGGCTCGATCAGGCGGTCGACGACCTCGCGGCCGAGGCGCTCCGCCACGTACGCGCCCACCGCCACGTCGTCGCCGACCTCCGTGCGCGGCAGGTCGGCGTCGCGCTCGATGCGGGCGAGGCCCTCGTCGGACAGGACGCCGGACAGGGCGGACGCGGTGCCGGGGACGCCCATCACATGGCCCCTGGGCATGGGGCGCAGGGCGCCGCGGGTCCAGATCGAGGCGGTCGCGGTGGCCGGCGGTTTCAGGCGGCTGTCGAGGCCCACCTCGCGGGCGAGGGCGATCGCCTCCGGTCTGCGCGCCAGCATCGACTCGGCCCCGAGGTCCACGCGCGCGTCGGCGATCTCGCCGGGCAGCAGCTTGCCGCCGACGCGGCCGGACGCCTCCAGGACGGTCACCCGCGCCCCGCGCTGAAGCAGCCGGTGCGCGGCGGCGAGGCCCGCGATCCCGGCTCCGATGACGACGACGTGCTCCGCCGTACCTGATCCGCTCATGGCTCCACCCTCTCAGACGCCACCGACAGTCCGGCCAGGGCCATATGGCCCGTCCGAGTCCTGACCGTGACCGCATCGGGATCGTTCCGCCCCAACGTTCCGGTGCGTCCCGGCGTCGAAGAAGCGTCAGTTCGTCACGACCCTCGGGGGTAGGCCCATGCGCGCACGACGCTCCGTACGACCGGTCCCGGCATTGGCCGGGCTCCTGCTGGCGACGGCCCTGGCCCTGACCGGCTGCACCGGCGCGGGAGACGATTCCGGTGACTCCTTGGCCGACTCCGACGCCGCCCAGTCGCAGGCCAAGGAGGCCGCCCCGGGCGGCGCCGCGGACGACGCGGCCGGCGGCGGCAAGCAGGCCTCCACCGCGCCCAAGCTCCCGACGAGCCACATCATCCGCACCGCCGAACTGACCGTGCAGGTCAAGAACGTGCCGAAGGCGCTGGAGGCGGCCCGCACGGCCACCGTGAACGCGGGCGGCTACGTGGGCAAGGAGTCCACCTTCCGCGACGAGGAGGGCACCGAGGAGACACAGGTGACCCTGCGGGTGCCCGCCGACCAGTACGAGGAGGTCCTCGCCGAACTGGAGGGCTCGGGCAAGCTGCTGGAGCGTACGGCGAAGGCGCAGGACGTCACCGAGCAGGTCGTGGACGTGGAGAGCCGCATCAAGACGCAGCGCGCGAGCGTGGCGCGGATCCGGGAGCTGATGGACCAGGCCACCAAGCTGAGCGACGTGGTGACCCTGGAGGGCGAGCTGAGCACCCGTCAGGCCGACCTGGAGGCACTGCTCGCCCGGCAGGCGTCCCTGAAGGACCGCACGAGCCTGGCCACGATCACCCTGTCCCTGTCCGAGAAGCCGGTGACGAAGGCCGCCGAGGACGACGACCCGGGGGTCCTGGACGCGCTGACGGGCGGCTGGGACGCGTTCGTGTCCATGCTGCGCTGGATCGTGGTCGCCCTGGCCGCGGTGCTGCCCTTCGCCGCGGTGCTGGCCCTGATCCTGCTGATCTGGCTGCGCTGGGTACGCCCCCGGCTGCCCCGCCGCCCGGCCCCGGCGAGCGCGTCGAGCCTGCTGGGCCCGCTGCCGACGGCCCGTCCGGCACCGCAGCCGGGACGCACCGAGCAGGAGGGCGAGCAGGACTGAAATGCCCTGCGCACGTAGCGTGTTCGCATGAACATGAGCGCTGCGAGGGAACGGCTGGTCGTGATCGGCGGTGACGCCGCGGGGATGTCCGCGGCGTCACAGGCGCGCCGGCTGAAGGGGTCCGGGGCACTGGAGATCGTGGCGTTCGAGCGGGGTCACTTCACCTCGTACTCGGCGTGTGGCATCCCGTACTGGGTGGGCGGTGACGTCGAGGAGCGCGACGAGCTGATCGCACGGACGCCCGAGGAGCACCGGGCCCGTGACATCGATCTGCGCATGCGCACGGAGGTCACGGAGATCGACGTGGCCGGACAGCGGGTACGCGCGCGTGACCTCGATTCCGGGGCCGAGTCCTGGACGTCGTACGACAAACTCGTGATCGCGACCGGCGCCCGCCCGATCCGACCGGAGATGCCGGGTGCGGATGCGCCGGGTCTGCACGGGGTGCAGACCCTGGACGACGGCCAGGCGCTGCTCGACACGCTGACACGCACGCGTGGCCGCAAGGCGGTGGTGGTCGGCGCCGGGTACATCGGCGTGGAGATGGCCGAGGCCCTCATCAACCGGGGCTACGAGGTGACCGTCGTCAACCGCGGCAGCGAGCCGATGTCCACGCTCGACGCGGACATGGGCCGGCTGGTGCACGAGGCGATGGAGGGCATGGGGATCACCATGGTCAACGACGCGGAGGTCACCAAGGTCCTGACCGGCGAGGACGGCCGGGTGCGCGCGGTGGCCACGGAGGACGCCGAGTACCCGGCGGACGTGGTGGTGCTGGGCATCGGCGTACGCCCGGAGACCTCGCTGGCCAAGGCGGCGGGGCTGCCCGTGGGGCACCACGACGGGCTCCTGACCGACCTCGCCATGCGGGTGCGCGGGCACGAGAACATCTGGGCGGGCGGGGACTGCGTGGAGGTCCTCGACCTGGTCTCCGGGCAGGAGCGGCACATCGCCCTCGGCACCCACGCCAACAAACACGGGCAGATCATCGGCGCGAACGTGGGCGGCGGCTACGCGACCTTCCCGGGTGTGGTCGGCACGGCGGTGAGCAAGGTGTGCGACCTGGAGATCGCCCGCACGGGTCTGCGGGAGAAGGACGCGCGCAGGGCGGGGCTCCAGTTCGTGGCGGTCACCATCGAGTCCACGTCCCGCGCGGGCTACTACCCCGGCGCCTCCCCCATGACGGTGAAGATGCTCGCCGAGCGCCGCACGGGGCGGCTCCTCGGTGTGCAGATCGTCGGGAGGGAGGGCGCGGGCAAGCGGGTCGACATCGCGGCGGTGGCGCTCACGGCCGGGATGACGGTGGAGGCGATGACGGCCCTGGACCTGGGCTACGCCCCACCGTTCAGCCCGGTGTGGGACCCGGTGCTGGTGGCGGCCCGCAAGGCGGCGCTGAAAGTGCGGGCCTCCTGACGGCTATGCCGAGCCGTTGATCCGTTCGATGGCCTGACGGGCCTGGTCGGCGGGCGGGCGGGGCGGCAGGGAGGAGACGGAGGCGCTCGGCGCCACCGCGGCGGGCTGCTCCCCCGCCGGTTTCGCGTGGGCCGCGGGCCGGGTCGACCGCAGCCGGTGGCTCACCGCCTCGTCGAGGGTCACGGGCCGCTGCATCTGCGAGGCGAGCCGCCCCGCGTCCTGGCCCAGCCGGGCCACGTCTTCCCACGGCAGCCGCAGCACGACGGCGACTTCCGCCTCGCCGTCCGGCAGCGCATGGATCGGAGGAGTAACTCGGTCGTTCATCGCCTGTTCCTCACGTTTACTCAGGTTTGCCGCGCAATGTTCGCGCCGGTCATCTGCACTGACCTGCTTTTCTGCTGGGGGTCCGGGGGCCCGCGGCGACAGCCGCTGATGTCAACGCCCCCGGGAAAATGCAGCACCCCGCGACCCGCCTTCCCCGCGCCGCGGGCGGTTGAGGAGTCATACGCACGCGTGCGTGCCGGTGTTCACCGATTCGCGGACCACATCGCGGGCAGTACTTCCTTGTGGTCATCCCCGTCCATGACGTGAACCCGGTGCGCCGCACCCCCGTGGTGACGTACGCGCTGATCGCCGCGAACGTACTGGTCTTCCTGTACACGCCCGGCCTGGCCGGCTCCGTGGCGGGCGACAGCAGCCTGTCCCAGCTCTGCCATCTGCAGGCGTTCCTGGATCACTACGCGGCGGTGCCGCAGGAGCTGATCCACCATCAGCTGCCCCAGGTGGTCCCCACCGGTGACGTGGGGCCCGGCGGCCAGGGCTGCGTGGTCGGGCCGCCGGCGTACGACAAGTCACCCGTGGTGTCCGTGTTCACCGCGATGTTCCTGCACGGCGGCTGGCTGCACCTGCTGGGCAACATGCTCTTCCTGCTGATCTTCGGCAACAACGTCGAGGACCGCATGGGCCATGTGCGGTTCGCGCTCTTCTACGTCGTCTGCGGCTACGCGGCGTCGTACGGCTTCGCGCTCCTCAACGACGACTCGGGCGACCCCCTGATCGGCGCGTCGGGAGCCATCGCCGGAGTGCTCGGCGCCTATCTGGTGCTGTATCCGAAGGCCAGGGTGTGGGTCCTGGTGCCGTTCCTGATCTTCCTGCCGCTCAGGCTGCCGGCCTGGCTGGTGCTGGGGTTCTGGTTCGTGCTCCAGGCCGTGTACTCGTCCGGCGAGGGCGTCTCCGACGCCGGGACCGTGGCGTACGCGGCGCACATCGTGGGCTTCCTCGCGGGCATGCTGCTGGCCTGGCCGCTCAGGGCGGGCACGCCCCAGCCGCCGGAACCGCGCGGTCTGCTGTTCGGCAGGAAGGCGCGGCCCCGGCACACGTGGTAGATCAGTGGGCGGTCTGCGTGTGGACGTACTCCACAAGGCGGGTCAGCGCGTCCGGGTCGGTGGACGGCATGACGCCGTGACCGAGGTTGAAGACATGGCCCTCGAGGTCCTTCGCGGAGTCCAGCACCTCGCGGGTCTTGGCCTCGACGGCCTCCGTGCCGGCGAACAGGACGGTCGGGTCGAGGTTGCCCTGGAGCGCCTTGCCGGGGCCGACCCGGCGCACCGCCTCGTCGAGCGGGACGCGCCAGTCGACGCCGACGACGTCCGCGCCGGCCTCGCCCATCAGCTTCAGCAGCTCACCGGTGCCGACACCGAAGTGGATGCGCGGGACGCCGTACCCGGCGACCGCGTCGAAGACCTTGGCGGAGTGCGGCAGCACCGAGTTCGTGTAGTCGGCCGGGGAGAGCGCGCCGGCCCAGGAGTCGAACAGCTGGACCGCCGAGGCGCCGGCCTCGATCTGCACCTTCAGGAAGGCGGCCGTGATCTCTGCGAGGCGGTCGAGCAGGTCGGCCCAGAGTTCGGGGTCGCCGTACATCATCGCCTTGGCGTTCTCGTACGTCCGCGACGGTCCGCCCTCGACGAGGTAACTCGCGAGGGTGAAAGGCGCGCCCGCGAAACCGATGAGCGGGGTGGCGCCGAGCTCGCGGGTCAGCAGGCCGATGGCCTCGGTGACGTAGGAGACGTCCTCGGGGGTGAGGTCGCGGAGCTGGGCCAGGTCGGCGCGGGTGCGGATCGGCTTCTCGACGACCGGGCCGACGCCGGGCTTGATGTCGAGGTCGATGCCGATGGCCTTGAGCGGGACGACGATGTCACTGAAGTAGATCGCCGCGTCCACGTGGTGCCGGCGCACCGGCTGGAGGGTGATCTCGGTGACCAGCTCGGGCCGCATGCAGGACTCGAGCATCCCGACGCCCTCGCGGACCTTGCGGTACTCCGGCAGTGAGCGCCCGGCCTGCCGCATGAACCACACCGGGGTGTGCGGCACGGGCTCGCGCCTGCAGGCCTTGAGGAAGGCGGAATCGTACGTGGCGGTCGGCTGGCTCTCGTTGGCACTCACGGGGGAAAGTCTCGCACGGCGCCAGGGGCGGTTCTCGACCCTGGTCGGCTTCCGCGGCGGCCCCCGCGCCGGGCCACGGGGTGTCTGGCCCGCGCCGAGCCATGGTTCCCCTAATCTTCCCGCATGGCTGCGGCTCAGGGACGACTGTCGGACGGCGCTGGCGGAATGGACGACGCGAAGGAGGGGGACCGGAATGCGAGCAGTGACGCTCCGCCGCCCTTCCGGGCCGCCGTCGATGCACTGAGGGCGGCCCGGCTGCGACCGCAGATCGAGGTGGAGCCGACGCGCGCGCCGCAGCGGCTCGCGCCCTTCGCCTACGCGCTGGAGGCCGCGGTCGTCGACGGCGACCAGGACCTGGCCGACGGCCGGCTGGTGCTGCTGCACGACCCGGACGGGCATGACGCCTGGCGGGGCACGTTCCGGCTGGTGACGCTGGTGCGCGCGGAGCTGGAGCCGGAGATGGCGGCGGATCCGCTGCTGCCCGACGTGTGCTGGTCGTGGCTGACGGGTGCGCTCCAGGCGCGTGGTCTGGCGTGCGGTGAGCCCAGTGGCACGGTCACGCGGGCGAGCTCCCACTACTTCGGTGGCCTCGCCGAGCGTCCGGCCGCCTCGCAGATCGAGATCCGGGCGTCCTGGACGCCTCGTGAGGGCCTGGGCGGCGTGCCGGACACGGCGGGTCATCTGGCGGCCTGGTGCGATCTGCTGGCCCAGGTCGCGGGCCTGCCGCCGGCCGGTCCGGGCGACGCGTCGGTCGTGACGTTGCCGCAGCGGCGGGGACCGCAGTCCCGCTGACGTTCGGTTCTTCGGGATCACTTTGTCGACACGGCCACATTCGGTCAGGAGTGATCCCTCGAACGAACCCAATCGTTCACCGAACGATCGACCACACGTCCGAATTGCACCAATTGTTACTCACTAGATCGTGATCTTTCTCTAAAGGCCTATGGGTTTGATGCCGAAGACGTCTGTGACCTCACAGCCGTCCCCCACCCCAGGAGGCCTGGTGTCCGTTCTCCTCGAGCAGCCCGCAAGCCTGGTCGCCTACCGCCCGAACAAGCCGACCGCGATGGTGGTCGTGGCCGACCCGCGCGTCCGCTCCACCGTCACCCGCCACCTCTGGGCGCTCGGTGTACGCGATGTCATCGAGGCCTCGTCCGTCGCCGAGGCCCGTCCCCGTATCGGCAACCCCCGTGACATCTGCGTCGCCGACGTCCACCTGCCCGACGGCTCCGGCCTGACCCTCCTGTCCGAGACCCGCGCCGCGGGCTGGCCCAACGGCCTCGCCCTCTCCGCGGCCGACGACATCGGCGCCGTGCGCAACGCCCTCGCGGGCGGCGTCAAGGGCTACGTCGTCACCGGCACCCGCACCAACGTCGGGCTCCCCTCCCGACCGGGCGCCGCGCCCATCGGCTCCCGCGCCGCCGGAATGCACCGCCGCCCCCCGGGTGCCCCGAGCCACCCGGGCGGCTACCGCGAGCTCTCCGGCCGCGAGGTCGAGGTGCTGCGACTGGTCGCGGAGGGCCAGTCCAACAAGGCCATCGGCGTCTCGATGGGCCTGTCCGCGCTGACCGTCAAGAGCCACCTCGCCCGCATCGCCCGCAAGCTGGGCACCGGCGACCGCGCCGGCATGGTCGCGGTGGCCCTGCGCACGGGCATCATCCACTGACCTTCCCCCCTTCACGGACGTGAACTGGATCAGTCCTGGATCCCGGAGCACGCCCCCGATCGGTCGTGAACCCGAGGATTCACCGACCTGACTGGTTTACGACCCTCAGGCGCCCGTCGACGGAACGTTCCGTCGGCGGGCGCTGTCCATACACAGATACCCTTGACATGTGACCGACGCCCAAGACACCGCAGCAGACAGCTCACTGCGAACCACCGGAGGCGCCCCTCCGGACGACGGCGGATCTTCTGTTACGGGGGCGCCCGATCCTGAACCGGGTCCCGAGCCGATTCCTTTGCTCGAACCGCGCGAGGGCATCCCGCCTGTGGTGGCCGACGAGGACACGCTCGCCCGGGTGATCGCCGCGTTCGCGGCCGGCTCAGGACCCGTCGCCGTCGACGCCGAACGCGCGTCCGGCTACCGCTACGGACAGCGCGCCTACCTCGTCCAGCTGCGCCGCGAGGGCGCGGGATCCGCGCTGATCGACCCCGTGGCCTGCCCCGACCTCTCCGGGCTCGGCGAGGCGCTGTCCGGTGTGGAGTGGGTGCTGCACGCCGCCACGCAGGATCTTCCATGTCTGCGCGAGATAGGCATGGTGCCCACCTCCCTCTTCGACACCGAGCTCGCCGGACGGCTCGCCGGGTTCCCCCGGGTCGGCCTCGGCGCGATGGTCGAGGGCGTCCTGGGCTTCGTACTGGAAAAGGGACACTCCGCGGTCGACTGGTCGACGCGTCCGCTGCCCGAGCCGTGGCTGCGCTACGCGGCGCTGGACGTGGAGCTCCTCGTCGACCTGCGGGACGCGCTGGAGAAGGAGCTGGACCGGCAGGGGAAGCTGGAGTGGGCGCGGCAGGAGTTCGACGCGATCGCTTCGGCTCCGCCGCCCGAGCCTCGTAAGGATCCCTGGCGTCGGACGTCCGGGATGCACAAGGTGCGGCGGCGTCGGCAGCTGGCCGTGGTGCGGGAGCTGTGGCAGACGCGGGACCGGATCGCCCAGCGGCGGGATGTGTCGCCGGGCAAGGTGCTGTCGGACACGGCCATCGTGGAGGCGGCGCTTTCCCTTCCGGCCGATGCGCAAGCACTGGCCGCGCTGAACGGGTTCGGGCAGCGGATGGGGCGGCGGCAGCTGGAGCAGTGGCAGGCCGCGGTGGACCGGGCCAAGGGACTGTCCGAGGCGCAGTTGCCCGCGCCTGGCCAGCCGGTCACGGGGCCGCCGCCGCCTCGGGCCTGGGCCGACAAGGACCCCGCCGCCGCGGCTCGGTTGTCCGCGGCTCGGGCCGGGGTCTCCGCGCTGGCGGAGCGGCTCAACATGCCTCAGGAGAACCTGATCACTCCGGACACGGTTCGACGGGTCTGCTGGGAGCCGCCGAAGAACGTGGACGCGGAGTCCGTGGGCGCGGCGCTTGCGGGGTACGGGGCTCGGCCGTGGCAGGTCGAGCTCGTCACTCCGGTTCTCGTGAGTGCCTTGTCCGCCTGAGAGGTCTCCTATCTGGTCGCTCCTCGCATGAAACCGTTGTAGATGAAGCGTTGCAGGCTCAGGAAGACGATCAGCGTCGGCAGGATCACCAGCACCGCTCCCGCCGAGATGACCTCCCAGTGCGCCGCGTACGGGCCCCGGAAGCGGAACAGGGACGTCGAGATCACGCCAAGATCTTCCGACGGCATGTAGAGGAAGGGGATGTAGAAGTCGTTGTAGACCGTGATCCCCTTCACTATCACCACCGTCGCTATCGCCGGCTTCAGCAGCGGGAAGATGATCCGCCAGTAGATGGTGAACGTGTTGGCCCCGTCCAGGCGGGCCGACTCGTCCAGGGAGATCGGGATCGACCTGACGAACTGCAGGAAGATGTAGATCGAGACGATGTCCGTGCCCATGTAGAGCGCGATCGGCGCCCAGAGGGTGTCGAACATGCCGAAGCTGTTGACGATCTGGAAGGTCGCCACCTGGGTCGTCACACCGGGGACCAGCGCGGCGATCAGGAAGAGCGCCACCACCAGTCTGCGGAAGCGGAAGGTGAAGCGGTCGATGGCGTACGCGGTCATCGAGCCGATGAGGACCGTGCCGCCGATCGAGATCAGCAGGATGACCGCCGTGTTGGCGAAGGCGGAGAGCATCTCGCCGTCCTGGAACGCCGACACGTAGTTGCCGAAGTTCAGCGGGTTGTCGGGGAGACTCAGGGCGCCGCTCGAATTCGCCATCTCCTTCTCCGACTTGAGCGAGGTCAGCAGGACGACGACCAGCGGCAGCAGGACCACCACGGTCGCGGCGCTCAGGGACAGGTAGACGAGAGCGCGGGACACCGCGTGGCGTGTCATACGAGATCCACCTTGTCGTCGGGGACGAGGCGCCGCTGGACCCAGGTCACCAGCAGGATGATCAGCAGCAGGACCACCGCGGCGGCCGAGGCGAGGCCCGTCTTGTTGAAGCGGAAGGCCAGGTTGACCGTCTGGATCACGAAGGTCTCGGTGCCGGTGGCGCCGCCGGTCATGATGTACGGGATCTCGAAGGCCGACAGCGAGCCGGAGATCGAGAGGATGACTGTCAGGGTCAGCACCGGTTTGATGCCCGGCGCGATGATGTAGCGGAACTGGTGCCAGCGGTTCGCGCCGTCCAGTTCGGCCGCCTCGTACAGCTCCCCCGGGATCGACTGGATCGCGCCGAGGAACAGGACGAAGTTCAGGCCCAGATAGCGCCACATCGAGACGCCGGCGAGCGAGGTGTTGGCGGAGACCGGGGTGCCGAGCCAGGCGTGGTCGGTCTGCACTCCGAAGAGGCTCAGGACCGAGTCGAGGGTGCCGCCGTCCTGGAAGAAGTAGAGGAAGACGAAGCCGATCGCCACCCCGTTGATCAGATACGGGAAGAACAGCACGCCCTTGAAGAAGTTCCGGAAGCGGATGTTGAAGCTCAGGATCGTCGCGAAGTAGAGCGCGGCGACGATCTGGAGGGCGGAGGCGGCCAGGTAGTAGCCGCTGACCCAGAACACCTCGAAGAGTTCCGGGCGGGTGAAGATCTCCTCGTAGTTCCCGGCGCCCGTGTAGCGCAGTTCGGGGCTCACGCCGTCCCAGTCGGTGAGGCTGTACGCCACCATGTTGGCGATCGGCGCGTAGGTGAAGGTGATCAGCAGGGCGAGCGGGGCGATGAGGAAGAGCCACGGGGTGACCCCGCGCCACACGCGGTGCCGGCGCGCGGCGGGGGCCGGGACGGGGGCGGCCGGTGCCGCCCCCGCGGCGGTCTTCGCTGCCGCCTTCTGAGTGGTGTCCGTCATCGGTCAGGACCCCGCGGCCTTCTGGGCGTCCGTCCAGCGCTCGCTGAGGTCGGCGAGGAAGTCGTCGAGGCTGCCCTTGCGCGCGCCCCGGGCCAGGTCGACCAGGTTCTGGCGGTACTCGGGGGCGTAGATGCCGACCTCCGAGGTGTTGTCGATCTGCTTGACCTCCGCGCCCTTGGTGTCGTCCACCTCGATGAGCTGGACGCCCGCCTCCTCGTACGGCTTGAGGACCTCGGGCATGGGCGCGTCCTTGAGCGGGGAGATGGCGAGGTTGTCCTCGACGTAGGTGGACTTGTCGGTGAACCAGTCGATCCAGGCGCGGGCCGCTTCCTTGTGCTTGGAGTGGACGTTGACGGCCTGGTTGTAGTCCGGGGCGACGGTCGCGCAGAACTTGCCGTTCGTCTGGGACGGGAAGGGCATGAAGCCGATGTCGTCGGGGTCGGCCCCGGCTTTCTTGGCGGCGTCCTGGAACTGGACGATGGCCCAGGTGCCCAGCCACTGCGTCGCGATCTCGCCCTTCGCGGTGCGGGGCTTGGACTCCTCCCAGTTGCTCGTCGTGGGGTCCTTCTCGACGAGGCCGGACTTCACGATGTCGTAGAGCAGGGTGTCGCCGACGCGCAGGTCGGCGTCCTTCGCCCACGGGTCGCCCTCGGCCAGTTTCGTGGTCGCCTGCGGGTCGCAGTGGACGGCGCCGTCGACGTACGTCCACGAGGTGAGCGTCCAGCCGGCCGAGAAGTTGGTGTAGTACGGGATGGCGTCGGTCTTGGCCTTGATGGCCTTGAGGCTTGCGAGGAACTCGGCCGGGGTGGTGGGCCATTCGGTGATCCCGGCCTCCTTCCAGATCCGCTTGTTGTAGACGAAGCCGGGCATCCCGCCGTTCGTGGTCTGTCCGTAGACCTTGCCGTCGACGGTGGTGAAGTCGGTGAAGCGGTACTTCTTGCCGCGCTCGGCCTGGGTGCCGAGGGAGGCGAAGAACTTCGGGTAGTCGGCCTTCTTGATGACCGCGGGGATCAGCAGGACGTCGCCGTAGTTCTCCGTGTTCATACGGATCTTGACTTCGGCCTCGTAGTTGGTGAGGGCCTCGAACTCGACCTTGACCTTGGGATAGGTCTTGTTGAACTCGGCGGCGTACCTCTTCATCGTGCCGTCCTGCACGAGGTCGGTCCGCACGGTGAGGACTTTGATGGTTCCGGTGACCTTTGACGGGTCGTCAGCGGCCTTCGCGTCGGCGCCTTTCGTGGAACCTCCGGTGCCGGTGCACCCCGGGACGAGCAGGGCGGCTCCCACGGCCAGGGCCAGGACTGTACGGCGGTTCATGTGCGTCAGCTCCGTTCTTGGGACGGACGAGCACGAGCGGGTTGGCTGGTTCCGAACTCTGACAACGTTTTCTTAACCGGTAAAGTCCCTATCTCGCCAACGATGCCAAACCGTTTCCATCGCTTCTCGGCAACTGGACTTGATCGGTTTAGGGAGTGCGCATGCTTCAGGAAACACCGCTCAGCGAGGGCTGGATCCTGCGGCACGAGGGGGCCGAGCTCCCCGCCGCGGTGCCGGGCTGTGTGCACACCGATCTGCTGGCGGCGGGGGTGATCCCGGACCCCTTTCTCGGGCGGAACGAGACCGAGGTGGCGTGGGTGGGGCGGCGGGAGTGGACGTACGAGACCGACCTGTCGGCCACCGACGGGCAGGAACAGACCGACCTCGTCTTCGAGGGGCTCGACACCGCCGCCGAAATCCGTCTGGACGGGCGGCTGTTGGGGCGGACGCGGAACATGCACCGCTCGTACCGCTTCGACGTGACCGGTCTCGAAGGGCGGCTGTCGGTCCGGTTCGTCTCCGCCTGTGCCGAGGCCGAGGCGGTGCGCGGGCGGCTCGGGGAGCGGCCGGCCGCGTACCAGGAGCCCTTCCAGTACATCCGCAAGATGGCCTGCTCCTTCGGCTGGGACTGGGGACCGACGCTGGTGACGGCCGGGATCTGGCGGCCGGCGCGTCTTGAGCACTGGTCGACGGCCCGGATCTCCCGAGTGCGGCCCCTGGTGACCGTCGAACAGGGCCTGGGTGTCGTGGAGTTGGCCGTCGAGGTCGAGCGGACCCGGGTGGAGGCGTCGCTCGTCGTCGAGGCGACGGTGGGCGGGGTGCGGGTGCGTGCCTCGCTCGACGGGGCCGGTGGGGTCGTACGGCTCGAAGTGCCCGGCGTGCGCCTGTGGTGGCCGCGCGGGTACGGCGAACAGCCGCTGTACGAGGTCGAGTTGACCTTGCTGCACGGTGCTGACGTGCTGGATGTGTGGCGTCGGCGGGTCGGTTTCCGCACGGTGGAGCTGGACCGCTCGGAGGATGAGCACGGCACCGGGTTCACCTTTGTTCTCAACGGTGAGCGGCTCTTCGCGCGGGGCGTCAACTGGATCCCCGACGATGTGTTCCCGTCGCGGATCACGCGGGAGCGGTATCGGGAGCGGTTGGCGCAGGCGGCCGGGGCGGGGGTCGATCTCGTGCGGGTCTGGGGCGGTGGGATCTACGAGAGCGAGGACTTCTACGACGCCTGCGACGAGTTGGGGCTGCTGGTGTGGCAGGACTTCCCGTTCGCGTGCGCGGCCTATCCGGAGGAGCAGCCGCTGCGGGGCGAGGTGGAGGCCGAGGCGCGGGAGAACGTCGTACGGCTGATGCCGCATCCCTCGCTGGTGCTGTGGAACGGCAACAACGAGAACCTGTGGGGGTTCCGGGACTGGGGCTGGGAGGAGCGGCTCGCCGGGGACTCCTGGGGGGAGGGGTACTACCTGGGCGTACTGCCGCGGGTGGTGGCCGAGTTGGATCCGACGCGGCCGTACACGGCGGGGAGCCCCTGGTCCGGGTCGTGGGAGCGGCATCCGAACGATCCGGCGCACGGGACGCATCACTCGTGGGAGGTGTGGAACCGGGAGGACTACGCCCAGTATCGGCGCGATGTCCCGCGGTTCATGGCCGAGTTCGGGTGGCAGGCGCCGCCCGCGTACGCCACGTTGCGGCGGGCATTGCCGGGTGAGGAGCTGATGGCGGACTCCCCCGGGATGCTGCACCACCAGAAGGCCGACGACGGGAACGGGAAGCTGCGGCGAGGTCTTGAGCGTCATTTCGCCTTTCCCGAGGGGGACTTCGACCGCTGGCACTACCTGACCCAGGTCAACCAGGCGCGGGCGGTGGCGACCGGGATCGAGCACTGGCGGTCCCACTGGCCGGTGTGCGCGGGGACCGTCCTGTGGCAGCTCAACGACTGCTGGCCGGTGACGTCCTGGGCGGCGATCGACGGGGACGGGCGGGAGAAGCCGCTCTATCACGAGCTGCGGAGGCTGTACGCGGACCGGTTGCTGACGGTTCAGGGGCGCAGGGTGGCCGCCGTCAATCAGGGACCCCGCGCGTGGGCGGGTGCGGTGCGGCTGCGGCGGATGTCGGTCGAGGGGGTGGTGATCGGCGAGGTGAGCGTGGCGTTCACCGCCGGGGCACGGACCGTGGGGTCCGTCGACCTGCCGCAGGAGCTGGAGCCGGCCGGTGCGAAGGAGTTCCTGGTCGCGGACGCGGACGGGCTGCGGGCGCTGTACTTTCCGGCGCCGGACCGCGACATCCCGTACCCCCGGCCGGATTTCGACGTGTCGGTCGCTCCGGGCTCGGTGACGGTGACGGCGCGGACTCTCGTACGGGATCTGCTCCTTCAGGCCGACCGGCTGGATCCTGAGGCGCGGGCCGACCGGGGGCTGGTGACGCTGTTGCCCGGCGAGCAGGTGACCATCGGGGTCAGCGGCTGGAAGACTCCTGATCCGGACGCCGCCCGATCCGCCCTGTACTGCCTGGAGCCCAGCCGATGACAGCCCAACCGGCATCTCGCGTCACCATCAAGGACGTCGCCGCGCGTGCCGGGGTGTCCAAGGGTGCCGTGTCGCTCGCGTTCAACCACAAGCCGGGGCTGTCGGAGGCGACCCGGGACCGGATCTTCAAGGCCGCGCGGGAGCTGGGCTGGGCGCCGAACCTGACCGCGCGGACGCTGGCCGGGTCGCGGGTGGACGTGGTGGGCCTCGCGATCTGCCGGCCGGCGCGGCTGCTGGGCCTGGAGCCCTTCTACATGGAGTTCATCTCGGGCGTGGAGAGCGTGCTGACCGAGCACTCGTGCTCCCTGCTGCTGCGGCTCGTGCGGAACGTGGAGGAGGAGGTCGGGCTCCAGGAGGCGTGGTGGCGGGGGCGGCAGATCGGCGGGGCGATCCTCGTCGACTTCCGGCCCGACGACCCCCGGGTGGCGTCGGCCGAGCGGCTCGGGATGCCGGTGGTCGCGGTCGGGCATCCCTCGCTCACCGGGAACCTGACGTCCGTGTGGACCGACGACGCCACCGCCGTGACGGAGGCGGTGCGGTATCTGGCGGCGCTGGGGCATCGGCGGATCGCCCGGGTCGGGGGCGCGGCGGCGCTGGGGCACACGGCGGCGCGTACGGCGGCCTTCGACGAGGCGGCGCGGTCCCTTGAACTGGCGGGGGCCTGGCAGGTCACCACCGACTACTCGGGCGAGGCGGGGGCGCGGGCCACGCGGTCCATGCTGGCCGCGGACGCGGCGGACCGGCCGACGGCGATCGTGTACGACAACGACATCATGGCGGTGGCCGGTCTTTCGGTGGCCGCGGAGATGGGGCTCTCCGTCCCCGGCGACGTCTCGCTGCTGGCCTGGGACGACTCCCAGCTGTGCCGGCTGACGCATCCGACGTTGTCCGCGATGAGCCATGACGTGCACGGATTCGGTGCGGACGCGGCGCGGACCCTGTTCGGGGTGATCATGGGCGAGGGTCCGGGATCACACCCTGTGCCCACCCCGGTACTCACTCCACGCGGCTCGACCGCTCCCCCGCGGATGTGACCTTCGCCGCTCCCCCCTCCAGGACTGTGCAGCTACGTTACCCACAAGTAGCATGGGCCTGAGCGCGCGCTCAGCGCTTACGCAGTGCAGCAGTGCCATCCCGCATCTGGAGGAGAGCCATCGTGCCTCGTACCGTCAGGGACGTCGTCTTCGTCGACGGCGTCCGCACCCCGTTCGGCAAGGCGGGCCCGAAGGGCATCTACCACGAGACCCGCGCCGACGACCTCGTCGTGAAGGCGATCCGGGAGCTGCTGCGCCGCAACCCGGGTCTCGACCCGAAGAAGATCGACGAGGTCGCCATCGCCGCGACCACGCAGATCGGTGACCAGGGTCTGACCATCGGCCGTACCGCCGGAATCCTGGCCGGTCTGCCGCAGTCCGTCCCGGGCTACTCCATCGACCGCATGTGCGCCGGCGCGCTGACCGCCGTCACCTCGGTCGCCGGTTCGGTCGCCTTCGGTGCCTACGACATCGCCATCGCCGGTGGTGTCGAGCACATGGGCCGCCACCCCATGGGTGAGGGCGTGGACCCGAACCCGCGCTTCGTCTCCGAGAAGCTGGTCGACGAGTCCGCCCTCTTCATGGGTATGACCGCCGAGAACCTGCACGACCGCTACCCGACGATCACCAAGCAGCGCGCCGACGAGTACGCCGTGCGCTCGCAGGAGAAGGCCGCCAAGGCGTACGCCAACGGCAAGATCCAGCAGGACCTGGTGCCGATCTCGGTACGCCGCACCAACGCCGAGGCCGGTGAGACCGGCTGGGGCCTGGTCACCGCCGACGAGCCGATGCGCCCGGGCACCACGATCGAGAACCTGACCGGTCTCAAGACGCCGTTCCGCGTCCACGGCCGGGTCACCGCGGGCAACGCCGCCGGTCTCAACGACGGTGCCACCGCCTCCCTCATCGCCTCCGAGGACTTCGCCCGCGAGAACAACCTCCCGGTGAAGATGCGCCTGGTCTCCTACTCCTTCGCGGGTGTGGAGCCGGAGGTCATGGGCTACGGCCCGATCCCGGCCACCGAGAAGGCGCTCGCCCAGGCGGGGCTGTCCATCGAGGACATCGGCCTGTTCGAGATCAACGAGGCCTTCGCCGTCCAGGTGCTGGCCTTCCTGGAGCACTACGGCATCGCCGACGACGACGCGCGCGTCAACCAGTACGGCGGCGCGATCGCCTTCGGTCACCCGCTGGCCTCCTCGGGTGTGCGTCTGATGACGCAGCTGGCCCGTCAGTTCGAGGAGCAGCCGAACGTCCGCTACGGCCTGACCACGATGTGCGTCGGCTTCGGCATGGGCGCGACCGTCATCTGGGAGAACCCGCACTTCGAGGGGGACAAGTGAGCACCACCGCTGAGCTTTTGAAGGGTGCGGCCGAGCTGTTCCCCGACGAGGTCGTGACGTCCGCGCACGTACGCCACCTCGACCTGCCGTTCGGCGCCGGGCGCTTCGCGCTCATCACGCTGGACAACGGCTTCGACCACACCAAGCCGACCACCTTCGGCCCGCAGTCGCTGGCGAACCTGGACGCCGCCATCGACCAGGTCGAGGCGGAGGCCGCGGCCGGCGACATCGTCGGCGTCGGCATCACCGGCAAGCCGTTCATCTTCGCGGTCGGCGCCGACCTCAAGGGTGTCGAGCTCCTCAAGGAGCACAAGGACGCGCTCGCCATCGGCAAGGGCGGCCACGAGGTCTTCAAGCGCCTCGCCGGCATCGCGGTCCCGACCTTCGCGTACTACAACGGTGCCGCGATGGGCGGTGGCGTCGAGGTCGGTCTGCACTGCGAGTACCGCACGGTCTCCAAGGCGCTGCCCGCCTTCTCGCTGCCCGAGGTCTTCCTCGGTCTGGTGCCCGGCTGGGGCGGCTGCACGATCCTGCCGAACCTGATCGGTGCCGACAAGGCCGTCTCGGTGATCATCGAGAACAGCCTCAACCAGAACAAGCAGCTCAAGGGCCAGCAGGTCTTCGACCTCGGTATCGCCGACGCCCTCTTCGAGGGCGCCGACTTCCTGGAGCAGTCGCTGATCTGGACCGCCCAGGTGCTCAAGGGCGACGTCAAGGTCGAGCGCCCGGTCATCGACCGCGGTGAGGCCTGGGACCAGGCCGTCGCGCGCGGCCGGTTCATCGCCGACTCCAAGGTGCACGGCGCGGCCCCGGCCGCCTACCGCGCCCTGGACATCATCGCCGCCGCCAAGAACGGCGACCTCCAGCAGGGCTACGACGCCGAGGATGTCGCCCTCGCCGACCTGATCATGGGTGGCGAACTGCGCTCCGGCATCTACGCCTTCAACCTGGTGCAGAAGCGCGGCAAGCGTCCCGCGGGTGCCCCGGACAAGTCGCTGGCCCGCCCGGTCACCAAGGTCGGTGTCGTCGGCGCCGGTCTGATGGCCTCCCAGCTCGCGCTGCTCTTCCTGCGCCGCCTGGAGGTCCCGGTCGTCCTCACGGACATCGACCAGGAGCGCGTCGACAAGGGTGTGGGCTACGTCCACGCCGAGATCGAGAAGCTGCTCGGCAAGGGCCGTATCAACCAGGACAAGGCCAACCGCCTCAAGGCCCTGGTCACCGGTGTGCTGGACAAGGCCGAGGGCTTCTCCGACGCCGACTTCATCATCGAGGCCGTGTTCGAGGAGATCGGCGTCAAGCAGCAGGTGTTCGCGGAGGTCGAGGCGGTCGCCCCGGCGCACGCGATCCTCGCCACCAACACCTCCTCGCTGTCGGTCACCGAGATGGCGTCGAAGCTGAAGAACCCCGAGCGGGTCGTGGGCTTCCACTTCTTCAACCCGGTCGCGATCCTCCCGCTCCTCGAGATCGTCCGCGGTGAGCAGACCGACGACGCCTCGCTGGCCACGGCCTTCGGTGTCGCCAAGAAGCTGAAGAAGACCGCGGTGCTGGTGAAGGACGCCCCGGCGTTCGTCGTCAACCGCATCCTCACCCGCTTCATGGGCGAGATCCAGAACGTCATCGACGAGGGCACCTCGGTCGAGGTCGCGGAGAAGGCGGTCGAGCCGCTGGGTCTGCCGATGTCGCCGCTGGTCCTGCTGGAGCTGGTCGGTCCCGCGATCGGTCTGCATGTCTCCGAGACCCTCAACCGGGCCTTCCCGGAGCGGTTCACGGTCTCCCCGAACCTCGCGGCCGTCGTCAAGGCGGGCAAGCGCGGCTTCTACGTCTACGACTCCGGCAAGCCGGAGCTGGACCCCGAGGTCGCCGCGCTGCTGAAGCAGGGCGATGTCGTCCTGACCGAGGAGCAGGTCCGCGAGCGTGTTCTCGACGCCGTCGCCCAGGAGATCGGGCTCATGCTCGACGAGGGTGTCGTCGCCGAGGCCCAGGACATCGACCTCTGCCTGATCACGGGCGCCGGCTGGCCCTTCCACCTGGGCGGCATCACGCCGTACCTGGACCGTGAGGGTGTCTCCGAGCGGGTGAACGGGAAGAAGTTCCTGGCGCCGGGCGTGGCTTCCGTCCCTGCGTAAGCGCTCCGCTGTTGACGCCGGTGCCCCGCATGCCGTTTCGGTGTGCGGGGCACTCGGCGTTCGGGCCGTGCCAGACGTTTTTTCGCCCCCTCCGCCCCTGCCCTTCCCGTCCCTGGGGGCTGTGCCCCCAGACCCCCCTGAAAAAGATTGCGCAGTTCCCCGCGCCCCTTAGAGGGCGCGCCACGCCTCCAGGGCCAGGCCCGGTTCGTCCTTCCGTCGCGTGAAAAGGAGTTGGCCGCTCGACGGGGACACCGTCGCCGCCACCACCGCGCCGTTCTCGTCCTTCGCCAGGGACACCCCCGCGTCCGCCGAGAGCCCCGGGCCCGACTCCGTCCACCACGCGCCCGCCGACTCCTGTTCCGTCGGGTACGCGGCGAAGGCCACGCGGCCGCTCGCCGAGCGTTGGGCCAGCAACGTGCAGTCGTGGCCGTCGAGTTCGCAGCGGACGGCGGACACGGGGCCGGGGCCGGCGGAGGCGAGGAGGGCGAGGGGTTTGCCGCCGGGGCGCCAGGCGCACAGGTCGCCGGAGTCGTCGGTGTAGAAGAGGGTGGTGTGCTCCGGGGAGGTCGACAGGGCGCGGAGGGTGCCCGGGCGGACCGGGGTCTCCAGTTCCTCCACCAGGGCGGGTTGGGCGCCCGGCTTGTCCTGGCGCCAGTACAGGACGCCGCCGGGGACGGCCGCGTACAGCTCCACGCACCCCGCCTCGCCCGTCACCGCCGCCAGATCCTCCTGGACGTCACTGCCCTTGAGGTCCCGCCACGGGTCCCAGCCGCCCTTCTCCTTCTGGGCGACCATGCTCACCCCGCCGCCTCTGTTGCGGACGAAGACATGGGCGCGGCCCTGGGCGTCCACCGCGACGGCGGGCATGCCGGTGCGGTCGCCCGTCTTGTTGGGGTGGCCGATGGGCGTCCAGTCGAGGGCGGCGAGGCGTGGGCGGAAGTGTGTGGAGTGCACGAGCCCGGACTCGCCCGGTTTGGTGGGCCGCCAGGAGACGAGGTGGGCGTAGCCGTCGCCGCCCTGGCCGATCGCGAGGCCCGGGCGGAGTTTCTGGTCGCCGCCGACCTTGCGCGGGGCCGTTTCCCAGGAGCCGCCGGGTCCTTGCTCGGCCCGGCACAGTACGGACTCGCCGGACGGCAGATAGACACTGAGCCGGCCGTCGCGGCCGCGGAGGAGCCAGTCGCCGTTCACCGGTTCACTCTAAGCGGGGCCCCTCGAGCCCTGCCTGCTCACCCCCCGGGTAGTGACCCCGGTCGTGACACCCTGGCCCCATGGACGCCGCAGCCCCCCTCCTCGTGATCGTCGATGCCGCGAACGTCGTCGGGTCGGTGCCCGACGGGTGGTGGCGGGACCGCAGGGGGGCCGCGGAGCGGTTGCGGGACCGGCTGGCGGCGGACGGGGTGCCGGGGCACGAGGGGCCCGTGGAGCTCGTCCTCGTGGTCGAGGGGGCCGCCCGGGGTGTGGAGTCCGTGCCCGGTGTACGGGTCGACGCGGCGCCCGGCAGCGGGGACGACCGGATGGTCGAGCTGGTCGCCGAGGCCGAGGGGCGCCGCGTGCTGGTCGTCACCGCCGATCGCGAACTGCGGCGGCGGGTCACGGAGCTGGGGGCGGAGGTGGCGGGGCCGCGGACCGTCCGCCCCTGAACAGGGCTACTCCGCGCTGCCGACCGCCGCCTCCTGCTCCTTCCCGAGGCGGCTGTGGGAGCGGCCGTAGAGGAAGTACACGACGAAGCCGAGGGCCATCCAGATCGCGAACCGCAGCCAGGTCTCGGCCGGCAGGTTCAGCATCAGCCACAGCGAGGCGAGCACCGACAGGATCGGCAGGACCGGTACCCACGGGGTGCGGAAGGCGCGGGGCAGGTCGGGGCGGGTGCGACGCAGGATGATCACGCCGATCGCCACCACGACGAAGGCGAACAGGGTGCCGATGTTGACCAGTTCGGCGAGCTCGCTCAGCGGGGTGAAGCCCGCGACGATCGCGATGACCACGCCGAGCAGGATCGTCGGCCGGTGCGGGGTCCGGAACCGCGGGTGGACATGGGAGAAGAACCGCGGCAGCAGTCCGTCACGGCTCATCGCGAAGAACACCCGGGTCTGGCCGAGCAGCAGGATCATGCAGACCGTCGTCAGGCCGACCGCGGCGCCGAAGCTGATGAAGCCCGCGAACCAGGGATGCCCGGTGGCCTTGAAGGCGTCGGCGAGCGGTGCGGTGATGGACAGTTCGCTGTAGTGCTGCATGCCGGTCACCACGATCGACACGGCGACGTAGAGGACCGTGCAGATCATCAGGGAGCCCAGGATGCCGCGGGGCATGTCCCGTTGCGGGTTCCTGGTCTCCTCGGCGGCCGTGGCCACGACGTCGAAGCCGATGAAGGCGAAGAAGACGACGGAGGCGGCGGTGAAGATGCCCATCACGCCGAAGTTGGAGGGCGCCCAGCCGAACATCAGCTGGATCATCGGCGACTGGAGACTGTCACCGGCCGGCACCTCCTGCGCCTTCGGAATGAACGGGTCGTAGTTGTCGCCCTTGATGAAGAAGGCGCCCGCGATGATCACGGTCAGGACGACCGTCACCTTGATGGCGACGACGAGCGAGGTGACCCGGGCGGAGAGCTTCGTGCCGAGGACGAGGATGCCGGTGAGGACCAGGACCAGCGCGGCGGCGAGGATGTCGAAGCCGAAGCCGTCGGCGCCGTCCCGGCCGCTGAGCGCCTCCGGCAGATGCCAGCCCGCGTTGTCGAGCAGCGAGGCGATGTACCCGGACCAGCCGACGGCCACCACCGCCGTGCCGAGCGCGAACTCCAGGACCAGGTCCCAGCCGATGATCCAGGCGGGCAGTTCCCCGAGGGAGGCGTACGAGAAGGTGTACGCGGAGCCGGCCACCGGGACGGTGGAGGCGAACTCGGCGTAGCAGAGCGCGGCGAGCGCGCAGACGACGCCGGCCACGACGAAGGCCAGGGCGACGGCGGGGCCGGCGTTGTTCCTGGCCACCGTGCCGGTGAGGACGAAGATGCCGGTGCCGATGATGACACCGACGCCGAAGACCGTCAGATCGAGCGCTGACAGGGATTTCTTCAGCGCGTGTTCCGGCTCCTCGGTATCGAGGATGGACTGCTCGACTCTCTTCGTCCGGAAGAGTGTGCTGCTCACGGGCGTACCTCCCACGCTGTGTCGTCCTCGACATGATCGAGAGGGGGCGTACTGCGTATGCCCCGGCACGTGGTGATTCACGCAAATGGGCCGGTTCCACCACCCTTCACGGTGGTGGAACCGGCCCATCCGGTCGTACGCGTCAGTCGCGCGCGGGCTCCGGTTCGGCCGCCGGGCTGCCGTACCTGCCGTCCAGCTTGGAGACCAGTCCGGTGACCTGACGGGCGATGTCCGGGGCGGTCAGACCGATCTCCGCCATGACCTCGGCGCGGGAGGCGTGGTCGAGGAAGCGCGGCGGGATGCCGAAGTCACGCAGCGGGACGTCGACGCCGGCGTCGCGCAGGGCCTGGGCGATCGCCGAACCGACGCCGCCGACACGGGAGTTGTCCTCGACGGTGACGACGACACGGTGGCGCTCGGCGAGCGGGGCCATGGCCTCGTCGACGGGCTTGACCCAGCGCGGGTCGACGACGGTGGTGGTGATGCCCTGCTTGTCGAGGAGGCCCGCGATCTCCAGGCACATCGGCGCGAGGGCGCCCACGGAGACGAGGAGCACGTCGGGTGTGTCCGTCCCCGGCTCGCGGAGCACGTCCATGCCGCCCACCCGGCCCACGGCGGGCACGGCGGGGCCGACGGCGCCCTTGGAGAACCGGACGACCGTCGGCGCGTCGTCGACCTTCACGGCCTCCCGGAGCTGGGCCCGCACCTGGTCGGCGTCGCGCGGGGCGGCGAGTCTGAGGCCCGGCACGACCTGGAGGATCGACATGTCCCACATGCCGTTGTGGGAGGCGCCGTCGGTGCCGGTGACGCCGGCCCGGTCGAGCACGAACGTCACACCGCACTTGTGCAGGGCGACGTCCATCAGGACCTGGTCGAAGGCGCGGTTGAGGAAGGTCGCGTAGACGGCGAAGACGGGGTGCAGTCCGCCGGTGGCGAGGCCCGCGGCCGACACGGCGCCGTGCTGCTCGGCGATGCCGACGTCGTAGATCCGGTCCGGGAAGGTGTCCGCGAACTTCTTCAGGCCGACCGGTTGCAGCATCGCCGCCGTGATCGCCACGATGTCCTGGCGTTCCGTGCCGAGCCGCACCATCTCGTCGCCGAAGACGGAGGTCCAGTCGGCGCCCGAGGCCTTGATCGGCAGGCCGGTGTCGGGGTGGATGGGGCCGATGCCGTGGAAGCGGTCGGCCTCGTCCTGGAGGGCGGGCTGGTAGCCGCGGCCCTTCTCGGTGAGGCAGTGGACGATGACCGGGCCGCCGAAGCGCTTGGCGCGGGCCAGCGCGGACTCCAGGGCCTCGATGTCGTGGCCGTCGATGGGGCCGACGTACTTGAGGCCGAGGTCCTCGAACATGCCCTGGGGCGCGATGAAGTCCTTGAGGCCCTTCTTGGCCCCGTGGAGGGTCTCGTAGAGGGGCTTGCCGACGACCGGGGTGCGCTCCAGGAGGTCCTTGCCGCGGGCCAGGAAGCGCTCGTAGCCGTCGGTGGTGCGCAGGGTCGCCAGGTGGTTGGCGAGGCCGCCGATGGTCGGCGCGTAGGAGCGCTCGTTGTCGTTGACGACGATGACCAGCGGGCGGTCCTTGGCGTCGGCGATGTTGTTCAGCGCCTCCCAGGCCATGCCGCCGGTGAGGGCGCCGTCACCGATCACGGCGACCACGTGGTCGTCGCGTTTCTGGATCTGGTTGGCTTTCGCGAGCCCGTCGGCCCAGCCCAGGACGGTCGAGGCGTGGCTGTTCTCGATGACGTCGTGCTCGGACTCGGCCTGCGAGGGGTAGCCGGACAGGCCGCCCTTCATCTTCAGCTTCGAGAAGTCCTGGCGGCCGGTGAGCAGCTTGTGGACGTAGGACTGGTGGCCGGTGTCCCACAGCACCTTGTCCTTGGGCGAGTCGAAGACCCGGTGCAGCGCGATGGTCAGCTCGACCACACCGAGGTTGGGGCCGAGGTGGCCGCCGGTCTTGGAGACCGCGTCGACGAGGAAGGTCCGGATCTCCTCGGCCAGCTGGTCCAGCTGCTCCAGGCTGAGCCGGTCCAGATCGCGCGGTCCCCTGATGCGGGTCAGCAGCGGCACCCGTGCCTCCTTGCAGTAGAGCTGTTGCCGGGCTTGTCGAGTCTAATGTTCCGCCTTTGCGGACGGCGCTCGGGAGGTGCGTCATACGTCACGCGATCGGCTGTACCCAAGATCCATTGTTCGTACGACATGAAAATGGCCCGGCGCTGAAGAGCACCGGGCCGTTTTCGGTCCTGCTAGCCGCGACCGGCGGCCTTCTGGCTCTTGCGGGAGACCGAGTCGATGACCACGGCACCGAGCAGAACGCCACCGGTGATCATGTACTGGATCGACGTGTTCATGTTCAGCAGGTCGAGGCCGGTCTGGATCGACTGGATGACCAGCATGCCCAGGAGCGCGGACCACACCGTGCCCCGGCCGCCGAACAGCGACGTACCACCGATGACCGCGGCCGCGATGGCCAGCATCAGGGTGTTGCCGCCGCCCGCGTTCAGCGTCGCGGACGCCGTCTGGCCGGCGAAGAACATACCGCCGATCGCGGCGAAGCCACCGGCGATGGCGAAGACCGAGATCCGGATCGCCGCCACGTTGATACCGGCACGACGCGCCGCCTCGATACCGCCACCGACCGCGAAGACCTTGCGGCCGAACGTGGTGCGGCGCAGCACGAAGTCCACGATCACCAGCGCGGCGAGGAAGATCACCAGGGAGTTGGAGACACCCGCGGCGTTGTTCAGCACGGCCGCGGCGGCGAAGGACGCCACGGCGAGGAGACCGACGCGCAGCAGGATCTCGCTGGTCGGACGGAACGGCACACCCGCGGCCTTGCGGCGGCGCTGCTCCATCAGCGAGCCGATGAGCATGGACGCCACACCGAGACCCGCCAGCAGGTACGCACCGATGATGGCCTGGTCCATGAAGAAGGAGCCCTGACCGAGGATGTGGACCGGGCCGCTGTCGTCCGGGATGTTGATCGTGCCGCTGTCGCCGAGCAGCCACAGCATCAGACCGTTCCAGCCGAGGAAGCCGGCCAGGGTCACGACGAACGCCGGCACACCGATCTTGGCGAAGAACCAGCCGTGCAGGATGCCGATGCCGATACCGGTCAGGACGGCCAGGACGAGGGCCAGCCACTCGTTCATGCCGTGGGTGACCACGAACACCGCGAAGATCGTGGAGGCGAGGCCGCTCACCGAGCCGACGGACAGGTCGATCTCACCGAGCAGCAGCACGAACACCAGGCCGATGGCGAGCATGCCGGTGGCCGACAGGAAGTAGCTGATGCTGGACAGGTTGTCCGCGCTCAGGAACAGGTCGTTCTTGAGCTGGAAGATCGTCCAGATGACGATGAGGCCGACGACGACCGGCAGCTGGCCGAGCTCGCCGCCCTTCACCTTGCGCTTGAACTCGGTCCAGTAGCCCTTGAAGCCCTCTTCGCGGACCAGCAGACGCGGGTCGACGACGGCGACCGGGGCGGCCGTGGGGTCGTCCGCGGGGGCCACGGTGGTCTGTTCCGCCACCACGCCGTCCGACTTCTCTACCTTCGACGTGTCGCTCACTTTGCCGCCTCCGTGCTGCGACGCCCCGCACGACGGGTCACGGCGTTCTCCGTGGCACCCGTGATGGCGGCGATGATCTCTTCGTGGGTGGTGTCCTTCACGGAGAAGGAACCGTTGTTCTTACCCAGGCGCAGCACGGCGACGGTGTCGGCGACAGCCTTCACGTCGGCCATGTTGTGGCTGATGAGGATGACGCCGAGGTTGCGCTCGCGCAGCCGCTCGACGAGGTCGAGGACCTGTGCGGTCTGCTCGACACCGAGGGCGGCGGTGGGCTCGTCGAGGATGACGACCTTGGGGTCACCGATGAGGGCGCGCGCGATGGCGACGACCTGGCGCTGACCACCGGAGAGGCTCGCGATCGGGATGCGCACGCTCGGGATGCGGATGGAGAGCGTGGACAGCAGCTCGCGTGCCTTCTGCTCCATCGTGACCTCGTCGATGATGCCGCGGTGCAGCAGCTCGCGTCCGAGGTAGAGGTTGCCGACCACGTCGAGGTTGTCGCACAGCGCGAGGTCCTGGTAGACCGTCGCGACGCCGAGTCCCTGGGCGTCGTGCGGCTTGTTGATGCTGACCGGCTTGCCGTCCCACTCGATGACTCCCTCATCGATGGGGTGGACTCCGGCGATCGTCTTGACCAGCGTGGACTTTCCTGCGCCGTTGTCGCCGACCAGCGCGACTACTTCTCCGGCGTGGACCTCCAGCTCGACGTCGGTGAGTGCCTGCACAGCACCGAATCGCTTGGAGACTCCGCGCAACGCCAGCACGGGCGTAGCGGACACGTGAACCATCTCCTTCGCCGCCTGACCGGCGGGGATGCCGCGCTTGGGGTGACAGCGCGGAGGGGGATGCCGAAGGGGGCACCGACTTACTGATGAACTTGCGCGCGGCCCGTGCCTCTTGGCAACGGGCGCGTTCGCCATGCTTCCGTCCGGCGCCCGTCCCGCAGCGGGGTATGAGGGCGGGGCGGGCGCCGGAGGGGCTTGTACCTGCCAGGAGGGCGTGCCGCACGGCACGCCCTCGGGGCGGTGGTTACTGCAGACCGGCCTTCTTGCACGCCGCGGCGTACTCGGCGGTGCAGATCTGGTCCACGGTGTACAGCTTGTCCTTGATCACCGTGTCCTTGATGTTGTCGACGGTGACGGAGACCGGGGTCAGCAGCTGCGACGGAACCTTGTCGCCGGAGCCGTTGGTCATGGTCTGCGTGGCGAGGGAGTCGATGCTCTTGCCCTCGAGCAGGTTGACCGCGAGCTGGGCGGCGGCGTCGGCCTCGGGCTTGAAGGCCTTGTAGACCGTGCTGGACTGCGTACCGGCGACGATGCGCTGGATACCGGCGAGCTCGGCGTCCTGGCCCGTCAGCGGGATGCCGGAGATGCCGGCGCCCTTCAGGGTGGTGGCGATACCACCGGCCATGCCGTCGTTGGCGGCGTAGACGCCGGCGATGTTCTTCTTGCCGAGCTGGGTGATCGCCGCCTTCATCTTCTGCGCGGCGACGGAGTCCTTCCACAGGCCGGACTGCTCGTAGGCGATCTTGACCTTGCCGTCGAGGACGCTGTGGGCGCCCTTCTTGAACAGCGCGGCGTTCGGGTCGGCGTCGTCACCGTTGATCATGACGACGTTGGCCTTGGGGGTCGCCTTGGAGCCGAGCGAGTCGAGGAGGGCCTGGCCCTGGAGCTGGCCGACCTTCTCGTTGTCGAAGGAGACGTACGCGGAGACCGGGCCCTGGGCCAGACGGTCGTACGCGATGACCTTGACGCCCTTCTTGACCGCGGCGTCGATCGAGGACTTGATGGCGGCCGAGTCCTGGGCGGAGACCACGATGACCTTCACGCCCTTGGTCACCATGGTGCTGACCTGCTGGGCCTGCTTGGCGGCGTCGGCGCCGGCGTTGTTGTAGGAGACCGTGCAGTCGTCACACAGCTCCTTGACCTTCGCCTCGAAGAACGGCCGGTCGAACTGCTCGTAACGCGTGGTGACGCTGTCGGGCAGGAGCAGGCCGATCGACTTGTTGCCGGAGTCGGAGCTGCCGCTGTCGTTGTCGTCGTCTCCGGCCTTGCCACAGGCGGCGGCGGAGAGAGCAAGAGCCGAGACCAGAACGGGTACGGCCGCACGACGCATAAGCGTGTTCACTTTGAAACCTCCCTGACGAGGCCGCGTCGTTGCGGCCGAGGTGGCTGGAAGTCAACTCGGCCGTACGTGCGACGTCAAGAAGTAAATACTTAACGGGTTGGCAACGGCGGGTTTCGTTCTCTAAGTGAAGGCAGGGGCTGCCGCATGCAGCGTGCCGTCCAAAAGTGTCGAATCACCCATCTCGCTGAGTGCGAGAGCGAGCGCTCCGAGCACCTCCGCACGGCCCCCAAGTGCCCCCGGGAGAACGGAGAGTTGACGTGCCGCGCTAGGGATGGCGTACCGGCCCACGGACTCCCTGATGGGGCCGAGCACCAGCTCACCGGCCTCGGCGAGATCACCGCCCAGGACCACCCTGCTCGGGTTCAGGAGATTGCAGAGATTGGCCACTCCACTGCCGATGTGTCGGCCGACGTCGGCGATCACCCGACGGCAGCCCGGGTCTCCGTCCCTGGCCAGCCGCACGACGCCTTCCATCGTCAGGTCGGTGCCGTGGCTCGACTGGAGGAGCGGCAGCACATAGCGCGCCGCCGCGAAGGTCTCCAGACAGCCACGGTTTCCACAGCGGCAGACCGGCCCGGATTCATCAAGGGTAATATGCCCGATTTCTCCCGCTGTGCCACCCGGGCCCCGGTAGATCTTGCCGCTGATGACCAGGCCGGCGCCCACACCGCTGGCGACCTTGATGTACGCCAGGTCTCTGGCGCCTCTGCCGGCCCCCCAGACCATCTCGCCGAGGGCGCCCAGGTTGGCGTCGTTGTCGACGTGCACCGGGACGCCCAGACGGCCCCCCAGCTCCTCGGCGGGCTTGGTGCCGATCCACCCCGGCAGGATCGCCGAGGAGCCCAGGGAACCGGACTCCAGGTCGATCGGCCCGGGGACGCCGAGGCCCACCCCGGCGATCTTGGAGCGGTCGACGCCGGTCGCCGCGATCAGGCGGTTGACCAGCTCTTCCGCCCGGTCGAAGCCCTGTGTCGAGGAGGCGTCCACGTCCAGCGGCTCGGACTCCTCGGCCAGCACCTGGTGGGCGAGGTTGCCGACCGCGACCCGTAGGTGCGTATGGCCGAAGTCGACGCCGATCACGATGCCGGCGTCCCCGCTCAGCGACACGCTGCGGGCCCGCCGGCCGCCCGCCGACGTGGGCGTGACCTCGACGGTTCCGCCGTCCTTGAGCTCACGGACGATGTTGGAGACGGTCGCCGCGGACAGACCGGTGGTCCGCGCGATCTCCGCCTGGGTGAGCGACCCGGCCAGCCGGACGGCCCGGACGACCCGTTCCAGGTTGGCTCGGTGCAGCGACGACTGCGACCCCGGAGTCTCCACGACGACCTCCTGCGCGCGGGACCGCTTCAATGAGGCCCCGTGAATGTCCAACTAGTGAACTCTAAGCTGAGCCGTTCGGGTCGCCTTCCGTCAAGAGGTTGAACAGTATCCGCGGCGCCGCGCACGCGCGCGTACGCCGCTCCCAGCGCGGGGAACGGCGTGCGCACGGTCGGTTCCAGAGCGCTACGCGCGCTTCACTTCAAGGTCGCGGATGTCAGCCCTGCCTGCACCTGACGCTGGAAGGACAGGTACACGACCAGCATCGGGATCATCGCGATGGTCACGCCGGCGAAGAGAACCGGAAGATCGGAGGCGTACCCCTGTTGCTGCTGGAGCTGGATGAGCCCCTGGGTGAGGACATAGCGCTCCGGATCGTCACCGCTCTGCGGCTGCATGAGGACCGTCGGCAGGATGAACTGGTTCCACTGGCCGAGGGTGTTGAAGATGCCGACACTCAGCAGACCGGCCTTCGCCATCGGCAGCATCACCTGGAAGAACGTCCGGGTGTGCGAGGCCCCGTCCAGGATCGCCGCCTCGAAGACCGCGGTCGGCAGGGTCCGGAAGAAGGCGTGCATGAAGAAGACCGTGAACGGCATCGAGTAGGCGACGTACACCAGGATCAGACCCTGGTAGGTGTTGAGCATGTCCAGCCGTTTGACCATGAAGAACAGCGGGACGAGGGCGAGGAACACCGGGAACATCGCGCCGGCCACGAAGAAGTAGTACAGGAAACGGTTGCCCCAGAACTCGTAGCGGGCCAGCACGTACGCCGCCATCGAGCCGAACAGCATCGTCAGCGGCACCGAGAAGACCAGCACGATGACGGTGTTGACGAAGTAGTCGCCGATGCCCTTGTCCCAGGCACGGGAGAACACGTCCAGCGACCAGTTCTGCGGCCAGCCGAAGGCCGAACCGCCGATCTGGGCATCGGTCCTGAAGGAACTCAGCACCAGCCACAGCAGCGGCAGCACGATCAGCAGCGCCCACAGGGCGAGGAAGCCGTGCGAGAAGACGTTCAGCACGACGCCTTCACCGCGCTGTTCGCCGGGGTCGGCCGGGGTCTTGCCCACCGAGGGCTGGGCGGGGACCGAACCGCCAGAGGCGGCGGTCTCCTTGAGGGGTGCGCTCATGGGTCGTCTTCTCTCCCGCTCAGAACTCGACGCGGTCGCGGCGGGTGGCGCGCAACGTGAACACGGACACGATCAGGGTGAGGACGAGCATGACCACGCCCATGGCGCAGGCGTACCCGCTCTTGCCGTACAGCAGGAAGTTGCGCATCATCACGGTCGCCATGACCTCGCTGTGGTGGTCGGGACCGCCCCCGTAGTCGCCGGAGGTCATCGTGGAGACCAGGATGAACATGTCCATCGCCGCGATGCCGAGATAGACCCAGGCGGTCTGCACGGACTCCCAGAGCAGCGGCAGCGTGATGCGGAAGAACGACTGCGAACGGCCGGCACCGTCGATGAGCGCGGCCTCGTAGATGTCCTTCGGGATGGACTGCATGGCCGCGGAGAACAGCACCAGGTAGAAGCCGACGCCGTGCCAGACGACCACCACGAGCAGGGCCCACAGCACGATGTCGGGCTCGTTGAGCCACTCGATGGGGCTCTGGGCATCGACCAGGCCCAGCTTGATGAGGAGCCCGTTGAGCATGCCACCGCCGTCACTGCGGTAGACGGCCCCGAACAGCACCGCCATGATCGCCAGCGACAGCACCTGCGGGAAGAAGTAGATGATCTTGTAGTACTTGGATCCGGCGACCCCCGCGACCCCGCCGGCCCGGCTCCGCCCGCCCACGTTGAGCATGAAGGCGAAGAACAGCGCGAGCAGAATGGTGACCAGGGGGATGAAGATCAGGAACAGGATGTTGTGCCAGATCGCCCCCATGAAGATGTCGTCCTGGAACAGCGCCTTGTAGTTGTCCAGGCCGATGAATTTGAACGTCTGGGACTGGCCCTTCCAGTCGGTCAGCGAATATCCGAAGGTCTGGATGTACGGCCAGATCACGAAGATCACATAGAGCGCCACGGGAGCGAACAGAAATCCCGCGACGAACCGGTACTGCCCTTTGCGCATTGGCGTTTCCTGCCCCTGGTCTCCCGGCGGTACGCCCGCGCCCCTTTCCGGGGGCGCGGGGCACTGTGTGATCTAGTCCCGGTGGTTCTTCTTCGACTCCGGGTCCTTGGCCTGCTTGTCGACGGCGGCCTGGGCCCGCTTGAGCCACTCCGCCGGCTGGATCCGCTTGGCCATCAGCTCGTTGGACGCGTTCTCGATCGCCGTGCCCATCTCGCTGTACCACTCGGTGTACAGGTAACGGAAGGTGTCGTCGCCGGCCGCCTTGGACGCCTCGACCGTCGACTGGGTGCCCGGCCGCAGCTGGACCCCGGTGTCGACGCCGTCCTTGACGATGGTCAGCGAGTTCGCCTCCTTGGCGAACGTCGTCGACCACTCCTTGGACAGCATCATCCGCACGAACTCCTTGGCCGCGGGCAGGTTCTTGGCCTTGGCCGGGATGATGAAGGGCTCGCCGGAGCCGGCCCGGATCGCCTGGAAGGGCAGCTTGCTGCCGGGCAGCAGCGGCATCGGCAGGAACTTCATGTCGAAGTCGGACGGCGTCGTCTTGAGCTGCTCGTTCTCCAGCCACGAGCCGCTGGTGATGAACACCGCCTTGTACTGGTTCCACCGGGTCTGGGACTCGGTGTGCGTCAGGCCGTTCGTTCCGGGCATCAGATAGCCCTTCTCGACGACCTCGTAGATCGCCTCGACGGCCGCCTTCGCGGCGTCGGAGCCCACGAACGCGTTCGGTTCGAGGTTGTCGATCGCCTTCATGGCCTCCAGACCACCGGTCTTGGCGATCAGGTCCATGATGGCGACGTTGATGTAGTACGGGTACTTGCCCTGGTGGGCGAGGCCGCCGATGCCCTGGGACTTGGCGTCCTTGCAGATGGCGAGGAACTCGTCCCAGGTCTTGGGCTCCGTCCAGCCCTTCTCCTTGAAGAGCTTGCCGGAGTACCACAGGCCCCACACCGTGTAGATGTAGTTCAACGCGACGACCTTGCCGCCCTGCATGCCCGCGTCGAGGGTGCCGGGGATCAGGGTGTCGCGGACCTTCTTGGCCGGGTCGTCGATCGACGGGGCGTCCAGGACCTCGGCGAGGTCGAGCAGCTGGCCGTTCTTGTACAGCACGTCGATCGGGATCTGCTGGGCGCCGGAGTCGTCCACGATGTCCGGCGGGTTGCCCGCGTTGAAGCGGGGCTGGAGCTTGCCGGTGATCTCCTGGGTGCCGGTGTGGACGGAGGTGACGCCCCACTTCTTCTTGAAGCTCGCCTCCCAGGCCTTGGCGTAGTCGTCGCCGTAGCCGCCCTTGAAGATGACGACGTCGAGCTTGCCGCCGTCCTTGACGCCGAAGGGGTTCGTCTTGGACGTCTTGCCCTCGGTGTCGTTGTCGGAACTGTCGTCCCCGCCGCCGCTGGCACACGCGGAGAGGAAGCTCATGGTGGGTACGGAGATCAGACCGAGCGCGGCGGACCGCTTGATCAGATCGCGGCGGTCGACGGAGCCTTTACTGCTGTTCTCGGCGGAAGTGGATCCCATGCTCAAGTCCTCGCCTTCTCCAGGACTCAGGCGGTGTACCGGATCCTCCCGGGCACCGCGATCGGGTCACGCTGGGTCGTGCAGGAAGTGCGGATCGTACGGAAACACTCGACCCGCGCGGGTCGAACGGATCGGGTGAATCGCCGACAGGTATAGTCCACTTCCCGCCAACGGAGCAAGATCGAATGCAAGGTTGGCCATTGGTCTTTTCCGAGTTGAGACCTCACGGAAATATGTGCGGGCTGTGTACCGACTGACGGAAATATCCCCGGTATTGCGCCCGAATGCCACACCCAACACCCTTGACAACGCCCACCACTTGGGCCACAACTGATCCTTGCGCATCGAAGTTGACAACGTTGTCCGCGATGGCAGGAGGGTGCTGGCGCATGCGGCACAGAGCTCGGTACAGACAAGGTCCGGCGGTCGTTCTCACGGCCGCCTTCGCTTTGGCCATGGGTTCCCAGGGGGCGGCGGTCGCCCTGCCGGAGGCACCCGCCGCCGACCGGGAGTTCGCGTCCTCCTTCGAATCGGATGATCCGGTTCCGGACTGGACCGACACGGTGGAGCGCGCCTCGGGCGTCGACGGCGGCTACAGCAGCGGCATCCCGGGCAATGTGACCGACCGGGTCACGGACGTCCGCGCGAGCGCCGAGAACACCTCCGGCGGCGAGGTGAAGGAGAACCTCGTCGACGGCGAGCCGGGCACCAAGTGGCTGGCGTTCCAGCCCACCGGCTGGGCGGAGTTCGACCTGGACAAACCCCGCAGGATCGCCACGTACGCCCTTGTCTCGGCCAACGACCACGCCGAGCGCGACCCCAGGGACTGGACCCTCCAGGGCTCGGCGGACGGCAAGGACTGGAAGACCCTCGACACCCGCTCCGGCCAGTCCTTCCCCGAGCGCTTCCAGACGAAGTCCTACGACCTCGCGGAGCCGGCCGAGTACCGGCACTTCCGTCTCGACGTCACCGCGAACAACGGCGCCCCGGACATCCTGCAACTCGCCGACGTGCAGTTCTCCACGGGCGGAGGCAACGGGCCGGTACCGCCCGACATGCTCTCGCTGGTCGACCGCGGCCCGAACGGCTCCCCCACCGCGAAGGCGCGGGCGGGCTTCACCGGGAAGCGGGCGCTGCGGTACGCCGGGCGGCACACGGCGGACGGGCGGGCGTACTCGTACAACAAGGTCTACGACGTGAACGTGGCCGTCGGCCGGGACACCCGGCTGGCCTACCGCGTCTTCCCGTCGATGGCGGACGGCGACCGGGACTACGCGGCGACGAACGTGGCGGTGGACCTGGCCTTCACGGACGGCACCTATCTGAGCGGTCTCGGGGCCCGGGACCAGCACGGCTTCGAGTTGTCGCCGCGGGGGCAGGGCGCCGCGAAGGTGCTGTACGTCAACCAGTGGAACGACGTGGCCTCGCGGATCGGGTCGGTGGCGGCCGGGAAGACGGTCGACCGGATCCTGGTGGCGTACGACTCCCCCGGCGGCCCGGCGAAGTTCCGCGGCTGGCTGGACGACGTACGCATCGAGCCCGTGGCGCCCGAGAAGCCGAAGGCCCATCTGTCCGACTACGCGCTGACGACCCGGGGCACCAACTCCAGCGGAGCCTTCTCGCGCGGCAACAACTTCCCCGCGACGGCCGTGCCCCATGGCTTCAACTTCTGGACGCCGGTGACCAACGCCGGATCGCTGAGCTGGCTGTACGACTACGCGCGGGCCAACAACGACGACAACCTGCCGACGATCCAGGCGTTCAGCGCGAGCCATGAGCCGAGCCCCTGGATGGGCGACCGGCAGACCTTCCAGGTGATGCCGTCCGTGGCCGCCGGCGTCCCGGACACCGGCCGCGAGGCGCGGGAGCTGGCCTTCCGGCACGAGAACGAGACCGCGCGGCCGTACTACTACGGCGTGCGGTTCGAGAACGGGCTGAAGGCGGAGATGGCACCGACCGACCACGCGGCGGCGCTGCGGTTCACGTATCCGGGTGATGAGGCGAGCGTCCTCTTCGACAACGTGACGGATCAGGCGGGGCTGACGCTCGACAAGGCGGCCGGGGTCGTCACCGGGTACTCGGACGTGAAGTCCGGGTTGTCGACGGGGGCGACGCGGCTGTTCGTGTACGGGGTCTTCGACAAGCCGGTGGTCGAGGGCGGCTCCAGCGGGGTCAAGGGGTATCTGCGGTTCGACGACTCCACGGTCACCCTGCGGCTCGCCACCTCGCTCATCAGCATCGACCAGGCCAAGGACAACCTGCGCCAGGAGATCCCGGACGGGACGAACTTCGAGACGGTTCGGGACCGCGCGCAACGGCAGTGGGACCGGCTGCTCGGCAAGGTCGAGGTCGAAGGCGCCACGCCGGACCAGCTGACCACGCTGTACTCCAGCCTGTACCGGCTGTACCTGTACCCCAACTCCGGCTTCGAGAAGGTCGGTTCGAAGTACCGGTACGCCTCGCCGTTCTCGCCGATGCCGGGTCCCGACACCCCGACGCACACCGGGGCGAAGATCGTCGACGGCAAGGTGTACGTCAACAACGGCTTCTGGGACACCTATCGGACGACCTGGCCCGCGTACTCGCTTCTGACGCCCTCTCAGGCGGGCGAGATGGCCGACGGGTTCGTGCAGCAGTACAAGGACGGCGGCTGGACCTCGCGCTGGTCCTCCCCCGGTTACGCGGACCTGATGACCGGCACCTCCTCGGACGTCGCCTTCGCGGACGCGTACGTCAAGGGCGTCGACTTCGACGCGAAGTCGGCGTACGAGGCGGCCGTGAAGAACGCGACCGTCGTGCCGCCGACGTCGGGCGTGGGCCGCAAGGGGATGGAGACCTCCCCGTTCCTCGGCTACACCAGCACCGAGACGCACGAGGGCCTGTCCTGGGCGCTTGAGGGCTATCTCAACGACTACGGCATCGCTCGGATGGGCAAGGCGCTGTACGACAAGACGGGTGAGACGCGGTACGCGGAGGAGTCGGAGTACTTCCTCAACCGGGCCCGGGAGTATGTGAACCTCTTCGATACCCAGGCCGGCTTCTTCCAGGGGCGGGACCTCTCCGGTGACTGGCGGGTGGAGTCGTCGAAGTACGACCCGCGCGTCTGGGGCTACGACTACACGGAGACCAACGGGTGGGGGTACTCCTTCACCGCCCCGCAGGACAGCCGCGGCCTGGCCAACCTGTACGGCGGCCGGAGCGGGCTCGCCGAGAAGCTCGACGAGTACTTCGCCACGCCGGAGACGGCCTCGCCGGACTTCGTCGGCTCCTACGGCGGGGTCATCCACGAGATGACGGAGGCGCGGGACGTCCGCATGGGCATGTACGGACACTCCAACCAGGTCGCCCACCATGTGAACTACATGTACGACGCGGCCGGTCAGCCGTGGAAGACCCAGCGCAACGTCCGTGAGGTGCTGTCCCGGCTCTACACCGGCAGTGCGATCGGGCAGGGCTATCACGGTGACGAGGACAACGGCGAGCAGTCGGCATGGTTCCTCTTCTCCGCGCTGGGCTTCTATCCGCTGGTGATGGGCAGTGGCGAGTACGCCGTCGGCTCCCCGTTGTTCACGAAGGCGACCGTGCATCTGGAGAACGGCCGGGACCTCGTCGTGAAGGCTCCGAAGAACAGCACCCGCAATGTGTATGTGCAGGGGCTGAAGGTCAACGGGAAGACCTGGAGGTCGACTTCGCTTCCACACTCGCTGATCTCGAAGGGCGGCACACTGACCTTCGACATGGGTCCGCGGCCCTCGTCCTGGGGCACGGGCAAGAACGCGGCGCCGGTGTCGATCACCAAGGACGACAAGGTGCCGACGCCTCGGGCGGACGTGCTGAAGGGAGAGGGCGGGCTCTTCGACAACACGTCGGCGACCGAAGTCGCGGTGTCCGAGGTCGAGTTGCCGGTCGCCAAGGGCGCCGAGGCGGTGCAGTACACGCTCACCTCGCCCTCGGACCGCTCGAAGGCGCCCAAGGGCTGGGTGCTCCAGGGGTCGGCCGACGGGACCTCGTGGCAGACCCTGGACAAGCGGTCCGGTGAGTCCTTCGCCTGGGACAGACAGACACGCGCGTTCACAGTGGGGTCGCCGGGTACGTACGAGAGGTACCGCCTCGTACTGGACAGCGAGGCGACCGTGTCGGAGGTCGAACTGCTGGCCTGAGCAAGGGAGTTGAGGTCTCATGCAGGGTGTCGACGACGCTTGGCTGCCGGACGGGGTGTTCCGGCAGGTCGGCACCCGGCGGACCCTCATCCGTGGCGCGGGTCCGCTGGTGGACACGGTGCGCCGTGAAGTGGACCGGGCCTGCGCACGGTTCGGGGGACGGGTCGTACCGCACGGCGACAGCGATCTGGTGCTGGAGCTGACCGGCGAGGACGGGAGCGAGGCGTTCACGTACGAGCGCCGTGACGGCCGCACGACCGTCACGGCGTCCGGCGGGGCCGGGCTCCTGCACGGCTTCTTCCATGTCGTACGGCTCGGGGCGGCGGCCTTCGAGGGCTCCAGCGAACGTCGGTCGCACCGGTCGGAGTTGGCGCTGCGCATGCTGGACCACTGGGACAACGTGGCCGTGCACCCGGTCATGGGTCAGGTGGAGCGCGGGTACGCGGGCGGCTCGCTGTTCTGGGAGGACGGGCGGGCGCGCGGGGACCTGGAGCGGGTCATGGCGTACGGCAGGCTGCTCGCCTCGTGCGGGATCAACGCCGTGGCCGTGAACAACGTGAACGTGCACGAGACCGAGGCGCGTCTGCTGACCGACCGGATCGCTGAAGTCGCCGCGATCGCGGGGGCGTTGCGGGAGTACGGGATCCGGACGCATCTGTCGGTGAGCTTCGCCGCTCCGGTCGTGCTCGGCGGGCTCGCGACGGCCGATCCGCTCGACGAGGGGGTGCGGGCGTGGTGGGCCGAGGTGACCGGGCGCGTGTACGCGGCGATACCGGACTTCGGCGGGTACGTGGTGAAGGCCGACTCGGAGGAGCAGCCGGGGCCGTTCGCGTACGGCCGTACTCACGCGGACGGGGCGAACATGCTGGCCGCCGCGCTGGAGCCGTACGGCGGGACCGTGCACTGGCGGGCGTTCGTCTACGACCACCGGCAGGACTGGCGGGACCGGACGACGGACCGGGCGCGGGCCGCGTACGACCATTTCGTGCCGCTGGACGGGCAGTTCGCGTCGAACGCCGTGCTCCAGGTCAAGCACGGGCCGATGGACTTCCAGGTGCGGGAGCCGGTCTCCCCGCTGATCGGCGCGATGCCCGGCACCCGGCTGGCGGTGGAGCTCCAGGCGACACAGGAGTACACCGGGCAGCAGCGGCATGTGTGCTGGCTGGGGCCGATGTGGAGCGAGGTGCTGCGGTTCCGGCCCGACGGCACGCCGGTGGCGGAGCTGGCGAATGCCCTGGTCGCCGTCTCCAACGTCGGTGACGACCGGTTCTGGACCGGTCATCCGCTGGCCCAGGCGAACCTCTACACCTTCGGCCGCCTGGCCTGGCAGCCGGACGCGGACCCACTGGAGATCCTCGACGAGTGGATCCGGCTCACCTTCGGGCCGGAGCCTGCGGCGGGGGTGCGCGCGGTGATGGAGGGGTCGTGGCGCACGTACGAGAAGTACACGGCGCCGCTCGGGGTCGGTTTCATGGTGCAGCCCGGTCACCACTACGGGCCGAGCGTGGACGGATACGAGTACAGCCCGTGGGGCACCTACCACTTCGCCGACCGGGACGGCGTCGGCGTGGACCGGAGCGCGGCGACCGGCACGGGGTACGCGGCGCAGTACGCCAAACCCTGGGCCGAGGTGTACGAGTCGCCGGAGACCTGCCCGGACGAGCTGCTGCTGTTCTTCCACCATGTGCCGTACGGACATGTGCTGCACAGCGGCAAGACGGTGATCCAGCACATCTACGACACGCATTTCGAGGGCGTGGAGGAGGCGGAGGCCGCCCGGCGGGTGTGGGCATCGCTGGTGGACCTGGTGGACGCCGAACGCCACGCGCGGGTGGCGGAGCGGTTCGAGGAGCAGCTCCGCAGCGCCCGCGAGTGGCGCGATCAGATCAACAGCTACTTCTTCCGGAAGTCCGGTGTGCCCGACGCCCGGGGGCGCCGGATCCCCTAGCCGCGGCTACTGGATCCGCAGGATCGCCGTGCCCAGCGGGTCCAGGGTCAGGGGTTCGCCCTTCTCCATCCGCTTGCCGGTGAGCAGGTCGGTGGCGGTGGTGTGGGCGGTCAAGTGGGCCGGCTCGGTGGTGTGGTTGAGGAGGAAGAGGAGGCGGGTGCCGTCGGGGGCGATCCGGGTCGCGGTCTCGACGGTCGGGTGGTCGGCGTAGGGGCCGAGCAGGTCGTGACGGGCGAGGACACGGCGGACCACCTCGTCGACGCCGGGCTGGTCGAGGGCGGTGGCGACGTACCAGGCCTCGCCGTCCCCGAACGCGTTGCGGGTGACGGCCGGGGTGCCCGCGTAGAAGTCGGTGCCGTAGGTGGCGACCGGCTCGGCGCCGCGCAGCTGGACGATCTCGAAGACGAGGCGGGCTTGCGACCCCAGCTCGGGTACCGGCTGGGTGAACTCCGGTGGCCGTGAGTCCCATTCGTCGATCCGCACGCCCATCAGCGCTGCGAGCGGGCCCGGTACGTCGGTGAGGAACGCCCGGTCATGTTCGTCGCCGCGGCCCGAGAGGAAGGTGGTCAGGACCGTGCCGCCGCGTGCGGCGACGGCTTCGAGGCGTTCGGCGAGATCGCCCTTGACCAGGTGCAGGACGGGGGCGAGGACCACGTCGTAGGAGGTCAGGTCGGCGGTCTGCGGGACGACGTCCAGGTCTGCGCCGGCCTCGCGGGCGGCGCGGTAGTAGGCGTGGACGACCTCCTGGTACTTGACCAGCCGGGAGGGGCCGTCGGAGATCTCCAGGGCCCACCAGCTGTCCCAGTCGAAGAGCAGGGCGGTGCGGGCGGGGGTGCGGGCGCCGAGCGTGGCGTCGCCGAGCGCCTCCAGCTCCCCTCCCAGCTCGGCCACCTCCCGGAAGGTCCGGGTGTCGTCGCGGCCCGGGTGGCCGACGACCGCTCCGTGGTACTTCTCGCAGGCGCCGCGGGAAGCGCGCATCTGGAAGTAGAGGGCGGCGTCGGCGCCGTGGGCGACGGCCTGGAAGGTGGCGAGCCGCAACTCCCCCGGCCGTCGCAGGGGGTTGACGTCCCGGCACGCGGTCGTGGACGGGGTCTGTTCCATCAGCCAGAACGGGGCGCCGTCCTTCAGGCCGCGCATCAGGTCATGGGCCAGGGCGGGCCAGGTCGGCGGGGCGTCGAGGGGCGGGTAGCTGTCCCAGGAGGCGAAGTCGAGGTGCGGGGCCCAGCGGTGGTAGTCGAGGGGGCGAAACATGCCCATGAAGTTGGTGGTCACCGGGGTCTGCGGGTCATGGGCGCGGATCACCTCCTTCTCGGCGAGGAAGCAGCCGAGGAGGGCGTCGGTGGTGAAGCGGAAGTAGTCGAGGGTGATGCCCTGGAAGGCGGTGTGGTCGGGGCCGCGCCAGTGCTCGGTGAGGGCGCTGGGGGGTTCGATCTCGGTCCAGTCGGTGTAGCGGTGGGACCAGAAGGTGGTCCACCAGGCGTCGTTGAGGGCGTCGAGGGTGACGTACTCGGTCCGCAGCCAGTCCCGGAAGGCCTCGGCGCAGTGCTCGCAGTAACAGACGCCGCCGTACTCGTTGTTGATGTGCCAGGCGAGCAACGCCGGGTGCTCGGCGTACCGTTCGGCCAGGCGTGCGGCCATCGCCGTCGAGAGCCGGCGGTACGCCGGTGAGCTGGGGCAGAAGTTGTGGCGCTGTCCGTAGCGGTGGCGGCGGCCCTCGAAGTCGGTGCGGTTGACCTCGGGGCACTTCTTGGCGAGCCAGGGCGGGACGGCGGCGGTGCCGGTGGCGAGGCAGACCCGGCGGCCCTCGGCGGCGGCGCGGTCGAGGACGCGGTCCAGGACGGTGAAGTCGTAGGTGTCCTCGGCGGGTTGGGTGAGGGACCAGGAGAAGACGCCGACGGTGAGCGTGTCGATACCGGCCCGGGTGAAGAGGCGGTGGTCCTCGTCCCACACGTCCTCGGGCCATTGCTCGGGGTTGTAGTCGCCGCCGTACCGGATCTTGCGACTCATACGGTGAAGTCCTCCTGGGTCTCGGCGATGACCGCGCGGCCGCCGTGCAGCAGGGACAGCAGCAGCGGGGCGGCCAGCAGGGCGGGCAGGGCCTCGGTGAGCAGGGCGGTCCCCGCGGCGGTCAGGACGAGCAGCGAGGCGGTGGCGAGGGTGGCGCGGCCGTGCCGGAAGAGGAAGTACCCGGCGAGGCGGGCGGTGTCGCGGGTGCGGAAACTGAAGAGGGAGGTCAGGACGAGTGCGTGGGCTCCCCACAGGAGGGAGCCGAGGCCGATCGCCGCGAGCAGCCCCGCCCACCAGCCGGGCAGACCGGTCGCGGAGAAGTGGGTCAGCGTGAAGGCGATGACCGTGAGCCAGCCGAGCAGGGGCGCCCACAGCTTCAGGGCGGGGAGCGCGTTGAGCCGCCAGCCGCGCCAGTAGGTGCGGGCCGGGTGGAGGTCGGTGAGGTCGCGGTCGCGGTGATGGAGGGCGTAGAGGGCGGCGGAGGAGGCGGGGCCGAGCGGGAGCAGGCAGAGGGCGGCGAGGGGGATGTTGGAGGGGTCGGGGCCGAGCAGGAAGAGGCCGGCCAGGCCGGGGGCGGCCGCGACCAGGAGGAGGGCCTCGACCGTGACGAGGGTGTGGATGAGGGCGGCGGCCCGGGAGAGGGGGCCGATGCCGAAGGCGGTGGACGGGGTGCTCATCGCGTCTCCCTTCCGAGCAGCCCCCGCTCGTCCGTCCAGGGCGGTGCCTCGTCCACGACCGCACTGACCTCGACGAGCGTCACCTCGTGCCGGTTCAGCGTCAGGTCCAGGCCCCGGATCACCCGTTCTCCTTCCTGAACCGGTCGTACGCCTTGTTGTGCAGGTCGACGAGCTGCTGCATGTTCTTCGACTTCAACTCGCTGACGTAGGCGTCCCATTCGGACAGCGGGCGCTTGCCGAGGACGAACTGGAGGGTGTTCTGGATGACGGTGTCCTTGAGCGGTGTCTCCCAGAGCGTCGCCTGCTCCTGCTCCACGGACTGAAGGGGGTGGGCGGGGTCGATGGGAAGCTCGGTGCGCTGGGCCATGACGTCCTGGAACTTCTTCTCGTCCGGGCTGAAGTTGGAGGAGACCAGGGCCCAGCTGCCGCCGTAGGTGAAGACGCCGTTGAAGAAGCCGAAGTCCTTCTGGAGGTCCTTCGGGGCGTCCGGGTCGGAGCCCATGAGGGAGATGCCGGGCTCCAGCCTGTACTGGCCGCCGGACTCCGTGTAAGTGGTGCCCTCCACACCCCACTTGCAGAACTTCTGGCCCTCGTCGGAGTACCAGAGCCAGTCCACGAACTGCATCATCGCGACGAAGGTGTCGGCCTTGAGCGCCTTGCTGGAGACCATGATGCCGTTCTCCAGCCGGGTGCCGCCCAGCACCACCGGGCCCGCCGGACCGAGGGGCACCGGCACCATCTCGATCTTCGCGCCCTTGACCTGCTTCTCCAGGTTGTAGCGGTAGTTCTGCACCAGCTCCTGCGGATTGGCACTGATCGCATAGGACTTCTCCGCCAGCAGCTTCTGCACGGCCTGGTCGTCCTGCTGGGTGAAGCTCTCCGGGTCGAGCAGCTTCTCGGCGACGATCTTCCTCAGGTACTCGACCATCTGGCGGTAGGCGTCCGTCGCCGCGTTGAAGACGAACTTCTGCGCCTTGGTGTCGAAGGTGATGTTGTTGTACGACCAGCCCGCCTTGACCCCGTACGCCTGGCCGAGATAGCCGAACAGCGCCCCGCACGGGAAGGGGGTGTTGGTGCTCCAGCGGTCGGTCCAGGGGTATTTGCCGGGGTACTCCGTCTTCAGCGCCTTGAGCACCTCGTACACCTCGTCCCAGCTGGTGGGCAGGGTCAGACCGTGCTTCTCGAGGATGTCGGTGCGGAAGGACAGCGAGTAGCCGGACTTGACCTTCTCGTGCAGTCCGGGCAGGAGGTAGTACTTGCCGTCGGACTGGCGTATGGAGTCCAGCTCGGGTTCGAGCCGCCACTTCTTCACCTTGTCCTGGAAATTTGGCATCAGGTGCACGTACTCGCTGACCGGGAGGATCGCGCCGGAGGACACGAAGGCGACCTCGCCCGGGTGGTAGGTCTTCGGGATCAGGAAGGGGGCGTCGCCCGCGCCGATGAGGACGCTGCGCTTCTTCTCGTAGTCCGCCAGCGGGACGTCGATCGGCTTGATGGTGATCCCGGTGCGCCGGGTGACCTCCTTCCAGAACAGCCAGCCGCTCTTCGTCGGGTAGACCGGGTTGTTGTTGTGCAGCATCGAGAAGGACAGCGGCTTCGCGGCCTTGAACTGCTGGCCGGCGCGGTACTCCTTCATGGCGCCGTTCTGCTTCTTGGAGAGGTCCTTGCTGTCGCCTCCCTCGTCACCGCTGCCGCAGCCGGTGAGCGTGGCGAGCCCGATGAAACCCGCGGCGGCGAGGATCTGACGCCGCGACAGCTGTCCTTCGTTCATCACGGATACTCCCTTGTTCCGTAAGTGAATTGAGCGGGCGTCAGCCCAGCGCTTTCAGCCCTTGACCGCGCCGAGCATCACGCCCGAGACGAAGTAGCGCTGGACGAACGGGTACACGCAGAGGATCGGCAGCGCGGTGAGCACGATGGTGACCGCCTGGATGTTCGCCCCGACCTGGCTGAGCTGTTCGGTGCCGGCTCCGGCGTTGGAGCCTCCGGTGGCGCCCTGGATGAGGTTGCGCAGATAGACGGTGACCGGCATCAGATCGGTGCTGTCCATGTACAGGAACGCGCTGAACCAGGAGTTCCAGAAGGACACCGAGTAGAAGAGCACCATCGTCGCGACGACCGCCTTGGACAGCGGCAGCACGATCCTGAGCAGAATGCCGTAGGTGCTCAGGCCGTCGATCTGCGCGGCCTCCTCCAACTCGGTCGGCAGGCTCTCGAAGAAGGCCTTCATCACCAGGAGGTTGAAGACGCTGATCGCGTTGGGCAGCGCGATCGCCCACACGCTGTTCTTCAGACCGAGGCTGGTGATCAGGACGTACTGCGGGATCAGACCGCCGGTGAAGAACATGGTGAACACCGCGATGCCGACGAGCGCGGTACGCCCCTTGAGCTGCTTCTTCGACAGGACGTACGCGTAGCAGGTCGTCAGGACCATGGCCACGGCGGTCGCCACGACCGTGTAGAACACCGTGTTGCCGTAGTTGCGCCAGAACATCGAGTCCTGGAACACGATCTTGTACGTGGTGAGGTTGAACCCCTTGGGCCACAAGGTGACTTCACCGGCCCGGATCTGCCGCTCCCCGCTGAAGGACCGGGCGACGATGTTGACGAAGGGGTACAGGGTCACCAGCACCACGAGGCTGAGGACCACCCCGTTGACGCCCTGGAAGACCCGGTAGGAACGGCTCGGCCTCACCACAGGCTGGTCCCCACCGTGCGGCGCGACAGCTGGTTCGCGGTGGTGATCAGCACCAGGCCGATGATCGCCTCGAACAGTCCGATGGCGGCGGCGTAGCTGAAGCTGCTGGACTCCACACCGGTCCGGTAGACGTAGGTGGAGATCACGTCGGCGGTCGGATAGGTCAACGCGTTGTACAGCAGCAGGACCTTCTCGAAGCCGACCGCGAGGAACGTGCCGATGTTGAGGATCAGCAGCGTGATCATGGTGGGGCGGATGCCGGGCAGGGTGACGTGCCAGATCTGCTGCCAGCGGTTGGCACCGTCGATGCGCGCGGCCTCGTACAGGTCCTCGTCGATCGTGGTCAGAGCGGCCAGATAGAGGATCGTGCCCCAGCCGGCGGTCTGCCAGATCTCGGAGCCGACGTAGATCGTGCGGAACCACTCGGGCTCCTGGATGAACCGGATCGGGTCGTGGCCGAACCAGCCCAGGACGTGATTGACCGGGCCGTCCGTGGCGAGCATCTGCATGGTGATGCCGGCGACGATCACCATCGACAGGAAGTGCGGGAGGTACGACACCGACTGCACGAAGCGCTTCAGGGAACGCCTGCGCACCTCGTTCAGGAGCAGGGCCAGCACGATCGGGATCGGGAAGCAGAAGACGAGGGTGAGCCCGCCGATCCACAGGGTGTTGCGGAACACCCGCCAGAAGGTGGGGTCGCTGAGGAACATCTCGACGTAGCGCAGGCCCACCCACTGCTCGCCGAAGATCGAGCCGCCGGGCTGGAAGCGCCGGAACGCGATCACGTTGCCGAGCATCGGCAGATAGCGGAAGACCAGGAAGAACAGCAGCGGCAGCAGTGCCAGCGAGTAGAGCTGCCAGTCGCGGCGCAGCGCCCGTCTCCAGGGGACGCGGGCGGAGGGCGGCGGCGGTGGGGCAGGCTCCGCAGGGCCCTGAATGCCCGGCGGAGAGGCCGACTTGGTGGAGGTGCTCATGCTCGGTCCTCACAGGAGGGGGGAGTTGAACCGAAACTTTCGAGCTCTTACCGGTAACTTCGCGGCAACCTAAAGGCACTCGGAAAGCGCTGTCAATGGGTGCTGCAGCGGGCTTCTGAGGCGGGCGGCCAGAGTTGAAATCCCTCGCGCACGGGGTAGAACACAGAAGTCCGGCCCAGCGATCTCCGCAAGTTTCCCTCTTCCGTCCGACTCCTGCGAGGTGCCTCGTGCCCGCGTTCGACCTGCCGCTGACGGAACTGGTGCACCACCGCCCGCTCCCCGAAGAGCCCGCCGACTTCGACGAGTTCTGGCACGAGACGCTCAAGGGGGCAGCTCAGCCGGAGGTGTTGGTGTCGGTGCAGCCGGTGGAGACCGGACTGCGGCTGACGCGGACCTGGGACGTGACCTTCCGGGGCTTCGCGGGCGACCCGGTGCGCGCCTGGTTCAGCAGACCGGCGGGCGGGGACGAACCCCTGCCCGCAGTGGTCGAGTTCGCCGGCTACGGTCGCGGCCGCGGTCTCCCCCACGAGCGCCTGACCTGGGTGAACGCCGGGTACGCCCATCTGCTGATGGACAGCCGCGGCCAGGGCGACCAGTACGGCAACGGCGGCCACACCCCCGACCCGCACGCGGCGGCGCCCGGCGGCCCGGGCCCGGCGGTACGGGGCCTGCTCGCACCGCACGACTACCACTACCGGCGCCTCATCACGGACGCGGTACGCGCGGTCGCGGCGGTCCGTGAGCTGCCCGGCGTGGACGCCGGACGCGTCGCGGCCGTCGGCAACAGCCAGGGCGGCGGCCTCGCGCTGGCCGTCGCGGGGCTCGTCCCGGACCTGGCGGCGGCGCTGGTGACCGCGCCCTTCCTGTGCGGCATCCGGCGTGCCCTGGACCTCACCGACGCGAGTCCCTACGGCGAGATCACCGCGTACCTCTCCGTCCACCGCGGCTCCGAACAGGCCGCCCACCGCACCCTCGCCTACATGGAGGGCATCTCCTTCGCCCGCCGCGCCCACGCCCCGGCCCACTTCGGAGTGGGGCTGCGCGACACGGTCTGCCCGCCGAGCGGGGCGTACGCCGCCTTCAACCGCTACGCCGAGTTGTCCGGCGCCGACCCGCGCACCGAGATCCACGCCTATCCGTACAACGGGCACGAGGGCGGGGACGCGGTGCAGGTGCGCCGGCAACTGGACTGGCTGCGGCGGACCTGGGAGCGCTGACGGAGGGCTGACGCCCTACGATGCGCGGGTGGAGAAGACCGTGACCGAGGGCCCCGAGCACCGCGTGGGCGACATTCTGCGCGTGACCTGCCCGTGGACCCCCGCGCAGGTGGACAGGGTCACGGGGAGGTACGCCTTCATCGTCTGGCCGTGGGCCGAGATCGACCCGGACTCGCGGGCCCGCTGGGACGGCCAGGTGGCGATGCCCACCGACCCGGACTCCCTGGAGTGGTGGCAGGGCGTGTTCCACACGGAGCCGAAGCCCTGGGAGCTGTCGGCCGGGGACACCTGCCTCGTCGGCGTGCCCGAGACCCTGCTCCGGGTCCTCGACATCCAGCGCCACGACCCGCCGGCGGACCGGGGACGGCTCCCCCGGCCGCGCGCCACGCTGGTCGTGGCCCACGTCGATCAGCCGGACGGGACGTGGGACGAGGAGGAGGGCCAGGGCTTCGTCATCGGTCCGAACGCGTCCGAGCCCGTCACCTTCGAGCTCGTCTCCCGCGCCGAACCGTAGGTCAGCCGACGGCCAGGGTGAACACACGCAGCCGCGTGTCGTCCGGCAGCCGTGCGCTCGCGATGCGCTTCCCCTCGGGCGCGGTGAACGGCTTGGTGGCGAAGACGTACGTGGCGACCGGATCCCGTCCGGCACCCGCGATGTTGCGGTAGGCGGTCTCGGCGACGACCTCGTTGCCGTACTGGACGCCGCCGCCGCCACCGCCGCGCGTCCAGTCGGTGAAGGAGAGGTCGACCGGGTCGGTCGTGCCGTCGGTGTAGGTGACGGTGGCCTTCGACTGCCGGTTGCCGAAGACCGCGCTGCCGATGAGGGACAACCGGCTCATCGGCTCGTCCAGTCGCAGGGTCTGCCCCGCGGCCGAGGCGTTGTCCGGCCGTCCGCTCGGCGAGTCCGGCCAGGTGAAGGCCAGAGCGCCGACCCTGCCCCGCGCACTCGGCGTCAGCCCCGCCGCGGCCAGGGCCTGACGGGAGTAGCTCCGGCCGCCGCCGTCGAAGTCGGCCTCGGTGTGGTCACCGGAGTCGTCCGAGATGCCGGTGCCGTTGTAGGCGGCGAGGAGAGTGCCGGGCGCGGCGACGGTCAGGGCCACGGGTTGGGCGTACGAGGGCACGGCGACCTTCACGTCGTAGAAGCCCTGCGCGATGTCCTGGTCGGCGGTCAGCACGATCTCCTGTGTCCCCTCGACGACCCTGCCCTCGGCGGGGGTCGCGGTGATGCCCTCGGGTGTCTCCACGCGGAACCGCACCTCGCCCCCGCTCATCGGCAGGGCCTTGACACCGACCTTCGTGCTGCCGCCCGGTGCGAGCGCCGCCGTGGTCGGGCCGACACCGATCTGGTACGGCTGCTCGCCCTCGCGGAAGGACGGCGGCGCGTCCTCGGGGGCGGCGCCCCAGGACCGGTCCGGGGTGCCGGAGAGGGTGTAGTGCAGTCGGCCGCCGTTCCGCACGAAGGCGGCCGGGAGCCAAGGGGCGTTGCTCGTACGGTCGTTGACCTTCAGGGAGTGGATGTACGGCGAGTCGGCGGCGGCGCCCTCCGCGGTGACGGTGATGTCGTTGCCGCCCGGCCGGTCGATCTCGATCCGGGGGAACAGCGGTGAGGCCAGGACGAGTTCGGCCCGAGAGGGGACCTGCGGATACATGCCGAGCGCCGAGAAGACGTACCAGGCCGACATCGCCCCGAGGTCGTCGTTGCCGGGGATGCCGCCGGGCTGTGTCGACCAGAGCCGGCGCATCGCGGCGCGGACGGTCTCCTGCGTCTTGTACGGCGTGCCCGCGTAGGCGTACAGATAGGGGACGTTGATCGACGGCTCGTTGTCCAGCTCGGCTTTCTCGCCGCCACTGCCGGTCAGGGCCCAACTGCCGTCCGTGTTCCGGAAGAAGCCGTCGAGCCGAGCCACCGCCTCACCCTTGCCGCCCATCGCGGCGAAGAGCCCGGCCGGGTTGTGCTGGACCATCCAGGTGTACTGCGCCGCCGTGCCCTCGACGAATCCCTTGCCCGTCGCCGGGGTGAAGCCGGTGACCCAGCTGCCGTCGGCGTGACGGTCGGCGATGTAGCCGCCGCCGGGGTCGGCCGCCAGGTTGAAGTTGTTCTGCCACCACTGGGAACGCCGGGCGAACTCGGCCGCCGTGCCCTTCTCCCCCGCCGCTGCGGCCAGTTGGGAGAGCGCGAAGTCGGCGCCGGACATCTCCAGCGTCTCGGCCGCCCCGCCCCAGGCGTTGGAGACGGACGGCATGTAGTGGTGCTTCAAGTACCGGTCCAAAGAAGGACGTTGGCCGACCGACAGCACCGGTCTCCCGGCGGAGGACAGGTCCTTCTCGGTCGGCACGGTCGCCGCCTTCACCAGCGAGGCGAGCGCACCGCGCACGTCGAAGTCCCTGCCGCCGAAGGCGTGGATTCCGGCCAGGGCGATGGGCGACGGATCCCCGTTCATGACATGGGTGCCGCTCGCGCCGTGCAGCCAGCGGTCCCAGACGCCGCCGTTCTGCTCGGCCAGTTCGTACAGGGACTGGGCGATGTCGGAGCCGGTGTCCGGCTCCAGCAGCGTGAGCAGCTGCACCTGGTCCCGGTAGACGTCCCAGCCGGAGAAGGTGCCGTACTGGGCCCGGCGGGCGGTGGTGTGCACCTCGCCGTCGGCGCCGCGGTACCGGCCGTCGACGTCACTGATGACGTTCGGGTGGAGGAGGGAGTGGTAGAGCGCGGTGTAGAAGGTGGTGCGCTCGGCGTCCGTGCCGCCGCCGACCCGGATCGCGTCCAGCCGGTCGCGCCAGGCGCCGCGGGCGGCCTTCCGTACGTCGTCGAAGGTGCGGTACGACGGGTTCTCCGCCGCCAGATTCGCCTCGGCGCCCTCGCGGCTGACGTAGGAGACACCGACCTTGACGTTCACCGGCCCGGCGCCCGGCTCGAACTCGACGTAGCCGCCCGCCCCCTTGCCCGCGACGGGCCGCCCCGCGTTCGCGAAACCGCCGGTGCCGCCGGACGCCTTCCGGGACCCGGGAGCGAGGCGGTCGTCCTGCCAGGTGCCCGTCGCCTTGAAGGCGCGGTCGAAGTGAGCGGTGAAGTGGAGGGTGTAGTAGGCGCGTCGGCCCTCGGGGTCGAGGTGGCCGCAGAAGTTCCCGGAGGTGACGGACCCGGAGACCGTGCGCCCGGCCGGGTCGATCTCGATCCGCGAATCGGTCGAGCCCACCTCGGAGTTGGCGGTACGGATCAGCAGCGAGGCCGGCTTGTCCTCCGGGTAGGTGAAGCGGGCCGAGCCGGTGCGGGCGGTGGCGGTGAGGTCGGCGGTGACGCCGGACGCGAGGGTCACCTCGTAATGGCCGGGCTCGGCTCTCTCGTCGGCGTGGCTGAAGTCGGCGGCGTACACCGCGTCCTTCGTGTCGCTCGCGGGCGAGGTGGTGACCTCACCGGCGTACGGGAAGAACGGGATGTCGCCGCTGCCGCCCGCACAGCCCGTGCCGGACATGTGGGTGAGGCTGAAGCCCCGGACGCGGGTGGCGTCATGGTGGTAACCGCCGGGCGCGGCGGTGCGTGTGGCGTCGCCCCAGGTGTTCTCGGGGCTCCAGGAGAGCATGCCGAAGGGGGTGACGGCGCCGGGGAAGACGTTGCCGCCGTTGCTGGTGCCGATGAGCGGGTCGACGTACGGCGTGGGGTCGTCGACGAGTTCCGGCGGCGCGGCGGGGGCGGTGGGGGCGACGCCGACGAGGGTGAGGGCGGCGGCGAGGATCAGGGACATCACGTGCGCCAGCCGTACCACGGGGCCGGTGGGCGGGGATGACACCCGGTCGGGGCAACTCCAACTGGCTTGACTTCGCCTTCCGTTGACAGGGTAGAGTGAGGTTTAGACCACTAGACAACGTTGTCCGACGACGAGACGGCGTAGCGTCACCGCTCGCCACAGGCCAACCGACACCCGGGCAGGGACTCCCCCCGTTCGCCTGCCCGGCTCGCGGACCCGGTGGGGGTGTCCACCGGGTCCGCACAGGCCACTCGGCGGTCAGGGCTCAGGCCCCCTTCGCCGAAGCACTCGTCCGAAGCGCTCCTCGGAAGCACCCCTCGGAAGGGCACCCCGCCCCTACCCTGTCCGGGTGACATCCACCGGCCTCCTCCTCCGCGCCCTCGACGACCCCGGCCATCCACCGCTGCGCCCCCTGCCGGACCGCGCGGCGGAGCTGCTGCGGAAGCTCGACGCGCCGCCGCGTCTGGCCGCCCATCTGCGGGCGGTGCACGACGTGGCGTACGAGATCGTCGAGTGGGTGTCGCCACGGCACCCGGCGCTTCCGCTCGACCGCGAGGCGGTGCTGTTCGGCGCGGCCACGCACGACATCGGCAAGACGCTCCACGTCACCGAGCTCTCCGGGCCGGGCTCGGCCCACGAGGAGGCCGGCCGTGAACTGCTCCTGGCCCACGGCATCGCACCGCACCTGGCCCGCTTCGCCGCCACCCATGCCTCCTGGACCCTGCCGGGCCTCGGCGTCGAGGATCTGCTGGTGAGCCTCGCCGACAAGATCTGGAAGAACAAGCGTGTGCCGGAGCTGGAGGACCTGGTGGTCAGAAGGCTCGCCGAGGCCGGTGGGCGGACGGTGTGGGAGGAGTTCCTGGAGCTCGACGACCTGCTGACGTCGGTGGGGGACGGGGCGGACGCGCGGTTGGGGTTCCAGGCGTCGTACCCGGTGTGAGGCGGGTCGGCCTGGGGCCGGGTCAGTGGTCGGCCACCAGCAGCCGGTACCCGACGTCGAAGGTCTCGCGGGTGAGCAGTTCGGCATGGCGGGTGTGCCAGCGGCCGGCGGCCAGATCGTCCGAGAGCCGGGCCAGGCCGGGGGCGAGGGCGGTTTCGCCGGGCTGGGTCAGCAGGGAGATGCCCGCACGTACGCGGGGGTCGAGATAGGCGTGGGGGCGGCGCCAGTACGCGGCGGCGAAGCCGTCCGCGCAGTCGTGGGGCACCGGGACCGGTTCCTGGCGTGCCCCGCCGAGGAGTTCGGCCAGCCGCTCGGTGGGGACGGCACGGGTGTCGTCGAAGGCGGCCGCCTCCGGCAGATACTCCTTCACCAGCCAGAACCGCTCGCGGAACACCCGCTGGTCCCAGGTCAGGACGACGACGCGGCGGCGGGCGACCCGGCGCAGTTCCGCGATCCCGGCCGCCGGGTCGGTCCAGTGGTGGACCGTGAGCAGGGCCATGACCGCGTCGGCGGCGTCGTCGCGCACGGGCAGGTGTTCCGCCACCGCCTGTACGGCGGGCGCGGACCCCGCTGGGCGCTGGGCGACCATGACCTTGCTGGGCTCGACCGCGAGCACGGTTCGCGCCGGTTCGTACGAGCCGGTGCCCGCTCCCACGTTGATCACGTCCGTGACGTTCCCGAGGGCGGCGTGGATCTGCGCGGCGATCCGCGGATCGGGGCGGCGGGTACGGGCGTAGGTCGCGCCGAGGGTGTCGTAGGTCGCCATGCCGGTCATTGTCCTGCGGGTCGGCCTTGATCACGTACGGCTCTTTGCGGGTGGTCCCGGCGGGGTGTGGCGCGGGGGCCGGCAATTCCCCCCGAGAAGTGGGCCGGTGGGCGGACCCGGCGGGCAGCGGCTCATGCCCACCGGGTCCGCTTCGGCTCAACCCACCCGACAGGGCAGGGTCGTTGCCGTATCTCCGCCGTCGCCTTGGACGACGTAGCCGAACGTGGCGCTCGCGCCTGGCGCGAGGGAGCCGTTCCAGTCGGCGTTGTGGACCATCACCGCCTGGCCGTTGTACGTCGCGTTGCCGTTCCAGAGGTTGTTCACCTTCTGACCGCTCGGCAGCGTCCAGTCGACCATCCAGCCGAGCATCGGGACGTCGCCGGAGTTGGTGACGGTCACCTCGGACTGGTAGCCGCCGGACCAACTGCCGGTCGTCCTACGGGTCGCGGTGCAGGTGCCCGGCACCGGATCGGTGGGGTTGCCCGGCTCGTGGATGCCGGTGACCTCGCCGTTGCCGCCGTCGAAGACGACGTCGGAGCAGGAGTAGAAGGTCTCCGCGCTGTCCGAGCGCTGCCAGACCATGTAGATGATGTGGCGGCCCGACTTGTTCGCCGGCAGCTGCCCGGTCCAGGAGTAGTTGGCCTCGACGGTGCCCGGGCTGCCGTTGAGCGGCGGGTGGTCGACGGAGAGGAAGGGCTGGGCCTCCATGTCGTCCCAGGTGAGGGTGCGGGTCGCGTCGAAGCCGTCCTTGGTGACGTAGACGTAGAACCAACCCGGGTGCGCGGCCCAGGCGTTGTAGGAGAAGTCGACGGTCGCGCCCGAGGTGAGGTGGGTCAACGGCCAGTCGTTGCGGGGGGCGTTGAAGCCGGTGAAGTTGGTGTTGCCGCCGCTGCACAGCTGGCCGTCCGGGACGAAGCCGCGGGTGCGGCCCGCACCGTCCGAGCGCAGTACGGAGAACCAGTTGTAGAACGGTGTGGTGCCGCTGACCGCCTGGGCGTTCTTGCAGGCCGGGTTGATCGGTTTGATCTCGCCGGTGTCGGTCAGTCCGTCCTGCCAGCACAGGAAGGTGCGGCTGGCGGGCTTCATCGGGGTGCCGTGGGCCTCCGCCTCGCCGCCGGTCGACATCACCAGCGTGACGGCCGGGATCGTGGCGAGCAGGGAGACCAGGACGAGGAAGAGGGCTCTGGCGCGGGTGGGGAGCGCTAATCGGCGCCCCGGGGACGCCGCTGACTTTGTCAGGATCATGACAGTCCAGTCCGTTCCTTGAGGTACGGGCCGTGCGGATGCGTGTGTGCGGATGAGCGGGGTGGGGGGTTCCTTGGGGCAGGTTCCGGTCCGCCACATGGGAGCGCTCCCACCCCGCCTGTTGCGGAAGTTAGCGCGAACGGAGGCGGCTGTAAACGGGTGGCGCGAGAGAGGTGGCCGTCAAGGGCGTGCCGTGGCCTCGCCGGCTCGGGCGGCGGGGACAGCAGTCGCCTTCCGTCTCGAAGACCTCACCGGAAGCGCGCGAATTGCCCCGGCGTCACGTCGTGCACCTCAAGCGCCGTTTTCGCGCGCTGAGCGCAACTCGGCGCACCTTGAGGGGATTTCGTGCGCCCTGCGAGCTCCATTGCTTCGAGATCTCGGAACCGGAGTACGCCTCTTCGGAGCACAAACACCCGTTCCGGCGTTCTCTCCTACGTACAGTCCGGATCGCGCGGTCGCAGCTCAAGGGTCCTCATGGAGCTGACGCCGCCCCATCGACACCACGCCCTGAACCCGGCCCTGCGTTTCAGCTCTATCCTCTTTGCTAGAGGCATAATGAGAGGAGCCAAGAGCTAGGAACTTTCTGTGCATGGCCGATCAGGTTCAGGGTACGTGCACGGGCGAAGGAGCGGCGATGACCCCCGTGGACCCCAGTCTGAACCGGCGCAAACTACGTCTCGCACTGCGACAGGCGCGCGAGCGCGCCGGTCTGACTCAGCGCGAGGCAGCCGAACAGGTGGAGTGGTCCCAGTCGAAACTGATCCGGGTGGAGACAGGTACGGTCAGCGTGTCCGTCAGCGATCTGCGCGCGCTGGTGACGCTCTATCGCATCACCGACCCTGCCGAGGTGCACGAACTCGAACAGGCGGCCAGGGGCAGCAAAGGGGCGAGTTGGTGGTCGAAGTACCACGACGTGGTCACCCCTCAGTTCGCCCAGTACCTGGGCTACGAGAGCGCCGCCGCATCCCTGCACACGTACCACCCCATCGTCGTCCCCGGCCATCTGCAGACCCGCGGATACGCGAAGGCGCTCCTGGCCCCCCGCGGATTGTCGCCCGAACGGGCCGAGCGGGTCGTGGGCCTGAGGATGGAACGGCAGGAGCGGATGTTCGACGGCTCCGGCAAGCCAGTGACCACGTTCATCCTCGACGAGGCCGCGGTACGACGGCAGATCGGTGGAAGGGAGGTTCTCGATGAGCAGTTGGAGCAGTTGCTGAACTTCGGCGCCCGGGACGGCATCACGATCCGCATCCTGCCGTTCGAGGCCGGGGCGCACTACAGCACTCTGGGCAGCTTCGTCCTGCTGGGATTCCCCGATGACGACGATCTGCTGTACCTGGAGCATGCCGCCGGCAGCATGACCGGCGGCGAAGACCTGGAACTGCTGGCCCGTTACCAGGAGTGCTTCCACACGATCACGGAACTGGCACTCGGCGAATCCGAGTCTCGCGACCTGATCGATCGCATCAAGCAAGACCTCAGGGCCCGCTAGAACCGCGGTGCCCATGGCTGGAAGTGAGAGCCAGGGGGAGGACCGACGTGGTCTTCAGGTCGATATCTCAGGGTCTACAGCAGTTCGTCACCACTCTGCTCGGCGGAGCGGCCGGACTCAACGACGAGGAGCTCAAAGCACAGGCCATCAAGAACCAGTCCGAGACGGACCGTCTGGTCCAGATCGAGAACGCTCGCGGCGCCGTGAAGCTGAAGCAGATGACCGTGCTCGGCGTGCTCGCACTGATCGCCCTCGCCATGCTGGTCGGAGCGGTACTCGTGGTCGTCCAGGCGGCCGGGGACCTGAAACTGCCGTGGTCGCGAATAGGCACGGCCGTGGGCACGGTCGTCTGCGCGTCCGGAATCACCGGCCTGGTGGCACGCTGGCTGACACGCTGGTTCAAGCGCCGCCGGGCGGCCGGCACCCCTACCGCGGCGCCCGCGTCCCAGAACCCTCCGGGAGGCGACCCGAACCAGATGACGTCACCATGACGTGACTGGCCTTCCACACTCCCGCCCCGACGGACACCCCGACCGCCACGGACACCCACAGGATCCGCTTGGCGAGCAGGCTGTCGACGAGCAGGGAGGCAAGGGCGGCCGCCAGCGTCGCCAGCGCACCGGCAGCGAGCGCGAAAGCCACGGCGCCGCCGATGACCGCGTCCCGTTTCCCCCGCTTCTTCCCCGAATCCCGCATCGCAGATGCCTCGGCACGCATACAGGCCCCCTACCTACTGCCGATGGCTGTTCAAGAACATCACGAACCCTCTAACGCCCCTTGGTTCACCGCGCAAAGGAACTGTGCCCAGACGGGAGCGGTGAATCGCAGAGGCGAACGATGGGGTTCCTTGGAGTCACGAGCGAGTACCCGGCCCTCACACACGGCGACCTCCACACACTCGTTCTCATTGCCACACATGCTGCTCCTGCGCCACAAGGGTTCCCCCCTATGCACCACCTCAGCCCTCCTGCTCCCCCGATACGCCTGGGCAGTGCCCATCCATGCTAGTGGGCGGTCGCGCACCACCGCAGGCAAGTACCCCCGAACGTCAAGCCAAAGAACCACACATGGCACCCACAAGACTACGCACAGCTACTAGATGTTCAGCGTAAATGATCCCAGCCCACCACAGCCATACCCGAATCTGTCGATATGCCGTACGTCATTGCGACCGCCGCGTCTCACATCCAGTTGCCGCTTCGTCGACGTTCCCAACTGCCCTCCCCACAAACCAACTTGGGTATCTGTTGGCTCAAGTACTCACAGTTCTTGGCGAGTTGACATGGCTCAGCGCACCCACGGTGTCGCCTGCGAGCGGCAGCTCGATGCGGAACTCCGTGCGCCCCGGCTCACTCCGCACCTCGATCCCTCCCCCGTGCGCCGCCGTGATCGCCGCGACGATGGCCAGCCCCAGTCCGGAACCGCCCTCCAGCCCACCGGCCCTGGTGCGGGACACGTCCGCCCGGGTGAAGCGTTCGAAGACCGTCGGGAGGAGGGCGGGCGGAATGCCGGGGCCGTCGTCGCGGATGCGGACGACGCACAGGTCGTCACGTGCCTCCACGATCGCGACCACCCGCGTCCCCACCGGCGTGTGCACCCGCGCGTTGGCCAGGAGGTTGGCGACCACCTGGTGCAGACGAGCCTCGTCGCCGGCGACCAACGGGGCCGCGTCGAGGCACAGTTCCAGGTGCCAGTCGTGGCCGCCGCCCGCGGCCCGCGCGTCCCAGACCGCCTCGGCGACCAGGGCGGCCATGTCCACCTCGGCGGACCGCAGGGGGCGGCCCTCGTCGAGGCGGGCGAGGAGCAGCAGGTCCTCGACGAGGCCTGTCATCCGGGCCGACTCGGCGGAGACCCGGCGCCAGGCCAGTACCGGTTCGATCCGGTCGGTGCCGCGGTTCATCAGTTCGGCGTAGCCCGCGATGGAGGCCAGAGGGGTGCGCAGTTCGTGGCTCGCGTCGGAGAGGAAGCGGCGCATGCGTTCCTCGGTGCGCCGGCGTTCCGAGAGGGAGGACTCGACGTGGTCGATCATGCGGTTGAGCGCGGCGCCCACCTGGCCCGCCTCGCTGCCCGGGTCGGTGTCGTCGGCCGGGACGCGGGTGAGGGCGGTGACCTCGCCGCGGTCCAGAGGTGCGCGGGAGACCTCGACGGCGGTGGCGGCGACCCGGCCGAGGGGGCGCAGCTGGCGGCGGATCACCACGGCGCAGACACAGCCCGCCACGGCGAGGCCCGTCGCCGCCACGACCACCTCGACCACGACCAGGCCGTTGATCAGGCGCTGGACGTCGTCCATGGGGAGGCCGGCGAGGACCCGTACGCCGTCGCTGTCCACCGCGGTGATCCGGTACGTCCCGAGGCCGGGCACCGTCACCGTGTGCGTCGAGCCGTTCATCGCGGTCCCTTCCAGCGCGGCGCGCTGGGCGTCGGTCAGGGCCGTGGGCGGGGCATCCTGGCTGACGACCTCGGCGGTGAGGACGCCGCCGTCCTCGTCCAGGCGGGCGGCGAGCATGCCGGACGGGTGGCCGCTCTCCATCAGGAAGGCGAGGCTGCTTCCCTGGTCGGGGTGGAGCCGGGCGCCGCCGAGGCTGCGCTGGGCGGCGTTGTGGACGCGGTCGTCCAAGTTGCCCAGCAGGTAGGAACGTTGGACGAAGACCGTGGTCAGCGCCATCACGACGCACACGGCCGCCAGGGTGACGCCGATGAAGACGAGCAGGCGGGTGCGCAGGGAGCGCAGGCGTCGGCGGGCGGTCATCTGCCGTCCTCCACCGGGCGGATGACGTAGCCGAGGCCGCGCACGGTGTGGATCATCGGCGCCCGGCCCCTGTCGATCTTCCGGCGGAGGCTGGAGATGTAGACCTCGACGAGGTTGCCGCCGCCGTCGAAGGAGGTGCTCCAGACGTGGTCGAGGATCTGCGCCTTGCTGAGCACCTGGCGCGGGTGGCCCAGCATCAGGCTGAGCAGGTCGAACTCCTTGGCGGTGAGCCGGACCGGCGTCCCGGCGCGGTGCACCTCGCGGGTCTCCTCGGTCAGTACGAGGTCGCCGAGGACGCGTACGGAGTCGTCGGCGCGGGCGGGTCCGGCCCCGGCCCGGCGCAGCAGTCCGCGCAGCCGCAGGACGACCTCCTCCAGGGAGAAGGGCTTGGTGACGTAGTCGTCGGCGCCCGCCTCCAGGCCGTCGAGCCGGTGTTCCAGGGCGTCGCGGGCGGTGAGCATGAGGACGGGCAGCTTCGGGTTCTCGTAGCGCAGCCGGCGCAGCACCTGGAGGCCGTCCAGGTCTGGCAGCATCCCGTCGAGGACGACGGCGTGCGGGGCGCAGCCGCGCGCGGCCCGCAGCGCGCTCTGTCCGTCGAGCGCCGGACAGGCGCGCCAGCCCGCCTCCTCGACGGCCACGGAGAGCACGTCGGTGAGCGCGGGCTCGTCGTCGACGATGAGCACGCGGACACGGCCGTTTCGGTACCCAGCGCTGCCAGTCATGTCCCGATCCTGTCCCCGTGGGCTGTGGGAACCCTGTGCTCCACCTGAGGCACAGCCGTGCGAAACGGCCTGCCACCAGGCGCGACCGGGTTTCCCACGCTGGGGTGCGGGAGTCAACTGCCGTGACCGAAGGGGGCATTGGCACGCATCGGCCACCGGTTTCCCTTGAGCCGGCTGTGACTCGGCGCCCAGGCTGAAGCACAGGCTTCCGCTCACCCGCGGGAGCTTTTCACGCGTTTCAGGGGAGGACGTCCACCCATGCGAAGACTCCACGCCCTGTGGGCCGGGGCCGCGGCCGCCGGACTCGTCGCGGCGGCGATCCCGCCCGCGACGGCAGCTGCCGGTTCGCCGGTCACCGCATCCCCCACGGGCTCACGCACCACCGCACCGCAGACCGTCACCCTCATCACCGGCGACACGGTGTCGCTCACCGCGGGACCGGACGGCAAGAACGCCGTCGACGTCCGGCACGGCAAGGGCCGCGAGGCCGCCACCTTCCTGTCCAGCGAGAAGGACGGCGAGGTCAGCGTCATACCGGCCGACGCGATCCCGCTGATCCAGGCGGGCCGCCTCGATCCGGCCCTGTTCAATGTCACCGCGTTGGTCAAGCAGGGCTACTCGGACGCGAAGACCGGTGCCACACCGGTGATCGCGACCTACAGCAAGGGCGCCGAGACACCGGAGGGCGCCCGCCGGACGCTCGCGCTGCCCGGGATCGACGGCGCCGCGCTCAGCGCGAGGAAGTCCACCGCCTTCTGGGCGGACATCGCCCCGGCCCTCGGCACCGAGCCCACCACCAAGGCCGCGAAACGGCTCGGCGAGGGCATCGACAAGATCTGGCTGGACGCCAAGGTGAAGGCCTCCCTCGAGGTGAGCGTGCCGCAGATCGGGGCGCCCGAGGTGTGGCAGTCGGGCTACGACGGCGCCGGGGTCAAGGTCGCGGTCCTGGACACGGGTGTGGACACCGAGCACCCGGACCTCGCCGGGAAGATCGCCGAGTCGCAGAGCTTCGTGCCCGACCAGGCGGTGCGGGACGGGCACGGCCACGGCACCCATGTGGCGTCCACGATCGTCGGCTCGGGCGCGGCCTCGGGCGGCAGCCGCAAGGGGGTCGCGCCGGGCGCGGAGCTGCTGGTCGGCAAGGTGCTGAACAACGCGGGCGACGGCCAATCGTCGTGGATCATCGCGGGCATGGAGTGGGCGGCGAACTCCGGGGCGAAGATCGTCTCGATGTCGCTGGGCGGTACGGCGTCCGGTGCCTCGGACGTGCTCAGTGAGACCGTCGACGAGCTGTCCGCGTCCACCGGCAGTCTCTTCGTCATCGCGTCGGGCAACGCGGGCCCGGGCGCGCAGACCGTGGGCACCCCGGGCATCGCCGACTCGGCGCTCACCGTCGGCGCGGTCGACAAGTCCGACCAGCTGGCGTCCTTCTCCAGCCGTGGCCCCCGCCCCGGTGACTTCGCGGTCAAGCCGGAGATCACGGCGCCGGGCGTGAGCATCACCGCGGCCCGTGCGGCCGGCACCACGATGGGAACGCCGGTCGACGACAACTACACGACGGCGAACGGCACTTCGATGGCGACCCCGCATGTCGCGGGCGCGGCGGCACTGGTCGCACAGGCGCATCCGGACTGGACGGGGCAGCGGATCAAGGAAGCCCTGGCCAGCACCGCGAAGACGAATGCCGACGCCTCGGTGTTCGAGCAGGGCGACGGCCGGGTCGACGCCGTGCGGGCCGTCACACAGAACGTCTTCGCGACCCCGACACTGAGCTTCGGCAAGTTCGAGGAGGGCGACTCGGAGGTCGTCACCAAGGACATCACGTACACCAACACCACTGACACAGCGGTGGAGTTGAAGCTGTCGTCGTCGCTCCCTGACGTCGCTCCGGGCGCAGACACGCTGACCGTGCCCGCCCGCGGCACCGCCTCGGTCCCGGTCGGGGTCGACCCCGCGCAGGAGGGCGAGGGCCGGTACTCGGGCCACATCACGGCGAGGGCCGACGGCGTCCAGGTCACCACGGGCGTCGGCTTCGAGAAGGCGCCGAAGACCTACGCCCTCAAGGTCTCGCTCCTGGGCCGCGACGGCAAGCCGTCGACCGGGGCGTCGATCTTCACGCTCATGGAGCTGAACGGCGCCATCCCCGACGCGTACGGATTCATCGGCACCGGCTGGACCTGGCGGGTTCCGGCCGGCACCTACTCCATGGCGACCTGGATCCCGGACCGGGACGCGGGCGGGCTGGCCGTCGGCACCTCGGTCGTCGGCAACCCCGAGATCAAGGTCGGCGCGGACACCGAGGTCGTCCTCGACGCCCGCAAGGCGGTGGAGATCAAGCCGAAGACCAAACAGACCTCCGAGTTCGAGGGCTTCAGCACCAACTGGCACCGGGAGGGACCGACCAACGCCTGGGGGCTCACCTACAGCCAGGGCTTCTGGACCAAGCACGTCTACGTGACGCCGACCGAGCAGGTCACCGAGGGCAGTCTGGAGTTCTCCGCCAAGTTCCGGTTGTACGCACCGGAGTTGACGGCGAGCGTCACCAGTCCGGAGAAGACGTCCCTGTCCTCGCTCTACTACTCCCAGACGTACGAGGACTTCCCGCTGAAGATCAGCGGCGACCACAAGGTCCAGGCGGTGGACGCGGGCGGCGGTACCGAGGCCGACTTCGCGGGGCTCGACGTCAAGGGCAAGGTCGCGGTGGTCGGGGTCGGCGCGACCGAGCGGGCGCAGAACGCGCTGGACAACGCGACCAAGGCCGGGGCGGGTTACCTCATCGTGTACCGCAAGACCCCCGGCTTCTGGATCGAGGCCGTGGACCGCGCGACCACCGTCCCGCTGATGATCGCCACCGGCGAGGAGGGCGCCGCGCTCACCGACCTGCTGAAGACCGGCAAGAAGGTCACGCTGAAGCTGAGCGGTACGCCGGTCAGCCCCTACGTCTACAACCTGCTCGCCGCGGAGAGCGGTGCCATCTCGGCGGACCAGACCTACCGCCTGGACGGCTCCAACACCGTGAAGAAGAAGGCCCGTTACCACGGGGCCACGGCCGGCGAGATCGGTGCGGACACCCTGTACACCTTCCGCCCCTGGCAGCTCTACGGCATCGAGAGCAGCGTGTACCTGGAGCTGGGCACGGAACGCGACGAGTACTACTACGTCGACCCCGACACCCGGACCTGGCACGTCGTCATGCCGAACTGGAACACGCTCAGGGGCCAGTGGAGCCCGCTGCGGACCTTCGGCAAGCCCGCCACGGAACCCACCGAGAACTGGCTTCGCCAGGTCGTGCGCCCCGGCACCAGTGAGGAGTACGGCCTCTCCGAACGCACCGGTGACAGACTCACCCTCTCCATAGCGGAGTTGAGCGACTCCGCGCCGGGTCACTACGGGTACATCGACGGCTCCACCAGCACCGCGCAGGGCAAGCTCTACGCGGACGGGAAGTTGGTCGGTGACTCGACGCTCGGCGGGTACGGCGTCTTCGACGTGTCGGCGGACAAGGCGTCGTACCGCTTCGACCTGGACGTCCAGCGCCGGGCGGCCTGGGCCAGGTACTCCACGAGCACCCACACCGAGTGGACCTTCGCCTCGGCGCACACCACGACCGAGACGGCGCTGCCGCTGCTCACGGTCGGTATCGCACCCAAGGGCCTCGATCTGCTCAACCGGGCCGAGCGCGGGCGGCAGTTGGAGGTCGCGCTGCCGGTGGCGAACCAGCTGGGCGGCGTGAAGGCACGCGGTCTGAAGGCCTGGGTCTCCTACGACGACGGCGCGTCCTGGAAGGAGGTGAAGGTCAAGGACGGCGAGGCCCGGTTCAAGCCCGCGAAGGGCGCCGAGACGGTGTCCCTGCGGGTGCGGGCCACCGACCGTGACGGCAACGCGATCGACCAGACCGTGCTGCGGGCGTTCGGCTTGAAGTCATAGCCCTGAGCCACGACCCGAAAGCCATGGTCCTGAAGCCTTAACAAAGATCCTCTACCGTGCCGGGACATGGTGAACACGGCACACGACACGGCACACGACACGGCAAGACCGGCCCCTGCCGCGAGCCCTTGGTCCGCGGTGGGGGTCTCGGCCTTCGACGAGCTGGTGTACCAGGCGATCCTCCACCAGCCGGACGCGGACACGGCCGGCTGGGCGCTGCTGACCGGCGCCGCTCCGGCCCGCGTCCGCGCGTCCTGCGACCGGCTGCTCACGCTCGGCCTGCTGCAACCGCCGGACTCCCTGGGCGGGATACGCGCGGTCGACCCACGGGTGGCGATCCGCGCGCTGATCCGGCGGCGGGAGACGGAGTCCGAGCTGCTCGCCGCCACCGCCGAGGAGATGTCGACGGTGTACGAGGCGGGGCTGCTGCGCGAGGAGCCGTCCCGGCTGGTCGAGGTGGTCTCCGGGGAGGGCGCCAACGCGGCCCGCCTGGAGGAGCTGTACGCGCGCGCCGAGCACGAGGTGTGCGTCTTCGACACTCCCCCGTATCTGGCCCCGCTCACCCCGCAGTTGGACCTCCAGGCCGATCTGCTCGACCGCGGGATCGTCTGCCGCACGGTCTACGCGGCGACCGCTCTGGAAGACCCGGACGTCCTCTTCCACGCCTGGCGGATGGTCGGACTCGGGGAGCAGGCCCGGGTGTTGCCCGCGGTGCCGGTCAAGTTACTGGTGGTCGACGGGCGTCGGGCGATGGTTCCGCTGACCGCGTCCGGCACGGGCGGCTACTGCGCCGCGGTCGTACGGCACTCCGGGGTCACCGAGGCGCTCCAGAAGCTCTTCGACCTGGCCTGGCAGCAGGCGACACCGCTCGGACAGCCGGTCGGTGAGGGTGAACTCGCCGAGGGCGAGCGGACGTTGATCCGGCTGCTGGCGGCCGGGATGAAGGACGAGGCGGTGGCCCGCCATCTGGGCGTGAGCCTCAGGACCCTGCGGCGGCGGGTGAGCGAGCTGCAGGAGCGGCTGGGGGCGGCGAGCCGGTTCCAGCTGGGGGTACGGGCGACGCAGCTCGGCTGGGTGTAGGAGCGAACGACGGAGGGCCGCACCCCCGTCACCGGGGATGCGGCCCTCCTGGCGAGAACTAGCCGCGGATCAGGCTGCGCAGCACGTACTGCATGATGCCGCCGTTGCGGTAGTAGTCGGCCTCACCGGGGGTGTCGATGCGGACGACCGCGTCGAACTCGACGCCCGTGTCGGTGGTGACCTTGACCGTGCGCGGCGTGGTGCCGTTGTTGAGCTCCTCGACGCCGGTGAAGGAGAAGGTCTCCTCGCCGGTCAGACCGAGGGACTCGGCGTTCTGGCCCTCCGGGAACTGGAGCGGCAGGACGCCCATGCCGATGAGGTTCGAGCGGTGGATGCGCTCGTACGACTCGGTGATGACGGCCTTGACGCCGAGGAGCGCGGTGCCCTTGGCGGCCCAGTCGCGGGACGAGCCGGAGCCGTACTCCTTGCCGCCCAGGATGACCAGCGGGATGCCCTGCTCGATGTAGTTGCGCGAGGCGTCGTAGATGAACGACACCGGGCCGTCGGGCTGGGTGAAGTCGCGGGTGTAGCCGCCCTCGGTGCCCGGCGCGAGCTGGTTGCGCAGGCGGATGTTGGCGAACGTGCCGCGGATCATGACCTCGTGGTTGCCTCGGCGGGAGCCGTAGGAGTTGAAGTCACGACGCTCCACACCGTGCTCGGTGAGGTACTTGCCGGCCGGGGTGTCGGCCTTGATGGCACCGGCCGGGGAGATGTGGTCGGTGGTGACCGAGTCGCCCAGCTTGGCCAGGACGCGGGCGCCCGTGATGTCGGAGACCGGGGTGGTCTCCATCGTCATGCCCTCGAAGTACGGGGGCTTGCGGACGTAGGTCGACTGCGGGTCCCACTCGAAGGTGTTGCCGGTCGGGATCGACAGCGCCTGCCACTGGGCGTCGCCCGCGAAGACGTCCTGGTAGGACTTGTTGAACATGTCCTCGCCGATGGCGTTGGCCACGACGTCGTTGACCTCGGCCTCGGTCGGCCAGATGTCGGTCAGGTAGACCGGCTTGCCGTCCTGGTCGACACCGAGGGCGTCCTTGGTGATGTCCACCTTCATGGAGCCCGCGATGGCGTACGCGACGACCAGCGGCGGGGAGGCCAGGTAGTTCATCTTGACGTCGGGGTTGATACGGCCCTCGAAGTTACGGTTGCCCGAGAGGACCGAGGTGACCGCGAGGTCGTGGTCGTTGACGGCCTTGGAGACCTCCTCCGGCAGCGGGCCGGAGTTGCCGATGCAGGTGGTGCAGCCGTAGCCGACGAGGTTGAAGCCGACCTTGTCGAGGTAGGGGGTGAGCCCCGCCTTGTCGAAGTAGTCGGTGACGACCTTGGAGCCCGGGGCGAGGGTGGTCTTGACCCACGGCTTGCGGGTCAGGCCCTTCTCCACGGCCTTCTTCGCGACGAGCGCAGCGGCGACCATGACGTACGGGTTCGAGGTGTTGGTGCAGGAGGTGATGGCCGCGACCGTCACCGCGCCGTGGTCGATCTCGTAGGTCGAGCCGTCGGGGGCGGTCACGGTGACCGGGTTGGACGGGACGCCGTTGGAGACGGCCGGGGCGTCGGAGGCCGGGAAGGACTCCTTGCCCGCCTCGGAGTCGTCCACGACGTAGTTGCGCACGTCCTGGGCGAACTGCTGGGAGGCGTTGGCGAGGACGATACGGTCCTGCGGGCGCTTCGGGCCGGCGATCGACGGGACGACCGTCGACAGGTCCAGCTCCAGCTTCTCGGAGAAGTCCGGCTCGGCCTGCGGGTCCAGCCAGAGGCCCTGCTCCTTGGCGTACGCCTCGACGAGCGCGAGCTGCTGCTCGGAGCGGCCGGTGAGCTTGAGGTACTTGATGGTCTCGCCGTCGATCGGGAAGACGGCGGCGGTGGAGCCGAACTCCGGCGACATGTTGCCGATGGTGGCGCGGTTCGCGAGGGAGGTGGCGGCGACGCCCTCACCGTAGAACTCGACGAACTTGCCGACCACACCGTGCTTGCGGAGCATCTCGGTGATGGTGAGCACGAGGTCGGTGGCGGTGGTGCCGGGGGTGAGCTCACCGGTCAGCTTGAAGCCGACGACGCGCGGGATGAGCATCGAGACCGGCTGACCGAGCATCGCGGCCTCGGCCTCGATGCCGCCGACGCCCCAGCCCAGCACACCGAGGCCGTTGACCATGGTGGTGTGCGAGTCGGTGCCGACCAGGGTGTCGGGGTATGCCTGGCCGCCTCGCACCATGACCGTACGGGCGAGGTGCTCGATGTTGACCTGGTGGACGATGCCGGTGCCCGGGGGGACGACCTTGAAGTCGTCGAAGGCGGTCTGGCCCCAGCGCAGGAACTGGTAGCGCTCCTTGTTGCGGCCGTACTCCAGGTCGACGTTCTGCTTGAAGGCGTCGTTGGTGCCGAACTTGTCGGCGATGACGGAGTGGTCGATGACCATCTCGGCCGGGGAGAGCGGGTTGACCTTCGCCGGGTCGCCGCCGAGCGCCTTGACGGCCTCACGCATGGTGGCGAGGTCGACGACACAGGGCACGCCGGTGAAGTCCTGCATGATCACGCGGGCGGGCGTGAACTGGATCTCCTGCGACGGCTGGGCCTGGGAGTCCCAGTTGCCGAGGGCGCGGATGTGGTCGGCGGTGATGTTCGCGCCGTCCTCGGTACGGAGCAGGTTCTCCAGCAGAACCTTGAGGCTGTACGGAAGGCGAGCCGAGCCTTCCACCTGGTCCAGCCGGAAGATCTCGTACGACTCGTCGCCCACGCTCAGCGTGGCACGGGCGTCGAAGCTGTTCGCCGACACGACAGTCTCCTTCATTGATGTGCGCGTACTCACCACGATCCTGCCGCTACGGCATCTTGGCCGATCCGCTAAGGTCAGGCTAAGTTAGGTAACCCTTACCGTCGCGGGGGTGATGCGGGCGGCTGCGGTGCGCCCAGGCAGATATCTCGATGTCGAGATAACTCTAGTACACGGGCGCCGGATGGTCATGCCCCGCCTCCGTTTGTGATGTCCCACACGGCTAGGCTCACTCGGTGATTATCTGGCCGAACGCGACCTCCGGCGCGGGCAGGACCCTCACGAACGCCGGTACCGCGTGAACGGGCCCGACTTCTGGCGGGACGAGGACGCGTACGCCTGGACGGCACGGATCACCCTGCCGCCGGGCACTTGGGCCGCCGCCCCCGGACCCCTCCCCCTGTACTACGCCCCCGAGGGCCGGGAGGACCACCCCCTGGACGAGGCCGAGCTCGCGTCGGCGACTTGGGCGGTCGAGAATCTCCCCACCCTGCTGACCGCCGCCCGCCGGACGATCCACGCCCACGCGGTCCGCGCACTGGAGCCACAGGACCTGGCGACCGCCTCCGCGCTCGACGACGCCGTGCGCGTCGCCGCCGTGTACGTCCACCAGGCCTCCCGCGACCGCGTCCCCTATGTCGGCGTCGAGTTCTCGTGCCCGCGGGACGAGGAGCACGGCCTGGGGGTACTGCTGCACGGCACCCGCGTCGTCGACGTCGGCGGCGCCGACACCGCGTTCCTCCTCTGGATCGCCGAACGGGACGCCTCGAACCCCCGCACCGGCCTGGACGAGGCGCTCCTCGGCCACTGGGACAGCTCCCCCTTCGAGTACGGCGTGATGGAGGCGTCCGAGTTCGAGCTGCGCGCCGACGGGACGGGGTGGAGCCTGCTGGCCAACCTCGGCGGGGAGTACGTCACCCGGCTCACCTGGCGGTGCCCGGAGGCGGGGGTGTTGGAGTTGCGGGACGAGGACGGTCCCGTGTCACGGCACCCGTACGTCGTCACCACCGCACCGGTGACCTCGGTCACCTTCGAAGAGCCCGTCGCGTTCGGCCATCAGTACGCCAAGTCGGGGTAACCGACAGGTACGTTCCGCGACTCAGACGGGAGACACAGATGCCCCTCACATTCCGCAAGAGTTTCCGGATCCTTCCCGGTGTCCGGCTGAACATCAACCGGCGCTCCTGGTCCATCACCACCGGCGGTGGCAAGCACGGGCCGAAACACACCAGCAGCAGCACAGGACGTCGTACGACATCGGTGGATTTGCCCGGACCTTTCGGATGGCGCCGCACCCGTAACGCCAGGCGGCATTGACGCACCATCAGGTCCGTCACCCGGACGGACCCCCAGGAATGCGCCATCTCATATCTGAGATAGCCTCAACCCCATGGCAGACGATTACCTCGTACGCATCGGCAAGCTCATCCGTGACGCCCGGCAACACCGGGGCTGGACACAGTCGCAGCTGGCAGAAGCTCTCGGTACCAGTCAGAGCGCTGTGAACCGCATCGAGCGTGGCAACCAGAACATCAGCCTTGAGATGATCGCTCGAATCGGTGAAGCCCTGGAGAGCGAGATCGTCTCTCTGGGCTACGCGGGCCCGATGCATCTGCGGGTCGTCGGCGGCCGCCGGCTCTCCGGCGCCATCGACGTCAAGACGAGCAAGAACGCGTGCGTGGCACTGCTGTGCGCCTCCCTCCTCAACAAGGGGCGCACAGTGCTGCGCCGCGTCGCCCGCATCGAGGAGGTCTACCGCCTTCTGGAGGTGCTCAACTCCATCGGGGTGCGCACCCGCTGGATCAACGACGGCACCGACCTGGAGATCGTGCCGCCGGCCGAGCTGGACATGGGCGCCATCGACGCGGACGCGGCCCGCCGCACCCGCTCGATCATCATGTTCCTCGGCCCGCTGCTGCACCGCATGGACAGCTTCAAGCTGCCCTACGCCGGTGGCTGCGACCTCGGTACGAGGACCATCGAGCCGCACATGATCGCGCTGCGCCGGTTCGGTCTGGACATCGCCGCGACCGAGGGGCTCTACCACGCGCAGGTGGACCACTCGATCTCCCCCGACCGCCCGATCGTGCTGACCGAGCGCGGCGACACCGTGACCGAGAACGCGCTGCTTGCCGCCGCCCGCCATGACGGCGTCACGGTCATCCGCAACGCGTCCTCCAACTACATGGTCCAGGACCTCTGCTTCTTCCTGGAGGCGCTCGGCGTCAAGGTCGAGGGCATCGGCACCACCACGCTCACCGTGCACGGCATGCCGACCATCGACGTCGACGTGGACTACTCCCCCTCCGAGGACCCGGTCGAGGCGATGAGCCTGCTGGCCGCGGCGGTGGTGACGGAGTCGGAGCTGACGGTGCGCCGGGTGCCGATCGAGTTCCTGGAGATCGAGCTGGCGGTCCTGGAGGAGATGGGCCTCGACCACGACCGTACGCCTGAGTACGTCGCGGACAACGGCCGTACGCGCCTGGTGGACCTCACCGTCCGCCCCTCCAAGCTGGAGGCGCCGATCGACAAGATCCACCCGATGCCGTTCCCGGGCCTCAACATCGACAACGTCCCGTTCTTCGCGGCCATCGCGGCCTCCGCGCAGGGCAAGACGCTGATCCACGACTGGGTCTACGACAACCGCGCGATCTATCTCACCGACCTCAACCGCCTCGGCGGCCGCCTCCAGTTGCTGGACCCGCACCGCGTCCTGGTCGAGGGCCCGACCCGCTGGCGCGCCGCCGAGATGATGTGCCCGCCGGCCCTGCGCCCCGCCGTGGTCGTGCTGCTGGCGATGATGGCGGCGGAGGGCACGTCCGTGCTGCGCAACGTGTACGTCATCAACCGCGGTTACGAGGACCTGGCCGAGCGTCTCAACTCGGTCGGGGCGCAGATCGAGATCTTCCGGGACATCTGAGGCGCTCCGGGCGTTCCGCGCAGCGCCCTCTTCCCGCTGTTACGGCGGGGGCGGGGACGTTCTCCTCCTCCGGAGCGCGTACCGGGGCCGTCACGGCAGGTCCGAGGGCGGGGCGGGGGGGTACGCGCGGGCGGACTCGGGGGGTCGCTCTGCACGGCACACCACCTCCTCTCCCTCGTCGTGTCGGAACCTGGGGCCTTGCGGGCTTGCGGGCTTGCGGGGGTCTGCGGACCGATCCTGTTCGGGGCAACCGACCCGGCGGGGAGCGCGGGCCCGCCGGGGCGGCCGCTGTCGGTCAGGCGTGGTGGACCACGCCGAACTTCACGCCCGCGGGGTCGCTCAGGACCGCGACGCGTCCGACTCCGGGCGCCTCGGAAGGCCCGGAGACGACACCGCCGCCGAGCGCGGTCGCCGCCGCCGCTGTCGCGTCCACGTCCGCCACGCCGAAGTGCAGGGTCCAGCCGGCCTCGCCGCCGGGCGCGCTCGTGACCGCGCCGAACTCCGCGACGCCGCCCACGAAGGTCAGATGGGCGGCGGCCCCTCCTGCCGGGGGCACGGCCGCGCTCCAGCCGAAGACCTGGGCGTAGAACGCCTTGGCGCCCTCGGTGTCCGGAGTGCTCAGCCCGAACCAGGACAGCGCCCCGGGCTCGCGCACCAGCCCGGAGCCGGGGTGCTTGTCCGGCTCCCAGGCGCCGAACACCGCGCCGTCGGGGGCCGCGTACACCGCGGCGCTGCCGGCCACCGAGACCTTCGCGGGCGGGCTCAGGACCCGGCCCCCGGCCGCCTCCACCGCCTTCGTCGTCGCGTCGAGGTCGTCCGACATGAAGTAGGCGCTCCAGCCGGACGAGTGCTCCTGCCCCTCCCGGAGCTCGACCGCACCCACGACCTTCTCGCCCCGCAGCATGAAGTTCACGTATCCGCTGGGGAGTTGGAGGCCCTCCCAGCCGAAGAGGGAGCCGTAGAAGGTGCGGGCGGAGGCGACGTCGGGGGTGTCGAGGTCCGCCCAGCACGGTGCGCCGACAGGGTGACGGTTGATCTTCATCGGTTCTCCTCGGGTCGCAACGGTCGATCGTCGTTCAGCCTGGGCGCGGCGCCGGGGACGGCTCCAGCCGGAGCCGTCAACTCGCGGATTCCTTCCATGCGTCGAGCTGTCCGTGCCGATTTCGTCCAGCGCGGACAAGGCGTCCAGGACGGCTCGGGCGACCTCTTCGGGGGTACGGCCGTCCGTGGCGACGACCACCGTGGCGGTCCCCTCGTACAGGTGCCGCCGGGCCTCCATCAGCTCGTGCCACCGCTTCCGCGGATTCACGGCCACCAGCGGACGGGTCATGCCGAGGCCGGTGCGCCGTACCGCCTCCTCGACATCCATCGAAAGGCAGACCACCCGCTGTCCGACCAGCAGCGCCCTTGTCTCCGCGTCGAGAATCGCCCCGCCACCCAGCGCGAGGACACCCTCGTGCTCGGCCAGCGCCCGGCGCACCGCCCGTTTCTCGATCGCCCGGAAGACCGGCTCGCCTTCGTCCGCGAAGATCTCCGCGATCGTCCGGCCCTCGACGGCCTCGACGTCGTCGTCGGTGTCCCGGAAGCCGGCGCCCAGCAGTCCCGCCAGCAACCACCCGACAGTGGACTTGCCCACTCCCATCGGACCGACGAACACGACCAGCGGGCCGGTCACCGCACGGCCAGGTGCTCGAGGAACGACCGCACATTACGGCGGGTCTCCGGCACGCTGTCGCCGCCGAACTTCTCCGCCACCGCGTCCGCCAGCACCAGGGCCACCATGGCCTCGGCCACGATGCCGGCCGCCGGGACCGCGCACACGTCCGAGCGCTGGTGATGGGCCCGCGCCGGCCCACCGGTGGCCACGTCGACGGTACGCAACGGGCGCGGGACGGTCGCGATCGGCTTCATCGCGGCCCGCACCCTGAGCGGCTCACCCGTGCTCAGACCGCCCTCGGTGCCACCGGAACGGCCGCCGGCCCGTCGTATCCCCACGTCGGTCCCGACGATCTCGTCGTGCGCCCGCGACCCCGGCACCCGCGCCAGCCCGAAGCCGTCCCCGACCTCGACCCCCTTGACGGCCTGCACACCCATCAGCGCACCGGCGAGCCGGGCGTCCAGTCTGCGGTCCCAGTGCACATGCGAACCCAGCCCCACCGGCACGCCGTACGCCAGCACCTCGACCACTCCCCCGAGCGTGTCACCGTCCTTGTGGGCCTGGTCGATCTCCGCGACCATCGCCTTCGACGCGTCCGCGTCCAGACAGCGCACGGGGTCGGCGTCCAGCCGCCCGGTGTCCGCCGGAGTCGGGCGGATCCCGTACGGCGCCCGCGCCGCGGCCAGTTCGACGACGTGGCTGACGATCTCGATGCCCGCCGTCTCCTTGAGGTACGACCGGGCCACCGCATCCAGCGCCACCCGCGCCGCCGTCTCGCGGGCCGAGGCACGCTCCAGGATCGGGCGGGCCTCGTCGAAGCCGTACTTCTGCATGCCGGCGAGGTCGGCGTGGCCGGGGCGCGGGCGGGTCAGCGGCGCGTTGCGCGCGAGCCCGGCGAGGATCTCCTCGTCGACCGGGTCGGCCGACATGACCTGCTCCCACTTGGGCCACTCGGTGTTGCCCACCATGATCGCGACCGGGGAACCGAGGGTGAGACCGTGCCGGACGCCGCCGAGGAAGGTGACCTCGTCACGCTCGAACCTCATCCGCGCGCCGCGGCCGTAGCCGAGGCGGCGCCGGGCGAGGTGGTCCGCCACCGTCTCCGTGGTGATCGGCACGCCGGCCGGTAGGCCCTCCAGCGTCGCGACGAGTGCGGGGCCGTGGGACTCCCCCGCGGTCAGCCAGCGCAACCTGCTCATCGGTGCACCTCCGGCGGGGTGGGCAGGCGCAGGCCGCGGTGGATGTCGAGGGCGGCGGAGGACTGGTTGAGGGTGATGTAGTGCAGGCCGGGGGCGCCTTCGTCGAGGAGGCGTTGGGCGAGTTCGGTGGCGTGGTCGACGCCGATGCGGTGGGACTCGCCGGGGTGGTACCGGGCGGTGCGCAGGCGCAGGGCGAGGTCGTCGGGGAAGGTCGCGTTGCTGAGGAGGGCGAAGCGGGCGATCTGTGCGTAGCGGGTGGCGGGCATGATCGCGGGGACGACCGGGGTGTCGCAGCCGGCGGCGGCGAGGCGGTCGCGCAGCCGGAGGTAGTCCTCGGCGCGGAAGAACATCTGAGTGATGGCGTAGTCGGCGCCCGCTCGGCACTTGGCGACGAAGTGGCGGATGTCGGTGTCCCAGTCGGGTGAGCGCGGGTGGCGTTCGGGAAAGGCGGCGACCCCGATGCTGAACGTGCCGCACTGGCGGATGAGTTCGACGAGTTCGGCGGCGTGGCGCAGGCCGTAGGGGTGGGGGCGCCAGGGGGCCTGCGGGTCGCCGCGCAGGGCCAGGACGTCGCGGATGCCGGCGTCGGCGTAGCGGCCGATGATGCCGCGCAGCTCGGCGGTGGAGTGTCCGACGGCGGTGAGGTGGGCGACCGCGCGCAGGGTGGTGTCCTCGGCGATACGGCGGGTGAGTTCGGTGGTGCGTTCTCGGGACGTGCCGCCCGCGCCGTAAGTCACCGATACGAAGGCCGGGTCGAGGGGTTCCACGCGGCGCAGGGCGCTCCACAGGACGCGTTGGCCCTCGCCGGTCTTCGGGGGGAAGAACTCGAAGGAGTACGAGCGGTGGCCGGCCGCGATCAGGTCGGCCGGGCCCCGGCTGGTTTCCGTGGTCAGGTGTGCGGGTGCCGTCATGACGGGTCGCCTCCTGTCGCGGTGTAGGTCTGGGTGCCGATGTGGGACAGGGCGAGGGTGGCCAGGGACGAGCCCCACTGGGCGCGGCGGACGGTGTCGTGGCCGGCGGCGAGGGCGGCGAGGTATCCGGCGCGGTAGGCGTCGCCCACTCCGGTGGGGTCGGTGGCCTCGGCGGCCGGGACGGCGGGGACGTCCAGCGGGGGGTCGCCGGCGCGTTCGACGCGGCTGCCCTTCTCGCCGAGGGTGGTGACCCAGGTGCCGACCCGGCGCAGGACGTCGGTGTGGGTCCAGCCGGTCTTGGCGACCAGCAGGGCGTGTTCGTACTCGTTGGTGAACAAGTGGTCGGCGCCGTCCACGAGTTCACGGATCTCGGCGCCGTCGAGCCGGGCCAGCTGCTGGGAGGGGTCGGCGGCGAAGGGGATGCGGTGGGTGCGGCACGCGCGGGTGTGGCGGAGCATCGCGGCCGGGTCGTCGGCGCCGACGAGGACGAGGTCGGCGCCGCCGTGCCGGTGCAGGACCTCGGCGAGGTCGATGTCGGCGGCCTCGGACATCGCTCCCGGGTGGAAGGAGGCGATCTGGTTGCCGTCCTGGTCGGTGGTGCACAGGAAGCGGGCGGTGTGGCGGGTGCGGGAGACGTGGACACCGGAGAGGTCCACGCCGAGTGCGGCGAGCCGTTCCCCGTACGGGGTGAAGTCGGCGCCCGCCGCTCCCAACAGGAGGGGTTTCAGGCCCAGTTGGGCCAGGCCGTAGGCGATGTTGGCGCCCGCTCCCCCGGCGCGTATCTCCAGGGTGTCGACCAGGAAGGACAGCGAGACGTGGGCGAGGCGGTCGGCGAGGAGCTGGTCGGTGATGCGGCCGGGGAAGGTCATCAGATGGTCGGTGGCGATGGAGCCGGCGACGGCGATCCGCATCTCAGGCCCCCGCCGCCTGCCGCAGGGCGTCCACGCGGTCCGTCTTCTCCCAGGTGAACTCGGGTAGTTCGCGGCCGAAGTGGCCGTAGGCGGCGGTCCGGGCGTAGATCGGGCGGAGCAGGTCGAGGTCGCGGATGATCGCGGCGGGGCGCAGGTCGAAGACCTGGCGGACGGCGTGTTCGATCGCCGGGTACGGCACGGTGGCGGTGCCGAAGGTCTCGACGAACAGCCCGACCGGCTCGGCCTTGCCGATGGCGTAGGCGACCTGGACCTCACAGCGGCGGGCGAGACCCGCCGCGACGACGTTCTTGGCGACCCAGCGCATCGCATAGGCGGCCGAACGGTCCACCTTGGAGGGGTCCTTGCCGGAGAAGGCGCCGCCACCGTGGCGGGCCATGCCGCCGTACGTGTCGATGATGATCTTCCGGCCGGTGAGCCCGGCGTCGCCCATCGGGCCGCCGATCTCGAAGCGGCCGGTCGGGTTGACGAGGAGGCGGTAGCCGTCGGTGTCGAGCTTGATGCCGTCGTCGGCGAGCCGGTTCAGTTCGTGCTCGACGACGTGGGCGCGGATGTCGGGGGTGAGGAGGGAGTCCAGGTCCACGTCGGCGGCGTGCTGCGCGGAGACGACGACCGTGTCGAGGCGAGCGGCCCGGCTGCCCAGGTATTCGACGGTGACCTGGGTCTTGCCGTCCGGGCGGAGGTAGGGGGCGACGCCCTCCTTGCGGACCTCGGTCAGCCGGTGCGCGAGGCGGTGCGCCAACTGGATGGGCAGCGGCATCAGTTCGGGCGTCTCGTCGCAGGCGTACCCGAACATCAGGCCCTGGTCGCCCGCGCCTCCCGTGTCGACGCCCTGCGCGATGTCCGGGGACTGGGCGCCGAGGGACACCGACACCCCGCAGGAACGGCCGTCGAAGCCCTTCTGGGAGGAGTCGTAGCCGATGTCGAGGACGGTGTCCCGGACCAGGCCGGGGATGTCCGCGTACGCGGTGGTGGTGACCTCGCCTGCGAGGTGCACCTGGCCGGTGGTGATCAGGGTCTCCACGGCGACCCGGGAGTGCGGGTCCTCGGCGATCAGTGCGTCGAGGACGGTGTCGCTGATCCGGTCGGCGATCTTGTCGGGGTGTCCCTCGGTCACGGACTCCGAGGTGAACAGGCGGCGGGACATGGCTCTCCCTGGGTCGCAGCGGCTGCTGGCTGGTGGGGCTCGGGCGTCGGAGCGTGGGGGCTCCCGTGCGTCGGGCGTCGGAGGCGTCGGAGGCGTCGGGGCGGAGAGCTCCCCAGGGGAGTGGGAGCTCTCCGCCCCTGCCGGGGGGGGAGGGGTGGTCAGAGGGTGGCGGTGGAGAGGGCTCTGGCGACGCGCACCACGCGGTCGGCCTGGACGCGGGCCGCGTTGCGGGTGATGTCGCCGACCGGGAGGGTGCCGCCGGCGTCGTGGTGGGCGGTGCCGTAGGGGTTGCCGTCGACGAACTTGTCGGGGTGGGTGAAGCCGGGGGCGACGACGATGCCGCCGAAGTGGTGGAAGGAGTGCATGAGGGCGAGCAGGGTGGACTCGTTGCCGCCGTGCGGGCTGCCGGTGGAGGTGAAGCCGCTGTAGACCTTGTCGGCCAGTTCGCCCTTCCTCCAGGCGCCGCCGAGGGTGTCGAGGAACTGCTTGAGCTGGGCGGCGACGTTGCCGAACCGGGTCGGGGAGCCCATGAGGACGGCGTCCGCCCAGACGACGTCCTCGACGGTGGCGAGCGGCAGGTCGGCGGTCGCGGCAGCGTGGGCGGCCCAGGCGGGCTGGGACTCCACGGTCTCCCGCGGGGCCAGTTCCGCGACCCGGCGCAGCCGGACCTCGGCGCCGGCCTTCTCCGCGGTGTCGGCGATCTCGCGCGCGATGTCGGCGACATGGCCGGTGGCGGAGTAGTAGACGACGGTGACCTTGACGTCCGTGTCCATGCCGGCCCTCACCAGTCGGCCAGGTGGAGGGAGAGCAGCGGGTCGGGCAGGTCCAGTGCGGAGGCGGGGTGGGTGAATGTCCGGTCGTAGTGGAGGAGCGGGGTGCGGTCGTCGTCCACGTACGTCTCCAGGACACGGCCCACGAGGATGCTGTGGTCTCCCCCGTCGAGGACGGCGTGCAGCGCGCACGCGACGCGCGCGCAGGCGTCCGGGGAACCGGGCAGGCCCCCTTCGCAGGGCTCCATGTCCCCTTCGGCGAACCGGTCGACGCCGGAGCGGGCGAAGGTGCGCGCCACCTGGTCCTGGCCGTGCGCGAGGAGGTTGACGAGGAAGCGGTCCGCGGCGGTGAACGCCCGGTGGGTGCTGGCGGTCCTGTTCAGGCAGACCAGGATCAGTGGCGGCTCCAGCGACAGGGACGTGAAGGAGGTCGCGGTGAACCCCCAGCGCCGTCCGGCGGGGTCGACGGTCGTCACGACCGTCACCGGTGCGGGCACCCGGGACATGGCGTGGGTCAGGGCGCTGCCGGTCGTACCTTCCATGAGGTGTCACTCTCCGGGTCGTGGCGGATCAGGGCTGGAGGCGGCTGGTACGCCACCCGCGGTCGTGGCGGTCGTAGCGCAGCCGGCGGTGCAGTCGGTCCGAGTCGGCGCACCAGAACTCCACGGTGACCGGCGCGAGCAGATAGCCGGCGAAGCGGGCGGGGCGCGGCAGCGCGGTGCCGGGGGCGGCGAGGCGGTCGGCCTCGGCCCGCAGGGCGGCCGTGTCCCGCAGGGGTTCGCTCTGCCGGGAGGCGGCGGACATGGAGTGCATGGGGATCGGCCGGGCGGACCAGAGGCGGTCGGAGTCGGTGTCGCTCAGCTGGGCCACGGGACCGGAGAGGATGAGCTGCTGACCGGTCTCGCGCCAGTAGAGGAGTCCGGACGCCCAGCCGGTGGCGGCGATCTCGCGGCCCTTCTGGCTGGTGGTGTGGCTGGCGAAGACCAGTCCCCGGGTGGTGAAGTCGGTGACGGCGACGATGCGGTTGGAGGCCCGTCCCCGGCTGTCGGAGGTGGCGAGCGCCAGGGCGCGTGGTTCGCGTACGCCGTGGGCGGCCGCCTCGGTGACCCACTGGCGGACGAGTCCCAGGGGTTCGGCCGGCGGGTCGTCGTACTCGGGGAAGTCCAGGTCGACTTCCCCGGTGAGGCTTTCGAATCGGCTGCTGTTCACGGGAGTTCCTCGCTAGACGTAGAGGGTGCCGCGGGCGGCGACGACGCCGTGGCCGCCGACCTCGACCGAGCGGACCGTCTCGCCGCGGCCCTCGGCGGTGGCGAGCATGAGGGACGGCCGGCCCATCTCGACGCCCTGGAGGATCTCCAACCGCCGTCCCCAGGCGGCGAGTCGGTGCCGGGCCAGGTGAATGGCGAGGGGGCCGGCGGCGGAGCCGGTCGCCGCGTCCTCGACGACTCCGTAGGCGGGCGAGAACATCCGGGTCCGCCAGTGGACGCCCGTCCCGGCGAAGCAGTTGGCGGCCATGTCGGGGAACTCCGCGAGCGCCCGATGGTCGGGCCGGAGCGCGGACAGCGCCGCGACGCTGTCGAGTCCCACGAGGACGTGGCGGGGTCCGTTGCGGTAGATCTCCACGGGCGCGACGGTGTCCTGGACGCCGAGTGCCGCGAGGAGTTCGGCGCGGTGCTCGTACGGCTCCCAGGTGGGCACGGGCTGCCGCATCCGTACGGACGACGCGCCGTCGTCGTCGGCGAGTTCGAACGGGACGACGCCCATGGCGGTCTCCAGCCGGAGCCGGTCCTCCTTGAGGGTCCGCCCGAGGGCGACCGCGGTGCCCAGCAGCGGATGGCCGGCGAACGGCAGCTCGTTGACGGGCGTGAAGATGCGGATACGGGCGTCCCCGCCCTGCTCCGGCGGCAGGACGAAGGTGACCTCCGAGAGGTTCATCTCCCGGGCGATGCGCTGCATCAGCTCGGCGGTCAGGTCGGCGGCGTCGAAGAAGACCGCCACGGGATTGCCTTCGAGCGGGGTGCGGGCGAAGGCGTCGACGACTAGGTACTCGTGCATGGTTCGCGATCCCCCGGTTTCGGTACGGCGGTTGCGGCGGCTGTCGTGAACACAGGCCCGGTTCCGTCGAGTTGAGGCGTCACGTGCACGCCCTCGACCGCGGCCTCGATGTCGAAGCGGGTGCGGTGGGCGGGCGGGCGGCCGATCAACCGCGCGGCCCGGTTGGGCGGCAGGTCGGCGGGGCGGTCGGTGTCCCAGAGCATCACCGCGCCCCACCGGTTGTGCTCCGGGTCGGCCATCCAGAACTTCAGCCGCAGTCCCGGTACGTCGCGCCAGGCATCTGCCGTGCCGTCGCGCAGGTGCTCCCGGAGGGAGTCGATGGTCTGCGGTGTGCCGTCCAGGTCCCACCAGGCGATGTCAACCCGCACGGCCGAGCACCTCCTGGATGGTGCGGCCCAGGATGCGCGGCCCGTCGACGGTGAGCACGGACTCGGCGTGGAACTGCATCGAGGCGAAGCCCGGTCCGCGCAGGGCGTGCACCTCGCCGGTGGCCGGGTCCCGGCTGACCTCGACGGCGCCGATCCCGGCGATGTCCTGCTTGTCCTCGTCACTGCGGGCGGCGAACGTGTTGTAGAAGCCCACGCGTTCGCGGCTGCCGAACAGGTCGATCTCCCGCTGCACACCCTGGTTGGGGACGTCCCGGCGCACCAGGTCCAGCCCGAGGCCCAGACTGAGCACCTGGTGGCTCAGGCATACGGCGAGGAAGGGCCGTTGCTCGGCCAGCAGGCAGTCGATCGCCGAGCGCAGACTGCGGATCTTGGGGTCGTCCGCGGCCCTGGGGTTGCCGGGGCCCGGTCCCATCACGACGAGGTCGTGGCCGCCGAAGGCGTACGGATCGTCGAACTGACTGACCGTCACCTTCAGTCCCAGAGACCTGAGTTGCAGACCGATCATCGCGGTGAAGGTGTCCTCCGCGTCGATGATCAGGGCGCTCAGCCCCTCAAGGCCGGTCACCGCGGGCCGCCGTCCGGCGCCCTCGTCCAGCCAGAACCGGGCGATGTCGCTGTTGCGCCGGGTGAGGGCCGCGCAGACGTCGGGGTGGGTGCCGTAGCGCCGGGTGCGGCCGCTCTCCAGGGCGCCGAGGAGACCGGCGGCCTTGGCCCGGGTCTCGGCGACCTCCGAGTAGGGGTCGGAGTGGCGTACGAGTGTGGCGCCGACTCCGATGCGCACCCGGCCGCCGGGGTCGATGTCGGCGGTGCGGATGAGGATGGCCGAGTCGAGGGCGCGCTCGCCGTTGCCGTCCCGGCCGATGAGGGCGGCCACCCCGCTGTAGTAACCGCGGCCCTCGGGCTCGTACTTGCGGATGATCCGTACCGCGCTCTCCAGCGGGCTCCCGGTGACGGTGGGCGCGAAGAGGGTCTCGTGGAGGACGGCGCGGACGTCCTGGTCGGTGCGGCCCTCGATGAAGTACTCGGTGTGGGCGAGCCGGGCCATCTCCTTGAGGTACGGGCCGAGGACCCGGCCGCCGCCCTCGCAGATCCGGGCCATCATCTTCAGTTCCTCGTCGACGACCATGTACAGCTCGTCGGTCTCCTTGCGGTCGGCGAGGAACTCGGTGACGCCGGCCAGCGTGGGACCGGCCGCCGGGTAGCGGTAGGTGCCGCTGATGGGGTTCATCACGGCGGTCCCGCCGTTCACCGAGATGTGCCGTTCGGGGGTGGCCCCGACGAAGGTGCGCTCGCCGGTGTGGATGACGAAGGTCCAGTACGCGCCCTGCTCGCGCTCCAGCAGCCGGCGGAAGAACACCAGCGCGTCACGGACCGAGTAGGAGTCGATCTCGGCGAGGAAGGACCGTTTGACGACGAAGTTGGCGCCCTCGCCGGTGCCGATCTCGTCGGTGACGATCCGGCGGACCGTCTCGGCGTACTCCTCGTCGTCGATGTCGAAGCCGAGGGGCGTCACGGAGGTCGGTGTGTCCGGGAGCCGCCGGAGGAGTTCGCGCAGCGGGACGCGGTCCTGGCCGGTGACGGACAGGGCGAGGAGGGGCGCGTCGTCCTGGGGGGCCGTGAAGCCGCGTTCGGTGATCTGCCGGTAGGGCACCACGACCAGGACGTCGTGCTCGGTCCCGGCGCCGCCGGGCGCGGGCTGGTCAGGAAGGGGAATGCCGGCCAGGGTCTGCGGCAGGGTCACGTCACCGACCAGGACGTCCACGGTGTCCGGGACGCCGCTCTCCGGGCGGTGCAGCAGGGCGAAGGCGGACGCCCGGAGGTCGAGTACATGGCCGAGGAGGTCGCCGGGGGTCCGGGGGCCTGATCCGTGCGGCGCGTTCATATGAACACCTCCCCGGACGGCAGGACCACCGCGCAGCGCTCGGCGGCGTAGTCCAGGGCCAGCCGGTGATGGGCCTCGGAGAAGTCGCCGAGGGCGTCGGCGGCGAGGAAGGTACGGATGTCGTGGGTGAACGCCTCCAACGCGGTGGCGAGGACGCCGACATGGGCGTACACCCCGCACAGCACGAGCTGGTCGCGACCCGCGGCCCGCATCCGCTCCAGCAGGTCGGAGCGGAAGAAGGCGCTGTAACGCCACTTGGTGAACACCCAGTCGTCCTCGGCGGGCGCGAGTTCCGGCACCACCTCGCGATCGGCCGGGTCGGTGCGCATGCCCGGGCCCCAGAAGTCCTTGAGCAGGCCGCGCTGTTCGTCCGTCATCCGGCCGGGCTGGGCCGTGTACGCCACGGGGACGCCGAGGGCGGCGGCGCGTTTGCGCAACGCGGCGGCGTTGTCGACCAGTTGGCCCCGGAGGGGATCGGGCAGCGCCTGGAGGAAGTAGCGCTGCATGTCGTGGACGAGCAGGACGGCACGGTCCGGGTCGGGGGTCCAGTCCGCGATGTTCTCGGGCAGGTCCTCGGCGGTGGGCAGCGGGTACGAGGCGACGGGGGGTAATCCGGCCATGGGATCGGCTCCCTTCGTGTGGGGTGGCGGGGCGCGGGTCAGAGGGTGTCGGCCCAGGCCGTCACCAGGGACACGGCCTGCCGGGAGTTGAGGCGCGGGTCGCAGAACGTCGTGTGCCGTTCGCCGATCCGGCCGAGGGCCGAGGCGTCCGCGGCGCACTCGGTGACGTCGTCCGGGGTGGTCTCCAGATGGAGCCCGCCGGCCACCCCGCCGGCCGCCGCGACGGCGAGGCCGAACCGCTGGACCTCGCTCGCCATGGTGGTCAGCAGCCGGGTCTTGCGGCCGTCGGGGGCGGTGATGGTGTTTCCGTGCATCGGGTCGCACAGCCAGATCACCGGGTGGCCCGCGGAACGGACCGCCGCCACCAGGGACGGCAGGCGCTCACCGACGGTGTCGGCGCCCATGCGGGAGATCAGGGTGAGACGGCCGGGCTCGCGCAGCGGGTCGAGGCGCTCGCACAGCGAGGTGAGCTCCTCGGGCGTCATGCCCGGGCCGACCTTGCAGGCCACCGGGTTGACCACGTCGGCCAGCAGATCCACGTGGGCGCCGTCCAGTTGCCGGGTGCGCTCGCCGATCCAGGGCCAGTGCGTGGAGCCCAGCCAGCGGGTGGCGTCGCCGAGGTCGCGGACCATCGGAACCTCGTAGTCCAGCAGGAGCGCCTCGTGGCTGGTCCACACCAGGGGTTCGACACCGGGCCAGGTGCGCAGGGCGGGGGCGCGCCAGCCCAGGTGTTCCATGATGTCGCCCGCCGCCATGTATCCGGTGAGGATGCGCAGCGGGTCGGGGCGCCTGCTCTCGGAGCAGGGCACCGGGCTGTTGACCATGTGCCCGCGGTAGACGGGCAGGGCCAGGTCGCCGATCTGCTCGAAGTCGCTGGAGCGGGGCTTGGCGAACTGGCCGGCCATCCGTCCGACGCGCAGCACGGGTTTGCCGGTGAGCATCTTCAGGGTGCTGGCGAGCAGGTCGAGCACGGCGGTCTTGCGCCGCACATGGCCGGCCGTGCACTCCTGCGGGTCCTCGGCGCAGTCGCCCGCCTGCACGACGAGCGCCTCCCCCGCGGCCACCGAGGCGAGCAGCGACCTCAGGGTGTGGACGTCGTCGACGCGAACCAGCGGCGGCCGGGAGCTGAGGATCTCCCGTACCCGCTGGACCTGGGCGGGGTCGGGCCATTCCGGCTGCTGGAGCGCCTTGGCCCGCTGGATATGGGTGAGTGCTTGTGCCACGACAATGCCCCCGTGGAGCGGAGAGGATGTGCTTTCGGGTGATGGCGGGGCCGCGGGTGCGGGCCGGCGCGTCAGGTGGGGATTCCCTCGCGCTCGATGCGCGGTACGTCGATTCCCAGGGCCCGGAACTGCTGGCACGGGTTCATGAACTCGCGCTGCTGTTTTATCTTCCCGTTCTCGAACAGGAACGAGTGCAGGAAGTGGTTGCGGTAGTACCCGTCGGGATATCCGGGGAAGAGGATCTTTCCTTCCCCGTCGCATTCGACCCAGAAGCGGTCGGGGTCCTGGGAGTCGAAGATCTCGACGTTGGTCCAGGCCCAGTCGGGGAAGCACTTGAGCGACCAGACGGCGTGCTCGCCCAGCCGGTCGCGGCCGTGGATGACGATCGGCTCGCCGCTCTCGGTGGTCCACAGACCGCCGGTGCCGTCCTCGGTGAAGAGCAGGTGGCGCCGGAGCCGGTCCTCGCCGCGGGTGTTCATGTACTGCTCGACGATCGCCCGGTTGTGGGCGCGCAGTTCGGCCTGGTCGGTGGGTATTCGGGGGTCAGACATGGGGGGTGTCCTCTGTGATTGGGGGCGGGTCGTTGGGGGGGCGGGTCGTTGGGGGGCGGAATCAGACGATGAAGCTGATCTCGCGGGGGTCGCCGCCGACGAGGGCCCGGCCGTAGACCTGTTCGGGGATGCCCATCCCGAAGCCGGCGTGCCGGCTGCCCACGTTGATGTCGCGCCAGAGCCGCTGCAGGGGGTTGGACTCGTTGAAGGCGGAGGAGCCGTGGGCGGTGAGGAGGGTGTCGACGGCCTCCCGGCAGAGCCGGCCCACCTGCGCGGACTCCAGTCGGTTGCGGGCGCGGACGGTGAGGTCGGCGTTGACGCCGGCCCGGGCGAGTTCGTCGACGGTGTCCGCGATCCGGCCGGCCACCAGTTTGGCCGTGTCGATCTTCGAGGTGGCGTCGGCGAGGTCGAGCTGGAAGGTCGGCGACTGGGTCTGGTCGCGGTAGGTGGAGCCGGCCACCGGCCGGGTCGGGCCCTTGTCCCGGACGAAGTCGAGGGCCGCTTCGGCACCGCCGATCAGGGCGCCGATCAGTCCGATGGCGAACAGCCCGGTGAGGCTGTTGCGGTAGGGCAGCGCCGGGTCGACGACACCGTCGGTCTCGCCGTTGAGGACGGGCAGATAGGGCACCAGCCGGTGCTCGGGTACGAAGATCCGGTCGGCGACGACGGTGTTGCTGCCGGTGCCGCGCATGCCGGCGAAGTACCAGGTGTCCTTGACGGCGACCTCGTCGGTGGGCATCAGGGCGAAGCGCACGTCGGGGCGGCCCGCGTCGGTGGGGACGGCGATCAGGGCGCTGACCCACTGGGCGTGCAGACAGCCGGAGACATAGGCCCACTCGCCGCTGACGATCACCCCGCCCTCGACCGGCTCGACGGCCGGCGAGGGCATCCCGAGGACCAGTGCGCACCGGGCGTCGGGGTCGTCGCCCCAGATCTCGTCACCGGCCCGGGCCGGGAACAGCGCGGCCATGAAGTTGCCGGCGTTCAGGACGCCCGCGATCCAGGCGGCGGACGGGCAGCCCCTGCCGAGCGTCGTGGCGACGTCGAGGAGCGTGCGCATATCGGTCTCGTAGCCGCCGAGCCGGCGCGGGGTCTGCAGCCGCAGCAGTCCGGCCTCGGTCATGGCGTCCACGGCTCGCTCGGAAAGGCGTCGGTCGCGCTCGCACTCGACGGCGTCCGTCCACAGGAGTTCCCGCAGACCTTCGGCGCGGGCGACGAGTTCCGCACGGTCGGGAATCAGCCTCTCGCGGATGGCCGGATCGACGGGGACCGCGTTGTTCGACATGCCGGATCATTCCTTTCGCATTTCTCGGCTCGCATGTATCGGCGGGGTGGCGCGCAGGGCAGGGTCAGGCCACGCGGCGTCCTTTCGGGCGACGTTCTCGGAATGCCGTTCCCTCAGTGCGAACGAGCGGGTCGGCGAAGATTCCCGCGGACGACCCGGCCGAGGGTGCCGGGGGTGAGGAGGATCAGGGGCGCGGAGAGCAGGGAGCTGACCTTGACGAACTCCTGGGCGACGACGGGGTCCCGCTCGGCGGCGGTGAGCACCGCTCCGAAGAAGGCGTTGCTCAGCCGCACCGGCAGCGGGCGGTCCCCCTCGACCTGAGGCAGGGCCAGGTCGCTGCCGACGGCCATCTGCCAGGCCACCTCGATCCTGCGGGCGGCCGCCCGGAAGAAGCGGTGGGCCAGCCGGTCACGTCCGTGGCCGAGGCACTCCCGCAGGGCGTCGGCCTGGAGGGCGGCCACCGACATGCCCTGTCCGTAGACGGGGTTGAAGCTGCAGATCGCGTCGCCGAAGACCAGCAGTCCGTCGGGGAACCGTTCCAGTCCCTCGTAGCGACGGCGCACGCTGGCCGGGTAGCGGTGGGCGACCGGGTCGTCGAGGGGTTCGGCGGCGCACAGGGCCTCGAAGACGTCGGAGGGCAGGATGGGCTTGGCGAACTCCAGGAAGTCGCCGGGGTCGGTGGGCGGGTGGTGGCCGCCGTAGCCGATCAGGGTGAGCATCCAGCGGTCGGGTTCGTGCTGGAGGAAGGTCGCGCCGGTCGGGCGGCCGGGCTCGGCGCCCACGATCACGACCTTGCGGCGGCCGAGGGCGCCCGGGGCGAGGCGCAGGGTGCGGCTGACGTACTTGATGTCGACGGGGATGCGGTCCTCGCGCGGGGGTTCGTGGCCGAGGTCGGTGAGCCAGCGGGTGGTGCGGCCGCCCCGGCCGGTCGCGTCGACGACGAGGTCGGCGGTGAGCTCGCGCTCCGCCCCGCTGTCGCGCCGCACCAATCGGACGCCGGTGACGCGTGCCCCGTCGGGCGTGGCGGTCAGTCCGGTGGCCTCGCACCGGTCGACGATCTCCACGCCGGGCAACTCCCGTACCCGGGCCCGTACTCCGCCTTCCAGCTGGGGCCGGGTCGGCTGGTAGGTGGGGGTGGGGTCGGCGTAGCGGCCTTCCTGGCACAGGAGGTGGCCGCCGGGTGCGAAGTGCATCTCGGTGGGTTCGCGCACCACGGGGACGCCGGCCGCCTCGAAGTACTCGAGCAGACCGGGGAACATCTCCTGCAGTCCCCGGGTGCCGGCGGGCAGGATCGCGTGGGCGTGCCGTCCCTGCGGCACTCCGCGCCGGTTCTCGTCCGTCGTCGGCAGCGTGTCCCGGTCGACCACCGTGACCCGGGCGAACGTCTCGTGCAGCACCCGGGCGGCGAAGAGTCCGGCGATGCTGCCCCCGAGCACCACGCAGTGGCCGTCGCGGGGGCGCCGCCCCTCGGGGGCGTGCGGGTGTGCGGTGTCGTCAGACATGCGAATCCTCTGCTGTCCGTGAGGCGAGTGGCGGAGCAGGTTTCCCGGATGCGCTCGTGAAATCGGAGAGCCCATGATTTCCGGGGGAATCTCACGTTCCGGGCGGCGGAACGGAAAGTTTCGGCAAATCGCGACGCTACGAGGGGGAGAAAACCGGTGGACAAATACCCGACGGCCGCCCCGTGCGGCACCCGCACCAAACCTGTGCGGCGCGCCGCGTAATTGTCCGGACCAGGCACCCCGACTTATCGACGAGGGACACAAAAGCCGGTGACGGAATACGGAATTCCGAATTATCGGCGGAGCCCGGAGCCGTTTCCCTCAGTGGTGTGCCGCGTCGCGTGTCGCGGTCGCCAGCCAGCAGGCCGGGAGCGGTGCCACCGTGCGTCCGTGGCCGATCCGCGGGTCGTCGCCCGCGTACACCCGGGCCGACCAGCCGTGGCCGGCGAGCCACTCCTCCAGGTCGTCGCGGGCGGAGAGCCAGCGGGCGCCCTGCTGCTCGACGCGTTCGCGCACAGGCCTGCCCTCCTCTTCGAGCATGGCCGCCTTGAGGTGCTCCAGCATGAGCCGGCTGCCCGGCGCGGACAGCTCGCCCACACCGGCGAGGAGGGCCTCCCCGTCCGCTTCCGTCAGATACATGAGCAGTCCCTCCACCAGCCAGACGGTCGGCTGCCCGGGGTCGAAACCCGCAGCTCGCAGGGCGGACCGCCAGTCCTCGCGGAGGTCGGCCGCGACCCCGTGGCGCTCACAGGCGAGCGGCAGCCCGGAGTGGGCGATCAGGGCGTCCTTGAACTCCGTCATCTCCGGCAGCTCGACCTCGAACCAGCGGACGCCGGCCGGCAGGTCGAGGCGTACGGTACGGCCGTCCGCGCCGGCGGCGAGGGTGACGACCTGTCGGACGCCGCCGCGGACGCCGGTCAGGATCTCCTCGTCGAAGAACCTGGTCCGGACCGCGAAGTAGGTGGGGAAGCCGCGTGCGCTGTGGTGGGTCTGGCGGATCACCTCGGCCACATCGGCGAGGACCGGGTCCTCGGAGAGCGCGGAGAGCAGCGCGGCGGCGAGGGGGTCCCGGAACAGCGCATCCGGACGTTCGCTTTCCATTTGGCGCATCCACGCGATGAACAGCGCGGTCTGCCCCACACCGACGGAGGGCGCCTTCACTTCCACCATAAAATCCTCCCCAAGACGAGTTCAATTCAACGAAAAGACGCGGGTCCACATAGCTGGATCAGCGCGATTCAGTGTCCGTCGAAATCCGCCCGAGCGGTGAACTGATGGAATTCTGTGCAGGATCGCGGCTGCGTCGGTAGCACGCTCTGCGCTATCTTCAACTTTATTCCACGGAGCAGGCCCCCATTGAAGGATGTGTGCATGCTGGACGACCTGGACCGCGCGCTGATCCACGCGTTGCACATCGACGGCCGCGCACCTTTCAGCCAGATCGCCGCCGCCCTCGACGTCTCACCGCAGACCGTCGCCCGTCGCTACCGGCGGCTGCGCACCGAGGCGTCCTTACGGGTCGTGGGGCTGCCGGACCCCCATCAAGCGGGTCAGACACAGTGGCTCGTGCGGCTCACCGCGGCGGCGAGCTCCGCGCAGGACCTGGCGCACGCGCTCGTACGCCGACAGGACACCTCGTGGGTGAAGCTCACTTCCGGCGGCACCGAGATCGTCGCGATCATCCACACGCCGACCGACGCCGCCGCGGGCAACTCCCTGCTGCTGCGCGACATTCCACGCACCAACCACATCACCGCGGTCTCCGCGCACTGCATCCTGCACACCTACCTCGGTGGGCCGACGAACTGGCGGCGCAGCGCGGACACGCTGGACGAGGACCAGCAGCGGCTGCTGCGCGAGCACGAACAGGCCGACACCTCTTATGTGCCGGTGCCGCGCCGCCTCACCGACGCCGACGCCGATCTGCTGGTCGCCCTGCAGAAGGACGGCCGGGCCACCCACGCGGAGCTGGCCCAGGCGACCGGCTGGTCCCCGGTCACCGTGGCGCGGCGGCTCGCGGATCTGCAGGCGGGCGGTGCCGTCTTCTTCGACGTCGAGGTGGACACCGGGCAGTTCGGCGCGAACACGCGTGCGCTGCTGTGGATGTCGGTGAGCCCGGCGCACATCGAGAACGTGGCGACGACCCTGGCCCGCCACGACGAACTGGCCTACGTCGCCGCGACCACGGGCCCCACCAACCTGGTGGCCCAGGCCCTCTGCCGCGACCCCGCCGACCTCCACCACTACCTGGCTCGCCGCCTGGGCTCCCTCGACGCCATCCACACCCTGGAAACCAGCCCGGTCCTCCAGAACCTCAAGGCGGCAAGCCCGATCATCACAGAACTGGAACGCACCCGACGCACCGCGACACCGGGCAGGACGGGAGCGGTGATCGACGGCCGGGCCGGTGCGACGGGCGGCCGGGGCAGAACCTGACGTCCGGGGCAGAGGCTGACGGCTGCTTCGGGGGCCACCCCCGCTGGGCCGGACGGCGGACGTACACGGCGGCGCCATCCCCGCGGACCCTCGCGCACCACGGGGCGGCGGCCCGAAGACCGCCGCCCGTATTCCCACGTCTCCCCGTGAAGGGGGCTGCTCAATGACCCGCCCCCGCACCTGCCCCCGCGTCCCTGTCCACCATCGACCGGCTGGTGACGAAGCTGACCACGACCAGGGCCGCGGCGACCCAGAAGGCGAGTTGGACGGCGTGCAGGGCGGCCGCGGCGCCGCCGGTGTCCGCGCTGCTCAGGTACACGCTGCCGAGGATCGCCACGCCGAGCGTGGCGCCCAGTTGCTGGACGGCGTTCAGGAGGCCGGCGGCGGAGCCGATCTCCTGGGGCTGGAGGGGGGCGAGGGCGAGGGTGAAGAAGGCGGGGCTGAAGAGGCCCACGCCGATGCCGACGACCCCGAGTGCGCACAGGAGCGGCGTCGGGTACCGGTGCGGATCGGCCGCGTGGTAGACGGCGATGGCCGCGAGCGCGCCGGCCAGCAGGACCGCGAGGCCGAGGGACATCATGCGGTGGCCGTACCGCTTGACCAGGTGGGCGCCGGCCACCCAGGAGGCGACGGCGAGGCCCACCGACCACGGGGCGAGCGTCAGACCGGCCTTCAACACGTCGGTGCCCAGACCGAGTTGGAGCTGGAGCACGATGACCATCATCAGCCCGTTGGTGACGGCGAAGAAGGCCGTGGACGTCACCAGCGCGGCCGGGAAACCGCGGTGGGCGAACAGGCTCGGCTCCACCAGCGGACTGCGCCCGGCGGCGGCCACCCCACGCTGGTGCACGGTGAACACGACCAGCAGGCACAGCCCGGCCGCGATGGCCGCCCAGCTCCACCCGGACAGGGCGGTCAGGTCCGCGCCGATCAGCGGGTACACGACGAGTCCGATGCCGGCCATCGCCAGCAGCGTGCCGGTCACGTCGAGGGTGGGCCGCTCGGGCGCCCGGTTCTCCATCAGCTTGGGCGAGATCGCCAGCACCAGCAGCGACACCGGCACGTTCACCAGGAACGCCGCACGCCACGAGGAACCGAACAGGTCGGCGTGGGTGAGCACCCCGCCGAGCACCGGCCCGCAGACGGCCGCGAGGCCCATCACGGGACCGATGCTGCCCAGCGCCTTGGACATCTCCGGCCCGGCGAACATCGTCTTGATGAGACCGATGGTCTGAGGGATGATCACGGCCGCCGCCGCCCCCTGCACCACCCGGAAGGCGATCAGCAGCCCCACCGAGGGCGCCGCGGCACAGGCGGCGGACGCGACCATGAAGCCGGTGACCCCGATCACGAACAGCCGCTTGCGGCCCGCGATGTCCCCCAGCCGGCCACCGGTGATCAGCAGCACCGCGAACGGCAGGGTGTACGCGGTCGTGAACCACTGGATGTCGGACACCGACCCGCCCAGATCGGCGTGGATCCTGGGCGCGGCGACCTGCACGATGGTCGCGTCCAGCAGGTTCATCGCCTCACCGAGCAGCAGGGCGGTGAGCGCCAGCCACCGCCATCGGTACGCCGTGGGTGTCGGCGTCAGCACACGCTCAGCAGTCATCGGGAGTTCCTCTCCACCGTTGTCGACACGCCGGCCCGGCCCCGGTCGGCGGGGCGTCGGGACCGACCACGACTCAGCGTGGGCGGGGGAGAAGGGGGTGCTCCAGCCGGCGCCGGGAGATGGTGGATTCCTTCCATCGGGGCCGCCCGCACTGTCGATTTCCGCCACCGCCACCACGGGCACGCACCTCGTCGGCACCGGCGTCGTCCGTGCGGGGCATCGGACGCGCGGTGTGAGGTTCCTTCACCAGGACGCCCGCCATGGAAGAAATGCTCCAGTACGCCACCACGACTGGAGCGGCCGTACGTGATCACTTCACGCTGGAGTCCCCCGGCCGCCCTCGGTGCTCCGGGTGTCCACTCCCTTACGTTCACCCTGTTCAGGAGCGTGCATGGCAGCCCTGCCCGCCACCCAGCGAGAAGTCCGCCTCCTCACCAAGCCGACCGGGCTGCCCCGGCCGGAGCACTTCGCCGTGGTCGAGAGTCCCGTCGTACCGCCCGGCGAGGGCGAGGTGCTGGTGCGCAACCGGTTCTTCCACGTCTTCGCCACCCTGCGCATCCTCATCGCGGGCGCCACCCAGGACACCCCTTTCCCGGTGCTCGACGCCGGGGACACGCTGGTCGGCGCGGCGATCGGCGAGGTCGTCCAGGCCCCGGAGGACAGCGGCCTCACACCGGGCGACCTGGTCTCGCACTGGCTGGGCTGGCGCGAGTACGCCGTGGTCCCGGCCGCCGAGTGCACCCGTCTCGACCCCGCGGTGCTGCCGGATCCGGTCGCCCATCTGCAACAGGGCTGGACGGCGTACGCGGCACTGACCCGGGGCGTGCGACTGCGGCCCGGGGACACGGTGTTCGTCACCGCGGGAGGCAGCGGCATCGGTTCGATGGCCGGACTCATCGCGCGCCGGCTGGGGGCCGGACGGGTCGTCGCCAGCGCCGGTTCGCCGCGGAAGGCCGAGCGGCTGCGGACCGAACTCGGTTACGACGCCGTCGTGGTGCGGGGTGCGGGCCCGCTCGCGGAGCAGCTGGCGAAGGCGGCGCCCGACGGGATCGACGTCTGCTTCGACAACGTGGGCGGGGAGCAGCTGCGCGCGGCCGTCGAGGCGGCGCGTCCGGGTGCCCGGTTCGTGCTGGTCGGGGCGTTGTCCGGCCAGTTGGACGCGGGCGGCCCCGGTACCGCGGCGCCCGTGGAGCTGGATTCGCTGCCGCTGATCCACAAGCGGATCGAGATGCGCGGCTTCAGCTCCGACGACTACGACGACAAGGACGAGTGGACCGCGCGGTTCGGCGCCTGGCTCAGGGCGGGGGAGATCACCTTCCCCCATGTGCGGGTCAAGGGCATCGAGAACGGTCCGCGGACCCTCCTGGAGGTGATCGAGGGACGGCACGTCGGCGCCGTCGTCGTGGAGCTGTGAGGAGAGCCGTGAGCCGCCAACCCCCGTACGTGTCCGTCGAGTTCATCGAGTCAGGAGTCCCCGTGCCGCGTTCCGCCACCGAGATCCTCGATCTCCCCCTCGATGTCCGGCCGGAGCCGGACGAACTGATCCGTGCCGCGATGCGGTGGCACTTCGATCCCGACACGGGGTCGCCGTTCTGGCTGGAGCAGGCCAAGAGCCTGCCCTTCGACCCGCTCACCGACATCCGTACCCACGCGGACCTGACACTGTTCCCGCCGCTGACGGCCGCGCTGCGGGACGTGCCCGCACAGGACCTCGTACCGCGCGGATACGGCCAACACCCCGATGTCGTGGGGGTGTTCGAGAGCGGAGGCACCACCGGCGCGCCCAAGCGGGTGGTCCTGCTGCGGGACTGGCTGGAGCGGATGCTCCACTGGAGCAACCTCAACCTCGACGCCCACGGTTTCCCCCGGGATGTCGACTGGCTCGGTCTGGTGCCGACCGGTCCGCACATCGTCGGCGAGTACTTCCGCAGGTCCGCAGCGACCCACGGGCGGTACGGCTTCACCCTCGACCTCGACCCCCGATGGGTGAAGAAGCTGATCGCCGCCGGACGCCGGGCCGACGCGGACGCCTACGCCGAACACCTCGTCGACCAGGCCGCGTTCGTGCTGCGCACCCAGGACATCGGCGTCCTGACGGTCACTCCGCCGCTGCTCGAACGCATCGCCCGCCGGGACGACCTGGCCGAGCTGGTCAACGAGAAGGTACGGGCGATCCGTTGGGGCGGCACGCAGCTCGACCCCGACTCCCGGTACCTCTACAAGACCGAGGTCTTCCCCGACACCGTCCTGTGCGGGAACTACGGCAGCACCATGATCCTGGGCTTCGCCGGCGAGCGCCCCGGGCTGCCGGACGACGCGGGGTGCGTCTTCGACCCGTACAGCCCGTACGTCACGTTCTCCGTCGTCGACCCCGGGACCCTGCGCCCGGTCGGGTACGGGGACCGCGGGCGGGTGCTGGTGCACCACGTCAGCAAGTCGTTCTTCCTGCCCAACAACCTGGAGCGGGACACGGCGACCCGGATCGAGCCGCTCGACGGGCAGGTGGGGGACGCGGTGGCCGACATCGCGCCCGTGGCGACCTTCGAGAACGAGGCCGTGATCGAGGGCGTGTACTGATGGCCGGGACCGGCTCCGAGGTGGTCCCGCTCGACGCCCTGGGCGCCCTGGGCGCCTACCGGGCCCGCAACCGGCTGTCCGTGACCGACGTCGCGGGCCGGGAGAGCGCCGAACTCAGCCTCGTACCACCCCTGTTCGTCGACCGGACGCTCAAAGCCCTGCACCGGGCCGTGTCCCCGCTGCCCGACGAGCGGATCGGCATGATCGGCCGGGCCGCCGACCTCTTCGAGAGCGGCACACTCGACGGCCTGACGCCCGAGGCGTACGCCCACCGGGTCAGCCGGGTCGGCGGCACGCCGATCTCCGTGGTGCGGGCCACCGTCACGGCCATCGCGGCGCGGCTGCGCAAGGCCCACCACAGTGTGGAGCAGGCGCGGCCGACGGGCGCGGTGCACCGGTGGGACGATCCGCTGACCCGCGGCGGGCGCGCGGTGTGGGTGCGGCGCGGGAACGTGTTCGCGGTGCACGCGGCCGGCAACCATCCCGGGCCGCACAGTCTGTGGCCCGAAGCGCTCGCGCTGGGCTACCGGGTCGCCGTACGGCCGTCCAGGCGCGAGCCGTTCACCCCGCACCGGCTGGTCGGCGCCCTGCGCGCGGCCGGCTTCGGTGACGACCAGGTGGCGCTGCTGCCGACCGACCACACCACTGCGGACGCGCTGCTGCGGGGCGCGGATCTCGGGCTGGTGTACGGCGGCGAGGACGTGGTGCGCAAGTACGCCGCAGATCCCTCGGTGCTGCCGCAGGGTCCGGGCCGGTCGAAGGTCCTGCTGACCCGGGAGGTGGACTGGCGGGAACATCTCGACACGATCGTCGCCTCGGTGAGCGGTCACGGCGGCACCGGCTGCGTCAACACGACGGCCGTCCTCGTGGAGGGCGACCCCGCCCCGTTGTGCGCCGCGCTCGCCGAGCGGCTGGCGGCCGTACCGAGCCTGCCGCCCGAGGACCCGGCCGCGGTCTTCCCCGTCCAGCCGCTCGCCACCGCCAAGGCGCTCGAAGCGCATCTGCTGCACCGGGCTCAGGGGGCAAGGGCGTGGCTCGGCGGTGACGGCGTCCTGGACGAGCTCGGCGACGGCAGCGCCGTCCTGCGGGCCGCCGTCCACCAGCTCGACGGGCCCGGCGCGCCGCAGACGGCGGTGGAGCTGCCGTTCCCCTGTGTGTGGGTCGCGCCCTGGACGCGCGAGGCCGGTGCCGGGCCGCTGCGGGACTCCTTGGTCCTCACGGCGATCACGCACGACGACCGGCTGGTGGCCGAGTTGGTCGAGGAGCCCTCGATCGGGAACGTGTACGTGGGCGACCATCCGACGTACCGGATGGAGTCGGGCCTGCCGCACGACGACCATCTCGCCGGCTTCCTGATGCGCTGCAAGTCGGTGATCCGCGACTGACCGACCCCGCCGGCGGGGAGGGCGCTGTGTCCCCGTCGGCGGCCGTGTCCCGCCCTGCCGCCCCAGGCCGCGTGAAGGATGGTGTGCGCATGCTCGACGAACTCGACCGCGCCCTGATCCACGCGCTGCACATCGACGGACGCGCCTCCTTCACCCAGCTGGCCGCCGTCCTGGAGGTGTCCCCGCAGACCGTCTCGCGGCGCTACGAGCGGCTGCGCGAGCAGGCGGCGCTACGGGTCGTGGGGCTCCCTGACCCGCAGTTGACGGGCCATGAGCAGTGGCTGCTGCGGCTGACCGCCGAGCCCGAGACCGCCCTGGACCTCGCCCACGCCCTGGTGCGCCGCGCGGACACGTCCTGGGTCTACCTCACCGGCGGCGGCACCGAGATCGTCGCCGTGCTGGAGACTCCGCTGGGCATGGCGCACGGGCACTCGCTGCTGCTGCACGAACTGCCGCCGAGCGTGGGGCTGACCGCCGTATCGGCCCACCACCTGCTCCACACCTATCTGGGCTGGCGCACCCCGTGGCGGATGAGCGCCAACGCCCTGACCGCACGGCAGCAGCGGATGCTGGCCGGGGCGAGGCCGCCCGAGCGCCACGACCGGGTGCAGCTCTCCCCCGCCGACCACGCCCTGATGGACGCGCTACGACGGGATGGGCGGGCCGGTGTCGCCGAGCTCGCCGTCGACACGGGCTGGTCCCCGGCGACGGTCTCCCGCCGGCTGGACCATCTGCGCGCCTGCGGGGCGGTCTTCTTCGACATCGAGATCGACCCGGCGCTGCTGGGCGGCAGCGTCCGGGCCCTGCTGTGGATGGCGGTCGCCCCGGCCCATCTGGACGAGGTCGCCACCGCCCTCGCCGACCACCCCGAACTCGCCTTCGTGGCCCACACCACCGGCCCCACCAACCTCGTGGCCCACGCCCTCTGCCCGGACACCCCGGCCCTCTACCAGTACCTCACCCACGGCCTGGGCGCGGTAAAGACCATCCGCACCCTGGAAACAGCCCCAGTCCTACGAACCCTCAAGGCCGTCGGCCCGATCCGCCCCCCGGGACCGACGGCCCGCCACGCCTGAACCGGACCGCCGAGGCAGAACCCGAGCCGCATGTCGTGGGCGGCTACCGGGCCGCCGCGCGGGACCGGCTGCTGCTCGGAGACCGGTCCGGGCGCCGTTCGGGCGGGGGCGCGGCCGGTGCGACCACCACCGGCTGTGCGTACGCGCGCTGGACATCGCACGGCGGCAGGGCCGGTTCGGGGCCACTGCACACGCTTCACTGGCGGTGGGCGCTCACCGCCTGGCTGGCGGTCAGCCCTCGGTCAGCGTGACGTCCTGCTGCCGGGACGCGTGGAAGCGGGGCAGGGGCAGGCCGCCCTGGGGGGCGAGTTCCATGACGGTGGCCTCTACGTGGGCCGCGCCCGGCTCGAGCGCTCCGGGCGTGGGCTTGCCCGTGTTCTCCCAGCGGTGTTCGGCGCCGTCGCACACGGCCTGGGTGCCGCCGATGCCGTGGCGGACGGACGGGGACTTCTGGCCCACGGAGGAGCTCACGAAGACCGGGCCCGAGTTGCCGAGACAGCGGTAGGTACCGGAGAGCGTGACCGTGCCGTCGGCGGCGATGCGGCCGGCCGGGTCGACGGTGACCGTCTCGTAGGGGTCCGCGGTGGCGGTGGGGGCCGCGGCCATCAGGAGCAGCGCGGCGACGGAGACGGCGATGGCGGGGCGTACGGGCATGGGGATGCCTTCCGGGAGAGCGGAACAGGATTCCCCACTCGTACCGGTCGGGCGCTCCGTCGGGCGTGATCGTCACTCCTTCGGTGGCGAGTCCGCGGCGGTCATCGTGGATCGGTCCTGGTGTTGTCCGCGTGTTGTCACGGTTGGCGTCCGGCCGTTCCGATGAGTTCCCGGCGGGAGCATGGTCTATCCATACGGACGATCCGTACGGATCGTCCTCCGATGTGGAGGTGCGCCATGTGTTCCCACCAGCCTTCGTGCCCTTCCTCCGACGCCCGCGCCTCGCATGTCGTGGCCGCCCACCCCGAGCAGGGATGGAGCCTGTTGTGCGACGGGGCGATCGTCTTCGACGACACGGGTGAGCTGCGGCCGGACGGAAGTGCCGTGGGCCCGGTCGAGCGACTGGCCATGGCGGCCTGACTCCCGGTACCTACGGCAGGACCGCGAAGCCGTCGAGTTCCACCAGCGCCTCTTCGTCCCACAGGCGTACGACCTGGACGACGGCCATCGCGGGGTAGTTCCGGCCCGCCAACCTCCGCCAGACGCCCCCGAGTTCGGCGGCTCGGGTGCGGTAGTCGGCGACATCCGTGGCATAGACGGTGACGCGGGCGAGGTCGGCGGGGGTGCCGCCGGCCGCGGTCAGTGCTCCCAGCAGATTGGTGAGCGCCCTCTCGAACTGCTCGACGAGCCCCTCCCCGACGACCTTCCCGTCGGTGTCGAGGGCGGTCTGGCCGGCGAGGAAGACCACGCGGGTGCCGGTGGCGACGACGGCGTGGGAGAAGCCGGCGGGTGGGGAGAGATGGGGCGGGTTCACGCGCTCGGTGCTCACTGGGGCGCCTCCGTCTCCGCGTACAACTCCTTGGCGATGATGCCGCGTTGGACCTCGCTGGCCCCCTCGTAGATGCGCGGTGCGCGTACCTCGCGGTAGAGGTGTTCGAGGAGGTGGCCACGCTGGAGGGCGCGGGCGCCGTGCAGTTGGACGGCGGCGTCCACGACGTACTGCGCGGTCTCGGTCGCGAGCAGTTTCGCCATCGCGGCGCGCTTGGGGACGCCGGGGGCGCCCTCGTCGTACGCCGTCGCCGCCGCGTACACCATGAGGCGGGCCGCTTCGGTGCGCAGCGCGAGCTCGGCGACCCGGTGGGCGACCGTCTGGAGGTCCCTCAACTTGCCGCCGAACGCGTCCCGTTGAGCGGTGTGGGCGAGGGTCGCGTCCAGGGCCGCCTGCGCCATGCCGACGGCGAAGGCGCCGACGCTGGGACGGAAGAGATTGAGGGTCCCCATCGCCACCCGGAAGCCCCGGTCGGGCTCACCGAGGACGTCGTCGGCGGTCACGGGCACGGCGTCGAAACCGAGGGCGCCGATCGGGTGCGGGGAGAGCATCTCGAGGGCGGTACCGGTGAGTCCGGGACGATCGGCGGGCACGAGGAAGGCGGTCACACCGCGGGCGCCGGCGCCGGGGGTGGTACGGGCGAAGACGGTGTAGAAGTCGGCCTCGGGGGCGTTGGAGATCCAGCACTTCTCCCCGGTGAGCCGCCAACGTGAGGGACCGTCGGGCTCCGCACCGAGGGCCGCCGCTTCCGGCCGGGCACCGACACCGGCCACGACGCCGGGGTCGCCCGCGCCCGACCCGCCGCCGGGCGCCGCGTCCCCCTCCGCTCGCAACCCCAGCGCCGCCGCGTCCGACCCGGCACCCGGCTCGCTCAGGGCGAACGCCGCCACCGCGCGACCCTCGCTCACCGGGGGCAGCCAGCGGTCCCGCTGGGCCGGGGTGCCGTAGGCGTGTACGGGATGGGCGCCCAGTCCCTGCAAGGCGAGCGCGGTCTCCGCCTCCGTGCAGGCGTATGCGAGGGATTCCCGCATCAGGCACAGGTCGAGCGCGCCGGAGGTGAACAGTCGTCGTAGCAGGCCCAGTTGGCCGAGTTCGGCGACCAGCGGGCGGTTGACGCGGCCCGGCTCGCCCTTCTCCGCCAGCGGACGCAACCGCTCCGCGGCCAGGGCGCGCAGCTCCGCACACCAGGCGGTTTGTGCCGGATCGAGCGAGAATGCGGGCATTGCCGGTCCCCTCTCTCCACTGGGCCCTTCGACGATATCGCGTCCCATTGACTGCCGTCACCAAGACGATACGCTCCTTGTGCTAGGGCCTGTCCGGCGGACCAGGCCGGCCGCGACGAACAGTGCGGGCCGACCGACCCGAGCGGGGTCTGGTGCGTGCAGCTGCAAGGCGGAGGAGGGCGGCGACGCGGAGCGTCGGCAACCGACGACAACGCCGCAGATGTGCGTGCCAGACCCCGCGACGCCGGCATGGTCCGCCGGGCAGGCCCTAGGCCACCCACGAAGCCCACAAGGCAGCCCTACCAGGCAGGGGGCGAACCGCCATGAACCTCTCGGCGCATGTCGACACCTTCGCGCGCGACCATCTCCCGCCCCCGGACCAGTGGCCCGAACTCCATTTCGATCTGCCGGAACTGCGGTACCCCGATCGGCTGAACTGTGCCGCCGAGCTGCTGACCGGCCCACCCGACGACGACCCGGTGTTCCACACCCCCACCGGGGACACCTGGACGTACGGCACCCTGCGCGCCCGCGTCGACCGGCTCGCGCATCTGCTCACCGGGGACCTCGGGGTCGTACCCGGCAATCGTGTGCTGCTGCGCGGCCCGACCACGCCCTGGCTCGCGGCCTGCTGGCTGGCGGTGCTGAAGGCGGGCGCGGTCGCGGTGACCGTACTGGCACAGCAGCGGCCGCACGAGCTGGCGACGATGTGCGAGATCGCGCAGGTCAGGCACGCCCTGTGCGACATCCGGGCGGTCGACGACCTGGCGAAGGCCGAGATACCGGGGCTCAGGATCACGGCGTACGGCGGTGACGCGCCCGACGACCTGCTGAACCGGACGGCCCCGGACACGCCGTACCCCGCCGTGCAGACCGCCGCCGACGACGTGGCGCTGATCGCCTTCACCTCCGGCACCACCGGGCGCCCCAAGGGCTGCATGCACTTCCACCGGGATGTGCTCGCGATAGCCGACACCTTCTCGCGGCATGTGCTGCGCCCCCATGTGGACGACGTCTTCGCCGGCAGCCCGCCGCTCGGGTTCACCTTCGGGCTCGGCGGGCTCGTCGTCTTCCCGATGCGGGCCGGCGCCAGCGCGCTGCTGCTCGAACAGGCCGGTCCCAAGCAGCTGTTGCCCGCGATCGCCGCCCACCGGGTCTCCGTCGTGTTCACCGCTCCGACCGCCTACCGCGCGATGCTCGACGAGCTGGACGGGTACGACATCACCTCCCTGCGCCGCTGTGTCTCCGCCGGCGAGAACCTCCCCGCGGCCACCTGGCAGGCCTGGCACGAGCGGACCGGGCTGCGCATCATCAACGGCATCGGCGCGACCGAGCTGCTGCACATCTTCATCTCGGCGGCCGACGAGGAGATCAGGCCGGGGACCACCGGGGTGCCGGTACCGGGGTGGCACGCGCGCGTGGTCGACGAGGAGGGGCAGGACCGGCCCGACGGAGAGCCCGGTCTGCTCGCCGTACGCGGGCCCGTCGGCTGCCGCTATCTCGCCGATCCGCGGCAACGCGAGTACGTGCGCGGTGGCTGGAACATCACCGGGGACACGTACGTCCGTGAGGGCGACGGCTACTTCCGCTATGTCGCCCGCGCGGACGACATGATCATCTCGGCCGGGTACAACATCGCGGGCCCCGAGGTCGAGGACGCGTTGCTGCGCCACCCGGACGTCGTGGAGGCCGCGGTCGTGGGGCGGCCGGACGAGGCACGCGGGCAGGTCGTCGTGGCGTACGCCGTGGTCAAGGAGGGCGCCGAGCGGAACGCCGAGACGCTGCGCGCGTTCGTGAAGGCGGAGCTGGCGCCGTACAAGTGTCCGCGCGAGATCGTCTTCCTGGACGCGCTGCCGCGCACGGCGACCGGCAAGCTCCAGAGGTTCAGGTTGCGCACCGGGGGTGACCAGCAGTGATGCCGACGACCTAAGATGATCAACGTGTCCGACCAGCATGCACCACGGTCTCTCATCGTCACGCTCTACGGCGCCTACGGCCGCTTCGTGCCCGGCCCGGTACCGGTCGCCGAGCTCATCCGGCTGCTCGCGGCGGTGGGCGTGGACGCCCCCTCCGTGCGGTCGTCGGTGTCCAGACTCAAACGGCGCGGGCTGCTCGTGCCGGCCCGCACGATACAGGGCGCGGCCGGGTACGAACTGTCGCCGGACGCCCGCCAGTTGATGGAGGACGGCGACCGGCGCATCTACGCCGTCGAGCCGCCCGAGGACGAGGGCTGGGTGCTCGCCGTGTTCTCCGTGCCGGAGTCGGAGCGGCAGAAGCGGCATGTGCTGCGCTCACGGCTGGCCGGTCTCGGCTTCGGCACCGCGGCACCGGGCGTCTGGATCGCGCCCGCGCGGCTGTACGAGGAGGCGCGGCACGTGCTCCAGCGGCTACGCCTCGACCCGTACGTCGACTTCTTCCGCGGCGAGCACCTCGGCTACGCCCCGACCGCCGAGTCCGTGGCCCGCTGGTGGGATCTCGCGGCGATCGCCAAGGAGCACGAGGAGTTCCTCGACCGCCACGCGCGCGTGCTGTCGCAGTGGGAGCAGCGCGAGGACACCCCGCCCGAGGAGGCGTACCGCGACTACCTCCTCGCCCTGGACTCCTGGCGCCATCTCCCCTACGCCGATCCCGGCCTGCCCGCCCGGCTGCTCCCGGAGGACTGGCCGGGCAGCCGCTCGGCGGCGGTGTTCCGGGGACTGCACCGGCGGCTGCGGGACGCGGGGGCCGGCTTCGCCGGGGTGTGACCGCACGCACAACACAGGCGGCTAAGGGAACCCTCAGGTTCCTCCGCCCCTCTTCTCAAGTTTCTTACCTAGGGTCCCTCAGGTCGCCCGAAGGCAAGGAAGAGGACTGTTGCGCATGACCACCACGGCAAGGGCTCAGGGAGCCACGGTCTGGCTCACCGGGCTGCCGAGCGCGGGCAAGACGACCATCGCCCGCCGTCTCGGTGAGCGGCTGAAGGCCGAGGGGCACCGGGTGGAGGTCCTCGACGGCGACGAGATACGCCGCTTCCTCTTCGCGGGGCTGGGCTTCTCGCGGGCGGACCGCACCACGAACGTGCAGCGCATCGGGCTGGTGTCCGAGGTCCTCGCGCGCAACGGCGTGCTGTCCGTCGTCCCCGTCATCGCGCCCTACGCCGACAGCCGCGAGGCCGTCCGCAAGCGGCACGAGGCGAGCGGGTCACGGTCCGCCCCTCCGGCGCGAGCTCCGAGATCACCGGCATCGACGTGCTCGGCGTCCCCGCCGAGGTGGCGTACGCGCCGCGGTCGATCGCGGTGCGTCTCGCGGACCAGGGGGACGTCTCGCGCGGCGACATGATCACCGCCGGTGTCGGGCGGCCGTCTCCCATCTGGCCGACCGTCCGCTGCGGGTCGGCGACCGCGCGCTGGTGCGGCACACGACACGGACGGTCAAGGCGATCGTCAAGGACCTCGACGGCGCCGGGGAGTTGAGCGCGAACGACCTCGGTCGAGTCACGCTGCGCACGGCCGAGCCGCTCGCCGTGGACGACTACGCGGTCTCCCGGCGCACCGGTGCGTTCATCCTGGTCGACCCGGCGGACGGGGCAACTCTCACGGCGGGCATGGTCTAGCTCCCGTAGCGACCTTCACTCGAACGCCCTCAAGTCCCCAGCGTCAGGCGGGGCTTGGGGGCGTCCGTGCGTCCTGTCTGCGGTCGGCGACTGCCCGCCCGGTACGGGTCCGGCCAGCCGACGCCGGGCCCCTCGTACCCCTGCTCGGCCGCCGCGTGCAGCGTCCAGTGCGGGTCGTAGAGGTGCGGGCGGCCCAGGGCGCACAGATCCGTACGCCCGGCCAGGATCAGGGAATTGACGTCGTCCCAGGAGGAGATCGCACCGACCGCGATCACCGGGAGCCCGGTCTCATGGCGGATGCGGTCCGCGAAGGGCGTCTGGTACGACCGCCCGTACTCGGGCCGTTCGTCCGCCACGACCTGCCCGGTCGACACGTCGATCGCGTCGGCGCCGTGCGCGGCGAAGGCACGGGCGATCTCGACGGCGTCCTCGGCGGACGTGCCGCCCTCCGCCCAGTCGGTGGCGGAGATCCGGACCGTCATGGGCCGTTCCTCCGGCCACACTCCCCGTATGGCGTCGAAGACCTCCAGAGGGAACCGGAGCCGCTTCGCGAGCGAGCCTCCGTAGGCGTCCGTGCGGCGGTTGGTGAGCGGGGAGAGGAAACCGGACAGCAGATAGCCGTGCGCGCAGTGCAGTTCGAGCAGGTCGAAGCCGGCGCGGGCGGCCCGCCAGGCGGCTGCGGTGAACTGTTCGCGCAGGTCGGTGAGTTGGGCACGGCTGAGCCCGTGCGGGGTTTGGTTGGCGGGTGTGTACGGGATCGGGGACGCGGCCACGAGGGGCCAGTTGCCGTCGGGCAGCGGCTCGTCGATGCCCTCCCACATCAGCTTGGTCGAGCCCTTGCGGCCGCTGTGGCCGAGCTGGACGCCGATCGCGGTGCCGGGTGCCTGGGTGTGCACGAAGCCGGTGATCCGCTTCCACGCCTCGGCCTGCTTGCCGGTGTAGAGGCCGGTGCAGCCGGGGGTGATACGGCCCTCCGCGCTGACGCACACCATCTCGGTCATCACCAGACCCGCGCCGCCGAGCGCCCTCGCCCCGAGGTGGACGAGGTGGAAGTCGCCGGGGAGGCCGTCGGTCGCCGAGTACATGTCCATGGGCGACACCACGACCCGGTTGCGCAGGGTCAGGCCGCGCAGCCGGAACGGGGTGAACATCGGGGGCGTACCGGGTGGGCAGCCGAACTCCCGCTCCACGGCGCCGGTGAAGCGGGCGTCGCGCAGCCGGAGGTTGTCGTGGGTGACGCGGCGGCTGCGGGTGAGCAGGTTGAAGGCGAACTGGCGGGGCGGCTGGTCGAGATAGCGGGCGAGGTTCTCGAACCACTCCAGGCTGGCGCGGGCGGCACGCTGGGTGGAGGCGACGACGGGTTTGCGTTCCGTCTCGTAGGCGGTCAACGCCCGCTCCAGTGAGGGCTGTTCCTCCAGACAGGCGGCCAGGGCGAGGGCGTCCTCCACCGCGAGCTTGGTGCCCGAGCCGATCGAGAAGTGCGCGGTGTGGGCGGCGTCGCCGAGGAGGACGGTGTTGCCGTGGGACCAGTGTTCGTTGACGACCGTACGGAAGGTGGTCCAGGCCGACTTGTTGGACCTCAGCGGCCTGCCGCCGAGCGCGTCCGCGAAGATCTTGGCGCAGCGCTCGACCGACCCCTGTTCGTCCAGGTCCGCGAAGCCGGCCGCCCGCCAGACCTGTTCGTGCATCTCGACGATCACCGTCGAGGCGTCCGCCGCGTACGGGTAGCCGTGCAGCTGCATCACCCCGTGTTCCGTCTCGGCGATCTCGAAGCGGAAGGCGTCGAAGGCGAAGTCTGCGGCGAGCCAGATGTAGCGGCAGTGGTGGGTGGTCACATGGGGGCGGAACGCCTGGGCGTGGGTCTCGCGGGTGGTGCTGTTGACTCCGTCGGCGGCGATGACGAGGTCGTGGGTCGTCGCGAGGTCGGGTGGGGCTTCGGTGCGGAAGCGGAGGTCCACGCCGAGGGTGCGGCAGCGGTTGTGGAGGATCTCCAGGAGGCGTTTCCTGCCGAGTGCGGCGAAGCCGTGTCCTCCGGAGGTGTGGCGGGTGCCTCGGTGGACGATGTCGATGTTGTCCCAGCGGGTGAAGTGCTGTTGCAGGGCTGTGTAGACCTCTGGGTCCGCGTGCTCGATTCCGCCCAGGGTTTCGTCGGAGAGGACCACTCCGAAGCCGAAGGTGTCGTCGGGGGCGTTGCGTTCCCAGACGGTGATGTCCCGGGCCGGGTCGAGGCGTTTCAGCAACGCTGCCGCGTACAGGCCGCCGGGGCCACCGCCGATGATCGCGACTCGTAGGGGGTGGCTAAGCAAAGGGGGCGACTGGCGGCCGTCTGTGGCTGGTCGCGCAGTTCCCCGCGCCCCTAGCCGTGCCATAGTCACCGTCCTTGCCATTTGGGCGGCCTCTTCTCCGTGAACGCCGCATGGAACTCCGCGTAGTCCTCGCCGTTCATCAGCAAAGCCTGGGTCGACGCATCGAGCTCCACCGCCGCCGCCAACGGCATGTCCAGTTCCGCCGTGAGCAGTGCCTTCGTCTGGGCGTACGCCAGTGCCGGACCCTCGGCCAGGCGGCGGGCCAGCGTCTGGGCCGCCTCGTCCACGCCGCCCTCGTCCGTCAGCTCGCTGATCAGGCCGATGCGCTCGGCCTCCGGCGCACGGACCGGCTCCCCCAGCATCAGCAGGCGGGTCGCGTGGCCGAGCCCGACCACCCTCGGCAACAGATACGCCGCGCCCATGTCGCCGCCGGACAGACCCACCCGGGTGAAGAGGAAGGCGAACCGGGCCGTGGGGTCGGCCACCCTGAAGTCCGCCGCCAGGGCCAGTACCGCTCCCGCGCCCGCCGCCACGCCGTGCACGGCCGCGATCACCGGGAACGGGCACTCCCGTACCGCCCGCACGACCTGTCCGGTCATCCGGTTGAAGTCGAGGAGCTGGGCGGTGTCCATGGACAGGGTCGCGCCGATGATCTCGTCCACGTCGCCGCCGGAGCAGAAGCCGCGGCCCTCGCCGGCCAGTACCAGGGCGCGTACCGACCGCTCCCGGGAGAGCTCGGCGAGCAGGTCGCGCAGGTCGGCGTAGGCGCCGAAGGTGAGCGCGTTGAGTTTGTCGGGGCGGGCGAGGGTCACGGTGGCGACGCCGGACGCGACCTCCACGCGCAGATGTTCCCAGTGGTCGGTGCGGGCGGCGGAGCCGGTGAAGGGACTCATGCGGTGCGGCCTCCCCAGACGAGGTGCGCTCTACCCTTCGAAGCTATCACCCATCTTTGACTGTCGTCACGAGTGCGCGATAGCACCATACGGATGTGACCTGGACCGGTCACATCTGTCACGGCTCCTCGACAGAGCCGCTACGGCGGGAGCAGCCGTGCGAGGCAAGCCGTTGTGAGGGGTAAGCCGCTCGGTAACGGGGCCTAAGGTCCCGTACGGTGCCCGTCGGATGCCTCTGCCGGGCGGCGCCGTACCATTCATAAGGTTGAAAGCAGGACAGCCTGCTCATGAACGGAACCGCCTTGCAAGATCGCCCCTCAGCCTCCGCCTCCTGGCGCATCGCGCTGCCGCACTCCGCAGCGGCCGTGCCCGTCGCCCGTGCGCTGGTGCGCACGGCACTGGCCGAGCTGAAGCACGGGGCCGACAGCGACACCGCTGAGCTGCTGACGGCCGAGCTGGTCGCGAACGCCGTGGAGCACACCGCCGGGGACGCCCCGATAGAGCTCGTCGTGGAGCTGCTGCCCAGCGGCTGCCAGGTCGAGGTCCACGACCCGGACCCGGCGCCGCCCGGCAACCTCACCCGTCCCGTGGACACCGAGCCGGACCCCTGGCAGGAGCACGGGCGCGGTCTGCTGCTGATCCGCACCCTCAGCTCGTCCTGCGGGCACCGCCCCACCGAGTCCGGCAAGGCGGTCTGGTTCAGGCTGCCGGTGGTACCGCCGCAGTGGAAGCCCGCGTAACCGTCACGCCAGCGTCGCCACCAGGACCGCCTTGATCGTGTGCATCCGGTTCTCCGCCTCGTCGAAGACGACGGAGTGCGCCGACTCGAACACCTCGTCGGTCACCTCCAGCGACGTAAGGCCATGGGAGTCGTAGATCTCCTGCCCGACCTTGGTCCCCAGGTCATGGAAAGCCGGCAGGCAGTGCAGGAACTTGACATCCGGATTCCCCGTCGCGCGCAGGACGTCCATGGTCACGGCGTACGCCGACAGCGCGGCGATCCGCTCGTCCCAGACCTCCTTGGGCTCACCCATGGAGACCCAGACGTCGGTGGCGACGAAATCGGCGCCCGCGACCCCCTCCTCCAGGGACTCGGTGAGGGTGATCCGGGCCCCGCTGTCGACGGCGAGCTGACGGGCCCGTTCCACGATGTCCTGGGCGGGCCAGTAGGTCTTCGGGGCGACGATCCGGACGTCCATGCCGAGCAGGGCGCCGGTGATCAGGTAGGAGTTGCCCATGTTGAAGCGGGCGTCGCCCAGGTAGGCGAAGGCGATCTCCTCGACCGGCTTGCCGCTGTGCTCGGTCATCGTCAGCACGTCGGCGAGCATCTGGGTGGGGTGCCAGTCGTCGGTGAGACCGTTGTAGACGGGGACGCCGGCGAACGCGGCCAGCTCCTCGACCTTCTGCTGGCTGTCCCCGCGGTACTCGATGCCGTCGTACATCCGGCCCAGCACACGGGCGGTGTCCTTGACGGACTCCTTGTGCCCGATCTGCGAGCCCGAGGGGTCCAGGTACGTGGTGGAGGCACCCTGGTCGGCGGCCGCGACCTCGAACGCGCAGCGGGTGCGCGTCGAGGTCTTCTCGAAGATGAGAGCGATGTTCCTGCCCCGCAGGTACGGGGTCTCGGTCCCGGCCTTCTTCGCCGCCTTCAGCTCGGCGGCCAGCTCGATCAGAGCCAGGAACTCCGGCCCGGTGAAGTCGAGCTCCTTGAGGAAGTGGCGCCCGGCGAGGGCGGTCGGGACGGTCGCCATGGGGGCGCTCCAGGGATACGAGTGACACGGACCTGTGGAAGTCTATACGACGTCCAGCATTTCTATGCGATCCCCTGTGCGACTATACGGCCGCACGTTCGACCGGACAGCTCATACAGCGCGGTCCGCCCCTCCCCCGCCCCAGTTCGCTGCCCGGGATCTCGATGACCTCGATGCCCTGCTTGCGCAGATGGGTGTTGGTGGTGGCGTTGCGCTCATAGGCGACGACGACGCCCGGTTCGACGGCGAGGACGTTGCAGCCGTCGTCCCACTGCTCGCGCGCGGCGGCGTGCACGTCCTGGGTCGCGGTCAGGACGCGGATCTCGCTGAGCCCGAGGGCGGCCGCGATCGCGCGGTGCATGTGCTCGGGCGGATGGTCGGTGACCTTGAGCTCCTTGTCGCCGACGCCCGGTTCGATGGTGTACGAGCGGAGCATGCCGAGCCCGGCGTACTGGGTGAAGGTGTCGCCGTCGACCATCGTCATCACGGTGTCGAGGTGCATGAAGGCCCGCCGCTTGGGCATGTCGAGCGCCACGATCGTCTGCGCGGACCCGGCGTCGAACAGCTTGTGCGCGAGCATCTCCACGGCCTGGGGCGTGGTCCGCTCGCTCATGCCGATGAGGACGGCGCCGTTGCCGATGACGAGGACGTCCCCGCCCTCGATGGTGGACGGGTAGTCGGCCTGGCCCTCGCTCCACACGCGGAACGTTTCGTCACGGAAGAGGGGGTGGTGCCGGTAGATCGCCTCGAAGTGGACCGTCTCGCGCTGCCGGGCCGGCCAGCGCATGGCGTTGACGGAGACGCCGTCGTAGATCCAGGCGGAGGTGTCGCGGGTGAAGAGGTGGTTGGGCAGGGGGGCGAGGAGGAAGTCGTCGAGGTCCATCACATGGAAGCGGACGGAGACCGGCTCCTCGTGCGCCTCCAGGAACTCCCTCTTGGTCATGCCGCCGACGAGCGCCTCGACCAGCTCGGCCGGGGGCAGCGACTCGAAGGCGGCACGGAGGTGGTCGGTGGCCAGGACGCCGTACTCCTTCTCGTCGAAGACCCGGTCCAGGACGAGGGTGCGGGCCGCCGGGATCGCCAGGGCCTCGGTGAGCAGGTCGCCGAAGAGATGGACGGTGACCCCGCGGTCGCGCAGCACGTCCGCGAACCCGTCGTGCTCGGCGCGCGCCCGGCGCACCCACAGCACGTCGTCGAAGAGGAGCGCGTCCTTGTTGCCGGGGGTGAGCCTTTTGAGCTCGAGATCCGGCCGGTGCAGGATGACGCGGCGCAGCCGCCCGGCCTCGGAGTCGACATGGAATCCCATGACTCCATCCTGACCACCGAAGACCGTCTTCACCCCCCGCTTGACCACTTCCCTTTCTCGTCCTCTTGACGATAAACGCGTCACCTGGTTATCGTCGTCGAGACGAAAAGAGGGTCTCGTGGCAGACATCACCCGGCGCCTGGGCTGGCGCCATCTGCGTGGCGCACCGACCGCGCATGTGCGGCACCACCGCGGCGGAAAGCTCCTGCACGACGGGCCGGGCCTGAGCTTCTGGTTCCGTGCCCTGACCGCCGCGCTCTCCGAAGTCCCGGTCGACGACCGGGAGTTGGCGATGACCTTCCACGCCCGCACCTCCGACTTCCAGGACGTGACGGTGCAGGCGACCGTGACCTACCGGATCAGCGACCCGGCGCTCGCCGCGGCCCGCCTGGACTTCTCCATCGACCCGGACACGGGCGCCTGGCGCGGCACACCGCTGGAGCAACTGGGCACACTGCTCACGGAGACGGCGCAGCAGCACGCGCTGGACGTGGTCGCCCGTACGTCGCTGTCGGCGGCGCTGGTGGACGGGGTGGCGGCGGTACGGGAGCGGGTCGCGGCGGGGCTGGCGGCGGAACCGCGGCTGCCGGCCACCGGGATCGAGGTGGTGGCCGTCCGCGTGGTGGCGCTGCGACCGGAACCCGAGGTGGAGCGGGCCCTGCGCACCCCCGCCCGTGAGCAGATCCAGCAGGAGGCGGACCGGGCGACGTACGAGCGACGGGCGGTGGCGGTCGAGCGGGAGCGGACGATCGCCGAGAACGAGCTGGACAGCCAGATCGAACTCGCCCGGCGCGAGGAGCAGTTGGTCGAGCAGCGCGGCACGAACGCCCGGCGCGAGGCGGAGGAGCATGCGGCGGCGGACGCGGTACGGGCGGAGGCCGAGGCGGCGCGGGCCGTGCGGCTCTCCCGGGCCGAGGCCGAGGGGGCGCGGGCCGTGGGTGAGGCGCGGGCGCAGGCACAGGAGGCGTGGCTGCGGGTGCACGGGGACGTGGACGTGGCGGTGCTGCACGCGCTCACCGGGGCCCGGCTCGCGGAGAACCTGCCGCACATCGAGAACCTCACCGTCTCCCCCGACGTCCTGACCGGCCTGCTGGCCAAGCTGGGCGGCACCCGGGAACAGGCATGAGCCTCGCCCCGCGCGTCGTCCTCGTCCACCGCACCACGGAGTACGAGGAGTTGGTGGCCCACCACGGCACCCACGGCCAGGCCGCCTTCTTCCTCTCCTCCCGCGGCCGGGACATCGAGGAGGTGGCCGAACGCCACCGCCGTACGCGCAGAGCGCTGGCGGAGGTGACCGCGGCGATCCCTCTGACCTGGCGTCAGTCCCGGGTGGAACGCGCCGACTTGGACCGCTTCCTGTTCGCCCCTGAGGACGTGGTGGTCGTGGTCGGCCAGGACGGACTCGTGGCGAACGCGGCCAAGTACCTCTCCGGGCAGCCGGTGGTGGGCATCGACACGGACCCCGGCCGCAATCCGGGCGTGCTGGTCCGCCACCGTCCCCAGGACGCCGCGAAACTCCTGACATCCGGCACCCCACCGGTCGACGAACTCACCATGGTCGAGGCGGTCGCCGACGACAGCCAGCGCCTGGTCGCCCTCAACGAGATCTACCTGGGCGCCCCGGGCCACCAGACCGCCCGCTACCGCCTGGGCCTCGACGACCACGGGGGTGCCGCCGAGGCCCAGGCTTCCTCCGGAGTGCTGGTGGGCACGGGGACGGGCGCGACGGGGTGGGTGCGGTCGGTGTGGCAGGAACGGGGCAGCCGGCTGTCCCTGCCCCGCCCCACCGAGGACCGCCTGCTGTGGTTCGTCCGCGAGGCCTGGCCCTCGCCGGCCACCGGTACCTCACTGGTGGCCGGCGAGCTGCCGGCGCCGGCCGCGCTGCACCTCACCGTCGAGTCCGAACGGCTGATCGCGTTCGGGGACGGGATGGAGTCGGACGCCCTGGAGCTGACCTGGGGCCAGAGCGTCCGGGTGGGTGTGCACGCGGAGCGGCTGAGACTGGTCGGCTGACCGTCACAGCCGCGGGTCCACCGGCTCCGACTCCAGTGCCAGCACCCCGAACACCGCCTCGTGCACCCGCCACAGCGGCTCGCCCTCGGCCAGGCGGTCCAGTGCCTCCAGGCCGAGCGCGTACTCGCGGATCGCGAGGGAGCGCTTGTGGTTGAGGAAACGGCCGCGCAGACGGGTCAGGTTGTCGGGGCGGGTGTACTCCGGGCCGTAGATGATCCGGAGGTACTCACGGCCACGGCACTTGATGCCGGGCTGCACCAGCCGCCCCTCCCCTCCCCCACTCTCGGCTTCGCTCGAGCGGGGGGACCCCCACCGCACCACCGCGCCCAGCGGCTTGACCACCATGCCCTCGCCGCCGCGGCCGGTCATCTCCAGCCACCAGTCGACGCCCGCCCGGACCGACTCGGGGTCGGCCGTGTCGACGTAGAGGCGCCGGGTGGTCTGGAGCAGTCCGGTGCCGTCGTGCTCCACGAGACGGTCCAGCAGGGCCAGTTGCTCGTCGTGCGGCAGGGACGCGAGGTTGCGGCCCTGGACCGCGAGGATCTGGAACGGGGCCAGGCGTACGCCGTCCAGGCCGTCGGTGGTCCAGCAGTAGCGGCGGTACGCCTCGGTGAACGCGGCCGCGTTCGCGGCACGTTCACGCTGGCGGCCCAGCAGCTCCCCCACCTCGACGCCCCGTTCCGCCGCACCCTCGAGCGCGGCCAGCGCACCCGGGAACACCGCCCCGGACGCGGCGCCGACGGCCGCGTACTGCGAACGCAGCAGCCCCGACGCCTTCAGCGACCACGGCATCAGCTCGGCGTCCAACAGAAGCCAGTCGGTGTCGAGTTCGGCCCACAGACCGGCCTCGGTGACCGCCGAGCGCAGCCGGGCCAGGATCTCCTCCGTCACCGACTCGTCGTCGAAGAACGGACGGCCCGTGCGGGTGTAGAGGGACCCCGTGGGGCCGTCCACGCCGAAGCGCTTCCGGGCCGCCTCCGCGTCCCGGCACACCAGTGCCACCGCCCGCGAGCCCATGTGCTTCTCCTCGCACACGACCCGCGCGACCCCGTCCGCCGCGTACTGCGCGAAGGCCTCGGCCGGGTGCTCCAAGTAGCCTTCGACCTGCGAGGTCGCCGTCGGAGCCATGGTGGGCGGAAGGTACGGCAGCAGCCTCGGGTCCACCGCGAAACGGCTCATGACCTCAAGGGCCGCGGCCGCGTTCTCCTCACGGATCGCGACACGGCCCTGGTGCCGGGTCTCCACCGCACGGCGGCCGTGCACGTCCGCCAGGTCCAGCGGCCGGCCGTCGTGTCCACCCGGCGCCTCCGACTTCAGCGGCTTGACCGGCTCGTACCAGACCTTCTGGGCCGGTACGTCGACCAGCTCCCGTTCCGGCCAGCGCAGCGCGGTGAGCTTGCCGCCGAAGACGGCGCCGGTGTCCAGGCAGATGGTGTTGTTGAGCCAGGTCGCCTCCGGGACGGGGGTGTGGCCGTAGACCACGGCCGCCCGGCCCCGGTAGTCCTCGGCCCACGGGTAGCGCACCGGCAGGCCGAACTCGTCGGTCTCCCCGGTGGTGTCGCCGTACAGCGCGTGCGAGCGGACCCGCCCCGAGGTACGGCCGTGGTACTTCTCCGGCAGACCGGCGTGACAGACGACGAGCCTGCCGCCGTCGAGGACGTAGTGGCTGACGAGTCCGTCGATGAACTCCCGCACCTCGGCGCGGAACTCCTCGGACTCCCCCTCCATCTGCTCGATGGTCTCGGCGAGTCCGTGGGTGTGCTGGACCTTGCGGCCCTTGAGGTGACGGCCGTACTTGTTCTCGTGGTTGCCGGGCACGCACAGGGCGTTGCCGGACTTCACCATCGACATCACCCGGCGCAGCACGCCCGGGCTGTCCGGGCCGCGGTCCACGAGGTCGCCGACGAAGACCGCGGTACGGCCCTCGGGGTGCACGCCGTCGACGTAGCCCAACTTGCCCAGCAGCGACTCCAGTTCGGAGCCGCAGCCGTGGATGTCGCCGACGATGTCGAACGGGCCGGTCAGGTGGGTGAGGTCGTTGAAGCGCTTCTCGGTGCGGACGGTGGCGTTCTCGACGTCCGCCACGCCCCGCAGGACGTGCACCTTGCGGAAGCCCTCGCGCTCCAGGTGGCGGATGGAACGGCGCAGTTCGCGGATGTGGCGCTTGATGACCCGGACCGGCATGTCGGCCCGGTCGGTGCGGCCCGCGTTGCGCTCGGCGCACACCTCCTCCGGCACGTCGAGGACGATGGCGATGGGCAGCACGTCGTACTGCTTGGCCAGGTCGATCAGCTGGCGCCGGGAGTCCGACTGCACGCTGGTCGCGTCCACGACCGTACGGCGGCCGGCGGCGAGCCGCTTGCCCGCGATGTAGTGGAGCACGTCGAAGGCGTCCTTCGTCGCGCCCTGGTCGTTCTCGTCGTCGGAGACCAGGCCGCGGCAGAAGTCCGAGGAGATGATCTCGGTGGGCTTGAAGTGGCGCCGGGCGAACGTCGACTTGCCGGAGCCGGAGGCGCCGACGAGGACGACGAGGGAGAGGTCGGTGACGGGCAGCACGCGCCCCTGGGTCTGGTTCTCGGTCATGCCGCCTTCGCCTCCTTCTCGGTCACCGCATGGAAAACAGCCATCTGGGTGGGCGGTCCGACCTCGGGGTCGTCCGGCCCGACCGGTACGAACTCCACGTCGTACCCGTGCCGTTCGGCCACCGCCGCGGCCCACGTCCGGAACTCCTCCCGCGTCCACTCGAAGCGGTGGTCGCCGTGGCGGACATGGCCGGCCGGGAGGGTCTCCCAGCGCACGTTGTACTCGACGTTCGGGGTCGTCACGAGGACGGTCCGCGGGCGGGCGGCGCCGAAGACCGCGTACTCCAGGGCGGGCAGCCGTGGCAGGTCGAGGTGTTCGATGACCTCGCTGAGCACGGCGGCGTCGTAGCCCTTGAGACGCTTGTCCGTGTAGGCGAGCGACCCCTGGAAGAGCTTGACGCGGGACGCCAGCCGCTCCCCCATCCGGTCCAGTTTGAGCCGTCGGGAGGCGATGGTGAGCGCGCGCATCGACACGTCTACGCCCACGATCTCGGTGAACCGCACGTCCTTGAGCAGCGCCTGCACCAACTGGCCCTGCCCGCAGCCGAGGTCCAGCACCCGGGAGGCGCCGGCGGCCTGGAGGGCGGCGAGGATGGCGTCCCGGCGCTGCACGGCGAGCGGGGTCGGCCTCTCCTCGTCCTCGGTCTCCGCCTCGACGGCGTTGTCGATCTCCTCGACCTCGCTGTCGTCGGCCTCGGCGAGCCGTACCAGCTCGAGGCGTTCGTTCGCCGCGCGCGTGAGCGACCAGCGGCGCGAGAGATAGCGGCTGGTGATCAGCTTCTGCTCGGGGTGGTCGGGCAGCCAGCCCTCACCGGCCCGCAGCAGCTTGTCGACCTCGTCGGAGGCGACCCAGTAGTGCTTGGCGTCGTCGAGGACGGGCAGCAGGACGTAGAGGTGGCGCAGGGCCGCCGCGAGGGTCAGGTTCTCCGACTCCAGCACGAGCCGTACGTACCGCGAGTCGCCCCACTCCGGGAACCGCGCGTCCAGCGCGACCGGTTCGACGGTGACCGTCCAGCCCAGCGGCTCGAACAGCTTGCGTACGAGGTCGGGGCCGCCCCGGGCGGGCAGCGCGGGCACCTCGATGCGCAGCGGCAGCGGCTGTGCGGCCCGCTCGGGGCGGGCGTTGCACACCCCGCGCATGGCGCTGGAGAACACCCCGCTCAGCGCGACAGCGAGCAGCGAGGACGCGGCGTACGGCCGGTCGTTGACGTACTGGGCGAGCGCCGCGTCAGGAGCGCCGCCGCGGCCCTTGCCCTTGCCGCGCCGGACCAGCGCCACCGCGTCGACCTCCAGCAACAGCGCCGCAGTGCAGCGCTCGGCGTCGGCCTCGGGGTAGAGGACGTGTGCCGTGCCGTAGGACGTGGAGAACGCCTGCGATTTCTCGGGATGCTTGTGCAGCAGGAAGCCGAGGTCGGTCGCCGGGCGTTCGGGCGTGCCGGTGGTACTGATCGTGAGGAACACGGTGGTTACACCTCTGGGATCCTTCTGAGCTGCGGCTTCTCGCCGTTCTGAGCTGCGGTGGGCCTGCTCAACGTACCTCGGGCCGCCCCGTACGCACTCTCGATTTATCGCCCGCCGCAGCCACCGCTCATCGCCCGCCGGCGTCCCCCGCGTCCCAGGCCTCGCGGGCCGCCGCGATGGCCGGGCGGTGGGCGATGGACCAGTCGGCGAGGGCCTTGACGAGATGGGTGAGGCTGTGGCCGAGGTCGGTGAGTTCGTACTCGACCTGGGGCGGGATCGTCGGGTGCACGGTCCGCTTCACCAGGCCGTCGCGCTCCAGACGGCGGACGGTGAGGGTGAGCATGCGCTGGGAGATGTTCCCGGGGATCGCGCGCTGGAGCTCCTTGAACCGCCGTATGCCGGAGGCGAGTTCGACCACCACGTACACCGACCACTTGTCGCCGAGGCGGTCCAGGACGTCCCGGACGCCGCACTCGTCCTGCGGGGTGTCGCAGACGATCACCGGCTCGCCTGGCCCGGCGGGGGTGGTTACCGCGGTGTGCCCTGCTGACATGAATGTGCCTCCTTATGCGGGCGGGCCGTGCCTTCCCATGATGGGAACACACAGCTCAGGAGGGGGAATTCCGATGATTCTGGTGACCGGTGCGGGTGGTGCGCTCGGGCGGCTCGTCGCGGGGGAACTGGCGGGACGGGGCGATGTCGTCCTCGGCAGCCGTACCCCGCGGTCGGCGGGTGAGCGGCGCGTCGACTTCGACGACCCGGGCTCGCTCGACTTCACCGGCGTGGACACGCTGCTGCTGATCTCCGCCGGGTACGGGGAGGACGACGTGGTCCGCGCGCGGCACGACGCGGCGATCTCGGCGGCCGAGAAGGCGGGGGTGGGGCACGTCGTCTACACCAGCCTCAGCGGCGACGGCGACCATCTGCCGTACGCGTTGGCCCACCGCTGGACCGAACGCCGGTTGCGGCGCTCGTCGTCGGCCTGGACGGTCCTGCGCAACGGCCTCTACGCCGAGTTCCTCGCGGACATCGCCGCCCCGGGTCCCGACGGGACGATCGCGGCCCCGCTGGGCGAGGGCCGGCTGGCCGCGGTGGCGCGGGCCGACCTCGCGGCGGTGGCGGCGCGGGTGGTGAGCGCGCCGCGGGAGCATGCGGGCAAGGTGTACGAGCTGGTCGGGGAACGGGCGCTGGGCGGTGCGGAGTTGGCCGGGGCGGTCGGGGGTGTGTACGCGCCGTCGACGCTGGGGGCGACGCGCGAGGCCATCATCGCGGGCGGTGCGGCGCTGCCGTACCAGGTGCCGATGCTCGTGGGGACGTACTCGGCGATCGCCGGTGGGTTCCTGGACGGGAGCGGTGTCGAACAGAGCGCCCTGCGCGGGCTGTTGGGGCGGGAACCGCGGTCGGCGCTGGAGGCGTACCGGGGTGTGGCGGCGGCGATCGGAAATGTTCGCTAGCCTCCGATCGACCGGGCGTTCGAGGGAGGATCCACGACTGTGAGCACGATCGACACCAGCAAGCCCCATTCGGCCCGCATGTACGACTACTTCCTCGGCGGGAAGGACAACTACCCGGTCGATGTGGCGGCGGCCGAGCAGGTGACCTCGCACTTCCCCGCCGTGAGTCAGATGGCGCGGACCAATCGCGCGTTCATGCACCGGGCCTCCCGGCTGCTGGCCGAGCGGGGCCTGCGCCAGTTCCTCGACATCGGCACCGGCATCCCGACCGAGCCGAACCTCCACCAGATCGTCCAGGGGATCGTCCCCGACGCCCGGGTGGTGTACGCGGACAACGACCCGATCGTCCTGCGGCACGCCGAGGCTCTGCTGCACAGCACGCCGGAGGGGAAGACCTCCTACGTCCAGGCCGACGTACGGGAACCGGGCAAGATCCTCGCGGCGGCCCGCGAGACCCTCGACTTCACCCAGCCCATCGCGCTGTCCCTGGTGGCCCTGCTGCACCTGGTCGCGGACGAGGACGAGCCGGTCCGGATCGTGCGGGAACTCGTCGAATCCCTCGCCCCCGGCAGCTACTTGACGCTCTCCCACGCCACCGGGGACTTCGACCCGGAGACCTGGGAGCGGGTCGTGGAGGTGTACCGCAAGGGCGGTACGGCGGCCCAGGTGCGCTCGCGCGAGGAGTTCGCCGGATTCTTCACCGGGCTGGAACTGGTGGACCCGGGGGTCGTGCTCGCGGCCCGGTGGCATCCCGGACTCGGCGCACCGCAGGGCGGGGAGGAGATCCCCCTGTACGTGGGGGTCGGGCTCAAGCCCTGACGGGACGGACGATCCGCCGGACCGGGCCGTGGAGCCCCGTCCGACGGTCGGTCGTCTCCCGGGGTTACGACAACTGCGACTGCACCTGCGCCGAGATGAGCTCCAGGTGTTCCAGGTCGTGGAGGTCCAGGACCTGGAGGTAGATACGGCGGGAGCCGATCTCGGCGTAGCGGCCGATCTTGTCGACGACCTCGGCCGGGGAGCCGGCGAGGCCGTTGCTCTTCAGCTCGGGCACCTCACGGCCGATCGCGGCGGCACGGCGGGCGACCTCCTGGTCGTCCTTGCCGACGCAGACGACGAGGGCGTTGGAGTACGTCAGCTCGTCGCCCTTGCGGCCGGCCTCCTCCGCGGCGGCGCGCACCCGGGCGAACTGGCGCTCGCTGTCCTCGACCGAGCCGAAGGGCATGTTGAACTCGTCGGCGTACTTCGCGGCCAGCGCCGGAGTGCGGGACGGGCCGTGGCCGCCGACGAGGACCGGGATCTTCGCCTGGGCCGGCTTGGGCAGCGCGGGCGAGTCCGTCAGGTCGTAGTACTTGCCGTGGAAGTCGAAGGTCTCGCCGACCTCGGTCGCCCAGAGCCCGGTGACGATCTCCAGCTGCTCCTCCAGGCGGCCGAACTTCTCCTTCGGGAAGGGAATGCCGTACGCCTTGTGCTCCTCCTCGAACCAGCCCGCGCCCAGGCCCAGTTCGACACGGCCACCGGACATCTGGTCGATCTGCGCGACCTGGATGGCGAGCACGCCGGGCAGCCGGAAGGTACCGGCGGTCATCAGTGTGCCGAGGCGGATGCGCTTGGTCTCACGGGCGAGGCCGGCGAGGGTGATCCAGGCGTCGGTGGGGCCGGGGAGACCGTCGGAGGAGCCCATCTTCAGATAGTGGTCCGAGCGGAAGAAGGCGTCGAAGCCGAGGTCCTCGGTGGCCTTGGCAACCGTGAGAAGGGTGTCGTAGGTGGCCCCCTGCTGGGGCTCGGTGAAGATGCGAAGATCCATACCTCCATCCTGCACGCCACCCGGCCGGTCAACCCCACCCGCCCCTGCCGTCCCTCCCCTGCCCGGTCGGGTGAAATTCCGTCAACGCGGCACACGGGGACTGCCCGGGCCAGTGACCCGGCGAAGGTGATGATCGTTGCTCGGGCGGAGCCGGACCGACCGGCGCCCGCGCCGGCCGGTCAGCGCCGGGCGTCATCCGTGTCGGCCTCCCGTGGAGGCCTGGGCCGAGGAGGCCGTCATGTCCGAAGAATCCGTCCCGCAGCAGGGGGCCGGGCCGACCGGTCAGCCGAAGGGGCTGCTGCAGCAGATGGAAGAGCTGATGGCGTCGCTCACCGCGGACCTCTCCGCCCTGGACGCGGACCTCCAGTCGGCGGGACGGGGTGGGGACGAGGCCGAGGGCCGCTGAGGGCGGCGCGCCGGGGTCTCCGGAGTCAGAGCGAGGGCCGCTGCGAGAGGCCCCGAGGTCGCTCACCCCAGGGCCCGTCGAGGGGAGCGCCCGAGACCTCCCGGCCCGCGGACACCTGAGCGCTCACCCCGCCTCCCGTTCCGGTAGTGGTTGATCCCGGTCCGCCAGCTTGCTGAGCATCTCCAGGACCCGGTCCCGGGACTCGTCCGCCGCGTCGATCGCCTCCATGCACTGCCAGTACGTGCCTTCGTCGGCCGCCGCGCAGGCGAGGCCGACGAGGGCGATGCCCACCTCGCCGAGCAGGCCGCCGAGGCAGAGCAGCACCTGGCGGGCGTCGCCCAGTTCGGTGAGCTGGGCGGCACGCAGGTCGGCGGTGTCCAGGTCGGGACGGTCCAGGACACCGCAGCCTCTGCCCGCCAGCTCGGTCAACCCCAGTGCCTCGCCGCGCAGTCGGGGCGGGCCGGAGACCGCCAGCCTGCTGCCTATCGCCTGGGCCAGCGCCTGCGCCTGCCACACCTCCGTCAGCACCTGAGGCGCCTCGCCGCTCCCCGCGAGGGCACGCCTGCTCGTCACAATGAGCCGCACCGCGTCCATGCGCTGCCCCCGTCCGCCGCCCGAACTCCGTTGTCCACTACCCAGAGTGAGGGTCGGCGGGACGAAAAGCCAGAGGAAGGCGGAAATCTGTGGACAACGAATCGATGTCGGACCGGTTTTTGACTGCGGAGAGTGAAAACGGACCGAGCTGCTCCCTGAGGGCCGAGATTGCTACGGCGCCGGAAACCTCCGCTCGTTCCGGTCGATCTTCGCGTCCAGTGCCGCCAGCGGGTCGATGCCCAGCACCTCGCACAGCTGGAGCAGATACGCGAGCACGTCGGCCACCTCGTCCGTGACGCGGTGCGCGGTGTCGGGGTCGTCCATGACGCGGGCCGACTCCTCCGGGGTCAACCACTGGAAGATCTCGACCAGTTCGGAGGCCTCCACGCTGAGCGCGGCGACGAGGTTCTTGGGGGTGTGGTACGGCTGCCAGTCGCGTGCCGCCGCGAACTCGGCCAGCCTGCGCTGGAGTTTCGCCACATCGAGAGGGTCTGTCACGGGTCCAGGTGTACCACCGTGAGCCCCTCGACCCCGGTGGCCCAGGACGCGTCGGTCGCCGTGCCGAGGAGGCGGATGTGTCCGCGGTCGCACATCCGGGCCGCGAGCCGCAGGAGTTCGTCCCGCTGCCGTGGGTCCAGTCGCCGGTCGAACCCGTCGGCGAGCACGGTGAGCGTCTGCATCGCCGCGGGCACCTCGCCGGCGGGGTCGACCTCCAGGACGCCGGGTCCGGTGAAGAGCACGAGCGCGAGTGCGAGGTACCTCAACTCGCCGTCGCCGAGCCGCGCGAGTTCCGTACGGACACCGTCGCCGCGGTCGAGCAGGCCCCGGACCGTGCCGTCCCGGAGGACTTCGGCGAGGACGTCCGCCACCGGGCCCGCGCATCCGGTGTGCACCGCCGCGACCAACTGCGCGTGGCGGCGGCCGCATTCGGCGCGGGTGCGCCACAGCACGTCGGCGAGGTTGTCGCAGCCGCCGAGGAGGCGCCCGGAGCCGGTGGGCACGGGGACGCGCATCCGGTCGGGGCGCGGATCGCAGGCGAACACGGACCGCAGGGCCACGACCGTCTGCTCGGCCGCGGCGAGCACCCGGCGCTGGCCGTCGGTCTTGCCGGCCACCCGCAGCGGGAGCAGCGCGGTGCCGAGCCGGTCGTCCGGGAGCGGGGCGCGGGTCACCGGCGCGGAGCCGGCCGTGTGCCAGGCGGCCTGGACGGCCCGTCGCGAGGGGTCGCGCAGCGCCGTCTCCAGCAGGACCTGTCCGGCGACGGTCAGCCGTTCCCCCACAACCCGGAGCTCGGGCTCGGCCTGCACGGCGACGTCGAGCCGGACCGGCCCCTCGGGACCGTCCGTCGTGCACCCGATCCGGAACCCGCGCCGCCGCTGCGCGTCGGGCCGCGCCCGCTCCGGCACACACGCGAGCGGATCGGGGAACACCTCCCCCAGCTCCGCCCCTGCGGCCAGCCGCGCCAGCGCCTCGTACGCCCGCAACGCGCTCGACTTGCCGGATCCGCTGGGCCCGACGAGAAGCGTGAGCGGCCCCAGCGGAAAGCTCGCGCGCCGATGCGAGGCGAAGGTGGACAGCCGCAGCTCGCTGACATGAGGTCGGCCGGGATGATGACCGGCCGCGACCCGGATGCCGGGTGACGGCGCGGACACCTCCGCACCTCTCGCGCCCGCCGGCTCCCGAGACCCCTCGCCGGACGTCCCTGGACGCTCCGTCGCACCTGTCGGCCGTCCCTGGCCCGGCACCCGGTGGTCGCCGGCGGTCTCCGGAGCCGCTTGAGCCGCGGAACCCGCCGGCACAGAAGTCACGCACATATCCGGACCGTAGGCCTCCGTCCCCAGGCGAACCGTTCCGCCGACGGCCGCTTCCTACGATCGGGGGACCGGGCTCAGGCGCTGGGCGCGCCGGCGGTCTCCATCAGGCCGCTGACCTCGGTGCCGGGCGGGGTCAGCAGGAAGACGTTGCGGTCGACGCGGTGCATGCCGCTGGCGAGGCCGAAGACCACTCCCGTGCTGAAGTCGAGGACCCTTTTGGCGACCTCGCCCTCCGCCCCGGTCAGGTCGAGCAGCACCGGGATGCCCGCCATCAGGGTCTCGGCGACCTCGCGGGCGTCGCCGAAGACATTGACCCTCAGCACGACGAAGCGGCGGCGCGGTTCCGTCACCGCTTCGGGCGGCACCCGGTGGTCCACCGCGGAGGGCCAGGCATCCCGGCCGCGCAACGGAACGACCTGGGCGAGCCCTTCCCACTGTTCATCGGTGACGTCGTACCTGCTCACCGGTTCCCCCCGGACTCGCTCGCCTTCATTGCCTGCACCAGCCAATTCTTACGCCAAGTCACCCGTTCGGCCCAACAGCGACACGGACCGCGACAGACCCGGACCCTCACATCGCGCCACGAACGGCTGTGTGTCCGACGTAACTCCTCATGATCAAGCCATGTGACATCGGCGTAATGGGCGATTCGTACGCTCTGGGAGCAAGAGCCGACCGCCGAAAGGGATCCGTGTGACCCCCACCACTCCCACGTCCCAGGTGCGCTCGGTCTGCTCCTACTGCGGAGTGGGCTGCGGCATCGTGCTGGACGTCGGTATGGGGCCCGACGGGCGGCGCACGGTCCTGAAGGCCACCGGTGACAAGGCGCACCCGGCGAACGCGGGGCGGCTGTGCACCAAGGGCGCCACCACGGCCGAGATGCTCTCCGCGCCCGGGCGGCTGGCCACCGCGCTGGTCCGGGACGATCGCGGCGCGGAGCCGGTGCCCGCGCCCATGGCCGACGCCGTCGCCGAGACCGCGCGGCGGCTGCGCGCGATCATCGACGAGCACGGGCCGGACTCGGTCGCCTTCTATGTGTCCGGGCAGATGAGCCTGGAGGCCCAGTACCTCACCAACAAGCTCGCCAAGGGGTTCGTCCGCACCAATCAGATCGAGTCGAACTCCCGGCTGTGCATGGCCAGCGCCGGGGCCGGTTACAAGCTGTCGCTGGGCGCCGACGGGCCGCCCGGCTCGTACGAGGACTTCGACCGGGCCGACGCCTTCCTCGTCATCGGGTCGAACATGGCCGACTGCCATCCGATCCTCTTCCTGCGGATGATGGAGCGGGTCAAGGCGGGCGCGAAGCTGATCGTCGTCGATCCCCGGCGCACCGCGACGGCCGCCAAGGCCGATCTGTTCCTCCAGGTCGAACCGGGTACCGACCTGGCGCTGCTGAACGGTCTGCTGCATCTGCTCGTCGCGGAGGGGCACACCGACCCCGACTTCATCGCCGCGCACACCGAGGGCTGGGAGGCGATGGAGGAGTTCCTCGCCGACTACGCGCCCGACGTCGTCGCCGGGATCACGGGGCTGGACGAGGACGACCTGCGCGAGGCCGCGCGGCTCATCGGCTCGGCCGGTGAGTGGATGAGCCTGTGGACCATGGGCCTCAACCAGTCCACGCACGGCACCTGGAACACCAACGCCCTGGTCAACCTGCATCTGGCGACCGGAGCCATCTGCCGTCCCGGCAGCGGGCCCTTCTCCCTCACCGGCCAGCCCAACGCCATGGGCGGCCGCGAGATGGGGTACATGGGACCCGGTCTCCCCGGTCAGCGGTCCGTCCTCGTCGACTCCGAGCGGGAGTTCATCGAGGACCTCTGGGAGCTGCCGCCGGGCACCGTCCGCAAGGACGGCGTGGGCAAGGGCACCGTCGAGATGTTCCAGAAGATGGCCGACGGCGAGATCAAGGCCTGCTGGATCATCTGCACCAACCCGGTCGCCTCGGTCGCCAACCGCCGTACCGTCATCGAGGGCCTGGAAGCCGCCGAGTTCGTCGTCACCCAGGACGTGTTCGGGGAGACGGAGACCAACGCCTACGCCGACGTCGTGCTGCCCGGCGCGATGTGGACCGAGGGCGAGGGCGTCTTCGTCAACAGCGAGCGCGACCTCACCCTGACCCAGCCGGTCGCCGACCCGCCCGGCGAGGCCATGGCGGACTGGCGGATCATCGCGGCCGTCGCCCGGGAGATGGGGTACGAGAAGGGGTTCTCGTACGACAGTGCCGAGCAGGTCTTCGAGGAGATCCGGCGGGCCTGGAACCCGGTCACGGGGTGGGACCTGCGCGGGGTGACGTACGAGCGGCTGCGCTCCGAGCCCGTGCAGTGGCCGGCCGCCGAGGGCGGGCCCGCGCGCAATCCGATCCGGTACGTCGACGGCGACGGGCTGCGCTTTCCCACCGCGAGCGGACGGGCCGTCTTCCACGCGCGGCCGCACATACCGGCCGCCGAGATGCCGGACGACGACTTCCCCTTCGTGCTGAACACCGGGCGGGTGCAGCACCAGTGGCACACGCTGACCAAGACCGGCCGGGTCGCCAAGCTGAACAAGCTGAACCCGGGGCCGTTCGTGGAACTGCACCCCGAGGATGCCGGGGCGCTCGGGATCGCCGAGGGCGACCGGGTGGAGGTGGCCTCGCGGCGGGGCCGGGCGGTGCTGCCCGCGGTGGTCACCGACCGGGTGCGGCCGGGCGGCTGTTTCGCGCCCTTCCACTGGAACGACCTCTTCGGCGAGTATCTGAGCGTCAACGCCGTGACCAGCGACGCGGTGGACCCGATCTCCTTCCAGCCGGAGTTCAAGGTGTGCGCGGTGTCGCTGACCCGGGTCTCCGCCGCACCCGCGCCGGTGTCGGCGCCCGAGGTCATCGTCCCCACCTCCGTCACCCCCGGCGCCAACCCCTTCGGCCTCGACCCCGCCCCGCCGCCCGTCCTGACCGCGCAGGAGCGCCTGTATCTCACCGGCTTCCTCGCGGGCATCGACTCCGGCGCCCCCGGCGTCCCGGTGCTGCCCCCGGACGCCCCCTTCAGCCCCGAGCACGCGATGTGGGTCAACGGCGTGCTGGCCGGCATGTACTCGCGCACGGCCCAGGCGCCCCGGACGCAGCCCGGCCGTGAGGTGGTCGTGCTGTGGGCCTCGCAGACCGGGACCGCGGAGGAGTTCGCCGGTGCCGTCGCCGACCGGCTCTCCGCGAGCGGGCACCGCCCCGTGCTCGTCGGCATGGACGACACCGACCCCGGCGCGCTGCCCAAGGGCGCCGACCTGCTGCTGGTCACCAGCACCTTCGGGGACGGCGACGCGCCCGACAACGGCTCCGGCTTCTGGGACCGGCTCACCGCCGAACAGGCCCCGCGCCTGGACGGGGTCCGCTACTCCGTCCTGGCCTTCGGCGACTCCTCGTACGACGACTTCTGCGGACACGGACGACGGCTCGACGCCCGCCTCGACGAGCTGGGCGGGGTGCGGCTGGCGCCGCGCACCGACTGCGAGCCGGACTTCGAGCCGACCGCGGACGCCTGGCTGGACGAGGTGCTCTCCGCGCTGGGAAGCGCGACCAGTACGTCGGGAAGCGCGACCAGCGCCCCGCCCACCGCCACGACCGAGGCGCCGAAGAGGCCGGCCCGCTCCCCCAGGCCCGCCCCCACCACCGCCCGCCTGGTCGGCAACCGGCTGCTCAGCCGGGCCGGCGCGGGCAAGGAGGTCCGGCGGTTCACCTTCGACACGAGCGGGACCCCGCTGACGTACGAGGCCGGGGACGCGCTCGGTGTGCGGCCGGTCAACTCGCCCGCCCTGGTGGAGGAGTGGCTGGCGGTCACCGGGGTCGACGGATCAACCTCCGTGGACATGGAAGGGGTCGGCGACGTTCCCTTCGCCGAGGCGCTGCACCGGCACCTCGACATCACCCGTATCACCCCCGACTTCCTCCGCTTCGTCAGCGAACGCGTCCGTGACGGGCGGGAGTTGAAGAAGCTCCTGCGGCCCGACAACAAGGACGGTCTGGCGCAGTGGAGTTGGGGGCGGCAGGCGGTGGACGTGCTCGCCGAGCACCCGGTGCGGGCGGACGCTCGGGACTGGGCGGGCGTCCTCAAGAAGCTTCAGCCGCGCCTGTACTCCATATCCTCCAGTCCGCTCGTGGACGCGCACCTGGTCTCGCTGACGGTGTCCGTCGTGCGGTACGAGAACCTGCGCGGCACACCGCGCGGCGGGGTCTGCTCGCCGTTCCTCGCGGACGCCGACGCGAGCACCGAGGTGCCGGTCTTCGTGCAGGCCTCCCCGCACTTCCGGCCGCCCGCCGACCCGGCGACGCCGATGGTGATGGTCGGGCCCGGCACGGGGGTCGCGCCCTTCGTGGGCTTCCTCCAGGAGCGGCGCGCGCTCGGGCACCGGGCGCCCAACTGGCTGTTCTTCGGGGAGCAGCACCGGGCCAGCGACTTCTACTACGAGGAGGAGCTGACCGAACTGCTCGACGAGGGCACCCTCGCCCGGCTCGACACCGCCTTCTCCCGCGACCAGCGCCAGAAGGTCTACGTCCAGGACCGGATGCGCGAGCACGGCCCCGAGCTGTGGCGCTGGCTCCAGGACGGCGCCCACTTCTATGTGTGCGGTGACGCCTCCCGGATGGCCAAGGACGTGGACCGGGCGCTGAAGGACATCGCGGTCGCGCACGGCGGGCTGGGCGAGCAGGAGGCGGCGGCGTATGTGAAGCAACTGGCGGCGGCGAAACGGTACGTGCGGGACGTCTACTGACAAACCCTGCTTTCTTACCCCTCTCCTACCGGACTCTTCACCTCCACCCTCACCTCGCTCACCGGGCGCGATTACGGTCCGGTGCCGTGCACTTGGCAGAACTGAAGCCGGTGACACCCGGCCGACGGACACCGTCGGCGGTGTCCGCCACCAGCCCGGAGACCCCCGCGCAGTGGCACCGTGTCCTGACCCTGCTCGCCGACATCAGCCTCCTCATCGGGACGCGCGCGGTGTGGACCCAGGCGGCCTCGCACCGGGTCGCCGTGGCCGCGGTCATCTCGGTCTGTTACGCCTCGATCCTGGTGTGCGGGGTGCTGGCGCCGGTGGTGCGCCGGACGCGTTCGCTGGCCCGCGTCGACACGTGCGTCCTGGTGACGGCCGTGACCCTGACCCTGTGCGCCTGGTCGGTGCTCCACCAGGGCAGTGACGAGGCGCTCCTGACCACACAGGCCGCCCGGGAACTGGTCGCGGGGCACCCCGTCTACGGTCAGTCGTGGCCCTGGCTCTTCGGTCACGGCGTCGCCCTCACCCCCACGGTGACCGGCGGCTACGACTTCACGTACGGCTATCCCCCGCTCGCCCCGCTGCTGACCGCGCCGCTGCTGTGGCTGGGCCACGGCGGCACCCCGGCGACGGCGGTGAGCACGGGTGCGCTGGTCGTCGGCGCGGTGGTGCTGTGGCGGATGCTGCCGGTGCCGTGGCGGCCGGCGGCGACGATGGTGTGTCTGGGTTTCGCGATGCTGCCGCAGTACGGCCGGCTCGGCTATCCCGCGATCCTCGCGCTCGCCCTGCTGGTGCCGGTGGTGGTGCGCTGGCCGCGGATCGGACGGGGCGGCCGGCTGGGCGCCGCCGGGGTGGCGCGGGCCGTGTGCCTGGGGGCGGCGTGCGCGGCGCAGCAACTGCCGTGGTTCCTCGCCCCGTTCCTGCTGGCCGGGATCTACGCGGTGCGCCGCGGGGAGCTGGGCGGCCGGGCCGCGGGGATGGTGGTGCTGCGGATCGTCGGGGTCGCCGCCGGGGTGTGGCTGCTGATCAACACGTACTTCCTCGTGAGCGAGCCGGGCCCCTGGCTCACCGGTGTCGCCCTGCCGCTGACGCAGGGCGCGGTGCTGCACGGCCAGGGCCTGGTGGACGTGTCCGTCTATCTCACGGGCGGCAGCGACCGGCTGGACTGGTACGGGCACGCGAGCTTGCTGCTGGCGGCGGGTCTGCTGGTGCTGTTCGTGCTGTTCGTACGGCGGTTGGGGCCCGCGGCGACCGTGCTGCCGTGGTGTGCCTTCTTCCTGGCGACGCGTTCGCAGGACGGCTACTACCTGATGATGACGCCGCTGTGGCTGGCGGCCGCCGTCACCGCGCCCGCGGCGGAGTTCGCGGGCGCCTGGCAGCCGGGGTTGCGGCTGGGCTCCCGGCCGGCGCGGATCGCCGTGTGCCTGCTCGTGCTGGCGCCCGCCCTGGTGAGCGCGGCGTTGGCGGTGACGGGTACGCCGCCGCTGCGGATGCAGGTCACCGGGTTGCGGCGGGCCCGGCCGGTGGCCGAATCCCGGCTGACGATCCGGGTCACCAACACCGCCGACAGCGCCCTGACGCCCCACTTCATGCTGACCGTGGGGCAGGGCATGAGCCAGTACTGGACGGTCGTTCGGGGGCCGGTCACCCTGCCCGCCCATGCCACGGCGCGCTATGAACTCCGGCCGCCCGCCGGGAGGTACGGGATCCCGCGCGCGGGTGCGCGCATCCGGCTGCGGGCCTTCAGCGCCGTACCGCAGACGCTGTCGAGCGTGTACGTCAGGCTGCCGTCCGGGTGAAGCGGAGGGTGGCGGTGACCGTGGTCAGGCCGCGGATCATGCCGAGCTGGTTCCAGCCCATCCCGAACTGATTGCGGTCCACGGAGAATTCGGCGTCCAGGGTGAGGGCGTCGGCGTCCGCGCCGGTGAGGCGGGCGATGAAGGTCTGGGGGCGGCTGATGCCGCGGGCGGTGAGCTGGCCGATGACGTGGACCTTGTCGCCGTCGCGGAGTTCCGCGCTGCGGACCGCGAAGGTGAGCTCGGGGTGGTTGTCGGCGTCGAAGAAGTCCGGGCCCTTCAGGTGGGTGTCGCGCTTGGGGTTCTTGGTGTCCAGGGACGCGACGGGCAGGGTCAGGGTGCCGACGGCGGATCCGTCGGGGCGGACCTCGCCCTGGCCGGTGACGGTGGTGAAGGCGCCCTTCACGGTGACGAGGCCCCAGATCGACTTGTGCTTGATCGCGACGGTCGAGGCGGCGGTGTCGAGCTGCCAGAGGCCGGTTTCCACGGCGACGGTCATGACGGGTCTCCTTCGTGCTGATGCCCGGAGCAGGGGAGCAGAGGGTCATCCAAATTTGAATGACCTCACGCTAGCGGGTCATCCAAATATGAACAACCCCCTCATCCAAAATTGGACAACAGGTACACTGGGCGTCATGGCCGACCACTCCGACTGCCCCTCCGCCGCAGGTGGCGGACTCCTGCCCGCAGAGCTGCACGCCTGGATGCTGATGCTGGCCGCGACCGGAGCCGTCGAGCAGGAGCTGCGCTCCGTGGTCAAGGAGCGGCTGGACGTCTCGCACGACGAGTTCCTGGTCCTGTGCCTGCTGGCCGAGAACCCCTCGGAAGGTCTGCGCATGACGCGGATCGCCGAACTCCTGGGCCGCCCCAAGACCCGCCTCACCTACCAGATCGCCTGTCTCCAGCACGCCGGCCTCGTCACCCGCCAGTCGGTCTGCGGAGACAAGCGCGGCATCGAGGTCGCCCTCACCGAGAAGGCCCGAGGCCTGCTGAAGGAGGCCTCGGGAGTCCTCGCACAGACGGTCAAGGAGGCACTGGCCCGGATCATGGGCCCCACCCAGCGCCAGGCGATGGGCGCGCTGGTACCCGACTTCGCCGAGGACGCGGCTCCGGAGTAGCCGCCTCGGGCCAACGAGGCGGGGACGGGTGCGGATGCCGGCCGGCATCCGCACCCGTCCCCGCGCTCAGGCCACCAGCACCGCGGGCCCGTCCGCGGCCGCGAGGAGTGCCAGGAGTGTCTCCCGGGCGCGGGCCACTCGGGAGCGGACCGTGCCCACGGGGCAGTCGGTCAGGGCGGCCGCCTCCGCGTAGGGCAGGCCGAGGAGTTGGGTGAGGACGAAGGCCTCGCGGCGTTCGATGGGGAGCGCGGTCAGCAGGTCGAGGAGGGCTATGCCGTCGTCGAAGCCGGGCAGACCGCGCGGCTGGGCGAGTTCGGCGGCCGGCTCCCAGTCCGGTACGTCGTACAGCCGGGGCCGGGCGGCGGCGCCCCGGTAGCCGTCGATCACGGCGCGGCGGGCGATGGACAGCAGCCAGGACCGGGCCGAGGAGCGTCCCTCGAACCGGTGCAGACTGCCGAGCGCCCGCACAAACGTGTCCTGTGCCAGGTCGTCCACGGCCTGGGGGTCGGCGCACAGGTGAGCGACGTAGCGCGTCACGTCGCGGTGCAGAGCACGGACGAAGTGCTCGACCGCGGCCGCGTCACCGCCGCGGGCGGCCAGCGCCCAGGCGGTGGCCGCCTCGTCGAGCGCCGCGCGCTTCTCGCACTGGTCACGTCGGTCGTGTTCGTCACGCGAAACGGGCAGGGCAGAAGTGATCACCAGGTGTCCTTCTCGGTCATCCGGGAAATCCGGAAGTCCGGAGCGGCGGTACGCATCGGCGCGCACCGCGGTCCGGTGGAACGGGAACACGGCCGTACGGCACCGTTGCGGGCGTACGGCCGAAACCCGGGGCGCGCACAGGCCGCCCCGGGTACCAGCTGTCCTCAGACGACAGCGGTCCCCGCGGGCGGACCCCGGGTGGTGATCGCGTGGACGAGCAGGAGAAGCCGCGGCTCCCGCTCCGAGCGACGGCGGGGCCGGCCGAAGCGCGGCCGGTGCGGCACGACGGGGGCGGCGAGCAGCAGCCGCAGCGGTGCCGCCAGCCATCCGGCGACGGCCCGCAGCAGCCGGAAGGCGGCCCGCTCCCCGTACGCCAGCCACAGCCCGCACAGCAGGGCGGCCAGCAGATGGGCGGTGACCATGCCGAGGGAGGACGACCCCTCGGTACCGGTGTGGCCCGCGCTCATGTGCGCCATATCCATGGAGTCCATGGAGTGCGTATGCGAGGAGCCCATGTCCATGGACGCCGGGACGGTCGACTGCGCGAGGGAGAACCCCTGGTGCAGGGCCGTCTGCGCGACGACCGCGACGGCCACGACCGTCGGAAGCCCGCGCTCACGCCCCGCCAGGGACCAGCCCGCGACCCCGGTCAGGGCCGCTCCCGCGGCCAGAGCCCCGGCGGGAACGTGCTGCCCGGACATCAGGACGTGGCCCAGGGCGGCGAGCAGCACACAGGCGGCCGCGAACACCGCGGCCCGTACCGTGCGAGAACACCACCCTGCCGTCATGGCCTCACATCCTCGCATCCGGACCCGGGTCTCCCGTGCGAGTACGGGGATCTCCCCAGCTCCCACTCAATCCGGACGTCGCGCGGGTCGGGAAGGCGAACACAGGGCGACACGACAGGACACAGAGTTGGAACGAATCCATTTCTTGAACCATTCGTGTTTGTGGGGGTAGGTTGGCCCCATGACTTCACCGCAGCCTCCGACCACCGCAGGAGATCTGCGGGGGGCCGGCCTGCGGGTGACGGCCGCCCGCGTCGCGCTCCTGGAGACCGTCCGCGCCGGTGACCACCTCGGGGTCGACGCCCTCGCCTCCGGGGTCCGGGACCGGGTCGGCCACATATCAGTGCAAGCCGTCTACGACGCCCTCCACGCGCTCACCGCGGCGGGACTCGTCCGCCGTATCGAGCCACCGGGCAGCCCCGCCCGGTACGAGGGCCGGGTCGGCGACAACCACCACCACCTGGTCTGCCGGGAGTGCGCGGCCGTCGTCGACGTCGACTGCGCGGTCGGACACGCCCCCTGTCTGACCGCCTCCGACGACCGAGGCTTCGCGATCGACGAGGCCGAGGTCATCTACTGGGGCCTGTGCCCCACCTGTTCCACCGCCCGCAAGGCTTGAGCACCAAACCCGGAAGGAATTCCCCTCATGTCCGAGAACAGCGCCGCTGAAGGAAAATGCCCGGTCGCGCACGAGCGCGCCGCACACCCCACCCAGGGCGGCGGAAACCGGCAGTGGTGGCCGGAGCGGCTCAACCTGAAGATCCTCGCGAAGGACCCGGTCGTCGCGAACCCGCTCGGTGAGGAGTTCGACTACGCCGAGGCGTTCGGCAACCTCGACCTGGCCGCCGTCAAGCAGGACATCGCCGAGATCCTGACCACCTCCCAGGACTGGTGGCCGGCGGACTTCGGCAACTACGGCCCGCTGATGATCCGGATGGCCTGGCACAGCGCCGGCACCTACCGCATCAGCGACGGCCGCGGCGGTGGCGGCCGTGGTCAGCAGCGCTTCGCGCCGCTGAACAGCTGGCCGGACAACGGCAACCTGGACAAGGCCCGCCGTCTGCTGTGGCCGGTCAAGAAGAAGTACGGCCAGTCCATCTCCTGGGCCGACCTCATGATCCTCACGGGCAACGTGGCGCTGGAGACGATGGGCTTCGAGACCTTCGGCTTCGGCGGCGGCCGCGCCGACGTCTGGGAGGCCGACGAGGACGTCTACTGGGGTCCCGAGACCACCTGGCTCGACGACCAGCGCTACACCGGCGACCGTGAGCTGGAGAGCCCGCTCGGCGCCGTCCAGATGGGCCTCATCTACGTCAACCCGGAGGGCCCCAACGGCAACCCGGACCCGATCGCCGCGGCCCGCGACATCCGCGAGACGTTCCGCCGCATGGCGATGAACGACGAGGAGACCGTCGCCCTCATCGCCGGTGGCCACACCTTCGGCAAGACCCACGGCGCGGGCCCGGCGGACAACGTCGGCGCCGACCCCGAGGCCGCCCCGATCGAGGCCCAGGGCCTCGGCTGGGCCAGCACCTACGGCACCGGCAAGGGCGGCGACGCCATCACCTCCGGCCTGGAGGTCACCTGGACCACCAAGCCGACCCAGTGGAGCAACGACTTCTTCGACATCCTCTTCGGCTACGAGTGGGAGCTGACCCAGTCCCCCGCCGGCGCCAACCAGTGGGTGGCCAAGGACGCGCAGGCGATCATCCCCGACGCCCACAGCGACTCCAAGAAGCTGCCGACGATGCTCACCACCGACCTCTCGCTGCGCTTCGACCCGATCTACGGCGAGATCTCCAAGCGCTTCCACGAGAACCCGGACCAGTTCGCGGACGCCTTCGCCCGCGCCTGGTACAAGCTGACCCACCGTGACCTGGGCCCGAAGTCCCTGTACCTCGGCCCGGAGGTCCCGGAGGAGACCCTGCTGTGGCAGGACCCGCTGCCGCAGGCCGAGGGCGAGCCCATCGACGCCGCCGACGTCACGGCCCTCAAGGCCAAGCTGCTCGACTCGGGTCTGACCGTCTCGCAGCTGGTGTCGACCGCGTGGGCGTCCGCGTCCACGTTCCGCACCAGCGACAAGCGCGGCGGTGCCAACGGCGCCCGTATCCGCCTTCAGCCGCAGGCCGGCTGGGAGGTCAACCAGCCCGACGAGCTGGCCCAGGTCCTGCGGGTCCTGGAGGGTGTCCAGTCCGAGTTCAACGCGGGCTCCGGCGCCAAGAAGGTCTCCCTGGCCGACCTGATCGTCCTCGGCGGTGCCGCCGCGATCGAGAAGGCCGCCAAGGACGGCGGGTACGACATCGAGGTGCCGTTCACCGGCGGCCGTGTCGACGCCACCGAGGAGCACACGGACGTCGAGTCGTTCGCCGCGCTGGAGCCGACCGCGGACGGCTTCCGCAACTACCAGGGCAAGGGCAACCGCCTCCCGGCCGAGTACCTGCTGCTCGACAAGGCGAACCTGCTCGGCCTGAGCGCCCCCGAGCTGACCGTCCTCGTCGGCGGTCTGCGTGTCCTGGGCGCCAACCACGGCGGGACGTCCCTCGGTGTCCTCACCGACACCCCCGGTGTCCTCACCAACGACTTCTTCGTCAACCTGCTCGACCTGGGCACGGAGTGGAAGTCGACCTCCGAGGACCAGAACCACTTCGAGGCCCGCGACGCCTCGGGTGCGGTCAAGTGGACCGGTACGCGTGCCGACCTCGTCTTCGGCTCGAACTCCGAGCTCCGCGCGCTCGCCGAGGTCTACGCGAGCGACGACGCCAAGGAGAAGTTCGTGAAGGACTTCGTCGCGGCGTGGGTCAAGGTGTCGAACGCGGACCGCTTCGACCTGGTCTGAGTCCGATCCGAGCCTGATCCGCTCACCGGGACGCCCCGGCCGGCCCTCACGGGTCGGCCGGGGCGTTCCCCGTTTTCTCCGCGGGTGCCCTGCGTCCCGAAAGGCTGAGCCACTGCCCCACCGAGCCCCTCAGCCACCTCCGTCACCTCACGCCGCCGTATACCCCAACTGCCGCCGCATATAAGGCGTCATCAGCGTCTTCGCCTTCGCCAGCACCGAGGTCCGGCTTCCGAGCACCGCGCTCTCCCCGCCCGGCACCGGCAGGAGGGTCATGCCGTCGGCCGCCCCGAAGGGGACGATGAGGGGGATGCGCTGGATCGGCTTGTAGAAGCGGGGTTCCTTGCGGTGCTTGCCGGGGCTCTGGAGGTGGGCGCGGATGTTGTGGACGGCCAGGTCGGCCTGGGCGAGTGCGGCGGGGGTGATCTTCAGCTCGGTGGCGTCGTTGACGTCGCCGACCGCGAAGACGTCCGGATGCCCGGCGACCCGGAGCGCGCGGTCGACCTTGACGTGCCCGGAGGGGTTCAGCCAGTCGCCGTGGCCGCCCAGTCGTAGCCAGAGCGTGTTCGGTGTGGTGCCGGTGGCCCAGAAGGAGAGGTCGGCCTCCATTACGTTGCCGTGCGCGTCGCGATACGTGCCGAAGTCGAAGCCGGGCGACATGAACGAGTTCAGCCGCACCTCCACGTCCCGCGCCTCCAGCCAGGCCAGCGCCTTGCGCCCGGCCCGCTCACTGCCCGTGCCGTGCAGCAGCGCCGACCCGGAGTGGGCCAGCGTGACGCGCGCGTCCGGTCGGGCCAGCCGTATCTCCGCACTGAGCTCGACACCGGAGGGCCCGCCGCCGACGACCAGGATGTGTCCGGCGCGGGCGACCGCCTGCTGATGCCCGGCGAAGGCCTTGACCGCCTCGTCCGGGGTGGTGCCGTTGAAGCGGGCCGGTTCCGGGTAGTCGGCGCCGGTGGCGATCACCACCACGTCGTACGGCAGCCGCTCCCCCGTCGCCAGGACGACCTGCCGGGCCGCCGTGTCGATGCGCAGCGCCTTGCCCAGCACCACCCGGCCGCCCTTCAGCAGCCGGTCGTACGGGATGAACGGCGTCACCGACCACTCCGGCCGGATCCCCGCGCGCAGCGAGGCGATGCGGTGGAAGAAGACCTCTTTGCGGTCCACCAGCGTGACCCGTGCCGTCGCGTCCAGCTTCTTCGCCAGGCGGACTCCCGCGTAGCCGCCGCCGATCACCACTACGTCGCCGTCGCTCACACGACTCTCCTGTGCCTGTGGGGGAAGTGAGCAGCGCGGCGCGTGGGCTCCGTCGCCCCCACTCGACTGGCGAAGAGCCTATCGCTTGAACTTTAAAGCTAAGGGGAGAGGTTTGTGTGCGTTCCGTGAAGCGACCCGCTACCGCAGCGCCGCCACGAACTTCCCCAACCGGGCGATCCCTTCGCGCAGTTCGCCGGCGGAGGCCGCGTACGACAGCCGTACGTGCGTCTCCGCCGTGCCCACGCCGAAGTCCCGGCCCGGGGTGAGCGCGACATGCGCCTCCTGGAGCGCCCGGGCGCAGAACTCCCACGAGGTGAGCCCGGTGCCGCTGACGTCGAAGTAGACGTAGAACGCCCCGTCGGGGGGCACGGGCACCGGCAGTCCGAGCTGTGCCAGGCCGTCGAGGACGAGCGCGCGCCGGCGCCCGAACTCGGCGCGCCGCTCCTCGCAGACGGCGAGGGACTCGGGGGTGAAGCAGGCGAGCGCGGCGTGCTGGGCGGGGGTCGAGGCGCACAGGAAGTAGTTCTGGGCGAGGCGTTCCAGCGCCGGTACGAGGACCTCGGGGACGACACACCAGCCGAGCCGCCAACCGGTCATGCCGAAGTACTTCGAGAAGCTGTTGATGACGACGGCGTCGGGGTCGTACGACAGCGCGCTGCGCGGCGGCCGGTCCTGGTCGTCGTGGTCGCCGAGGTCGAGGTAGATCTCGTCGACGATCCGCCAGGCGTCCCGTTCCCGGGCGAGGTCGCACAATGCGGCCAGTTCGTCGCCCGGCACCGAGGTGCCCGTCGGGTTGGACGGGGTGGCGACCATGATCCCGCGCGTGCCGTCCGTCCAGTGCGAGCGCACGGAGGCCGCGTCCAGCTGGAAGCGGGAGGCCGCGCTGGTCGGGACGAGCGTGACCCGGGCGCCGAAGCTCTCCATGATCTGCCGGTTGCAGGGGTAGGACGGGTCGCCGATCAGCACCTCGTCCCCGGGGTCGACGAGCGCGGCCGCGCCCAGCACCAGGGCCGCCGAGGCCCCGGCGGTCACCACGACCCGGCCCGGGTCGACGTCGACGCCGTGGCGCTCCCCGTAGAACCGTGCGATCGCCTGCCGCAGGGAGGGCATCCCGAGCGCCTCGGTGTAGCTCATGGGCCGTCCGTCCATGGCCGTGCGCATCGCCTCGACGACGGCCGGCGGCGCGCCGAAGTCGGGCTCGCCGAGGCTGAGCTTGACGACGTGACGGCCCTGGGCCTCCAGGGCGGCGGCGTGCTTGCCGAACTCCATGGCGTAGAACGGGGCGACGGACTGGGCCCGCTGCGAGATCCGCATGCGGCGACCTCCGGCTCGACGAGGGACGGAACGCCCTCGACCCTAAGCGGTCGCGAAAGGGGCGGGCCCGCGGGCCCGCCCCTTCACTGCCGTGCGGCCGCCGGGCCTGGTGCTCAGGCCCTGGCGTACTCCCAGCCGCCGCAGTCGTACGGGGTGCCGCTGGATCCGTCCTGGAGGCAGGCGCGGATCTGGAGGGTGGTGCCCTCCGCGAAGGACAGGTTCCAGTCGTGGGCGACGGCGTAGCCGTAGCCGTTGTAGTACGAGTGGGTGGCGGAGCTCGAGTTGTAGCGCCACTGGGCGGCCGTGCCGTGGCCGTCCTTGTCCATGTCGAGGGCGGTGAGGATCTCGCCGTCCTCGGCGAAGTACGTCTTCGCGGTCACCTCGGACGAGATGATGGAGTTGGAGGCCTCGAAGACATTGCCGGCGGCCTGGGCCGGGGCGATGCCCAGGGCGAGCGCCGACGCGGAGGCCGCGGCGATCCCGAGGACGGACGTCAGTCGGCGATGGGTCGTGCGCAAGACAGCGTTCCTCTCTTCGAACAACTGGTCGCGCCCGAACTTATCTGAGTGCAAAGGAAGTTGATCCTGAATTTCGGTGGCACCCGGCTAGGCGTCGGGCAGGGACGCCGCGAGGTGCTCCCACGCCGTGTGCACCTGTTCGCCCACGATCCCGAACTGGGTGACGACCGCGACACAGCGGCCGTCCGTGTCGTCGAGTTCGAGCGCCGAGGTCGGGCCGTGCGCCGCCGTGGAGCGGACGAGCCGGCAGGCCTCGACGCCCGCGAGGTCGATCTCCACCGAGCTCTCGGCGACCGCCGCGAACACCCGCCCGCCGGCGGTCCGGTCGGTGACATGGACCCGGCCGCCGCACGCCTGCATGGCCGAGGGGGCGAACACCGCGACGCCGATCGGCAGTCCGACGGAGCAGACGTGGTCGAGCACCGCGGGCACGACATCGACGTCGATGTCCCGGTGCTCGCCCCGGTACCGGTCGAACGCCGCGCGCCGGGCGAGCCCGCCGTCCGCGAGGATCGCGTCGAGCTGGGCGAGCTGGTCGCCGTTCTCCCACGCGGGTACGTCGGGGACCCGCGCGGGCGCCCCGGGCCTCGCCCCGGGGTCGACCGTGGCGGTGAGCCCGGCCAGCAGCCGGTCCCCGTCGGAGAGCAGCCGCCCCTCGTGCACGATCCGGCCCGCCGCGTCGAGCAGGCGCACGGCGACCGAGCCCTCGTCCCGCGCGAGCACGGCCGTGTCGACACCGCCCGCGTCGAGACGCAGCGCGATCTCGCCCGGGTGCACGGCGAAGGCGTCACCGCGCAGGCTCGGGACCGCGTAGCTGCCGGCCTGGTCGATCCGCGCGACCGGCCCTCCGGTGACGGCCTGGACGTACCGGAAGAGCGTCAGACAGCGCGCCAGTTCCGGCATGCGCGGGTCGATCAGCCGTGCGCCGGTGTTCCGCCTGGGGCAGCAGCCGTCGAACGCGCAACCGTGCTGGTCCGTCATGCTCAGTACACGTCCCGTACGTAGCGCTTGGCCCGGCGCAGATCCGCGAGGTACTCCGCGGCGTCGTCGTCCCCGCGTCCGCGCTGCTCGGCGATGACACCGAGCAGCGCCGTCTCCACGTCCTTCGCCATGCGGGAGGCGTCGCCGCACACGTAGAGGTGCGCGCCCTCCTCCAGCCACGCGTACAGCTCGCGCGACCGCTCCCGCATCCGTGTCTGCACATAGATCTTCTCGGCCTGGTCCCGCGAGAACGCGAGGTCCAACTCGGTGAGCACACCGCGCTGTCGGAGCTCGGTCAGCTCGTCCTCGTAGACGAAGTCGGTCTCACGGTGCTGGTCCCCGAAGAAGAGCCAGTTGCGCCCGGAGGCGCCGCGCGCGGCCCGCTCGTGGAGGAAGCCGCGGAAGGGGGCGATGCCCGTGCCGGGGCCGATCATGACCATCGGGGCGTCGTCGTCGGCCGGGACGCTGAAGGAGGCGTTCGGCTGGAGGTAGATGCCCACGGTCGAGTCCGCGCCGACCCGATCGGCCAGGTACGTCGATGCCACGCCCTGGTACCTGTCGTAGCGCACGGACGCCACGGTGAGGTGGACGCTGCCCGGGTGGGCGAGCGGGCTCGACGAGATCGAGTACTGGCGGGCCTGCAACGGCCGCAGGAACGGCAGGAGTTCGGCGAGCGAGGGTGCCTTGGACCCGGCGTCCCGGAGCAGGTCGAGCAGGTCCCGGCCCCAGAGCCAGGAGTCGAGGTCGCCGCGGTCACCGTGCGCGACGACCGCGGCCAGCTCACTGGCGGGCGCCCGCTCCACGAGGTCGGCGATCAACTCCTTGGAGGGGATGCGGATCTCGCGTTCGGTACGCAGGAGTTCGGCGGTCTCCTGGTCGTCGCTCGCGCCCAGGTGCGCCAGCAACTCCCCGACCAGCGCCGGGTCGTTGAGCGGTACGACGGCCAGCGCGTCGCCCGCCTCGTAGGTGATGCCGCTGTCGCCGAGGTCGAACTCGTAGTGGCGGATCTCCTTCGCGCTGTGCGGGGCGGACAGGAGCCGGTTGGTGGCGAGCCGGGACGGGTAGGGGGTGCGCTTGTTCCACTGGGAGCGGGGCTTCTTCGGTGCCTCCGCGGCGCCGCCCGTGCCCTTGGCGCCGGTCTCGGCGGCGACCAGGTCGAGCACCGCCGTCGTCCACTGCGCCGCGGGCTCCTCGAAGTCCACGTCGCAGTCGACGCGTTCGTGCAGCCGGGTCGCCCCGAGCTGCTCCAGACGGGTGTCGATGAGCTTCGCGGCCTGGCAGAAGTCGTCGTAGCCGCGGTCGCCGAGCCCGAGGACCGAGTAGCGCACGCCTTCGAGGCGCGGGACCGTGTCGGACTGGAGCGCCTCCCAGAACAGCCCGGCGTTGTCGGGCATCTCGCCCTCGCCGTACGTCGAGGTGACGACGATGACGTGGGACATCGCGGCGAGCGCCTCGGGGGTGACGTCGTCGAGGGCGGCCGCCCTTCCGCCGAGGCCGCGGGCACGGGCGCCGGCGACGATGTCGTCGGCCACGAGTTCGGCGTTGCCGGTCTGGGTGCCGATCAGCACGTCGATGGTGGCCGCGGGCGCGTCGGCGCCGGCGCTGTCCCGGCGTCCGGCGGCGGCGATGCCGGCGATGAACCCGGCGAGCCAGGACTCCTGCTGGGCGGAGAAGGGCGCGTCGGCCGGGATGAGGGATCCGGTCGGGGGCATGACGGTCATGCGGTCACCGCCTCGGTCGGGGCCTGCGGGGCGCGGCGGGAGGCGATGTCCTCCAGCGCGGCGTTCGCGAGCAGTTCGTCGAACCGGGCGGCGCGGACGCGACCGGCGTTCTTGGTGGTCTGGTGGACGATCCAGCCGTAGGTGCCGGGGGCGTCCACGCTGAGGTTGTTGCGCTGCTTGAGCGCGCGCTTGTAGTCGTCGAGGCGCTTGATCGCGATGAGGGTGGCGAGTTCGCCGTCGTCGAAGCGGTCCAGGGTGCCGCGCAGGTACTTCACCACGCGCTGCTTGACGAAGAAGTCCTCGGTGAGCACGAGGTTGCGCACGGCCTCCGCGATGCGCGGGTCCTCCGGTCCGCTCGCGCCCGGCACCCGCTGGAGGGCGAGGTCCTGCGCGACGCCGAGCACCGTGTACGAGGACAGCAGCGAGAACATGTCGTCGCTGCCCTGGTCGCCGAAGGCCGGGGCGCGGCCGCCGAGCACGGTGCGGCGGTCGCGGTAGTCGACCTTGAACGCGCGGAGCTTGTCCGTCGCGATGGAGGTCGCCAGCTCGTCCAGGAGCTGGGAGCGGGTCGCCGCGGCGAGGATCTCCGTGGAGTCCTGGTAGAGCAGCAGCGCGCGGGGCATCCCGCAGTACATGTGCTGCCGCTCGGTGTCCCAGTCGTGCAGGAGCCGGGCCGCCAGCTCGGAGCCGGTGGCCTCGACGTGCCAGGCCAGCAGCAGTCGTACGGCCTCCTCGTGGAAGGCGCCGCGCGCGGTGTCGGTCACCGGGAACACCAGCAGCGAGTCGGCGCTGACCCGTCCGGCCAGCTCGCCCGAGGGGTCGTACTGGTACAGGAACCCGCCGCTCATGCCGTTGCCGAGGCCCTTGCCGAAGCCGCCGAGGTTGAGCACGGTGCCGCCGGTCATGTACTCGCAGCCGAAGTCCCCGACGCCCTCGACGACCGCGGTCGCGCCGGAGTTGCGCACGGCGAACCGGTCACCGGCCTCGCCCTGCACGAACGTCCGCCCGCCGGTCGCGCCGAACAGCGCGAAGTTGCCGATCAGCACGTTGCCGCCGCGTTCGGCGCTGCCGCCGCCGGGGGCGCGCACGATGATCCGGCCGCCGCTCTGGCTCTTGCCGACGCCGTCGTTGGCGGTGCCGGTGTGTTCGAGGGTGATGCCGTCGTTGCAGAAGACGCCGTAGGACTGTCCGGCGGAACCGGTGGTGCGGATGCGGACCGCGTCGTCGACGAGACGGCGGCGGCCGCGGTCGTCGCTGGTGACGGCGGGTACGTCGGCGGCGTCCTCATGGTTGAGCAGCCGCTCGATGTCGATGCTCAGCTGTCCGCCCACCGACTTGTCGCTGTTGCCGAGGCGGATGCCCTCGACGAGCAGGGACGGCTCGCGCCGCTCCAGGAGCGCCGCCCGGACGCGCTCGATGAGGGCGTCGTCGGTGGTGAAGTCCTTCTCCAGGTACTCCGGGTCCTCGACGATCTTCTCCGGCACGCTCGCCAGCAGCCGGCGCACGTCGAGGCGGCCGACGCTCGCGGGGTGGTCCAGCAGCTGGAGCAGGTCCGTGCGGCCGCGGGCCTCGCGCAGGGAGCGCAGACCGAGGCGGGCGAGGATCTGCCGTACGTCATGGGCGATGTTGAGCAGGTACTGGGCGAGCGCGCGCGGGTCGCCCTCGAAGACCTCGGGGTTGGTGGTGAGGCCGGCGGGGCACTTCACGTTGCAGTTCTTCGCCATGACGCAGCCGAGCATCATCAGCGCGGTCGTACCGAACTCGAAGCTGTCGGCGCCGAGCAGCGCCGAGGTGACGACGTCGCCGCCGGTCTGGTGCGCGCCGGAGCAGCGCAGGACGACCTTCTGCCGCAGCCCGTTGGCGACGAGCGCCTGGTGGACCTCGGCGACGCCGATCTCCGCCGAACGGCCCGCGTACTTGAGGCTGGTGACGGCGGCGGCGCCCGTGCCGCCGGTGTTCCCGGCGACGTTGATGACGTCCGCGCCGGCCTTGGCGACGCCGACCGCGATGGTGCCGATGCCCTCCGAGGACACCAGCTTGACGATGACCCGGACCCGGGCGGCCTTGCAGTCGTGGATGAGCTGCGCGAGGTCCTCGATGGAGTACGTGTCGTGGTGCGGGGGCGGGGAGATGAGCTCGATGCCCGGGGTGCCGCCGCGCGCGGCCGCGATGTCGACGGTGACCTTCGGCGCGGGCAGCTGACCGCCCTCGCCGGGCTTGGCGCCCTGCCCGATCTTGATCTCCAGCTCCTCCAGCATCGGGTCGGCGAGATAGCCCGCCCAGATGCCGAACCGGCCGGACGCGAACTGCTTGATCCGGGAGCCGCGGATGGTGCCGTACCGGGTGTGGTGCTCGCCGCCCTCACCGCTGTTCGACATGCCGCCGACCATGTTGGTGCCGTGCGCGACGGCCTCGTGGGCGGTGGCCACGAGCGCGCCGTGGCTCATGGCGCCGGAGGCGAGGGAGCGGGTGATCTCGTGGGCGGGCTGGACGTCGTCGAGGGGGACGCTGTCGGGGGCGTTGGCGAGGAGTCGGGCGACGGGGCCGGTGACCTCGATGCCGTCGGCGGTCACCGCGAGGATCTGCTCGCCCAGGTGCGCGAGGCCCTCGGCGAGGGCGGTGTGGCGCTCCAGGTCCGGTGCGGCGAGGCGCAGCCGGAAGGTGCCCTCGTCGGTGCGGGACACGACGACGCCCCGGACGGTCACGCTCGCGTTGCCGTCCGTCGAGAACCGGCCCAGCTCCCGGGCGAAGTCCTCGGCCGTACGCAGTCCGGTGACGTCGGCGGGCAGGGCGAGCACGTCCCGCAGCGCGGCCGGCCGGCGCGACCGCTCCTCGTGCGTGGTCCGCAGGAAGGCGCGGTATCCGGGGGTGATCCGGAACGCGTCGATCTCGGCGTCACTGAGCGCGTCGTACCCGGTGTTGCGGTACGCGGCGTCGGTGATGCCGAACGCGTCGTCGAGCTGGCCGAGCGTGAGCAGCCGCAGCGCGTCGGAGTCCTCGGGCTTCCCGAACTCCGGCCGCTCCTCGACCATGTCGCCGAAGCCGCGCACGGCCGTGACACCGAAGGAGTGCCCGGCGCCGTCCGACCGCTCCTTGAACAGCCCGAGCAGCGGGATCTGCTGCTCGCTCTCGACCGTACGGGCGCGCTCGTGCCAGTCCGTGGCGGCCTGCGCGATCCGGGCGAACCCGACGCCGCCGACCGGGGCGTCCATGTGCGGGAAGGTCCGGGCGAAGACGTCGTCGCGGGTGTCGAGGTAGTTCGGCTCGAAGAACTCGCCGCCGATGTAGCTCTCGGCGGTGCACAGGCCGACCCGGCCCATGGTCTTGGCGAGGGACTTCTCGGCCGCCTTGCGGAACTTCGCCAACGCCCGGTCGGTCTCGGTCACCTCACCCGCGGGGGCGGGTGCGCTCGGGAACTTCTCCTCGGCGCGCAGCCGTGCGCTGAGGCTGTAGACGGCGGAGGCGCCGAAGCCGAGCGCGGTCGCCACGTGGTGCGAGGAGGCCAGCTGGCCGCTCTCGGCGACGAGCGAGGCCCGCAGCCGCAGCCCGGTCTCGATGAGCCGCTGGTTGACGGCGGCGACGGCGAGGATCACGGGCAGCGGGGCGCGCGTGGAGGAGACGGCCCGGTCGGTGAGGACGGCGATGCCGCCCCCTTGCGAGGCGAACCGCTCGACGTCGTCGCAGAGCCGCTGGAGCGCGCTCCGCAGGGCGTCGGCGTTGGCGGTCTCGTCCCCGGCGACCGGGTCGTAAAGCATGTCGAAGCGCTCCAGCGGCACGATCCGCTGGTCGCGCAGCCGGACCATGTCGAGGTGCCCGAGCACGGGCGAGGACACGACGAGCTGGCGGCCGCTGTCGTGAAGGGTCCCGTCCGGCTTCGGACCGAGCGCGACCCGCATGCTCATGCCGTCGGCCTCGCGGATGCTGTCCAGCGGCGGGTTGGTCACCTGGGCGAAGCGCTGCGAGAAGTACTTCGCCATGCCGCCCTCGGTGTCGCTGAGCGCGTTGATGGCGTTGCCGTAGCCCATCGCCGAGATCCGCTCCGACCCGTCGGCGAGCATCGGGTCGAGCATGAACCGGAAGCTCTCCTGGTTCAGCGAGTACGCCACGTACCGGCCGGCGAGGGTCAGGTCGCCGTCGTAGCCGAGCGTGGTGGTGCCGCGGTAGTAGTCGGGGGCGGGCAGGTCGTCGAGGTTCACCCGGGCGGAGGTGAGCAGTTCGCTGTACGGCCGGCGCGCGGCGAGGGCGTCCAGGACCTCGCGGGTGCGCATCCGGCGTCCGGTGCGGTGGTCGACGACGAGCATGCCGCCGGCCTCGATCCGGCCCCGGTGCACGACCTCGTCGTCGGGGAAGGCGACCTGGCCGGCCTCCGAGGCCACCATCAGGTACTCGGCGGTCTCGACGGTACGCAGGGGGCGCAGCCCGAGCCGGTCGAGGCGGGCGCCGACGGCGTCGCCGTCGCTGAAGATGAGGGCCGCGGGGCCGTCGTTCTTCTCCTCGTACAGGGAGAAGTACTCGAGCATGTCCCGGGTGGCCGCGGGCAGCGTCCGGTCGTTCTCCCAGGCGGGCGGCATGAGGGACACGACGGCCTCGACGAGGTCCAGGCCGTCGTCGAAGACCCGGCTCTGGAGGGTCTGGTCGAGCCGGCTGGAGTCGGACTGCCCCGGCGGGCGCACGATGCTCCGGGTCCGGGCCCGTGCGAGGGCCTCGTCGCTGAGCCGGTTCTTGCGGTCGGTGTTGAGCTCGCCGTTGTGCGCCATGAGCCGGAACGGCTGGGCCATGGTCGGGTGCGGCTCGGTGTTGGTGGAGAACCGGGTGTGGAAGTAGAGCGAGCGGACCGAGTGCCGGGGGTCGCACAGGTCGCGGAAGTACCCGACGATCTCACCGGAGTTGAGCCGGCCCTTGAGCACCTGGGTCCGCGCGCTGAGGGAGAGCGGGTACAGCCCGGCGTACGTGTCGCTGTCGGCGTAGGCGACGGCCTCGACGGCGAGCAGGGCGCGGTTGGCGGCCGAGTCGACCTCGGCGCGCTCCCAGTCGCCGGGCGCGCGGAACACCCACTGCACGATGGGCAGTTGGTACTGCTCGGCGGCGGGGCAGGCGACGGTGTGGTCGACGGGTACGTCGCGGACGAGGAGGACGTCGAAGCCCTGCTCGGCGATGCTGCGGCCCACGAGCTCGGCCGCCGCGGCACGGCGTGCGTCGTCGAGCGGCACGAAGCAGTTGGCGACGCCGAAGTGCCCGGCGCGCAGTTCCTCGCCGGTGATCGCGCCGAAGAACTCCACGGAGAGGTCGACGTTCACCCCCGCGCCGTCCCCGACGCCCTCGGCGGACTTGCCGCCGCGGTGCGGGATGGCGCGGAGCGCTTCGTCGCCCTTGCGGATGACGTCATGGCTCGGGGTCCCGTCGAGCCGGGTGATGAAGCCGACGCCGCAGTCGCTGTGGTCGAGGGCAGGGTCGTACAGACCGAAGGTGCTGTGAGTCACGTGGGGGTCCTGGGTGCGGCGAGTTCCGGCATCGGACGGCCAGGCTGCGTCGGTGAAGCGCTCGCCGTGGGCGGGGCCGGTGATCCGGCCAGGGCCCTGAGTGGTGCGGTTGTGAACGGTAAGGCTTACCTAACTTCTGTGCAAGTGTGCATCCTGCACATATGTCGGGGCCTCGTCCATCGATCGTATGCGAAACCCGCCCGAACCCGCTGAGGCGTCCGCAGGCTGGTCCTCGACCTCCCTCGGAGCCGACCCCGCCCTGGTCGTCGCGTGCGCCCGGCGTGAGTCCTCGGGCGCCGTCCGCGCGCCCCCCGGAGCCGCTTGCCAGCCCCTTTACAGGGGCACTACTGTCACCACGCCTTGGTGAACGGGAAATCCGGTGTGATGCCGGTGCGGCCCTCGCCACTGTGATCGGGAAGTCCGGCTCCGGCCCTCACGGGCAGCCACTGGGTCCTTGTGACCCGGGAAGGCGGAGTACGGGCGGTGAAACCCGTGAGCCAGGAGACCGGCCAAGGCGCGTCAACCATCCACGAGGTGCTGGAGAGGGTCTGTTGAGCCATGCACATAGCCGAGGGTTTTCTGCCCCCCGCGCACGCGGTCGCCTGGGGCGTCGCGTCCGCGCCGTTCGTCGTCCACGGAGTACGGTCGCTCACCCGTGAGGTCAGGGAGCACCCCGAGAGCACACTGCTGCTCGGCGCCTCCGGTGCCTTCACCTTCGTCCTGTCCGCGCTGAAACTGCCCTCGGTGACGGGCAGTTGCTCGCACCCCACCGGCACCGGACTGGGCGCCATCCTGTTCCGCCCGCCGATCATGGCCGTCCTGGGCACCATCACCCTGCTCTTCCAGGCGCTGCTGCTCGCCCACGGCGGCCTGACGACACTGGGCGCCAACGTCTTCTCGATGGCGATCGTCGGACCCTGGGCCGGCTACGCCGTCTACCGGCTGCTGCGGCGCTACGACGTGCCGCTCATGGTCGCGGTGTTCTTCGGCGCGTTCGTCGCCGACCTGTCCACCTACTGCGTCACCAGCGTGCAGCTGGCGCTCGCCTTCCCGGACCCGAGCAGCGGATTCCTGGGCGCGCTCGGCAAGTTCGGCTCCATCTTCGCCGTCACCCAGATCCCGCTCGCGGTGAGCGAGGGTCTCCTCACGGTGTTCGTCATGCGGCTGCTGGTGCAGTCCAGCAAGGGCGAGCTGACGCGGCTCGGAGTGCTGCTGACCGGTACGAAGAAGACCGAGACCGAGGCGGTGGCCCGATGAGCCGTAACGCGAAGATCAACGCCCTGCTGCTGTTCGTCGTCGCGGCGCTCGCCGTGCTGCCGCTGGCCCTCGGGCTCGGCGACCACAAGGAGGAGCCCTTCACGGGGGCCGACGCCGAGGCCGAGACCGCGATCACCGAGATCGAGCCGGACTACGAGCCCTGGTTCTCCCCCCTGTACGAGCCGCCGTCCGGCGAGATCGAGTCGGCCCTGTTCGCCCTCCAGGCGGCCCTCGGCGCGGGCGTCCTCGCCTACTACTTCGGCCTGCACCGGGGGCGCCGCCAGGGTGAGGAGCGGGCCCTGGCCCGGCTGGACGCCCGGGCCGCCCAGGACGCGCCCGCCGCCGACCGGGCCTGACCCGCGTGCTGCCGATCGACGCGGCGGCGCACAGCAGCCGCTGGCGCCACCGCCATCCCGTGGACAAGGCCGTGCTCGGACTGGGACTCACCGTCCTGGCGATCTCCCTGCCGCCCTGGCCCGGCGCGGCGCTGGTCCTGGTGACGGCACTCGTCGTCCTGCTCGGCCCCGCGGGCGTGCCCGGCCGCCGGCTGTGGCGTGCCTACCGGGTGCCGCTGGGCTTCTGCGTCACCGGTGCGCTCACCCTGCTCGTCCAGGTCGGCGGGCCGGACGGGTTCGTGGCACTGGCGGACGGTGGCGCGGTGCGCGCCGGGGAACTGCTGCTGCGTACGTCGGCCGCCTCCCTCGGGGTGCTGCTGTTCGCCTTCACCACGCCCATGTCCGACCTGCTGCCGCGCCTGGTGAAGGCCGGCGTGCCCGCACCCGTCGTGGACGTCGCGCTGGTGACGTACCGCATGAGCTTCCTGCTCCTGGACTCCGTACGCCGCATCCGCGAGGCCCAGGCCGCGCGGCTCGGGCACACCAGCCGGTCCGCGGAGTGGCGTTCGCTGGCCGGGCTCGGCGCGACCGCGTTCGTACGGGCCTTCAGCCGGGCGGCGCGGCTCCAGGACGGGCTCGCCGGGCGCGGGTACGACGGGACGCTGCGCGTTCTGGTGCCCGAGGCCCGTGTCTCCGCGCGCTTCACGGCCGCCAGTGTCGCGCTGCTCGTGACCCTGGCCGCCCTCACCCTCGTACTGGAAAGGCCGCTGTCATGAGCGACTCCGCTCTGGTCGCCCTGCGGGGCGCCTCCTTCGCGTACGAGGACGGGCCGACCGTGCTCGACGGCCTCGACTTCGCGATCCGCGAGGGGCGCGCGCTCGCGCTGCTGGGCCGCAACGGCAGCGGCAAGACCACGCTGATGCGGCTGCTCAGCGGCGGACTGCGGCCGCGCACGGGCGAGTTGAGCGTGGAGGGCCGGTCCGTCCGCCACGACCGCAAGGGCCTGACGCGGCTGCGGACGACCGTCCAGCTGGTGGTCCAGGACCCGGACGATCAGCTGTTCGCCGCGTCCGTGGCCCAGGACGTGTCCTTCGGGCCGCTGAATCTGGGGCTGCCCGACCCGGAGGTACGGGCCCGGGTCGACGAGGCGCTCGCCGCCCTGGACATCACGGCCCTGGCCGACCGGCCCACCCATCTCCTGTCGTACGGCCAGCGCAAGCGGACCGCGATCGCCGGTGCCGTAGCCATGCGGCCCCGTGTCCTGATCCTGGACGAACCGACCGCGGGGCTCGACCCCGACGGCCAGGAGCGGCTCCTCGCCACCCTCGACGAGCTGCGCGCCTCCGGCACCACGGTGGTGATGGCCACCCACGACGTCGACCTCGCCCTGCGCTGGGCCGACGACGCGGCCCTCCTCACCCCCTCCGGCGCCCACACCGGCCCCGCCCCCTCGATGCTGGCCCGCACGGAACTGCTGCGGCAGGCGGGGCTGCGGCTCCCCTGGGGTATCGCGGCCGCCCGACTGCTCCGGGACCAAGGGCTGCTGGCCGACGACGCCCAGGGACCGCGCACTCCGGACGAACTGGCCGCGGTGGTGCGTGACGCCGCGTCCCGGTGAGGGCGCGGCAACGGCGGTGCGGCGCGGAGGGTCGGTGGCCGCATCGGCCGTTGCGCCGGGCCCTGCTCTGTCGAAGGGATTCCGCCGACTGAGCAGGGCCCGGCAGGCGCCCTACGCTCCCCGGGATCCGGCGGACCGCGTCCGCACGACGGCGAACGCGGCCGCCGCCAGCCCGAGCACGCCCACGATCAACCCGGCCGCGCCGAGCCCGCGCGCGGTCGAGTCGCTGCTGTCCGCGGCGGTCTCCTTGGATGTCGCCGGAGCGGCAGCGGTGGCGCCGGTGTCCTCCTTGGCGGTGAGCCTCACGACCGGCGCCGGGTTCTCCGGCTCCTCGTCACCCGGCGCGGCCTCCTCGATCCAGCGGACGGTCTTGCCGTCGGAGTAGGTCTGGAGGGCCTTGAAGGCCAACTGGCCGGTGTCGTCGGGCAGCTGTCCGAAGGCGACGTCGAAGTCCTCGTACTGACCGGCTTCGATCTTCCCGCCGGTCCAGGTGATCTCGGAGACGGCGTCGGTGATGGTGCCGTCGTCCGTCGTGACCGGCGTCTTGAGCTTGGTGTCGGTGACCTTCGCGCTCCAGCCGTCCCGCGGCGCGACGAGCACGCCGAGGAGTGGGTGGTCGGTGGGCAGGAAGATCTGCACCTTGGTGGTGGAGGCGGTGTCCTCCTCGTCGGGGACACGGAAGGTCAGGGTGCCGTCGGTGGCGCCCTTGGCGTAGCTCTCCGGGTGGACGGTGACATGCGCGAAGGCGGCACCGGCGGCGGTGAGGACTCCGACCGCGGCAAGCGCGGTGACGGCGCCGGCGCGGCGCAGGGTGGTGGACATGGCTGAGTGGCTCTCCGTACTGCAAAAGGGATGTCGGGGTTCAGACGGCGTACGACATCCCGGCGGGCGGCCCGCGCCGGCGAACGGCGTAGCGCAGCCACACCTGTCGCGGCGACCACGCCCGGTCGCCAACCCGACGTGACGGTTCCAGGCCGCTCGGCACGCCCCGGAAGCCGCGGGCCGCCCGCCACCAGGCGACGAGCCCCGGCACGAAGGCGACCGCCCATCGCAGCAGCGACCACAACGCGGCCTCACCGCGCCGCAGCCACCAGGTCAGCAGGAGAGCCGCCCCGACATGGGCGGCGGTGGCGTGGGGCACCGCCGCATGGGTGTGCGGAGCCATGCGCATGCCCTGCGTGACCATCCCGGCATGCGCCCGGGCGGCACCGAACGCCACGTGCAGCCCGCCCTGGGCGGCCAGCGTCCCGCCCCCGATACCCACCAGCGACCGCTCACGCCCGCCCAGCAGCAGGCCGGCCACGAAGACCGCCAGTCCCCCGGCGCCCTGCACCGACACCGGCGGCGCCACCCCCACGGCCAGCACATGTCCCCCGGTGGCCAGCAGCACACACAACACGGCGAACACCGCCGCGCGCAGGCTCCGCACTCCCGGGGACGCACTCATGCCACCCGATGCTGCCATGCGACCGAAGCCTCTCCCCCACCGCCCGTACCCGCGCGCTACCGCGCCGCCGCCTCGGGTTCGTCCGTCGCGGACGGGTGGACGTAGCGGTCCTCGTCGAACGGGGTGAACCACGAGCCGAACGCGACGGGCGCCCCGCCGAGCCCGACCCCCACGGCGGACTCGTCGATCCCGTCCATCGCGCCGTCGTAGAGCCACTCGTGGTCCATGTCCTCGTACACGTTCCCGGCGAACGCGTCGAGAGCGGCCGACACCTCGTCATCGAGGAGCCCGTGCAGCTCCAGGGTCACGATGGCCTGGCTCAGCAGGAACCGCAGGGCGAGTTCCTCGGCGACACAGCTGAGCCGCTCGAAGCTCCCGTCGGTGAAGCGGGTGGTCATCGCGATCACCGTCACCAGGAAGCGACGGGCGAAGCGGGCGTCGTACTGGAGCGCGTACCGGTCGGGCAGCCGCTCCAAGTGCCACAGGGGGCCCTCGCATTCCGCGACGGTGGCGTCCTCCTGCGTCAGGACCTGCACGTCCTCGAACAACTCGTCGACCAGGATGTCGATCGCGTGGACCAGCGCGCCGGCGGCGAGTGCGGCGCTCGCCGGCGGTACGGCGAACTCGGCTTCGCCGTATGCCTTTCCGTCGCCCTCCTCACCGGGTGCACCGAACACGGCCGGTGGGAAAGAACGCAGTTCGGCCGCCACCCCCAGCATCCGGCTCCGCACCGCGGCGGATTTCGCCTCGCCGTCGTACCCCTCCTCGGCGCCTTCCGGCGGGGCGCTCTCGGCGTGCCGCGCCTTGCGGGTGGCGGGATCGTCGGGCGGGGCATCAGGACCCTCGGCCGCGTCGAGGCTCTTCCTCGCCAGGTCCTGGTGCAGCTCCACCTCGCATCGCTCGATCGTCCAGTCCGCCAGCAGTTCGGACCGCTCCAGCAGTTCGTCCACGAGCGCCCGCACCGAGTCCTCGGCGAACTCGAGTGCCGGAGCGTCCACGATCACCTTCAGAAGTGCCCCACCGGGGTGGACGGCCACGATGGTGTCCAGCAGTTCGACTGCCACGCCGTCGGGCCCTTCGATCGCCCGGACGGAATCGAACCCGTCCTCGACGAGCGCCACGGCTCCGGCGCGCTGCAGCGGGTCCATCTCCGGAGTGCCCTCCGGGATGCAGGTGTCCACGGTCACTACGTACGTCACAGGACCGAGCCTTACAGGAAAGAACCGTTCGCGCGACGGATTGGACCTGTCGGCGAAGCGAACTCGGTCCGTGTGTCCGGCGAGGACCGCGACGCACCGCCCGTCACACCAGACGCCGGATCTCTCCGCGCACCCGGTAGAAGCCGCCCGAGGAGGAGTGCAGCGCGTCCACGACATAGCGTGCGCCGGGCTGGCGTATCGCACGCGGGAACTGGACGTTCCAACTCGGCTCGTAGCCCTCGGAGACCACGTGCACCCGCACGCGGCCGCCCTGCTCGACGCACTCCACGACGACTCCGCTCCCCGCCGCGGGCACGGCGCTGACCGTGGCGACGGAGGCGGCGGTGGTCAGCGGGGCGTACGTCGGCAGGGCTGCCGCCAGTTTGACGTCCGCGGCGACCGGGACGGTGCCCGACTGGGCGGCGTTGATCGCGGCCTCGCTCGCGTCGATGCAGGCGAGCGAGCCGTCCGTGGAGACGATGTACAGCCTCTCGTCGTGGTACTGCATGGAGAGCGCCGAGCCGCCGCCCGTGCCGAGCTTCCACAGCCGGGTGCCGTCGGCGGTGAAGCAGTAGACGGAGGATGAGGAGTCGCCCGCGAAGACGTACCGCCCGCCGGGGGACGTGGCACACGAGTACACCGCGGCGTCGCACTGGTAGGTGGCCTCGACCCACCCGGAGGACTTCGCGAGCCGCTGCACGACCCGCCGCCCCGTCCCGGCGTAGACCGCGTCCTCCTCCTGCCAGCCGAAGAGCACATTGCCGCTGGTCGCGGTGTGCCAGAGCTGGCTGGTGCCGTCCGCCGCGTAGGCCGTCACACCGCCGCTGTGCCCGTGGTACACGGCGTGGTCGTCGGCGCGCACCATCCACCCTTGCTGGCCCGAGGAGTTGCGCGACCACTGGAGCTCGTCCTCGTGGTCGATGACCGTCAGACCGCCGTTGCGGTCCGAGACGTTCAGCACGCCCGCGTGGATGTCCAGCCAGAAGATGTCCACCTCGGCGGCGATCTCGTAGGCGGCGAACGGCACCTTCGCCGAGAGGTCGTACACCTGGCCGTCGTCGCAGCCCGCGTAGATCCAGAAGTCGTCCGCCACCAGGCACTTGACCCCGTCGGGCAGGGTGTAGTGAGCCAGCACCTCGCCGTCGTGGCTCAGGTTGTACACATGGCCCTGCTGGTTGCCGACCCAGCAGCGGTCCTCGTCCACATGGATGCCGAACGCCGACGCGCCCGTACGGAACCGCCACAGCACCGGGGCGGTCGCCCGCGCCGTGGACGGAGCGGAGGTCACCTGACGGCGGGTCACAGGCCGTGCGGCGCGCTGCCCCTGCACCGCCGGCGCGTACCCCTTCCGCACCTTCTCGGCGATCTTCTTCGCCGCCGCCGCGTTCGCCTTCTCCACCGTCGGGAACGCGGAGGTCTGCCGCTGCCCGTCCACACCGATCCGCCCGTACCGCACGGAGACGGTGGTCCCCTCGACGGTCACCTCATAGAACTTGTGGGCACCGCCGCTCTCCTGAGACAGCTCCAGATACGTCGTGCTCCCCGACTGTCGCCCCTGCCCAGCGGACACAGCACACCCCTCCCCAAGACCCCGGTCGACCGCCGCGGCCGATCCCCAGTGATTCCAAACTAGTGGTCACCACTGACAACGCCGCCCGCGACGGGATCCGGGGGTCGGGGTGCTTCAGGACCGCGGTTCAGCGCCCCTTGGCGGCAGGCTCCAGAATCGCCACGCGCTCCATGTGACGCGTCATCGGAAACACGTCGCTACGTGCCAGATCGGGAGAACACACAGGTCCCTGAAGCGCCGAGGCCAACCCGGATAGTTGGGCGTCACCGGTCTCGCCCAGCTCGGCCCAGGCCGTCTTGCCGTGCCGGGCATGGCACGGGCCCGGCCCAGATGAGGGGCGGTGCCGGCACCGTCGGACACCTCTCACAGGAGGGTGCGGTCGTGGATGAGGCGCAGGCGGATGGGGAGTCTGCCGTAGCGGATGGCATGGGTGACCGGTTCGCCGACCACGAGTTCGGCGGTGAAGCCGAGGTCCTCCAGTCCCCAGGCCGGTCAGCTGCCGGGTGACACGCGATCGTGCCCTGGCGACGGTTGCGGGGTCGGCGTCCAGGTCCCAGTCGGCGATCTGGTCGTCCCCGAGGCTACGGGTGCGAGCCAGTAGCAGGGCGGCGTCATCGTGGGGCCGGTCAGCGGGCAGCACGTGCCCCGCGCGAGCCAGCGAGCAGCGCAGGTGCCGCACCGATCCCGGTCAGCCGACGGGACCGGCCGCAGCGAGGTCGAGCGCAACGTCCGTGATCATGTCCTCCTGGCCGCCGACCATCTCGCGCCGGCCGACTTCGACGAGGATCGCCCGGGTGTCGAGGCCGTGGCGGCGAGCGGCGGCCTCAGCGTGTCGGAGGAAGCTGGAGTACACGCCGGCGTAGCCGAGGGTGAGCGTCTCGCGGTCCACCCGCACCTCGCGGTCCTGCAGGGGGCGTACGAGGTCGTCGGCGGCGTCCATCAGGGGGAACAGGTCGCAGCCGTGCTGCCATCCCATCAGGTCGGCGACCGCGACGAACGCCTCCAGCGGGCAGTTGCCGGCCCCTGCGCCCTGACCGGCGAGGGAGGCGTCGACGCGGGTCACACCGTTCTCGACGGCGACGACGGAGTTGGCGACGCCCAGGCCGAGGTTGTGGTGGGCGTGGATCCCGAGCCCGGTGGCCGGGTCGAGGACGTCGCGGTAGGCGCGGACGCGGTCGCGGACGCCGTCCATGGTGAGCCGGCCGCCGGAGTCGGTGACGTAGACGCAGTGGGCGCCGTAGGACTCCATCAGCTTGGCCTGGCGGGCCAGTTCGGCTGGTTCGGCCATGTGGGACATCATCAGGAAGCCCGCGACGTCCATGCCCAGCTCGCGGGCGGCGTGGATGTGCTGGGCGGAGATGTCGGCCTCGGTGCAGTGGGTGGCGACGCGGACCGAACGGATGCCGAGCGCGTGGGCCTGCCGCAGGTCGTGCAGGGTGCCGATGCCGGGCAGCAGCAGTGTGGTGGGCACCGCGTGCTGGACGCTGTCGCAGACGGCCTCGATCCACTCCCAGTCGGTGTGGGCGCCGACGCCGTAGGTGATGCTGGAGCCGGACAGGCCGTCGCCGTGGGCGATCTCGATCGCGGCGACCCCGGCGGCGTCCAGGGCGGCGGCGATGGTGCGGGCCTGGTCGACGGTGTAGCGGTGGCGTACGGCGTGCATGCCGTCCCGCAGGGTCACGTCCTGCACGTACAGGGCAGGCGGCTGGTGCGCGGTCATCGGGAGACCACCTCCGTGGTGCGGTGTGCGGCCATGCGTTCGGCGGTGCGCAGGGCGGCCGAGGTCATGATGTCGAGGTTGCCGGCGTAGGCGGGCAGGTAGTGGGCGGCGCCCTCGACCTCCAGGAAGACCGAGACCTTCGCGGCGCCGGCGGGCCGCGCGGCGGCGGGGAGCAGCGAGCGCAGGGGGTCGTCGTCGGCAACTCGCTCGAACTGGACCTTCTGCTTGAGGCGGTAGCCAGGCACGTATGCCTGGACCCGGGAGACCATGTCCTCCACCGAGGCGGTCACCGCGGCGTCGTCGCACTCGCTGACCAGGCAGTACACGGTGTCGCGCATGATCAGCGGGGGTTCGGCGGGGTTCAGGACGATGATCGCCTTGCCCCGGGCGGCGCCGCCCACCTTCTCGATGGCCGCGGAGGTGGTCTCGGTGAACTCGTCGATGTTGGCCCGGGTGCCGGGTCCGGCCGAGCGCGAGGAGATCGAGGCGACGATCTCGCCGTAGTGGACGGGTGTCACGGCTGCCACGGCGGCCACGATCGGGATGGTCGCCTGACCGCCGCAGGTGACCATGTTGACGTTCGGTGCGTCGAGGTGGGCGTCGCCGTTGACGGGCGGGACGACGTACGGGCCGAGCGCGGCGGGCGTCAGATCCACGACCGTGCGCCCCAGCGAGCCCAGCACCTCGTCGTGGCGGCGGTGGGCGCCGGCGGAGGTGGCGTCGAAGACGATCTCCACATCCGCGAACGCGTCCAGCTTCACCAGGCCGTCCACGCCCTCGTGGGTGGTGGCGACCTTCAGACGGCGGGCGCGGGTCAGGCCGTCCGACTCCGGGTCGATCCCGGCCAGCGCGGCGATCTCCAGGGAGTCGGAGAGCCGGAGAATCTTGATCATCAGGTCGGTGCCGATGTTGCCCGATCCGATGACGGCGACCTTGGTGGTCATGCTCCGGCTCCTTCCATGAGGGCGAACGCGGTCGTGACGGTGCCGAGTCCTTCGATGTGCGCGGTGAACTCGTCGCCCTCGGCGGCGACGGCCATCGGGCCGAGCGCCCCGGTCAGGACGACGTCGCCGGCCCGCAGCGGGTCGCCCAGGCCTGCGAGGGTGGCGGCGAGCCAGAGGGCGGCGGTGAGCGGGCTGCCCAGGCAGTCGGCGCCGGTGCCCTGCGAGACGGTCTCGCCGTTCTTCGTCAGGGTCATCCGTACGGCACGCAGGTCGACCCGGTCCAGGGGCACGGGGGTGCCGCCGAGGACGTACAGGCCGCAGGAGGCGTTGTCGGCGACGGTGTCGACGATGGTGATGTCCCAGTCGGCGATCCGGCTGTCCACGATCTCCAGCGCGGGCAGCGCGAACGCCGTGGCCCTCAGCCGGTCGGCGACGGTCGGGTCGCGGTGCGGCAGGTCCGCGCCCAGCACCAGGGCGACCTCCGCCTCGACCTTCGGCTGGAGCAGCCGTCCGGGGGCGATCGGCGCTCCCTCGGGCACCGCCATGTCGGCGAACAGGGCACCGAAGTCCGGCTGACCGACGCCCAGTTGCCGCTGCACGGCGGGCGAGGTCAGGCCGATCTTGCGGCCCACGAGCCGTCGGCCGGCGGTGACACCGCGTTCCACGTGCAGGCGCTGCACCGCGTAGGCGGCGTCGAGATCCGCCTCGGGCAGGAGCGAGCGCACCGGGGCGCACGGGACGCCGGTGCGGGCGGCCTCCTCCAGGACGTCCGCCGCCTTGGTCACGGCGTCGGCGGATGCGTGGGCGCTCACGGTCGCCCCCGAAGCGGACTGGTACGGCGGTGCGGAGCGGACATGCGGGTTACCTCCGGGGCGGGAAGACGTGGGGCTGTCGGAGAGGCGGCGGTGGCCGTCCGTCGATCCACGACAGGTATAGGTGTGCGGATCGAGCAGGGGCAAAATATGTTCCATGACACGGAACAGCGCGCTGGGGAACATGCTCGACAAGGCGGCTGCCGTCCTCGACTGCTACCGCCCGGACGGGGGCGCGTTCCGTCTCACGGAAATCACCGCCCGTACCGGGCTGGCCAAGACGACGGCGTTCCGCCTCTGCGCCGATCTGGTTCGCCTCGGACTGCTCGAACGCGAAGGCGAGACCTATCGGCTCGGCGGCAGGCTCTTCGAGCTGGGCTCGCTGGTGCCGCGCCGGCTCGACCTGCGGGAGGCGGCACTGCCGTTCCTCCAGGACCTCTTCGAGGCCACCCACGAGACCGTGCACCTCGGCGTTCGGGAGGGACACGAGGTGGTCTACATCGAGCGGATCCACGGCCACCAGACCCTTTCGCTGCCTTCCCGCATCGGCGGCCGACTCCCCCTGAGCTGCACCGGTGTGGGCAAGGCGCTGCTGGCCTTCTCCGGCTCCGAGCTGGTGGACGAGGTGCTGGCCGCGCCTCTGCCCCGTCTCACCCCCCACTCGGTCACCGACGCGGCGCGGCTGCGCACCGCCATCGAGCAGATCCAGGTGTCCGGCCTCGCCTACGAGGAGCAGGAAGCCGCCCTCGGCGTCAGCTGCATCGCTTCGCCGGTCTTCGACGGACCGACGGCGGTGGGCGCTCTGTCGGTCGCCGTGCCGCGCGCCCGGTTCCACCCCGCCCAGCTCGCGCCCGCCGTGCGCACGGCCGCCCTGGGCCTGTCCCGTGTGCTGCGTGCGGGGGCAACTCGCCGCGCGGCGCTTCTTCCTGAGACGTCGCCGGGCGGCCTGCACGGCCCGGCGGATTGGCCCTGCACGGACCAGGCGCACCCCCTCACCGGCGCCCCAGGCGATGAAGTCGGTGCGGGAACTGGCCGGTACCGAGCACATCCTCTTCGCCACCGACTGGCCCTTCACCAGTGCCCTGTTCCCGGCGTCCGGTGACCCCGCACCGCAGCTGGACGAGACGTTCGCACGTGCTGAGCGGCTGGCTGTCGAACGGTCCAACGCCCTGGCTCAGTTCCCCGCGCTGGCCGCGAGGATCGGGGCCGGTCCGGCCTGAGCCCGGCACGACGACGGCTCACTCCATCGGACACCCGTCCCGGCTCCCTCGGCACGCCTCGAACAGTCCGTGAGCGCCGCCCAGTGGGCGTGCAGCAGCATGGCGGTGAAGACCACCGCCACATTGACGATCTGGACAAGGCTCGTTTCCCCCGTGAGCGCCAACGCGTTCTGCATCGACGTCAGCGACCGGTCCTATCCGCTCGGCGAGTGGATCGGCGTGGAGGTCAGCAGCAGAACGGTCAGCTGCAGAGCGCCCAGCACAGCGCCCAGGGGCATACCTCTCGCCGGGCTGTCGGCGAACAGCTCACCGGCCGTGCTGGAAAACAGGGCGGCGGCGTGGGCTGCCCCCGACCGGGCTGTGGGACGAGTGCCCGCCGAAGGCCCGGTGCGGCGGATGCCCTGCCGGGAAGACGGGCGAGTACGGTCACCCCGCCGTTGGTGGTGAGGTGACCGTTTCCGGATCAGTCGTCTGCGATACCCGCGCCGCTGAGCGCGGGCACGGTGTTCTCGGAGCGGGCCAGGGAGCGGGCGCCGACGCGGAACTGGTTGAGCTTGTCCACGATGGTCTGACCGACGGGGAGATGCCCCCAGACGCTGATGCCCTGGTGGGTGGTGGGTTCCCAGGTCGTCTCGTCGACGACGATCGGGTTCCAGCCGACTTCCCATTCGAAGCCCGAGGGGGTGCGGGCGTAGTACGAGAGTTCACGATCGTTGGTGTGCTGGCCGACGGACAGGGCCATGTCGAAGCCGAGTTCGTGCACGCGCTGGTAGCTCTGGGCAACGTCGTCGAGGCTCGCGGCCTGGATGTTGAGGTGCTGCACGCGGGTGGGGATCGGGTCGATGGGCAGGCCGCGGGTGGTGGCGACGGCGACGGAGTGGTGGCGTTCGTTGACGCGCAGGAAGCGGATCTTGAGTTTGACGCCGCTGATGGTCTCGTCGATGTAGTCGGTCAGGCGGGCGTCGAAGACGGTGTCGAAGTAGCCGCGGATCTGCGTGGGCTTAGTCGAGGTCAGCGCGATGTGTCCCATGCCCGAGTCCCCGGTCACGAACCCGGAGGCGAGCATGCGCAGCGGCTCGGACGACGTCACTGGGGTGGTGTAGATCTCCTGGGTGATGCCCTTGGGGCCGGGGAAGCGCAGCAGGCGTTCCACACCGCGCAGCGCGGCCTCCTCGTCCGTACCGACGAGGAGGGGGACGCCATGGGCGCGGATGCGGGCCTCGATCTGTTCGAAGGCGGTGTGGTCGTCGATGTGCCAGCCGGTGGCGACAACGTCCTCGGCGGGGCCGCGCCGAAGCAGGAACCGGCACTCCTGGTCGTCCAGGCGAAAGCGCATCAGGTCGTGGGAGAGTGCGTCGTGGTGCATGCCGATGGCGTCCGTGCCGAACCGGCGCCAGTCGGTGAAGCGGTTGGTCTCGATGACGATGTAGCCGAGGTGGACGGCTCCGAAGACGGAGGCGCCGGTGGTCGCTTCGGTGCTCATCGTCGGCCTGCCAGGAAGCCGGCGCACAGCCTGTTGAACAGCTCGGCGCGCTCGAACTGGACCCAGTGTCCGGTGTTGGCGACCGTGTACAGGTCGCAGTTGGGCATCCGCTCGGCCAGCATCCGGCCACCGGACGGCCGGTTGACCTTGTCCTGCGCTCCCCACAGCACCAGCGTGGGCACGGGCAGCCGGGACAGACGGGGGTCGCGGGTGAAGTCCATCTTCCACACGGTCCGCAGGGCGCCCGGTCCCGAAGGCCGTCGAAGGGGCGGCGCGGCGATCACCTCGGGGTCGATGCTGGCCCGGTAGCGCTCGTCGATCGCGGAGTCCGGGACGTCGGCGGCGTTGAAGACCAGATGGTTCCGGATGAACTTCTCCAGTTTCGCCCGCGAAGGCCCGTCACCGTTGTAGTAGTTCAGCAGGCTGTTGAGGCCGGGAGTGGGCAGGGCACGGGTGGTGCCGATGCCGCCGGGGCCCATGAGGACCATGCGCTCGACCCGGTCGGGGGTGTCCAGGGCCAGGCGCAGGGCGCAGGCACCGCCGTAGGAGTTGCCGACCAAGTGGGCCTTCTCCAAGCCGAGTTCGTCGAGCAGTCCACGGATGCCGTCAGCCAGGAATCCGAACGGGTCGGTGCCGTCGACGCCCTTGGTGCTGCGCCCGTAGCCGGGCAGGTCGGGCACGATGACCCGGTACTCCTTGGCCAACTCCGCGATGTTGCGGGCGTAGTTGGAGACGCCGGAGGCTCCTGGGCCGCCACCGTGCAGCAGCAGGACGGGCGGGCCGTCTCCGGTCTGAGCGGCGAAGATCTTCCGCCCGCCGATGTCGTACGTCGTCTCCTGCATCGTCGGCAGGCCGGTCGGGGTGATCGTCATGATGCCGGTGTCCTCACTGGGCGGCGGACGCGGTCGGGCGGGGAGGTCATGGAGGGGGTGAAACCGAGGGGCGGGGGCGGGAGTGGGGCGCCGGCGGAAGCCGCGGCGTAGACGTAGGCATCGGGGCGCAGGGCGAGCGTGGTGGCGCCGTGCTTGGTCATCCAGGGCAGCAGGACGTCGTCGCTGTCGACGAGGGTGCCCTCGGCCGGCCGGGAGCCGACGGGTGTGACGATCAGGGAAGGGACGCCGGGCAGGTCCCAGGCGGGCTGGGGCGAGGCCGTGCGGGCGTGCACGAGGTGCCATCGGCCGCCGAGTGCGTCGTCGAGGCGGACGCGGGTGCCGTCGGGGCCGGTGACCCAGGGCTGGGGGACCTGGTGGCCGGTCGCCCTGGTGCGCGGGCGGGCTTGCAGTCCGGCGTCGTACCGTGCGACGGGGATCCAGTTCGAGTCCTGCATCCAGTCGCCGAAGCCCGGTATGCGGTCCAGGGCCCGCAGGGCGCCGTTGCGGACGCGCGCGACCGGCAGGCGGCGTTCGGTGATGATCCGGCCGACGAACACCGCCCGCTTGGTGACTTCCTTGACGTGCGGTTTGCGCTCGGCCTCGTAGCTGTCGAGCACGGTCTCGGGCAGTTCGCCGCGCAGGACGGCGTCGAGTTTCCAGCAGAGGTTGGCCACGTCGCGCACGCCGGCGGCCATGCCCTGGCCGATCCACGGGGGCATGGCGTGGGCGGCGTCGCCGGCGAGGAAGACCCGGCCCGTGCGGAAGCGGCCGGCGAAGCGGACGTGGTGGCTGTAGACGGTGGCGCGCAGGACCTCGACGCTGTCGCGGGAGATGCCGTACCGGGCCACCAGCCGGTACACGGCCTCCTCGGTGATGAGCTGCTTCTCGTCGTCGCCGGGCAGGATGGGGAACTCCCACCGGTGGTGGCCGAGCGGGGTCGGACAGTCCACGGCGGGACGGGCCGGGTCGCAGTGGAAGCGCAGCTTGTCGTGGTCCGGCCAGGGCTTGAGCATCTTCGTGTCGATGACCACCCAGCGGTCCTCGTACGTCCTGCCCTCGTAGCCGATGTTGAGCTGGGCGCGGGTGAGGCTGGAGCCGCCGTCGGCCGCGATCACGTAGGAGGCGCGCAGCCGGTGGACGGAGTCGTCGGCCGTACCGACCACGGTCAGTTCCACCCCGTCGGCGTCCTGGCGCAGACGTAGGCACTCGTGGCGCAGCAGCACCCGCACCTGGGGGTACCGGTCGACGCCGTCGCGCAGGACCTGCTCCAGAGCGGGCTGGTAGATGAACAGCTGCGGCGGATGGCCGTGGCCGCGCGGGGTGGGGCGGGCGCTGAGGAACGGGCGGCCGTTCGCGTCGACGAAGTCGACGGGCCGTTCGGTCAGCATGTCCTGCTTGAGCCGCTCGGCCAGGCCGATCCGCTGCCAGATGCGGAGGACCTCCTCGTCGGTGGAGATGGCTCTGGCGCGGCTGAAGATCTCCGCATCGCTCTCCAGAACGACGACGCGCAGGCCCATGGCGCCCAGCAGGTTCGCGGCGGTCACGCCCGTGGGGCCGTAACCGATCACCGCCACGTCGTAGTCACTGTTCTCGGTCTCTGTCCCGGCCCTGAACTCACACCAGGCCACCTCACTGTCGTCCTTAGTGCACGGCTCACACTGCACGGCCCTTGCTGTAACGCTCATTCCAATTGGAACGGCTGCTACGGTAGGCTCGTCGTCAGAGACGGTCAAGAGCCTGCGCGAACCGCACAGAGGAGGGGCACCTGCCATGACGAGACCGCAGACGACCCGCAAGAAGCGCGCGAACGGGGTGGAGTCGCGGCAGCGCATCCTCGACGCCACCGTGGAGATCGCGGGCGAGCGGGGATACGAGGGCACGTCGATCGCGGCGGTCAGCGCCAAGTGCGGACTGCCCGCCAGCTCGATCTACTGGCACTTCAAGGACAAGGACGACCTGATCGCCGCGGTCATCGAACGCAGCTTCGACACCTGGCTGGCCGCGGTCGTGCTTCCGGGCGAGGAGACGGGCACCCCGCTGGAGCGGATCACCGTCATGGCGGGCAACGTGGCGAAGTCACTGGTCGACGCCCCCGACTTCCTCCGTCTGGGTCTGATGCTCGCGCTGGAACGACGTCCCACCGAGCCCCGCGGCCGGACGGTGTTCCTCCAGGTCCGCGCCATCGCGCACGCGAAGATCGCCGAGGTGACCGAAACACTCTTCCCCGGCCTCGACGAGGAGGCCGTCCGCACGCTGGCGACCTACGCCGTCGCGTGCGCCGACGGACTGTTCGTCCACCGGGAGATCAACGGCGACGCCGTCGACCTCGTGGCGCTGTTCGAACTGCACGCCCAGCTGGTCTACGACGCGGCGACGCGCATGGCGGCAAGGAGCAAGGCATGACCCCGCCCGGCCGGCGGCGCGAGGAAGCCGCCCGGCTGCTGCGCGAGGCCGAACGCCATGCGACACCGATCGAACCGCTCTCCACGACGCTGCCCGGCCTCGGTCTCGCCGACGCCTACGCCGTCCAGCAGGACAACATCGCCCGCCGACTGGCCACCGGGGCGACGGTGATCGGCCACAAGGTGGGCCTGACCTCCGCCCCGATGCAGCAACTGCTCGGCGTGCACGAGCCGGACTTCGGGCACCTGCTCGACGACATGGTCCACCGCGACGGCGCAGCCGTACGCGCCACCCGCTACTGCGCCCCGCGCGTCGAACCCGAGATCTGCTTCCGCCTCGCCCGGCCGCTGCACGGCCCCGGGGTGACCACCGAGGACGTACTGGCAGCCACCGAGGCGGTCGCTCCCGCACTGGAGATCGTCGACAGCCGTATCCGCGACTGGCGGATCACCCTGGTCGACACCGTCGCGGACAACGCCAGCTCCGCGGGGCTGGTCTGCGGCTCCTGGACACCGATGGAATATGCGCCCGACCTCGCGGCGGTCACCGTGGACCTGCACGTCAACCGTGACTACGCGGCCTCCGGCAGCGGCAAGGAGGTCCTGGGCCACCCGGCGACCGCGGTCGCCTGGCTCGCCAACACCCTTGCCGCCTTCGGCGTCGGACTGGACCCCGGACACGTGATCCTGCCCGGCGCCATGACCACCGCTCCCTTCGTCGGCGCCGGACAGAAGGCGGAGGCCCGTTTCGGAGCCCTCGGCTCGGTCTCGGTGTCCTTCGTCTGACCGACCGTCCCGCCCGCCGACCCGCCACAGACATCGCAGGCCAGGTTCCCGATCCGCCTCCCCAGTCCCGACCGCGATCCTCTCTCCCGGTCTTCCGAACGGCCCTCGATCACCGCCACGCCGGACTCCTTGGGTCCCCCCGGGCGCCGACACCCATAGCCTGCTCGTCGCACGGTCGGCAGTGCGTGGTCGGCGGCCGGAATGACACAACTCCCCGCCGTACCACGCAGACCCGCATGAAAGGCCCCGTGCATGTCCCCTTCGGCACAACGCATCGACGTCCACCAGCACGTGGTGCCCGACTTCTACCGGGCGGAGCTCGCCAAGGCCGGTATCGCCGACGCCGGCGGCCGGGCCCTGCCCGACTGGACCCCCGAGTCGGCACTGGAACTGATGGACCTGCTGGGCACCACCACCTCGATCGTCTCCGTCTCCACGCCCGGCACCGGCTTCCTCACCGACCCCGGCGAGGCCGCCGACCTGGCCCGACGCCTCAACGACCACTCCGCCGCCCTGACCGCCGACCACCCCGGCCGCTTCGGCTTCTTCGCCACCCTGCCCATGCCCGACACAGACGTCTCCGCCGCCGAGGCCACGCGGGCCCTGGACGCCCTGCGCGCCGACGGCGTCACCCTGCTCGCCAACAACCGGGGCACCTACCTCGGCGCCGACGGCCAGGACAGGCTGTGGCGCACCCTGAACGACCGCGGTGCGGTGGTCTTCGTGCACCCGGCGGAGCTGCCCGCACCGCCCGTCGACGGCATTCCCGCCTTCGCCGCCGACTTCCTCCTGGACACCACCCGCGCCGCCTACCTCCTGGTCCGCAACGGCATCCCGCGCCGCTACCCGGACATCCGGTTCGTCCTCAGCCACGCCGGCGGCTTCGTCCCCTACTCCTCGCACCGCATGGCCGTCACCATCGCAGGCGACACCTCGCGCAGCCCGCTCGACGTGCTGGACGACTTCCGCTCCTTCTACTTCGACACCGCGCTGTCCTCCAGCCCCGCCGCCCTGCCGACCCTGCTCGCCTTCGCCCGGCCCGGACACGTCCTCTTCGGCAGCGACTGGCCCTTCGCCCCCACTCCCGCCGGCCAGTACTTCGCCAACGGTCTCGACAGCACTGTCGACTCGGGCACGCTCAAGGCCATCAACCGCACCAACGCCGAGGCGCTGTTTCCCCGGCTGGCCGCCACTCCCCCAACGCAGTCGCCAGCCCTTCCGGCACCGGTGCGCCTGCGCCAGGCGGCCCAGCGCACCGCCGCGCGTCTTGTCTTCAAGCTCGTCCAGCCCGGCACCGACTAAGACAGGTCCCTCATGTCCACAGCCCCGCTCCGCAAGCCCGACGATCAGGCCGAAGCCACACAGGAAGCCGTCGCGACCGGCCGCGCCGGCCACCGCGGTGTCCTGTTCGCCATGTGCCTGTCCCTGGTCCTGGTCGTCGCCTCCGTCTCCGCGCTCAACCTCGCCCTGCCCGACCTGGCCATCGACCTGTCGGCGACCAACAGTTCGCTGACCTGGATCGCCGACGGCTACACCGTCGCCCTGGCCGCTCTCGTCCTGCCCCTGGGTGCCATCGGTGACCGTGTCGGCCGCCGCACCGTCCTTCTCGCGGGCACCGTCGTCTTCGGCGCCGCCGCCCTGGCCGCCTCCTTCGCGGACTCCACCACCACCCTCGTCGTCTGGCGGGTCGTCATGGGGCTGGGAGCAGCGATGATCATGCCGGGCACCCTGTCCACGATCACCGCGGCCTTCCCTCCCGAGCAGCGCGCCAAGGGAGTGGCCACCTGGTCCGGCTTCGCCGCGGCGGGCGCCATCATCGGCATGCTCGCAGCCGGCACCCTGCTGGAGTGGTACTCATGGCGGTCGATCTTCGTCACCAGCGCCGCAGCCGCCCTCCTCGCCGCCGTCGCCGCCCTCGTCCTGGCGCCCGACACCAAGGACGAGCACCCGTCCCCGCCCGACGTACCCGGGGCCGTGTGCACGGCCGTCGGCATCGGCACCCTCGTGTTCGCCATCATCGAGGGCAACGAGCAGGGCTGGACGGAGCATGTGGTGATCGCCGCCCTCGTCGTCACGGTGCTGGCCTTCACCGCGTACGCCTGGCTGGGCCTGCGCAACCAGCACCCGCTGCTGGACCCCGCGCTGTTCGGCATCCGCGGCTTCCGGGCCGGCGCCGTCACCGTCCTCGTGCAGTTCATGGCCGTCTTCGGGTTCTTCTTCGTCGGCTTGCAGTACCTACAGCTGATCCTCGGCTACAGCCCGCTCAAGGCCGCCGCCGCCCTCGTCCCCGTCGCCGTCGTCGTCCTGCCCACCTCCCAGGCCACCCCTCACCTGGTCCGGCGAGTCGGCATGAAGGCCACCATGACCGCCGGGCTGCTCCTGCTGAGCGCCGGCCTGTTCGTCATCTCCCTGCTCGACGTCGACTCCGGCTACCTGCCGTTTCTCGGCGGTCTCGTCCTGGCGGGCTTCGGCATCGGCCTGTCCGGCTCCGTGGGCACCGCCGCCATCACCGGCTCACTCGGCCGCGGCCAGCAGGGCGTCGCCTCCGCGATGAACGACACCACCCGCGAGGTCGGCTCCGCCGTCGGCATCGCCCTCATGGGCTCGATCTACGGCAGCCACTACCGCTCCAACCTGCCCGACTCGCTCGACCAACTCCCGACCGAAGCCGCCGAAGCCGCACGCGACTCCGCCGCCGCGGGACTCCACGTCGCCGATCAACTCGGTGCCCGGGGCACGGCCCTCGCTGACGGCGTCAAGTCCGCCTTCATGGACGGCCTGTCCGCCTCGCTGGTCGCGGTCAGCATCATCGTCCTAGCCGCCGCGATCGGCTGCCTGTTCCGCGCGCCGAAGGCACCGCCGACGTCCGACTGACTCGGGCACGGCGGGGACTTCATTCGAGGCCGACGCGCTGCTCGACGAGTTGAGCCGAACCTGTCCCTGACGGAGTTGAGACAGGGTGTTCTCGACCCGCGCCCTCCACACGGTGGACGTCGGGAAACAGGTCGAGGACATCCTGCGGGTCATAGCCCCTTTGCAGCGGGTTCCAGAACAGCGACGCACTCCACGTGATGCGTCATCGGAAACAGATCGAACACCCGCAACGACCGCACCCGGTACCCCCCGTCCCGGAAGTACCCCAGGTCCCGGGCCAGCGCGGCGGGATCGCACGCGACGTACGCGATCCGCCGTGCCCCCAGCGACGACAGATGCCCGACCGTCTTGCGCCCCGCCCCCGCGCGCGGCGGGTCCAGGACGATCAGGTCGACCTCGGTGATCCCGGTGCGCGGGAGGACGGACTCGACCTTGCCCTGCTCGATGCGCACGCGGTCGAAGGCGGCGAGGTTGTGCCGGGCGTCCTCCACCGCGCGCTTGCCGGACTCGATGCCGAGGACGGCGCCCTTGTCGCCGAGCCGGTCGGCGAGGGCTCCCGCGAAGAGACCCACACCGCAGTACAGGTCCAGCGCCATGTCGCCCTTGCGCGGCAGCAGACCCTGCATGACCGCGGTCACCAGGGTGTCGGCGGCCTTCGGATGGACCTGCCAGAAGCCGCCGCTGCCCACGCGGTGCGTACGGCCGTCGGCCCGCTCCCGCACGAAGGCGCGGCCGTGGACGCGGTGGATGCCGCCGTCGTGCTCCTCGACGCGCATGACGGAGACGGGCTTGTCGAGCTCGACCAGCGGGAGCCGGGCGCCCGGCCGCGGCTCCAGGATCACCATGCGGTCCTGCGAACCCGTCGCCGCGATCGCCTCCACCGACGCCATCCCGGCCCAGTCACGGTCCTCGATGCCCAGCTCGCTGACGCCCGGCGCCGCGATCATGCAGTGGTCGATCGGCTCGACCTCGTGCGAGCGGTGGCGGCGCAGCCCCGCGTTGCCGTCGGCGTCCACCGCGTACTGCACCCGGGTCCGCCACTGCGGCACCTCGCCCGCCGGGAGCTTGTCGCCCTCGGCCGGCAGCACGGTGCCGTCCCAGCCGGCCTCCTCGGGCGTGAGCCCCGCGAGCCGCTGGAGCTGCTCGGCGACGACCTCGCCCTTGAGCCGGCGCTGGGCCCCCGGCTTGGCGTGCTGCCAGTCGCAGCCGCCGCAGCGGCCGGGCCCCGCGTAGGGACAGGGCGCCTCGATACGGTCCTTGGAGGCTTCCAGGACCTCGACGGCGTCCGCGCGCAGGAACCGGGCGCCCTCCTCGCCCTCGGTCACCCGGGCCACGACCCGCTCACCGGGCAGCGTGTGCCGGACGAACAGCACCTGGCCGTCGGACGTACGGGCGATGCAGTGCCCGCCGTGCGCGACGGGGCCCACCTCGACCTCGTAGTCGACCCCCACCAGTGATTTCTTCGGTTCTGCCTGCATGGCGGGGAGACTCCACAACGATCGAGTGAGGATGGACCAACGGAACGGGCCCACGGGTGAGCCGACAACAACCCACCACTCTACTTCGGCGTAGACGCCTCCTTCGCCCGCTCCTCCGCCGGCCCCCGCCGCACCGCACCCGGCGCGTTCCAGTCCTGCCGCTTGCGGGCCCGGTTCTTCGCCGCCTCGGACGACTGCAACTGGTACGGCACCGAGGTCACCATGACCCCCGGCGTGAACAGCAGCCGGCCCTTGAGCCGCAGCGCGCTCTGGTTGTGCAGCAGATGCTCGTACCAGTGGCCGACCACGTACTCCGGGATGATCACGGACACCGCGTCCCGCGGCGACTCCTTGCGCAGGCTCTTCACGTACTCGATGACGGGCCGTGTGATCTCGCGGTACGGCGAGTCCAGCACCTTCAGCGGTACGTCGATCCCGCGCCGCTCCCACTCCGCGCGCAGCGCCTTGGTCTCCACCGGGTCGACGTTGACGCTCAGGGCCTCCAGCGTGTCCGAGCGCATCAGCTTGGCGTAGGCCAGCGCCCGCAGCGTGGGGCGGTGGATCTTCGAGATGAGCACGACGGAGTGGACGCGGGAGGGCCGTACGCTGTCGTCGCTCGGGCCTTCGGGGGCCGCGATCTCCTCGGCCACCCGGTCGTAGTGCTTACGGATCGCCGACATCGTCGCGTAGAAGATCACCATGCCGAGCAGGGCGACCCAGGCGCCATGGGTGAACTTGGTGACCAGGACGACGATCAGCACCAGGCCGGTGAAGAAGGCGCCGAAGGTGTTGATGGCCCGGGAGCGGACCATGTGGCGGCGCTTGGCCGGGTCCTTCTCGGTGGCCAGATGGCGGTTCCAGTGCCGGACCATGCCGGTCTGGCTGAGCGTGAAGGACACGAACACGCCGACGATGTAGAGCTGGATCAGACGGGTCGAGTCGGCGCCGTAGATCCACACCAGCAGTCCGGCGGCGCCGGCCAGGAGGACGATGCCGTTGGAGAAGGCGAGACGGTCGCCGCGGGTGTGCAGCTGGCGCGGCAGGTAGCGGTCCTGGGCGAGGATCGAGCCGAGCAGCGGGAAGCCGTTGTACGCCGTGTTGGCGGCGAGGAACAGCACCAGCGCGGTGGCCGCGGCCAGGACGATGAACAGGAAGCTGCCCTTGCCGAAGACGGCCTCGGCGACCTGGGAGATCACCGGGTTCTGCACGTAGTCGGCGCCGAGCGCGACACCGTTGTGGAGCAGGTCCACGGCCGGGTTCTCGGCCATCCGGACCTTGGTGACCGCGGCCAGCGCGATGATGCCGCAGAACATGGTGACGGCCAGCAGGCCCATCATCGCGAGCGTGGTGGCCGCGTTCTTGGACTTGGGCTTGCGGAAGGCCGGGACGCCGTTGGAGATCGCCTCGACGCCGGTGAGCGCGGCACAGCCGGAGGAGAAGGCGCGCAGCAGCAGGAAGACCAGGGCGAAGCCCGCCAGGCCCTGGTGTTCGGCCTTGATCTCGTACGACGCCGTCGGCGCCCGCATGGTCTCGTCGAGGACCAGCCCGCGGAACGCGCCCCAGGCGATCATGATGAAGACGCCCGCGACGAAGACGTACGTCGGGATCGCGAACAGCGAGCCGGACTCCTTCACGCCCCGCAGGTTCATCAGGGTGAGCAGCACGATCACGGCGATCGCGCAGAGCACCTTGTGCTCGACGACGAAGGGCACCGCGGAGCCGAGGTTCTCGATGCCGGAGGAGATCGAGACGGCGACGGTCAGGACGTAGTCGACGAGCAGGGCGCTGGCGACGGTGAGGCCGGCCTTGGGACCGAGGTTGGTGTTGGCCACCTCGTAGTCACCGCCGCCGCTCGGGTAGGCGTGGACGTTCTGTCGGTAGGAGGCGACCACCGTGAACATCAGCACGACGACCGCGACGGCGATCCAGGGGCTGAAGTGGTAGGCCGACACACCCGCGATGGACAGGACCAGCAGCACCTCGCCGGGCGCGTACGCCACAGAGGAGAGCGGGTCGGAGGCGAAGACGGGGAGGGCGATGCGCTTCGGCAGGAGCGTTTCCCCCAGCCGGTCACTGCGCAATGCGCGCCCGATCAGAATCCGTTTGGGCACGTCGGTCAGTTTGGACACGACAGAACATCGTAGGCGTTCGAACGGGTGCCCAACCACCCGCCACCCCGCTTCTGCCCTCCGGGTGAAAACACGAGGCGCCCCGGCTGCGGATTCCGCAGGTGGCCGGATGCGCATGCCTATATGACAAAAGCCCGTCTGCCGCCGCCCCTTGGAGGTCCCATGCACGCCACCGCAGAGCTGATCGGTGCCGCCGCCACCCTCGTCGGCCTCGGAATCCTGACATTGGTGAGCGTGCGCAGCATCAGCCGCCGCTGATCGTCCCGATCACCGGGACAACCGTGCACAGGGGTGCCGCCGTCCTACCGTGCGTGTGTAGCTTGGGCGACGGTCTGAGACCCTGATGGGGCTGAGCAGTATCTCTTGACACCGGAAGGACGGTCGTGCACATCGTCATCATGGGCTGCGGCAGAGTGGGTTCCGCTCTCGCCCAGACCCTGGAGCAACAGGGGCACACGGTCGCCGTGATCGACCAGGACCCCACCGCCTTCCGACGACTGGGCTCCGGATTCGGAGGCCGGCGTGTCACCGGAGTCGGCTTCGACCAGGACACCCTGCGCGAGGCGGGCATCGAGGAGGCCGGCGCCTTCGCCGCGGTCTCCAGCGGCGACAACTCCAACATCATCGCCGCCCGGGTGGCCCGCGAGATGTTCGGCATCGAGAACGTCGCGGCCCGCATCTACGACCCCCGCCGCGCCGAGGTCTACCAGCGTCTGGGCATCCCGACGGTGGCCACGGTCCGCTGGACGGCCGACCAGATGCTGCGCCGGCTGCTGCCCTCGGGTGCCGAGCCGCTGTGGCGCGACCCCACCGGTGGCGTCCAGCTGGCCGAGGTGCACACCTCCGCCTCCTGGGTGGGCCAGCGGATCAGCCGCCTCCAGGAGGAGACGGGCGTCCGCGTGGCGTTCCTGACCCGCCTCGGCGAGGCGATCCTGCCCAGCTCCCAGACGGTGCTGCAGGAGGGCGACCTGGTGCACGTGATGATGCGCACCGACGAGGTCGACAAGGTCGAGGCGGCGTTCGCCAAGGGTCCCGAAGAGGAGAGCGGTCACTGATGAGGGTCGCCATTGCCGGTGCCGGTGCGGTGGGCCGCTCGATCGCGGGCGAACTGCTGGAGAACGGCCACGAGGTCCTGCTCATCGACAAGGCGCCCACCGCCATCTCGGTCGAGCGCGTCCCCCAGGCGGAGTGGCTGCTGGCCGACGCCTGTGAGATCACGTCCCTGGACGAGGCGGCGCTCCAGCGCTGCAACGTGGTGATCGCCGCGACGGGCGACGACAAGGTCAACCTGGTCGTCTCACTCCTCGCGAAGACGGAGTACGGCGTCCCGCGCGTCGTCGCCCGGGTGAACAACCCGAAGAACGAGTGGCTCTTCAACGAGTCCTGGGGCGTGGACGTCGCCGTCTCCACCCCGCGTCTGATGTCGGCCCTGGTCGAGGAGGCGGTGAGCGTGGGCGACCTGGTCCGCCTCCTGCGCTTCAGCCACGGTGACGCCAACCTCGTCGAGCTGACCCTCCCCGAGGAGTCGGCCCTGGCCGGCACCCAGGTCGGCGATGTCGAGTGGCCGCAGGACACGTCCCTGGTGACGATCATCCGCGGCAACCGTGTCCTGACCCCGACCCAGGACGACTCCCTGGAGGCCGGCGACGAGCTCCTCTTCGTGGCCGCCCCGGCCCGTGAGGAGCAGTTGGAGGACCTGCTGTCGGTGCGCCGCGAGGACGCGACGAGCTGACGTCTTCAGGCGCTACGACGACGGAGGGCGCCCTGAGCGATCAGGGCGCCCTCCGTCGTCGTACGAGAAGTACCGGAAGTACCGGAAGTACGGGAAGCTACGCCTCGCGCCGGTGCCGGGCGGCGCCGGTCGTCTCGCCGCGCTCCTCGGCCAGGGCCGCCTTGCGCTCCTCCTCCGCCTTCTCGGCCGCCTCCATCTCCGCGAACACGTCGATGGGCGCCGGGGCCTTCGCCAGGAAGACCCAGGTCAGCCAGACGGCGAGCAGGAACGGCGGGATCTTCAGCGCGACCAGCACCCAGCCCAGCTGCGCGGTGTCGGCCCACCAGTACAGCGGGAAGAGGATCGCGCACTTGGCGAGCAGGATCGCGCCCCAGGCGTAACTGGCCTTGGCGTACGCCTTCTTGCGGCCCGGGTTGCGGGTGCGCCAGGAGAGGTTCTCCTTGAAGACCGGGCCGAGGATCAGACCGATCAGCGGGACCCCGCACAGCGTGGTGATGATGTAGGCCAGGCCCAGCCCCAGCGTGTAGAGCATGCCGGGCAGGTAGAAGTCCTTGGCGTTGCCGGTCATCATCGCGAAGACGACACCGAAGGCGACGCCGAAGACACCGCTGAAGGCGTGCTTGACGGTGTCCTTCGTCACCAGGCGGACCACGACCAGGATCAGCGACACCGCGAGCGCGGCGATCGCGGACATGTGGAGGTCCTTGTTGATCGTGTAGATCGTGACGAAGAGGAGGCCGGGCAGCACCGTCTCCACCATGCCCCGCAGGCCTCCGAAGGCCTCGAACAGCGCGGCCTCGGTCACCGCCCGGGCGTCGTGCTGCTCAGTGTCTTCCGTCGGCTTGTCGAGCGACGTCACCGGCTACTCCCTACCGAGGGGTCTCAGTTCGTATTTCGGGTTGAACAGCACCCGGCGGCCCCGGCTCATCGAGATCCGGCCCGATGCGATCAGCTTGCGCCCCGGCTCGATCCCCACGATGGACCGCCTGCCGAGCCACACCACGTCCAGTGCGGCGGAGCCGTCGAACAGCTCGGCCTCCAGCGCGGGGACACCGGCTCTGGGGCGCAGCGTGACCGTGCGCAAGGTACCAGTAACGGTCACGATCTGCCGGTCGTGGCAGTCACCGATCTTGATGCAGCCTGCGGTCTCGGCGTCCTCCCGCAGCTCCTCCGACTCCAGGTCCTCCTGGGACGAGGAGAGCCTGTCGAGCATGCGCCGGAACCGGCCCACCGGCTTTTCGGAACGCGGAACAGCACTCATATGTGAAGCGTACCGGGGTGCACTGACACCTTCGTACCCGCGGTACTAGCCCTCGAACCGATAGCCCATACCGGGTTCCGTGACGAAGTGCCTGGGATGCGAGGGGTCCGCCTCCAGCTTCCTGCGCAGTTGCGCCATGTAGACGCGCAGGTAGTTCGTCTCGGTTCCGTACGAGGGCCCCCACACCTCCTGGAGCAGCTGTTTCTGGCTGACCAGACGACCGGTGTTGCGCACCAGCACCTCCAGCAGATGCCATTCCGTGGGGGTCAGGCGTACGTCCTTGCCGCCCCGGTTGACCTTCTTCGCGGCGAGGTCGACGGTGAACTCCTCGGTCTCCACCGTCGTCACGTCGTCCTCGCCGGGTCCGACCGGCTCGGCCCGCCGGACCGCCGCCCGCAGCCGGGCCAGCAGCTCGTCCATGCCGAAGGGCTTGGTGACGTAGTCGTCGGCGCCCGCGTCGAGGGCCTCGACCTTCTCGTCGGAGGAGTGCCTCGCGGACAGCACCAGGATCGGCACCCGGGTCCAGCCGCGCAGGCCTCTGATGACCTCGACGCCGTCCATGTCGGGCAGCCCGAGGTCCAGGACGACCACGTCGGGGTGGCGGGCGGCGGCGAGCCGGAGGGCGGTGGCGCCGTCGTGGGCCGCGTCGACCTCGTACTTGCGGGCCTTGAGGTTGATCACGAGGGCGCGCACGATCTGCGGCTCGTCTTCGATCACGAGCACCCGGGTCATGTGACCTGCCTTTCGGGTTGTACGACCAGTTGTGGCTCAGGGGGTGATCCTGCCGCCCGGAGCGTGAGGACCATGGTCAGGCCGCCGCCCGGCGTGTCCTCGGCGTTCAGCGTGCCGCTCATCGCCTCGGCGAAACCACGGGCGACCGCGAGGCCGAGGCCGACCCCGGCGCCGCGCGGGGCGTCGCCGTAGCGCTGGAAGGGCGCGAAGATGCGCTCCTTGGCCTCGTCGGGGACGCCCGGGCCGCGGTCGACCACCCGGACCTCTACCCGGTCGGCGATGGCGCTGGCGGACACCAGGACGGCTTTGCCCCGCGGGCTGTACTTGACGGCGTTCTCGACGAGGTTGGCCACGGACCGCTCCAGCAGCCCCGGGTCCACGGCGACCATGGGCAGCGTCTCGGGGATGTCCAGCTCCACGCTGTCCTCGGGCACCCCGCCCAGCGCCATGGGGACGACCTCGTCGAGGTCGATCTCCCGGATCAGCGGGGTGACGGTGCCGGTCTGGAGCCGGGACATGTCGAGCAGGTTCCCGACGAGGTGGTCGAGCCGGTCGGCCCCCTCCTCGATGCCCGCCAGGAGCTCCGCCTGGTCCTCCTCGGACCATGCCACGTCGTCGGAGCGCAGGGAGGACACCGCCGCCTTGATCCCGGCCAGCGGGGTCCGCAGATCATGGCTCACGGCGGCCAGCAGCGCCGTGCGGATCCGGTTGCCCTCCGCCAGCGCGCGGGCCTGGTCGGCCTCCTCCTGGAGCCGTCGCCGGTCCAGCGCGACGGCCGCCTGCGCGGCGAAGGCGGCCAGCACCCGGCGGTCCTCCGCGGGCAGCACCCGCCCGGTCAGCGCGAGGGCCATGTGGTCGCCGACCGGCACGTCCACGTCCGCGTCCTCCGGCCGCTCGACCGGGCGCTCGGGCCCGGCCCGGCCCGCGCAGGTCCACGGTTCGACATCGCTGACGCGCTCCAGGAGGGCCGCCGACTCCATCCCGAAGGTCTCCCGGACCCGTTCGAGGAGTTCCTCCAGGCTGGTCTCGCCGCGCAGCACATTGCCCGCGAGGAAGGAGAGGATCTCCGACTCGGCCCGCAGCCGGGCCGCCTGGTGGGTGCGCCGGGCGGCGAGGTCGACCACGGAGGCGACCGAGACACCGACGCCGACGAAGATCGCGATGGCGACGATGTTCTTGGGGTCGGCGATGGTCCAGTGGTGCAGGGGCGGTGTGTAGAAGTAGTTCAGCAGCAGGGAGCCGACCGCGGCCGAGGCCAGCGCGGGCAGCAGTCCGCCGAGCAGGGCGGCCGCGACCGTCACGGTCAGGAACAGCAGCATGTCGTTGGCGAGGCCGAGGTCGACGGTGCTGAGCAGCAGGGCCATGACCGGCGGGCCGACCACACCGACCGCCCAGCCCCAGATGATCCGGGCCCGTCCGAGCCGCGCGCCCCGGGCGACGGGCAGTCCGCGCCCCTTGGCGACCTCGTCGTGGGTGACGATGTGGACGTCCAGGTCGGGTCCGGACTCCCGGGCGACCGTGGCGCCGACTCCGGGGCCGAAGACGTACTGCCAGGTCTTGCGGCGCGAGGATCCGAGGACGATCTGGGTGGCGTTGGCGCCGCGCGCGAAGTCGAGCAGGGCCGCGGGTATGTCGTCGCCGACGACGTGGTGGAAGGTGCCACCGAGGTCCTCGACGAGGGTGCGCTGGACGGCGAGTTCCTTGGGCGAGGCGGCGGTGAGTCCGTCGCTGCGGGCTATGTAGACCGCGAGCACCTCCCCGCCGGCGCCTTTCTCGGCCAGCCGCGCGGCCCGCCGGATCAGGGTCCGCCCCTCCGGACCCCCGGTCAGGCCGACCACGATCCGCTCCCGCGAACCCCAGATCTTCGAGACCCGGTGCTCGCTGCGGTACTGCTTGAGGTACTCGTCGACCCGGTCGGCCACCCACAGCAGCGCCAGCTCCCGCAGTGCGGTGAGGTTCCCGGGCCGGAAGTAGTTCGACAGCGCCGCGTCGACCTTGTCGGACCGGTAGACGTTCCCGTGCGCCATCCGCCGCCGGAGCGCCTGGGGCGACATGTCGACAAGCTCGATCTGATCCGCCCGCCGCACCACCTCGTCCGGCACGGTCTCCCGTTGCCGCACCCCGGTGATCGACTCGACGACGTCCCCCAGCGACTCCAGATGCTGGATGTTCACCGTCGACACCACGTCGATCCCAGCCGCCAGCAGTTCCTCCACGTCCTGCCACCGCTTGGCGTTGCGGGAGCCGGGGACGTTGGTGTGGGCGAGTTCGTCCACCAGGGCGACGGCGGGGGCGCGGCGCAGTACGGCGTCCACGTCCATCTCGGTGAAGGCGCTCCCCCGGTACTCCAGCTCCCGGCGCGGGACCTGCTCCAGCCCGTGCAGCATCACCTCGGTGCGCGGCCGGCCGTGATGCTCGACGAACGCCACGACGCAGTCGGTCCCCCGCTCGATCCGGCGGTGGGCCTCGGACAGCATCGCGTACGTCTTGCCGACGCCCGGTGCCGCACCGAGGTAGATCCGAAGCTTGCCGCGTCCCATGGGTCCTATTGTCTGCCGGTCACTACTGCCTACGCAGCGTCGACCTTACGACGAACAATCCCGCCAAATGGGGCCAGGGCAACCCCGGAGGCGGTCTTTGACACAACCCTGACGGCACGCCCCCGAGCGCACCCGGCCGGCACACGGCGACGGTGCCGTGCCGCCGGCTCAGTCCTCGACGATCTCCCCGTCCCGCAGCTCCAGCACCCGGTCGGCCAGATCCAGCAGGGTCGCGTCGTGCGTGGCGACCAGCGCGGTGACGTTCTCGCTGCGTACGACGGCCCGCAGCAGCTCCATCACGGCGTGCCCGGTCTCCGCGTCGAGCTGGCCGGTCGGCTCGTCGGCGATCAGGAGCGAGGGGCTGTTGGCGAGGGCGCGGGCGATGGCGACGCGCTGCTGCTGGCCGCCGGAGAGCTCGGTGGGCCGCTGTGCCGCGTGGTCGGCGAGGCCCACCAGGGACAGCAGCAGTTCGACGCGCTCCTCACGCGCGCGTGCCTCGGCCCGGCGCAGCCGCATCGGGACGCCGACGTTCTCGGCGGCGGTGAGGATGGGGATGAGCCCGAAGGACTGGAAGACGAAGCCGATGCTGTCCCGGCGCAGGGCGAGCAGTCCGTCCTCGTCGAGCCCGGCGAGATCGCGCCCGCCGACCTCGACGCGCCCCTCGTCCGGGGTGTCGAGCCCGCCGACGATGTTGAGGAGCGTGGTCTTCCCCGACCCCGACCGGCCCTTCAGGGCGACGAGTTCACCGCGTGGCACCTCCAGGGAGACCCCGCGCAGGGCGTGGACGACGCCGGCTCCGCGCCCGAAGGACTTGTGGACGTTCTCGACCCGCACCATGGTCTCGGTGACCACCTGGCTCATCTGCCGCTCCCCCGTGAAGCCTTCGACCGGGCGCCAGTATCCCCACCGGATGCCCGGCCGATCAACGGTTTCAGCTCAGGTTGTCCCCGTGGGTGAGGGTCTCCCAGGCCACGAACAGATTGTTGCTGCCGGCCGGGCGGTTCCGCTCGGTCAGCGCCTGCGTGTTAGTCATGGCCATGCCAATCCTGTTGTGCAGGGCGTTGTAGCCGACCTCGGTGACCGGCCCGAGGCCCAGATGCAGCGACCCGCCGCACAGCCAGCTCGGCACGGCCGTACCCAGCTCGTACTTGGCCTGGAACCCGAGCGCCTGCCGCAGCCGCTCGCCCACGTCGGTCCCGTACAGGTCCTGCCCCTGGATGCGGCTGGTCTCGGCGACGTGCGAGATCGCCGAGATGCCGTAGCCGGTGTGCGTGAGGTCGCGGCAGGTCTCCTGGGTGAGGCCGGTGACGAAGGTGGACTGCCCCTGCCAGTACCTGACGACCTTGTCCCGGGTGTCGAGGTTCTGGCTCGGCACGATCTTCGGCAGCTCGCCGTCGGAGGCGAGGTAGACATAGGCGGCGGTGCGCGTGCGGAACTTCGCCGTGGCCTTGTCGTACGACGCCTTGTCCTCCAGGAAGACGGAGATGCCGACGGCGGCCTCCATCATCGACAGCTCCCAGTTTCCGTTGGAGTTGGAGCCGTTGATGACCTCCGGGAGGTAGACGTCGCGGAGCATGGTCGCGAAGCGCCCGGAGCCGGCCCAGCCTCCCGTGTACGTGTGCTTGATGATCTCGGCCGCCTTCGGCCAGGAGGAGCCGGCCCAGCCGGCCTGGAGGGGCGCGTTGCTGTTGGTGTGGTCCGTGACGACCGCCGACCAGGCGTCCATCAGCTGGATGGACTTCTTCGCGTGGCGCTCGTCGCGGGTGATGTACCAGGCGAGGGCCTGGGTGTACGCCGCCAAGGCGTCCTCGCGCTCGTCGGTGCAGCCGTGGTTGGGGTTCGAGTACGAGCCGCACTCGACGACGGCGCGGGGCTTGGGCGTGCGGTTCAGATCGGCGTACTTGCTCGCCATCATCTGGTCGTAGGCGCCCTTCCAGGGCTGGGCGCCGGCGTTGACCTTGGCACGGGTGAAGTCCAACTGGCCCTTGGAGACGGTGACTCCGGGGTGGGCGAAGGTGGCGGGAGCGGCGTCGGCGGGCCAGGCGAGGGCACCGGCGACGAGCGCGGCGACGGCCGCGAGGAGAGCGGTTCTGCGCATGCGTGGGGGGCCTTCCGTTCTCGTATATGAACGTGAAGCGCCTTTATGAACAGACGCGTTGGCCGGAGACGGTAGGTACAGACCAATGCGCCGTCAAGAGTCCGCGCACGAGAAAGGGCCGCACCCCCGTGGGGATGCGGCCCTGGTGCTTCTACGTGGCTCAGCGAACCTCGGTGATCTCCGGGCCGCGCTGGAGCTGGCCCATGCCGCCGGAGAAGCGGGAGCCCTCCTGGTCCTGCTGCTGGACGCCCTCGGGGACCATCTGGGCGTCGTTCGGCAGCTTGAGGACGATCGGGTCGCGAGGCGCCATCGGGCCCTCGCCGCGGACCACGACCGTGTCCCGGAAGATCTGCTCGAGAAGACCCGCGGCCTGCGGCTGCACCGCGCCCTGGCCCGAGATCACACCGCGCAGGAACCAGCGCGGACCGTCCACACCGACGAACCGCACCACCTGGAAACCGCCCGTGCCGTCCGGCAGCTGCACCGGCACCTGGGCCCGCAGCTCCCAGCCCAGCGGACCCTCGACCTCGTCGACGATGCCGCCCTGCTGGGTGATGCCGGTGGCGATCTCCTCGCGCACCTCGCCCCAGATGCCCTCGCGCTTGGGAGCGGCGAAGGCCTGGAGCTGGACGGCGCTGTCGCGCAGCACGACGGTCGCCGCGACGATCGCGTCACCCGCGACCTCGACCCGCAGCTCCATGCCGTCGACGCCAGGCACGAAGAGACCGCCCAGGTCCACGCGGCCCTCGCCGGGCTCGCGCACCTCGGTGTCGTCCCAGGGCCCGTCGGGCCGCGGCTCGGGCTCGAGCCTCACACGCTCACGCGCGCCGTCCTCGTCGTCCGCCTCAGTGTCGACACTGTCGACGACCTGCTCGGCCTCGCCGGCCGCGTCCTCGGCGGCACCCTTCTTCTTGCGACGTCCGAACACGTCACTGTCCTTCCCGGTCGGATACGACCGATGCGTATCGATTCCCACCCGTTGCGCCGCCGTCGGCGGCCTGACCGCTTGTGCTGCTAGCCCCGGCCACCGCGGCATGGCCTCCGGTGGACCCGAAGCCCCCTTCGGCCCGCGCCGAGTCGGGAAGTTCCGCGACCTCCTGGAAGCGGACCCGCTCGACCTGCTGGACGACCAGTTGGGCGATCCGGTCGAAGCGCTCGAACCGCACCACCTCGCGCGGGTCGAGATTCACCACGATCACCTTGATCTCCCCACGGTACCCGGCATCAACCGTCCCCGGGGCATTCACGAGAGCGACACCGCAGCGGGCGGCGAGGCCGGATCGGGGGTGCACGAAGGCCGCGTACCCCTCCGGGAGCGCCACAGACACCCCGGTGGGCAGTACGACCCGCTCACCCGGCTTCAGTTCACAGCTCTCGGTGGTGCGCAGATCGGCTCCCGCGTCACCGGGGTGCGCGTACGACGGAAGCGGTACGTCGGGGTCGACGCGCCGGATCAGCACGCTCAGGGGTTCACGGCTCACGGGTTCACCTCGAAGGCACGGGCACGCCGGACCTGGTCCGGGTCGTCCATGGCGGCCCGGATCTCCTCCGGGCGGCCGTTGTCGATGAAGTGGTCGACCTTCACCTCGATGAAGAGCGCCTCCGCACGGACGGCGACGGGCCCGTCGGGGCCGCCGATCCGTCCGGTGGCGGTCGAGTAGATCTTCCGTCCCGCGACGGCCGTCACCTCGGCCTCCAGGTACAGCACCGTGCCCACCGGGACGGGTCGCGCGAAGTCGGTCTCCAGACGTCCGGTCACCGCGATCGTCCGCAGCAGCCAGTTCAGCGAGCCGAGGGTCTCGTCGAGGGCGGTCGCGAGCACGCCGCCGTGCGCGAGGCCCGGGGCACCCTGGTGGGCGGGCCGCACGGTGAACTCGGCGGTGACCGAGACCCCTTCGCCGGCCCGGGCCGCCAGGTGCAGTCCGTGGGCCTGCTCGCCGCCGCAGCCGAAGCACTGGCCGTAGTGCGCGCCGAGGAGCTCGCCGGGTGCGGGCGCGTCGGGGTGACGCACCGGCCGCACGGCATCGGCGGGAGGCTGAAGAGCTGCGGAACTACCACTCACAGCCGCAGACCTTACCCGCGCGTCGGCCTGTGACTAACACCGTGCCAAGCTTGGCTCCATGCAGCTCTCCGCCACCCCCTACGAAGAACGCCTCACCGCCCCCCGCTCGTGGTGGCTCATCTCGTTCCTGGTGGGGGTCTCCTTCGCCCTGATCCTGCTGCCGTTCGGCACGCTGCCGCTGCTCGGCGGCCTGGTCGGCGGCACCGCGGCCGCGGCCGTCGTCGCCAGCTCGTACGGCTCGCCCCGCATCCGTGTGGTGGGCGGCTCGCTGATCGCCGGCGAGGCGAAGATCCCGGTCACGGCGCTGGGTGCGGCGGAGGTACTGGACGCGGAGGAGGCGCGCGCCTGGCGCACGTACAAGGCCGACACCCGCGCCTTCCTGCTGCTGCGCGCCTACATCCCGACGGCACTGCGGGTGGAGGTCACGGACCCCGAGGACCCGACTCCGTACCTGTATCTGTCGACGCGGGAGCCGGAGCGGCTGGCCGAAGCGCTCCAGCAGGCGCGGGACGCCGCCTAGAACATTCGCGCGAGGCTTCACTCCGCGGCGGACCCGCCTCTCTCACGAGGCCCGGAATCTCACGGAACTCTTACCGGGGGCCGCGGCCCTCGCCGTGTCCCCGCCCCAGTTCCTTCGCGATGTCCCCGATCTCCAGGGGATGCGCCGGTTCCTCCAGCGGCGGGAGCGCGTCGAGCGCCTCCCAGGGCACCTGCGTCTTGCGCAGGTCCGCGCGGATGCGCGCCGCGAGCTTCTTGGTGTCTCTGCGGTTCATGACCGCGCCCACGGCCGCGCCGACCATGAACGGCATCAGGTTCGGCAGGTTCCGGACCATCCGCTTCATGATCTGCTGCCGCAGCTGCGCTTTCATCGGGCCGCCGAGGGCGGAGTTGATCGTCGACGGTTTGGTCACGTCGATACCGCGCTCCCCCGACCAGGAGTTCAGATACGCGGTGCTGCGGTCCTTGAGACCGCCCGGCGGCCGGGCGCCGTAGACCTCGTGGAGCTCGGCGATCAGCTTCAGCTCGATCGCCGCGACCCCGGTGATCTCCGCGGCCAGCTCCGTCGGCATCGCCGGCGGGACAGGCAGCATCGCCGCCGCGCCGATCCCGGCCCCCACGGTCGAGGAGGCGTTCGCGGCGCCCGCCACGAGCTTGTCGGCGATCTGCTCGGGCCCGAGGCCCGGGAACTGCCTGCGAAGCGTCTGAAGGTCGCGTACGGGGATCCGTGGGGCGTTGTCGATGATCCGGTCGGCGAGGTACGCCAAGCCCGCCCTGGCGCGGCTACCGCCTCTGCGGACGCCTTCCCCGACCTTCTCGCGCATCACCGCGACCCGTCGCCTGGCGACGGGCGCGGGATGGTCCACGGGCGCCGGGTGGTCACCCCGGCCTGCCGTGGGTTCGAGCGAGGCCCCCGGACCTGATGAGCCCCGCTCGTCGTCACGCGCACCGTGAGAGCCGTCGGACGGCCCTTGGTCCGCTCCCGGCAGGGGGGAGCGGCGCTTCCAGGGAGGGGTCGAGCCAGTCACGGCCGACCCGTCCTCAGTCGCAGTCGCGGCAGATCGGCTGACCGTTCTTCTCGCGGGCCAGCTGACTGCGGTGGTGCACCAGGAAGCAGCTCATGCAAGTGAACTCGTCCTGCTGCTTGGGCAGTACCCGGACGGCCAACTCCTCGTTCGAGAGGTCCGCGCCGGGAAGCTCCAGGCCTTCGGCGGCCTCGAACTCGTCGACATCCACGGCGGAGGTCGACTTGTCGTTCCTCCTGGCCTTCAGCTCTTCAAGACTGTCCGAGTCGACGTCGTCGTCGGTCTTGCGTGGGGTGTCGTAATCCGTTGCCATGTCGCTCTCCCCCTCTGGGTGTCTGCGGTGTCTCCAGCGCACGTAACGCGTGAGAGGCCGGACTTGTGCCCGACCCGAGGCGGAGATTTTGCCTCACATCAAGGTCTGTTACTCAATCGACACCCAACCGGACTCCTCTTGAGTGATCGGCTGGGATGGCGAAGGGGACCGTACACGGTCCGAATGCCGCACTTCAAAGGCGTCTCACCGTGTACTTCCCGTGATCAAGCCCCTCGAAAACCCGGACTTTCCCGGCTTTCCGCCAGCATTCTTGATCACTGACAGTAGATGGCCGGAAATTCGCCCTTGTGATCGATCACACACGGGACAGCTCGACGAGTGCCCAGAAAATTCCGCGCAAAGCGAACATCCCCGTGTGTCGGCGACATGATCTCAGATCGGCAGGGTGACCCGCATCACGAGACCTCCCCCTTCTCGCGGCTGTGCGTAGATGTGCCCGCCGTGCGCCCGGGCGACCGAGCGGACGATGGACAGACCGAGACCGACACCCTTGTCGCTGCCGGTGCGATCGGCGCCCCTCAGCCGCTTGAACGGCTCGAAGAGATTGTCGATCTCGTACGCCGGCACGACCGGGCCCGTGTTCGACACGACCAGGACCGCCTGGCCGTGCAGGACCTCGGTGGTGACCTCGACCCAGCCGTCGTCGGGCACGTTGTACCGCACGGCGTTCTGGACGAGGTTCAGCGCGATCCGCTCCAGCAGCACACCGTTGCCCTGGACGACCGCGGACTGCCGCTCGCCGCGGATCTCCACGCCCTTCGCGTGGGCCTCCGCGTGCACCTGGTCGACGGCCTGCTCGGCCACCTCCGCGAGGTCCACGGGCTTGCGCTCGACGATCTGGTTGTCGCTGCGGGCGAGCAGCAGCAGGCCCTCCACGAGCTGCTCACTGCGCTCGTTGGTGGCCAGCAGCGTCTTGCCGAGCTGCTGGAGCTCCACCGGCGCACCCGGGTCCGAGAGATGCACCTCCAGGAGCGTGCGGTTGATCGCCAGTGGCGTTCTCAGCTCGTGCGAGGCGTTGCCGACGAACCGCTGCTGGGCCGTGAAGGCCCGCTGCAGCCGCTCCAGCATGTCGTCGAAGGTGTCGGCCAATTCCTTCAGCTCGTCGTCCGGTCCGTCCAGCTCGATCCGCCGGGACAGGTCCGAGCCGGCCACCGCGCGGGCGGTCCGGGTGATCCGGCCCAGCGGCGACAGGACCCGGCCGGCCATGGCGTAACCGAACGCGAAGGCGATGATCGCGAGGCCGAGGAGGGCGAGGAGGGAGCGGCTGAGGAGGTTGTCCAGGGCGTGCTGGCGCTGCTCGTTCACACACTCGTTGAGCGCGTGGTTGAGCTCGGACGCCGGCAGCTGGGTGGACACGATGTTGCAGTTCTCGCTGGACACCGTGCCGGTGACGACCTTGAAGGGCAGGTCGCTGCCGACGTTCAGCGCGTTCGCGGCCAGCAGGTAGATGATCGACAGCAGCAGGATGCCGGCGATCAGGAACATGCCGCCGTACAGCAGTGTGAGCCGTATGCGGATGGTCGGGCGCAGCCAGGGGAACGGCGGTTCGACCCGCCGGGGGTCCCAGGTGGGCTTCGGAGGCGCCCCGGGAGGCGCGGGAGCGGCGGCCATGGCGGATCAGATCCGGTAGCCGGAGCCGGGCACGGTGACGATGACGGGCGGCTCGCCCAGCTTGCGGCGCAGGGTCATGACGGTGACCCGGACGACGTTGGTGAACGGGTCGGTGTTCTCGTCCCAGGCCTTCTCCAGGAGCTGCTCCGCGGAGACGACCGCGCCCTCGGAGCGCATGAGCACCTCCAGGACGGCGAACTCCTTGGGAGCGAGCTGCACCTCCTTGCCGTCGCGGAAGACCTCGCGGCGGTTGGGGTCGAGCTTGATGCCGGCGCGCTCCAGGACGGGCGGCAGCGGCACGCTGGTGCGGCGGCCGAGGGCACGCACGCGTGCCGTCAGCTCGCTGAACGCGAAGGGCTTGGGCAGATAGTCGTCGGCGCCGATCTCCAGGCCCTCGACACGGTCGCTGACGTCGCCGGACGCGGTGAGCATCAGCACGCGTGTGGGCATGCCGAGCTCGACGATCTTGCGGCAGACGTCGTCGCCGTGCACCAGCGGGAGGTCACGGTCGAGGACGACCACGTCGTAGTCGTTGACGCCGATGCGCTCCAGGGCGGCCGCACCGTCGTACACGACGTCGACGGCCATGGCCTCCCGGCGCAGTCCGGTGGCCACCGCATCGGCGAGCAGTTGCTCGTCCTCGACGACGAGTACGCGCACGTCGCTTGTCCTTCCTGTGTCCACCCGCGTAGCGCTTCTCGGGCACGCGAGCGGGGGCCTTGGTGAGTGTGTTGACCTCCATCCTGCCCTTTTCGGCCATAAGTCGGCTGTAAGACGGGGAAGGGCCGTCTGAAGGCCAGGTGTGAGCCCGGGTGAAGGTCAGGTGTGAAGCCGGGGAATGCGAGATTTTCTCGTCGGGTTGAGGTTTCCGTGGAAGAGAGCGGGGGGAGGACGGCTTTACACCCCGCGATCACGCTCTGCATGTGCCGCAGCACCATGCGGTACACCGCAATCCGCTTTCCGCAGAGCGGGCGTGGGTGTCCGGCGCCGCCGCCGCCCAGCAGGGCAGCGCTGGGCATCTGCTGGAGGCGTGATCGCCCCTTCCGAACGGCACACCCCCGTGCCACCGACCCACGACGACCCAGGACGAGGGGGCGCAGCATGGACGCATTCACCGCAGGACTTCTGCAGCGCATAAGGGCGACCGAGACCGACCTGACGCGGGCTCGTAACGAGGGCGACGACTTCCTCGTCGAGGTGGAGCAGGGCGAGCTCGAAGACCTGCGCCGTCTCGCCGCCGAACATGGCGTGGAGGTCAGCGCTTAGCGTCTGATCGGCTTTGAGCACGACAGTGGGCCCCGGTGAATCCAGCACCGGGGCCCACTGCTGTGCGCTCTGTCGGTGCCCGTCAGTCGTGCCAGGCCCCGAAGTCCTCCAGAAGCCGCTGGAGGGGCTCGAAGACGCCCGGGGTGCCGGCGATCGCCAGATCCCGTGCGGGGCGCTCTCCGGGGCGTCCACCGGTCAGGGCGCCCGCCTCCCGGGCGATCAGGTCGCCCGCCGCGAGGTCCCAGGGGTTCAGGCCGCGTTCGTAGTAGCCGTCGAGGCGGCCCGCGGCCACGTCGCACAGGTCCACCGCCGCCGATCCGCTGCGGCGGATGTCCCGGAGGAGCGGGATGAGCCGCTGGGCGACCTCGGCCTGGTGGGCCCGGACCTCGAGGACGTAGTTGAAGCCCGTCGAGACCAGGGCCTGGTCCAGGGGCGGTGCCGGGCGGCAGGCCAGCCTGCGCTCGCCGTCCCACGCGCCCGTGGCCCAGGCGCCCTCGCCCGTCACCGCGTGGTACGTCTCGCCGCGCATCGGGGCAGCCACCACTCCGACGACCGTCTCGCCGTCCTGCTCGGCCGCGATGGAGACGGCCCAAGTGGGCAGTCCGTACAGGTAGTTGACGGTGCCGTCGAGCGGGTCGATCACCCAGCGGACGCCGCTCGTGCCCTCGCTGGAGGCGCCTTCCTCGCCGAGGAAGCCGTCGTCGGGGCGGTGGGAGGAGATCAGGTCGGTGATCAGTTTCTCCGCCGCGATGTCCATCTCGGTGACCACGTCGATGGGGCTCGACTTGGTGGCGGCCACCGCCAGGTCGGCCGGGCGGCCGTCCCTGAGGAGGGCACCGGCCTTGTGGGCGGCCGCCTGGGCGAGTCGGAGCAGTTCCGTGTGCAGGGGGGCGGTCACGGGGTTCCTCACGCGTAGGGGCTGTCGGCGCCCGCGGCGGCGGGGCGGGGGGCGCGGGACGGGCAGCAGCCGACCGGGCAGAGGTTGTGGCTCGCGCCGAGTGCGCCGAGGGCGCAGGGCGTGACCTCCTGGCCGCGCTCGACGGCGGCCCGCTCCAGGACCAGGTCGCGGATCGCGGCGGCGAACCGCGGGTCGGCGCCGACCGTGGCCGAGCGGCGCATCGGCAGGTCCAGTTCCTCCGCCTTGGCCTTGGCCTCGGTGTCGAGGTCGTACAGGACCTCCATGTGGTCGGAGACGAAGCCGATGGGGGCGATCACGACCGCGGGGGCGCCGGAGGCGTGGCGCTCCTCCAGGTGGTCGCAGATGTCCGGCTCCAGCCACGGGATGTGCGGGGCGCCCGAGCGGGACTGGTAGACGAGCTGCCAGGGGTGGTCAACGCCGGTGCGCTCGTGGACCGCCTCGGCGATCAGCCGCGCGACCTCCAGGTGCTGCTCCACGTACGCGCCGCCGTCGCCGTGGTCCTCGACCGGCCCTGAGGTGTCCGCCGACGCGTTCGGGATGGAGTGGGTCGAGAAGGCGAGGTGCGCGCCGTCCCGGACGTCCTCGGGGAGGTCGGCGAGGGATGTCAGGACGCCCTCGATCATGGGCTCCAGGAAGCCCTCGTGGTTGAAGTAGTGCCGCAGCTTGTCGATCTTCGGAAGCTCGACGCCCTCGGCCTCCAGCGCCGCGAGCGAGTCGGCGAGGTTCTCCCGGTACTGGCGGCAGCCCGAGTAGGAGGCGTACGCGCTGGTGGCGAGGACCAGGATGCGGCGGTGGCCGTCGGCGACCATCTCGCGCAGGGTGTCCGTCAGGTACGGGGCCCAGTTGCGGTTGCCCCAGTAGATCGGCAGGCCCAGGCCGTGGTCGGCGAAGTCCTTGCGCAGGGCGTCCAGCAGGGCGCGGTTCTGGTCGTTGATGGGGCTGACCCCGCCGAACAGGAAGTAGTGCTGCCCGACTTCCTTCAGGCGTTCCTTGGGGATGCCGCGCCCTCGCGTCACGTTCTCCAGGAACGGGACGACGTCGTCCGGGCCCTCCGGGCCGCCGAACGAGAGCAGGAGCAGGGCGTCGTAGGGGGTGGCATCGAGCGCGTCTCGCATGGGTCGATCCTGTCATCCGGTACTGACAGCCGGGAAACGGCGGGGTGCCGGACGGAGTTCCGGTACCGGCCCGCCAGGTGCATTAGGGTCACCTAACTCGTAAGCTGTATCCGCCGCGTTCGCGCCTTACCGGCCGAGCCACCCCTTCCTGACCGGAGCCCCCCGTGCCGAGCCCCTACCTCGCCCTGTTCGCCGCCCCCGGCAGCAAGGGCTTCTCCGCCGCGGGGTTCCTCGGCCGGATGCCGTTGTCGATGATGGGCATCGGCGTGGTGACCATGGTGTCGCAGCTCACCGGGCGGTACGGGCTCGCCGGCGCGCTGTCGGCCACCATGGCGCTGGCCGCGGCGGTGGCGGGCCCCCAGGTCTCGCGGCTGGTGGACCAGCACGGGCAGCGGCGGGTGCTGCGACCGGCGACGCTGATCGCCCTGGTCTCGGCGGCCGGGCTGCTGTTCGCCGCGCACTACAGGTGGCCCGACTGGACGCTGTACGTGTTCAGCGCGGGCATCGGGTGCGTGCCGAGCATCGGCGCGATGATCCGCGCGCGGTGGGCCGCGCTGTACGGCGGGACGCCGCAGCTGCACACCGCGTACTCGTTCGAGTCGGTGATCGACGAGGTCTGCTTCATCTTCGGGCCGATCATCTCGATCGGGCTGTCCACGGCGTGGTTCCCGGAGGCGGGGCCGCTGCTCGCCGCCTGCTTCCTGGCGGTCGGTGTCTTCTGGCTGACCGCTCAGCGCGCCACCGAGCCCGCACCGCACCCGCGCGAGAAGCACGGCGACGGCGGCAGCGCCCTGCGCTCCCCCGGGCTCCAGGTCCTGGTGGCCACGTTCGTGGCGACCGGCGCCATCTTCGGGGCCGTCGACGTGGTCACCGTGGCCTTCGCCGACGAGCAGGGCCACAAGGGCGCCGCGAGCATCGTGCTCGCCCTGTACGCGGCGGGCTCCTGTGTGGCCGGCCTCGTCTTCGGACTGCTGCACTTCAAGGGGGCGCCCGAACCTCGCTGGCTGCTGGGCATATGCGCGATGGCCGTGAGTATGATCCCCCTCCTACTGGTCGGAAACTTGCCGTTTCTGGCTGTGGCGCTGTTCGTTGCGGGCCTGGCCATCGCTCCCACGATGATCACCACGATGTCCCTCATCGAGCAGCACGTACCACGCGCGCAGCTGACCGAGGGCATGACCTGGATCAGTACCGGGCTCGCGGTCGGGGTCGCGCTCGGCTCCTCCGCGGCCGGCTGGGTCATCGACGCGGCCGGGGCGCGCGCCGGGTACGGGGTTCCGGCGGTGTCCGGGGCCGTCGCGGTCGCGGTCGGTTTTCTGGGGTACCGCCGGCTCAAGGGGCCGGCTCCGCGTCGGGGAGGCACCGTTGAGCAGCACAGCGAGCGGGAAGAACGGCACGTGGCGTAACTGGGGTGGAAACGTCGCCGCCCGTCCCGCGCGGGAGGTCACTCCCGCCTCGGTCGAGGAGCTCGCGGACGCCGTACGGAAGGCTGCCGCGGACGGCCTGCAGGTGAAGGCCGTCGGCACCGGGCACTCCTTCACGTCCATAGCCGCCACCGACGGTGTGTTGATCCGCCCTCAACTGTTGACCGGCATCCGCGACATCGATCGCGACGCCATGACGGTCACGGTCGAGGCCGGCACCCCGCTCAAGAGGCTCAACATGGCTCTCGCGCGGGAGGGCCTGTCGCTCACGAACATGGGCGACATCATGGAGCAGACCGTCTCCGGCGCCACCAGCACGGGCACGCACGGCACCGGCCGCGAGTCCGGTTCGATCGCCACCCAGATCAAGGGCCTTGAGCTGGTGACGGCCGACGGTTCGGTGCTCAGCTGCTCCGAGAAGGAGAACCCCGAGGTCTTCGCGGCCGCCCGCATCGGCCTCGGCGCGCTCGGCGTCGTCACCGCGATCACCTTCGCCGTGGAGCCGATCTTCCTGCTGACGGCACGCGAAGAGCCGATGCCCTTCGACAAGGTGCTCGCCGACTTCGACGAACTCTGGGCCGAGAACGAGCACTTCGAGTTCTACTGGTTCCCGCACACCGGCAGCACCAACACCAAGCGCAACAACCGCAGCGCGGGCCCGGAGAAGCCGGTGCCGCAGCTCCAGGGCTGGATCGAGGACGAGTTCCTCTCCAACGGCGTCTTCCAGGTCGCCCAGTGGGTCGGCCGCGCGGCGCCGGGGACGATCCCGACCATCGCCCGCGTCTCCAGCAAGGCCCTGTCCTCGCGGACCTACACGGACATCCCCTACAAGGTCTTCACATCACCGCGCCGGGTGCGCTTCGTGGAGATGGAGTACGCCGTCCCGCGCGAGGCCGTCACCGAGACGCTGCGCGAACTGAGGACCATGGTCGAGCGCTCCGGCCTCCGGATCAGCTTCCCGATCGAGGTGCGCACCGCGCCGGCCGACGACATCACCCTGTCCACCGCGTCGGGCCGCGACAGCGCCTACATCGCCGTGCACATGGTCAAGGGCACGCCGTACCAGGCGTACTTCACCGCCGCCGAGCGCATCTTCACCGCGCACGAGGGGCGTCCGCACTGGGGCAAGGTGCACACGCGCGACGCCGAGTACTTCGCCGGGGTCTACCCGCGCTTCGGCGAGTTCACCGCGCTGCGGGATCGGCTTGATCCTGATCGCCGGTTCCAGAACGACTACTTGCGGCGGGTGCTGGGCTCGTAGCGCTGTCGGCCGGTGACGGCGCCGCTGACCGTGGTGCCGCCCATGGTGACCCCGGAGGCGCGACGTCTTGGTCCCTAACGGCCTTGGCGGGGACCCTTTTCGCCGATATCGGGCCTTCCGCGCATGTAGTCACCTTGCCCGCCTTTCCCGTACTTGACCAACCAACTGCACGAGAAAAGGACGTACGCACGAAACCAATAGTTCCGTTTCTGGTGATTCCGTGAAGTGCGCCACGTTCAAGATCCGCAAATTCGCGCGAGAGGCCGCCAAGTCCCGTCCGTTGCCAGAAGTTGGGCGGCGCGCCAATCCACGCACGTGGTCCAAATGGAGTACTGTTGCGAGCCCTGGATCCGGTCTCCCGCCAGGGCGTCCGCGGCTCCAAGGACCGCCAGGAGGGGGCTAGTTGCACAGGGTGACGGAGTTGGTCACTTAGCGTTGCGAATAGGTAACCGTGCCATAACGGCGATCCAGGGCCCGTGCCCGACACGCCGGGCAACTCGGCAAGGTTGTGGCAGGCTGCACCCGGGCAGGCCACACTCGACTAGCGGAAGCAGCGACGCACGTGACGTCGGCAGGCACCACCCGGGAGGTCCCCATGCCCGAACTGCGTGTCGTGGCCGTCTCGAATGACGGCACACGGCTGGTGCTGAAGGCTGCGGACAGCACGGAGTACACGCTTCCGATTGACGAGCGTCTGCGCGCCGCGGTACGCGGCGACCGTCCCCGCCTCGGCCAGATCGAGATCGAGGTGGAGAGCCATCTCCGCCCCCGCGACATTCAGGCACGTATACGCGCCGGTGCGACGGCCGAAGAGGTCGCGCAGATGGCCGGCATCCCCGTGGACCGCGTACGCCGTTTCGAGGGCCCCGTGCTCGCGGAGCGCGCGTTCATGGCCGAGCGGGCACGCAAGACACCCGTCCGCCGCCCCGGCGAGAACGCGGGTCCCCAGCTCGGCGAGGCCGTCCAGGAGCGACTGCTGCTGCGCGGCGTCGAGAAGGACACCGTCCAGTGGGACTCGTGGCGCCGCGACGACGGCACCTGGGAAGTGCTGCTGGTCTACCGCGTCGCGGGCGAACCGCACTCGGCGAGCTGGACGTACGACCCGCCCCGGCGGCTCGTCCAGGCCGTCGACGAGGAGGCGCGCTCGCTGATCGGCGAGTCCGACGACCTCGCCGTGCCGGAGCCCAGCTTTCCGTTCGTCCCGCGGATCGCGCGGCTGCCGCGCGACCGTCCGCTGGACCGTGCCCTCGAACGAGGGCCGAGCCTGCCCGTGCCGGCGCCCGAGCCGGTCGAGGAGGCCACGGCCGAACGGGACTCGCTGACCAGCCTGCTGGAGGCGGTCCCCAGCTTCCGGGGCGACCTGGTGGTCCCGGAGCGCCCGTCGGAGCCCGCCCCGCCCGTGGAGGAACCCCCCGCCGAACCCGAGGCGGAGGAGCCCCCCGCCCCGGCGGCCTCCGCCGGCTCGGCCTACGCGGACGTCCTCATGCCCCGCTCCGTCGGCAGCCACCGCGACCGCCTCATCGGCTCCACCGACCGCCAGGCAGAGGCCGACGGCGTCCGCCCCGGCCGCCGCGCGGCGGTCCCGAGCTGGGACGAGATCGTGTTCGGCACGCGTCGGAAGAAGCAGGAGTAGTCGGTCGTACGGCTGTGAAGACGGCCGTACGAGGATGAGGGCCCGCTGCCGTTCGGCAGCGGGCCCTCATCCTTGGCGGCGCGGCTTCGGGCGAGCCGACCGTCAGCCGCACGGGACGGCGTCCGCCTCCGGAGAAGGTGGCACCCCGTCAGCGCCGGTCCGCGCGCCGGGTCACTGAGGGTCCGGGCCCACGGCGACCGGCCGGGACGGATCCGAGGACCACTCCGACCACGAACCGACGTACAGCGCCGCCGGAATCCCCGCGACCGCCAGGGCCAGCACCTCGTGCGCCCCGGAGACGCCCGAGCCGCAGTACACGCCGACCTCGGAGCCGTCGCCCGCCCCGAGGGCCTTGAAGCGCGCGCTCAGCTCCTCCGCGGGCAGGAAGCGTCCGTCCGCCCCCACGTTCTCGTTCGTCGGCGCGGACACCGCGCCCGGGATGTGCCCGCCGACGCGGTCGATCGGCTCGACCTCGCCCCGGTACCGCTCCCCCGCCCGCGCGTCGAACAGCACCCCGGACCGCGCCAGCGCCGCCGCCGCGTCCGCGTCGAGCAGCCCCGCGGCTCCCGGCACCGGTTCGAAGTCGCCCTCGGCGAGCGCGGGACCGGGCACCGACGACTGGAGGGGCCCCTCCCACGTCGGCAACCCGCCGTCGAGGACCCGCACGTCCGGGTGACCCGTCCAGCGCAGCAACCACCACGCGCGGGCGGCCGCCCAGCCCTGTCCCCCGTCGTACACGACCACCGGCGCCGCGGCCGACACACCCGCCCGGCGCATCGCGGCGCCGAACTCCGCGACATCGGGCAGCGGATGCCGGCCGCGCGCACCGGCGGCGGAGGCAAGTTCCCTGTCCAGGTCGATGAAGACCGCGCCCGGGATGTGCCCGGCCGCGTACTCGGCCCGGCCGTCGAAGGGCGGCTCCCCGGCCGCCTTGGCCACGCTCAACTGCCAGCGGACGTCGAGCAGTACCGGCGGGTTCTCACCCGTCATTTCGCTCGCGAGTTCGGATGCGGAGATGATGGCGTTCATGGCCACCATCCTTGCGTACGGGGTGGCCGCATCGTCCATGTCGGGCTACTCTGCTCCGCCGGGCAGGCCCGATCACCAGGCGTACGGGATCGGGCACATGCTGTACAGCCGATCGACACCTGTGGGCAATCGCGCAGAAACGGACGGGAAACCGCACACCGGGCATTCTGCGGAACAAGGGCCACACAGCGGCGGCGCGCCCGGAGCGCGCCGCGCCACGGTGGTGCGAGCATCGGCACGGGGTTCCGGAGTGCGGCGGTGACACGGCCGCCGCAAGGGGTCGAGGAGAGAGTGACGATGACCGGCGAGACGCACACCCCCGGCACGCCCTGCTGGGTGAGCCTGATGGTGCACGGACTGACCACGACCCAGGACTTCTACGGCGAACTGTTCGGTTGGGAATTCCAACCCGGTCCCAAGCAGCTCGGCCCCTACGTCCGGGCCCTGCTGGACGGCGAAGAGGTCGCCGGAATCGGCCAACTTCCGCCCGACCGCCACCTCCCGGTCGCCTGGACGCCCTACCTCGCCTCGGACGACGTCGACCTGACCGCGGAGACGGTACGGCTGTGCGGCGGCACGATCGGGGTCGGCCCCCTGGACGCGGAGGACGCGGGCCGGCTGGCGATCGGCTCCGACCCGGCCGGCGCGGTCTTCGGCATCTGGCAGGCGGGAGCGCACCGCGGCACGGGCATCTCGGGCGTCCCCGGCACACCGGCCTGGCACGAGCTGATCACCTTCGAGACGGCGAGCGTCACCAAGTTCTACGAAACGGTCTTCGGCTACGAGGAGGAGCCGGTGGTCTCCGCCGACTTCGACTACGTCACCCTCCACGTCGCCGGCCGTCCGGTCGCCGGCGTCCACGGCGTCGGCAACTCCCTCCCGCGCGACCGGGGCCCGCACTGGATGACGTACTTCGAGGTGGCCGACACCGACGAGACCGTCTCCCATGTCACCGCCCTCGGCGGCCACGTCCTGCGGTCGGCCCACGAAAGCCCGCACGGCCGCGTGGCGACGGTGGCGGATCCGGAGGGGGCACGGTTCTCGGTGGTACAGGGACCTCGCTGAGGCTCGGGGGGCCGACGGCGTAGGCGAACGGGCCGCCCCTCACCGTCACCCCGCACTCCTCAGTCGTTCCGCCTCGGAGCCGGTCGATCCATAGGCACCTCGGTGGAACAGCAGTGTCTCTTCGCGGTCTCCCGCTGCGGCAGCCGTGACGCGGCCGATGACGATCAGGTGGTCGCCTCCGGCATGGGTGCCCTCAACCGTGGCCTCCAGCCAGGCCGTTGCGCCGGACAGGCGTGGGGTGCCGTTGCCCAGGTGGCAGGAGTGGGGGATGCCGGCGAAGCGGTCGGTGTGGCGGCGGGCGAAGGCGCGGGCGGTTTCCTGCTGGTCGGCGGCGAGGACGTTCACGCAGAAGACGCCGGCTTCGCGGACCAGCGGCCAGGTGTCGGAGGAGCGGGAGACGTTGAAGGAGATCAGCGCCGGGTCCAGGGACAGCGAGGTGAAGGACTGGCAGGTGAATCCCGCCGGGCCGGCCGGCGTCGTGGTGGTGATGACCGTGACGCCCGTGGGGAACCGACCGGCGACCGACCGCAGGAGGGCGGGGTTGATGATCGGCTTGACGACGGTCATCGGTCCTCCAGACCCAGGGAGCGGGAGCGCAGCACCGGCCAGGCCGCGAAGGACAGGGCCGCCATCGCACCGAAGTAGAGCCAGGTGCCGCTGTCGAGAAGGGCGCCGCCGAGGATCGGCCCGGCGAAGAAGCCCAGGTAGCGGAGTTCCAGCGCACCGAAGAACGCCCCCTTCTCCGCGTCCGGCGCGAGACGGTGGGTGATGAGGTCGGCCATCGGCATCAGGAGCGCCTCCCCGACGGTCCAGGCGAGCACCCCGGCCAGCAGGACCCACAGCCGGCCGTCCGAGGTTCCCCAGCACAGGAAGGAGACGGCGAAGCCGGTGCAGCCCACCCCTGCCTGTGCCGGGAGGGTGGTGCGCCGGGCCAGCCATGCCGCCGGCCACTGGTAGGCGAAGCCCAGGACGGCGTGCACGGCGAAGACCACCGCGAACAGTGTCGGGGCGCGGTCGCCGGACTCCCCCTTGAGGTACAGCGGGATCATCGATTCGAGCTGGGCGAAGACCAGAGTGATCAGGACGGCCGAGACCAGGACCAGCCGGAACCGCCCGTCGCGCAGGGAGTGCGTCCATGTCCAGCGCCCCTGACGGGCGGCCGGGACGCGGACGTCCAGCCCCCGCAGGGAGTCGCGTCGCGCGTGGACCAGCAGCACGCAGCAGGCGAACAGCGCCGCCGAGACGGCGAAGAGGGCCCGGTGGGAGACGCTGTAGGCCGCGGCGCCCGCGAGCGGGCCGAGCGCGGCGCCGGCCGACACCGTCATGAACCGTATGCGGAAGACCAGTTCGCCGCCCTCGCCCGCGGCGAGGCTCATCAGCTTCTTCAAGGACGGCCCGACCAGCGTCAGCGCGCCGCCCAGGCACACGATCAGAGGCAGCACCAGTACCGGTGCGGTGACCGTGGCGAGGGCCGCGGCCAGCAGCGCGTAGAGGGCGAGGCCCGCGCGCAGCAGGCTCCCGGCTCCGGCCCGGTCGGTGACGGCTCCGCCCGCCAGCGCCCCCACCGCGCCGACCAGGGCGACGGAGCCGGTGAAGGCGCCGATCGCGGCCGGCGGCAGCGAGGTGATGTCGGCGAGGTAGAGCGCCAGGAACGGCATCATGCCGAAGAAGGCACAGGAGTTGATCAGCGAGCAGAGTGCCAGGACACGGACCGTCCGGTCCCCGATGAGGTCCCTGAAGCCCGCCTGGGGCGCCTGAATGGTCGTCGTCATCGCAGGGCCGGTTCCGTCTCCGCGCGCATCTGCGCCCACAGCACCTTGCCGGCCTCGGTGAACTCCGCCGTGGGCTCGCCCTCGATCTCGTCCAGGCCCTTGGCGAGCAGATCCGCGTTCTGCCACGTCAGTTCGCGGTGGATCTCCAGACCGGTGCGGTCGTACGCCCGGCGGTGGAACGCGGTGATGCGGGCGAACGCGTGGACGGCCATGAGCATGCCCCACAGGGGGCGCGGGTCCTTGCGTACCGGGGAGTTGAAGGTGGCTCCTTCCGCGACGGTCACCAGCGGGTCGAGTTCCAGGAGCAGCATCAGCCGAAGGTGTGAACTCTCGTGCAGCAGGTGCTCGGCGGTGTAGTGGGTGGCGCTGAACGGGTGGGCCGCCTCCGACAGGAACACGGCGCCCATCAGGATCGCCTCGGTGAACGAGGAGTGGAACTCGGAGGCGTAGGGCACGACCAGCCGGGTGTAGGCGCGGATCTCGGCGGCGAGTTCGGGCCACACGTCCTCGATGAGGGCGAAGGCCCGGGAGATGTCGGTGATGTCGTCCTCGCCGATGTCCCGTACGGCGAGGTCGGAGCGGGGGTAACCGGGCTGCGGCTCATGGGAGTTCATCGAGGCGAAGTGGCGCGCGATGAAGGGTCCGGCGTTGTCGATCTCGATGTCGGTGCCGGCGATGACCGGTCGTCGTACGCGCCGGGCGTTCCCCAGCCGGGGGTCGCCCGCACCGTGGATGTAGGGGGCGGGTACGGCCGCGGCGCCGTCGCGGACAGTGCCGTCGCCGTTCTCGCGGATCACGAGTCGGTGGACGGGGGTGTCGAAGACCAGGTGATGGCGGGTCTGGGGGAACCGCACCTCGGTGGCGGGCGCGGCCAGGGGCACTTCGGTGCCCGCCGGGTCCGCGTCGGGGCCGGTGGCGTGGGCCAGGGCGACGAACCGCGCGAAGTGCGTGGACCAGGTGCGGACGAAGTCGGCGTCCTTGCGCTGGGCCGCGAGCATCAACTGCCGCCACAGGTAAGGGAAGACCGGATGGGACAGGAGCAGGTGGGCGGCGTCGTCGTCCAGCGCCGCGAACCGCTGGCCCCACAGGGTCAGTTCGGCCTCGGTCCGATCGCCCGCGAGCTGCCCCAGCCGCCTGGTCACCCGCGGGACGGAGGCGCGGAGCTTGGCCACGTAGGCGGGCAGGACGGGATCGTGGTCTGCGGCGAGAGCGAGATGGCCGCCGAGGAAGTCGGTGCTGGTCATGATGAGGTCCTGTTCGAAGAGGGTGACGTCGGTGCGATGTCCGGCAGGCCGCGGCGACGCAGGAAGGGCTCGATGCGCGGCTGGTCCAGGCCGGTGAGCTCGTGGAACATGGCCATCGCGGCGCGGGATCCGCCGGCTGCGAGCATGGGGCGCAGCGCCTCGCCGCTCGCGCGGGTGAGGCCGCCGCGCCGCTCCAGCGCCTCGACCAGGTTGGCGGCGATGATCTCGGACCACAGATAGGCGTAGAAGCCCGCGCCGTAGGGTCCGTGGAAGACGTGGTCGAAGTAGCCGGAGCGGTACCGCGGCGGGATCTCGGGCACCGTGTCCAGCCCCCAGCGAGCGGCGCCCCGCGCCTCGACCCGCGCGGCGTCCCAGTCCGCGTCCCCGCCCTGGTCCTCGGGTGCGCCGGGTGCGCCGGGTGCGTCAGGAAGCGTGTGCCAGGACCAGTCCACCGCGGCCGCGCCCAGGATCTCCACCAGCAGATGCACGCCACCGGTGCTGTGCCGCTCGCTCACCTGTTTGATCCACTCCGGGGGCAGCGGCTGTCCGGTGCGGTGGTGCCGGGCGTAGTGCTCAAGGAGTCGCTCGTCGAACGCCCAGGTCTCGTGGACCTGGGCGGGAGCCTCGGAGAAGTCACGGGGGACGCCGGGGGCGGAGTGCGCCGGGTAGCGGACGTCGGAGAGCAGCGCGTGCAGGGCGTGGCCGAACTCGTGGAAGAGGGTGACGACTTCGGACATGTCGAGGAGGCAGGGGCGCCCGGTGCCGGGCGGGGTGAGGTTGAAGGTGTTCACCACGACGGGCCGGGTCGCGGTGGTGTGGGCCTGGGGGCGCAGGATGCCCGTCCACGCGCCGCCTCGTTTGCCGGGCCGGGCGAAGACGTCGATCAGGAAGAGGCCCACCGTGCCGGCGTGTTCGTCGGTGACCTGGAAGACGCGGGCCTCGGGGTGGTGGGCGGTGAGGTCGTGGCGTTCGGTGAACTCGAGGCCGTACAGGAGGCGGGCGCTGTGGAAGAGGCCGCGGGTGATGACCGCGTCCAGTTCGAAGTGGGCGCGGAGTTCGTCCGCGGTGGGCCCTTCGTCGCCGTCGCCCGCAGGTGCCGCTGCCGCGTGGTGGGTCCAGTCCCAGGCGCGGATCCGGTGGCCGGCCCTGGCACGCAGGGCGCGGCGTTCGGTGTGTGCCGCGTGCAGGAGCGGCTCGGCCAGCCGTTGGAACATCGCCTCCACGGCCTGCGGGGTGCCCGTCGTCTGGTCCTCGGTGGCCCATGCGGCGTACGACGGGTAGCCCAGGATGCGGGCCTGGCGGGCGCGTAACCGGGCGATCCGGGCGGCCCGTTCCTCGTTGTCCGCGCCTCTCCCGAGCGAGCGTTCGAACAGTGTTCTCCGGGTGTCCCGGTCACGCAGCTGGACGAGCGCCGGCTGGCTGGTGGGCGAGGCGAGCGGCACGACGTGCCAGGGCTCTCCCCTGCCTCGCCGCGCGGCCTCCTCGGCCGTGGCCGCGAGCCGGTCGGCGGGCAGACCGCGCAGGGCGTCGGGGCCGGGTACCGCCAGGGCCCGGCGGTGGGTGTCGTCGATCAGGGTCTGCCGGTAGGCGGCGCACTCCCGGGAGAGCTCGCGGTTGACCTCGCCGAGTTCGCGGGCGGCTTCGGCGGGCAGCATGGCGCCCACCCGTCGCAGGCGGCGCCACCAGTGCACGGTCAGGGCCCGGGACTGGGGGTCGGCGATCTTGTCGCGTCCGGCGTGCACCGCGTCGATACGGGCGACCAGGCGCCGGTTGCGGACGATGCGCCCCTCGTGGCGGGAGAGCAGGACGGCGATGTCCTGCTCCAGGTCGGTCAGTGCCGGGTCGCCGCCCGCGGTCACCTGGTGGGTGAACGCGTCGTGGATGTACTGGACCCGGGTGCCGGAGAACTCCAGCGCCTCGACGGTGTTGGCGAAGTCCGGCGGCGCCGGGTCGGCGGCGATGGCCTCGACCCGGGCCTCGCGCTCGGCGACGGCCCGCTCCAGCGCGGGCCGGTAGTGCGCGGGGCGGATGTCGGCGAAGGGCTGCATCCCGTGCGCGGCGGGCGGCTCCAGGAGCGGGTTCGCACTCATCGGGCCGCCCGCATCCGCACGGCCAGTTCGTCCACGGCCCACTGGCGCAGCGGGGCGGGCCCGCCGTCGGCGCAGAGGTCGCGCAGCAGGATCAGCGGGGACAGCGCCTGCCGGTCGAGGGAGGCCGATGCCACCAGGGCACCGTGGGCCCGGTCCGGCTGCTCAAGGCGCAGGGAGCAGCGGGCGGCCTGGCAGTGGGCGTAGGAGGCGTACGGCGCGCCCAGCCCGGCGGCGGTGCGGTACGCCTCGCGCGCCTCGGCGACCCGGTTCTCCCCCATGAGGAAGTCGGCCAGCCGTACGTGTGCCTTGGGATCGAGCGGGTCCCACTCGGCCATCCGTCGGTAGAACCGCTCCGCCCCCTCGACGTCCCCGCGGGCCTTGGCCGAGCGCCCGGAGGTCTCCAGGACGGGGTGGACGTTCTCCAGCGCCAGGAGCCGGGTGTCGGCGTCCGCGAGCGCCACGGCCTCCAGGGCGTATTTCTCGGCCAGTTGCAGCTGCCGGTCGACCTCGGCGTGGTCGCCCTCGAAGAAGGGGATGAAGGCCACTCCGCGCCAGTAGATGGAGGTGTGCAGCGGCTCCATCTCGACGCCGGCCCGGTCGGCCACCTCGTCGGCGGCGGCCAGCCAGTACCGCATGTCGGCCAGCGCCCTCTGCTTCTCGCCCTTGGCGCACAGCACGATCATGTGGGCGGCGGCCCCGTACCGTACGGCCGGGTCGAACTCCTCGGTGCGGGCGATGGCCTCCATGACACCGCGGGCCCGCACGAACGCGGCGGCCGCGCTCCGGGCGTCCCCGGCGAGCTGTGCGTCGGCGTTGTGCCGGAAGTAGGCCAGCCGCAGGGCGTCCAGGTCGCGGCCGGTCGGGTCGGCGGGGACGAGGTCCGCGACGGTCTTCCAGAAGCCGAGTTTGGCCAGCGCGGTCACCAGGCGGGACCGGTCGCGGGTGGACAGTCCGTCCCAGTTCTCGGTCAGGGTGCACAGGTGCTGCCAGCGGGCCGACCGCAGGGGTACGGGCAGGTCGCGGGGGTCGTCCGGGTTGGGCCGGCCGGGCTCCTCGGTCCTCAGGGCCTGCCTCAGCAGTCCGAGCGAGGCGATCTGGTGGACGGGGACGGGCAGGTCCTGTGCGAGGCGGCGGCCCACGTCGGCGGTGCACCGGGCGTGGAGGGGGCCGCCGGGGCTCTCCAGGTCGAAGTAGGAGGCGAGGAGTTCGCGCGACCGAGGGACCGGTTCCGGTTCGAAGGTTCCCCTCGGCGGCTCCTGCATCGGGGGCAGGTGGCCGACGCTTCCCTTGGTCCGCAGAAACTTCTCCACCGCCGGCTCCTCCGTCGTGGTCCTCTGTGGTCGATCGGGTGTCGTTGATCAGCTGTCGTCGATCGGCCGTCGTGGTCGGCCGTCGTGATCCGCTGGGTGTGCGCCACGAAGCGTGATGGCCGCAAAGGGAGTTCGCCCTTTGCGGCCATCGCGAGCCCGCCTGGTCGCCAGGAGGGCAGGTCGCCTGATGTCGGAGATCAGACGGCCGGGGCGTAGTAGGCCACACCCGAGACCGTGAGGCCGAACTCCTCGGCCAGCTCGTCCGTCTCGACCTCGACCTCGGTGATCTGCTCGGCGTTCATCTCTGAACCTCCTGTTGTCGACTGTGGCCCCTGGGGTTTTCGGGGACAGGTCAAACGTAGGAGGGGCTTCTCGAAGATCCGGCGAGCATCGCTGGAGATCGACTCGAGGGACGGTCAGGGCATGCGGGGGCCGGGACGGACGAGGAGGTGACGGCCCTGCGAGGCCCTCAGCCGGTGGTGACCGGCAGCACGTCGGGGGACAGCGCCGCCGCCCGTGCCGTGGCCGCCGTCATCCGGCGGCGGTGGTGGCGACGGCACAGGACCTCGTAGCCGATCGCCTCCGCCTGGTTGACGTCCCCCACGACCACCTGGGCGCCTTCCACGACCATCTCGCCCCCTATCGTGCGGGCGTTGTGCGTGGCGCGGGCGCCGCACCAGCAAAGGGCCTCGACCTGCAACACCTCTACGCGGTCGGCCAGTTCGACCAGGCGCTGGGAGCCCGGGAACAGCTTGGAACGGAAGTCCGTGGTGATGCCGAAGGCGTAGACGTCCAGGCCCAGGTCGTCGACGACACGGGCGAGCTGGTCGATCTGCCCGGGCGCCAGGAACTGGGCCTCGTCGGCGATGACGTAGTCCGCGCGGCCGCCCTGGGAGAGGTGGTCGACCAGATAGGCGTACAGGTCCTGGCCGTCCTCGACCTCCACCGCGTCGGTGACCAGGCCGAGGCGGGAGGAGAGTTTGCCCTCGCCCGCGCGGTCGTCCCGGGTGAAGATCATGCCCTGGAGGCCGCGCGCGGAGCGGTTGTGCTCGATCTGGAGAGCCAGGGTCGACTTCCCGCAGTCCATGGTTCCGGAGAAGAACACCAGCTCGGGCATGGGGAGTTGAGCACCTTTCGGCAAGAGAGGACGGCAGACGGCTTCAGGAGCGTACTTCGAGCAGCGGGACCAGCTGCTCCGCAGGGGTCATCGAACCGTGGTTGCCGACCATCGCCGACTCCTTGGGCTCCCGCTCGGACGCGATGATCAGGACGTCGTCCCGCGCGGCCGCGACCACGTCGCCGAGGCGCGCGTACACCCGGTCGTCGATCTGCGGGCCGAACCAGCCCGCCGCGATCGCCTCGTCCCGGGAGGCCACCCAGAACTGCTCGCCGAGCACCTCGCGCCAGCAGGTCAGGACGTCGTTCTCGGCGCCCGGCACCGCGTAGACATGGCGGGCCCGGCCCTCGCCGCCCAGCAGGGCGACCCCGGCGCGCAGCTCCCAGTCCTCGTCGAAGTCGATGCGGTGCTGCTCGTCGAAGGGGATGTCGACCATGCCGTGGTCCGCGGTGACGTAGAGCGCGCTGCGCGGCGGGAGTTGTTCCGCGAGGCGCTGCACCAGCCGGTCCACGTGCATGAGCTGGCCGCGCCAGGTGTCGGAGTCGACGCCGAAGCGGTGGCCCGCGCCGTCGAGTTCGGCGTAGTACGTGTAGACGAGCGAGCGGTCACCGGCGGCCAGTTGCTCGGCGGCGAGGTCCATACGGTCCTCGCCGGGCAGGCGGCCGAGGAACGTGCCGCCGCTCAGCGCGACCTTGGTCAGCGGGGTGTTCTCGAAGGTCGGTGAGGACACCTGCGCCGCGTGCACGCCCGCGTCATGGGCGAGCTGGAAGACCGTGGGGTACGGCTGCCACACGCGCGGCTGCGTCCACGGCTGCCAGCGCAGCTGGTTCATCAGTTCGCCGGTGTCGGGGTTGCGCACGGTGTAGCCGGGCAGTCCGTGGGCGCCCGGGGGCAGGCCGGTGCCGACGGAGGCGAGGGAGGTCGCGGTGGTCGCCGGGTAGCCGGTGGTCAGCGGGCGGCCGGTGCCGCCGCGTGAGCTCGTGAGCAGCGAGGCCAGGAAGGGCGCCTCGTCCGGGTGCGCCTTCAGCTGCTCCCAGCCCAGACCGTCGATCAGGAACACGCAGTTCCGGTCGGCCGGGGTCAGCTCGGTGATGGTGGCGGTCGTGCCGGGTACGTCCATGCCGGCGGCCAGGGTGGGCAGGAGGTCGGCGAGGGAGCCGCTGCCGTATTCGGGCAGCGGTGCGGAGTCGACGGCCAGTGGTTCGGGGTAAGGCTCCCAGGCGGTGGACTGAGCCATCAGCGGGTGATGTCCGCGGTCGCCTCGGAGAGGGACTGGGCGAAGGCGAGGGTCTGGCGGACCGTCTCGGGGCCGTCGCCGGCCTCGCTGACGCGCAGGCTGAGGTCGTCGGCGGTGGAGTTGCCCGTGTAGCCGTGGTCGGCCTCGCAGTTGGGGTCGCCGCAGGCGGCCGGCTCCAGGTCGATCCGGGAGACGGCACCCCAGCCGATGGTCAGCACGACCTCGCGGGGCAGGGTGCCCGGCTGGTACTGCTCCGGGTTGGCGACCACCCGGCTGAGCACGACCGACGAGATCCGGCCGAGCTTCACGGACTCCGTGGACGTCGTGGCGTACGGCGTCGGGGAGGTGCTGTCGGCGGCCTGCTCGTCGGTGTGGCTGACGATGAAGCGGTTGCCGGTGAGGACGAGCACGGTCACGTGCCGCCGCACCTCGTTCTGGTCGAACGTCGTCTCCTGGTGGACCAGGTACGACCGGATGGAGTCGCCGCCCACGGCGGCCTCCACCGCCTCGGCCACGAGGGCCGGGTAGTAGCCGCTGCGTTCGATCGCCGCTCGCAGCCCCTGGGTCGTCGTACTGGTCTTGGCCATGAGCCCCATCCTACGGGGGACCACTGACTGCGAGGCACCGCTCAGAGGTGTTCTCAGTACGCGGGCAGCGTCCGCGGGCCGAGGTCGTCGCGAGCGGGCGGGGGTGCGAGGCGTACGGACGCGCCGAGGACGCTCAGGCCGTGCGGGGCGACGACGACCGGTTCCAGGGTCACCGCGACGACCTCGGGGTGGTCGTCGACAAGGCGGGACACCCTCAGCAGCAGTTCCTCCAGGGCCGCCGTGTCGACCGGCGCCGAGCCTCTCCAGCCGAACAGGAGGGGTGCCGTCCGGATGGAGCGGACCAGAGAGGTCGCCTCGCGGTCGGTGACCGGAATGAGCCGGTGCGCGACATCTCCGAGCAGCTGTGAGGCGGCGCCGGCGAGCCCGAAGGAGAGCACGGCGCCGGCCGCGGGGTCGATGACGGCCCGTACGACGGTGTCCACGCCGCGTGGCGCCATCCTCTGGACGACCGGACGCAGCTCCTCGGGCGCGCCGAACAGCTCGGTCAACTCGGCGTACGCCCGCCGCAGTTGTTCCTCGTCCGCGAGGTCGAGGCGTACGCCGCCCAGGTCGGCGCGGTGTCTGAGGTGCGGGGCGGTGGCCTTGAGGGCGACGGGGTAGCCGAGGGCGTGGGCGGCCGCGACCGCGCCGTCGGGGGTGGGTGCGGGCAGGGCGCGGTGCACCTGGACGCCGTACTTGCCGAGGAGTTCACAGGTCTCGTCGGTGCCGAGGGTCAGGCCCTGGCCGCGTGAGAGGAGGCCGTCGATCAGTTCGGCGGCGCCCCTCTCGTCGATGTCCTCGTACTCGGGCACCTTGCCGGGCTCGGCGGCGTCGCGTCGCCATTGCGCGTACTTCACGGCTTCGCCGAGGGCGCGGACGGCACGTTCGGCGGCGGGGTAGGCGGGGATGAGGCGGGAGCAGTTCCGGGGTGCCTCTTCGGGGGCCTTGGCGGCGAGGCGGTCCAGGGCGCGGAAGGGGTGGGAGGCGCTCGGCACGGCGGCCTGCGGTGCCGTGCTGGTCGCGGCGGACAGTGCCTCCGCGAGTCCGCCCAGCTCGACATGGACCACCAGCACCGGCTTGCCCGGCACCTGCTCGGCCGCCGAGCTGAGCGCCTCGGCGAGCGCCGCGTCCCCGGCGGAGCCCTCCCCCACGGCGGGTATCGCGGTCACGACCACGGCGTCGCAAGTGTCGTCCGCCAGCGCGCGGGACAGGGCCCTGTGGAAGTCCGCCGGGGAGGCGGCCGTCGTCAGGTCCAGCGGGGTCAGCGGCCTGAGCCCCTCGGACAGGCAGGCGTCGTAGGTCAGCAGGCCCAGTGACTCGGAGTTGCCGAGGATCGCCACGCGCGCGCCGTCCGGAAGGGGCTGCCGGGCGAGCAGCAGGCCGGTGTCGACGAGCTCGGTGATCGTGTTCACACGGATCACGCCGGCCTGCCCGAGCAGGGCGGACACCGTCGAGTGCGGCAGCCGGGTGGCCTGTACGGCATGGCCCTGGGGGGCGGCGCCGGCGCTCTGGACGACGACCAGCGGCTTGACGGCCGCGGTGCGGCGGGCGAGGCGGGTGAACTTGCGGGGGTTGCCGATGGACTCCAGGTACATGAGGGCGACGTCGGTGTCCGGGTCGTCGTACCAGTACTGGAGGACGTCGTTGCCGGACACGTCCGCGCGGTTGCCGGAGGAGACGAAGGTGGACACGCCGGTGACCCCGGTGACCCCGCCGCCGCGCCGGTGCAGCCGGGACAGCAGGGCGATGCCGATGGCGCCGGACTGGGCGAACAGGCCGATACGGCCGGGGCGGGGCGTCTCGTTGGCCAGCGAGGCGTTCAGCCGTACGCCGGGGTTGGTGTTGATGATGCCGAAGGCGTTGGGCCCGATGATCCGCATGCCGTACGCGCGCGCGTGCCGTACGAGTTCGCGCTGGCGTTCGCGTCCCTCGGGGCCGCTCTCGGCGTACCCGGCGGAGATCACCACGAGTCCCTGGACGCCGTGTTCGCCGCACTCGGTGACGACCTGGGGGACGTGTTCGGCGGGCACGGCGACGACCGCGAGGTCGACGGGTCCCTCGATGTCGCGCACCGAGCGGTACGCGGGGATCCCGTCGAGCTCCTTGTCGGGGAAGGCGCTGTTCACGGCGTACAGCCGGCCCGTGAAGCCGGCGTCGCGGATGTTGTCGAAGATGCTGCGGCCGACGCCTCCGGGGGTGCGGCCGACGCCGATCACGGCGACCGAGCCGGGGGTCAGCAGCCGCTGCACCGACCTTGCCTCGGCGCGCTGCTCGCGCGCGTACTGCACGGCCAGGGAGCGGTCGGTGGGTTCGAGGTCGAACTCCAGGCGGACGACGCCGTCCTCGAAGCTGCGCTTCTGGGTGTATCCGGCGTCCGTGAACACCTTGATCATCTTGTTGTTGGCGGGCAGCACCTCGGCGGCGAAGCGGCGGATGTCGCGCTCGCGGGCGACGGCGCCGATGTGTTCCAGGAGGGCGGAGGCGACGCCGCGGCCCTGGTGGGCGTCCTGTACGAGGAAGGCGACCTCGGCCTCGTCGGCCGGTGCGGACGCGGGCAGTCCGTCGGTGCCGATGCGGTCGTAGCGTACGGTGGCGATGAACTCACCGCCGACCGTGGCGGCGAGTCCCACCCGGTCCACAAAGTCGTGGTGCGTGAAGCGGTGGACGTCCTTGGCGGACAGACGAGGGTAGGGCGCGAAGAAGCGGTAGTACTTCGACTCGTCCGACACCTGCTCGTAGAAGCTGACCAGGCGCTCGGCGTCATCAACGGTGATGGGGCGGATGCGCGCGGTGCCGCCGTCGCGCAGCACCACGTCGGCTTCCCAGTGAGCGGGGTACTCGTGCCGGTCCGGCGAGCTCTGCATGGGCCCCAGATTACGGCTCGCGTACGACAACGGCGCGAGGCAGTCTGTGGAGAACGCGAGAGCATCGCCCAAGGACGGACGTCCGACCGAGGCCGCGGTCGGACGGCTCACCCCGGACGGGACGAAGGACCGATCCGGAGACGCTTCACGTTGTGGGAAACTGGTCTAGACAACCCTGAACACCGAAGGGCAGCATCACATGGCTGAGCGCCGCGTCAACGTCGGCTGGGCCGAGGGTCTTCACGCCCGCCCCGCTTCCATCTTCGTCCGGGCCACCACGGCCTCCGGTATCCCCGTGACGATCGCCAAGGCCGACGGCAACCCCGTCAACGCGGCCTCCATGCTGGCGGTTCTGGGCCTCGGCGCCCAGGGCGGCGAGGAGATCGTCCTCGCCTCCGACGCCGAGGGCGCGGACGCCGCCCTCGACCGGCTGGCGAAGCTGGTCTCCGAGGGTCTCGAGGAGCTTCCCGAGACCGTCTGATTTACCGGGGCCGACTGATTCACGGCACCACAGAAGGGCTCGTCCGATTTTATCGGGCGAGCCCTTTGCATTTCCCGCTCAAAGGCAGCAGAAATAATCCCCCGCGAATTACTGCCTCTTTGTATACGGCCCTCGTGTTAATGCCGCAGGCTCGGCATGTTTACGGGATGTTGCGAGTTCCTCACACGCTCCGGGCGATCTCCGGTGCCGTTGAATCGGAGCCGGTGCGCCGCCGTCGAGCGCTCCGTGTGCAGAGCCGTGACCGCCCGCGCGCGCTCCCCGTCGCCGCGCGCCACCGCGTCGACGATGGCGCCGTGCTCCGCCCAGGACTCGACGGGGTTGGCCGGCGCGTCCACGGCGTACATCCAGGAGATCTTGTGCCGCAGTTGGGTCAGCATCGAGGTCAGCGCGGGGCTGCCGGAGGCCTGGGCGAGTGTCTCGTGGAACCAGCCGCCCAGGGACCGCAGGTCATCGCTGTTGCCCCGCCTGGCCCGCTCCTGGCCCAGCCTGACCAGACCGCGCAGCACCTTCAGATGCGCCTCGGTGCGTCGCTGGGCGGCCCGGGAGGCGCCCAGGGGCTCCAGGAGCATCCGCATCTCCAGCAGGTCGGCGGCCTCCTGCTCGGTCGGTTCGGCCACGCACGCGCCCGCGTGCCGCCGCGTCACCACGAAGCCCTCGGCCTCCAGGGTGCGCAGGGCCTCCCGGACGGGGACACGGGAGACGCCGTAGCGGCGGGCGAGGAGTTCCTCGGTGAGGCGGCTGCCGCGCTCGTAGACACCGGCGACGATGTCGTCCCTGATCGCGGTGCATACCGAGTGCGCCGGAATACGCATGACCGACCTCCGTCTTAATCCCCGTGAAACGTCGATGATTGACGTGTGTTCAGTGACTCTATTGCAAAGAGCGGGAATTTCCGATGGCGGGCCGGAATCCATGGATATTTTTTGGACAGCAGGGCGACAGAAACGGCAAAACCCCGGCTCGACGAGCCGGGGTTTCGGAAGATCTCGCGGTCCGTCGTCAGACGTTCACGCCATGCGAACGCAGGTAGGCGACGGGGTCGATGTCCGAGCCGTACTCGGCGGTCGTACGGGCCTCGAAGTGCAGGTGCGGCCCGGTGACGTTGCCGGTCGCGCCGGAGAGGCCGATCTGCTGGCCCGGGGTGACCGTCTGGCCCACCGAGACACCGATGGACGACAGATGCCCGTACTGGGTGTACGTGCCGTCGTTCATCTTGATCACGATGTTGTTGCCGTAGGACCCGCCCCAGCCGGCCTCGACGACCGCGCCGGAGCCGACCGAGCGGACCGAGGTGCCGCTGGCGGCGTGGAAGTCGACGCCGGTGTGGCTGCCGGAGGACCAGACGGCGCCGCCGGCCTTGTAGCCGGTGGAGATGTACGAGCCCGAGATCGGGGCGACGTAGCTGTTGAGGCGCTTGCGCTCGGCGGCGGCGCGGGCGGCGCGCTCCTTGGCCTCGCGCTCCTTCTCGGCCTTGGCGGCGGCCTTCTTGCGCGCCTCCTCCTCGGCCTTCTGCTGGGCGGCCTCGACGGCCGCCTGCTGCTGGGCCTCGGCCTGGGCGTCGATCTGGGCGGCGACCGAGTCGCCGATGGTGACGACCGGGATGAGTCCGGTCTGCTCGGCCGCGGGCTCCGCGGCGAGGGCCGGGGCGGCGAGGGTGCCGATGACGCCGGTGGTGGTGAGAGCCGCGATCCCCGCCGCGCGGGCGGTGGAGCGCTTCATCCGGCTCGGGGCACGGTGCTTCCCGGTGGCGCGCGTGAACGCCATGTAGTGGCTGGTCCTTTCCTTCCCTCTCGCCTACCGGGTTAGCTGACGGGTTCGGAGCAGGAAGGTCTCCTACGGACCCCCTCGCTGCACGCGCGGGCGTCCGATTCACCCCAGGGACTACATATATGTGGGTCCCCGGCTCCCCTGGCTCGCGCCGTACGGGGACTCGGCGATGGCTGTCCGGTGCCGCGGGCGCGGCGCACTGCCTGACGAACAGCCCGGATGACGCTAAGCGGGGCGACTTTCAATCCCCAAACGGATCAGGGTGTTTGTAGCGCATCCCACAGGGCAGACAGGCAACCTCTCCCCCAATTCGGACATTAAGGAGCCCTGGTGACGCATCAGTCACCAGGGCCCCTTCACGCGCGTGCCGCTACTCGGCGGACACGACGGTCACTTCACCGATGCCGAGAGCCTCCACGGGCTCCTTGATGGCGGACGCGTCGCCGACGAGGATCGTCACCAGCCGGTCCACCGGGAAGGCGTTGACGGCCGCCGCGGTGGCCTCCACGGTGCCGGTCGCGGCGAGCTGGCGGTACAGCGTGGCCTGGTAGTCGTCGGGCAGGTGCTGCTCGACCTGGTCGGCCAGCGTGCTCGCGACGGCCGCCGCCGTCTCGTACTTCAGCGGAGCCACACCGACGAGGTTCTGCACGGCGACGTCCCGCTCGGCGTCGGTCAGCCCCTCCGCGGCGAGGGTGCGCAGGACCGTCCACAGGTCGTCCAGGGCCGGACCGGTGTTCGGGGTGTCGACGGAGCCGCTGATGGCGAGCATCGCGGCACCCGTGCCGTCGGGCGCGGACCTGAGGACCTGCCCGAACGCGCGCACGCCGTAGGTGTAGCCCTTCTCCTCGCGCAGGACGCGGTCCAGGCGGGAGGTGAGGGTGCCGCCGAGGCAGTACGTGCCGAGCACCTGCGCGGCCCACACGCGGTCGTGCCGGTCGGCGCCGATACGGCCGATCAGCAGCTGCGTCTGAACGGCGCCGGGCCGGTCCACGATGACGACACGGCCGGTGTCGTCGGCGGTGATCGGCGGCACCGGCCGCGGTTCGGCCTGCGAGCCGGTCCACGAGCCGAGGGTGTCGCCGAGCAGCGCGTCGAGGTCGATGCCGGTGAGGTCGCCGACGACCACGACGGTGCCGGTGGCGGGGCGGACGTGCTTCTCGTAGAAGGCGCGTACGGCCGCCGAGTCGATGTTCCGGACGGTCTCCTCGCTGCCCTGGCGCGGGCGCGACATGCGCAGGTCCGCCGGGAACAGGGTCCGGGAGAGCTCCTTGGCGGCCCGGCGGGAGGGGTTGGCCAGCTCGTGCGGGATCTCGTCGAGACGGTTGGTGACGAGGCGCTCGACCTCGCCGTCCGCGAACGCGGGCGCCCTGAGGGCGTCGGCCAGCAGACCGAGCGCCTTGGGCAGACGGGACGCCGGGACCTCCAGGCTCAGTCGGACGCCGGGGTGGTCGGCGTGGGCGTCGAGGGTGGCGCCGGCCCGCTCCAGCTCGGCGGCGAACTCCTCGGCGGTGTGCTTGTCGGTGCCCTCCGAGAAGGCCCGCGCCATGATCGTGGCGACGCCGTCGAGGCCGGCCGGCTCGGCGTCCAGCGGGGCGTCGAGAAGGACCTCGACGGCGACGACCTGCTGGCCGGGGCGGTGGCAGCGCAGGACCGTCAGGCCGTTGTCGAGCGTGCCGCGCTCGGGGGCCGGGAAGGCCCACGGCCTGGCCTCGCCCGCCTGCGGCTGGGGGTGGAATTCCATCGTGGCGAGCTCGGTCACTTGGCCGCCTCCTCGTTCTGGTCGCCTGCTTCGACGGTGGCCTCGGCCTCGGGGTCCTCCGGGGGATCCGCGTCCTCGGCGGTCGCTCCGGAGACGGGCTCGTAGACGAGCACCGCGCGGTTGTCGGGGCGCAGGCGGGCCTTGGCGACCGCCTGGACCTCCTCGGCGCTCACCTCCAGCACACGGTTGACCGCGGTGAGGGCGAGCTGCGGGTCGCCGAACAGGACGGCGTAGCGGCACAGTTCGTCGGCGCGGCCCGCGACGGTGCCGAGCCGGTCCAGCCACTCGCGCTCCAACTGGGCCTGGGCGCGCTCCATCTCCTCGGCCGTGGGGCCCTCCGCGGCGAACCGGGCGAGCTCCTCGTCGATCGCTGCCTCGATGACCGGCACCTCGACGTCACCGGACGTCTTCACGTCCAGCCACCCCAGGGAGGGCGCCCCGGCGAGCCGCAGCAGGCCGAAGCCGGCCGCGACAGCCGTACGGTCGCGGCGTACGAGCCGGTTGTAGAGGCGGGAGGACTCACCGCCGCCGAGGACGGTGAGCGCCAGGTCGGCCGCGTCGGCCTCGCGCGTGCCGTCGTGCGGAAGGCGGTACGCGGCCATCAACGCGCGCGCGGGGACCTCTTCCTCGACGATCTCGCGCAATTGCTCGCCGATGACCTCGGGCAGCGAGCCGTCGCGCGGGGCGGGCTTGCCGTCGTGGGAGGCGATGGAGCCGAAGTACTTCTCGATCCAGGCGAGCGTCTGCTCGGGGTCGATGTCGCCGACGACGGACAGCACCGCGTTGTTGGGCGCGTAGTACGTCCGGAAGAACGCGCGCGCGTCCTCCAGCGTGGCCGCGTCCAGGTCGGCCATCGAGCCGATCGGCGTGTGGTGGTACGGGTGGCCCTCGGGGTAGGCGAGGGCGGTCAGCTTCTCGAACGCCGTGCCGTAGGGGACGTTGTCGTAGCGCTGGCGGCGCTCGTTCTTGACGACGTCCCGCTGGTTCTCCATCGACTCGTCGTCGAGGGCGGCGAGCAGCGAGCCCATGCGGTCGGCCTCCAGCCAGAGCGCGAGCTCCAGCTGGTGGGTCGGCATGGTCTCGAAGTAGTTGGTGCGCTCGAAGCTCGTGGTGCCGTTGAGCGAGCCGCCCGCGCCCTGGACGAGCTCGAAGTGGCCGTTGCCCTTGACCTGTCCGGAGCCCTGGAACATCAGGTGCTCGAAGAGGTGAGCCAGGCCGGTACGGCCCTTGACCTCGTGGCGCGAGCCGACGTCGTACCAGAGGCACACCGCCGCGACCGGGGTCAGGTGGTCCTCGGAGAGCACCACGCGCAGCCCGTTGGCCAGGCGGTGCTCCGTTGCTGTCAGGCCTCCGGTGCCTGCCTGGTCTGTGGCCGTGTGACCCATGGGCATGTACGTCCCTTCGATGGCGAAGCGGTTGATCCGAACCGCGTTTTTCTGCCGGTCCTGCCACTGTATGCAAGCGTGCGGAGCGCTGGTGAAGTTCCCGGTGGTCGTACGCCGACAGCGAGATCCCGTAGCCTGCGGGCGGGGGCCGTGTGCCGTACGGGTGAACACCCGGCGGGGCGGCTGACGTCGGGTCGTCGTCCGCGTTGTCAGTGCCGCGGTCCACAATGGTCCGCATCAGATCCCGTTCACGCTTCAGCAAGAGTGAGCCGAAGGGGCGCGACCCGAAGGCGAGCGACCAGAAAAGAGGAGCCGGCAGCGATGGCCCGCCGAAGCACGAAGACCCCGCCGCCCGACGACTCGTTCGAGGAGAAGATCCTCGACATCGACGTCGTCGACGAGATGCAGGGCTCCTTCCTCGAGTACGCGTACTCGGTCATCTACTCCCGCGCCCTGCCGGACGCCCGTGACGGCCTCAAGCCGGTGCACCGCCGCATCGTCTACCAGATGAACGAGATGGGCCTGCGCCCCGATCGCGGCTATGTGAAGTGCGCCCGCGTGGTCGGCGAGGTCATGGGTAAGTTGCACCCGCACGGCGACGCGTCGATCTACGACGCCCTGGTGCGCATGGCCCAGCCCTTCTCCATGCGCGTGCCCCTGGTCGACGGCCACGGCAACTTCGGCTCGCTCGGCAACGACGACCCGCCGGCCGCCATGCGGTACACCGAGTGCCGGCAGGCCGAGGCGACGAGCCTGATGACCGAGTCGATCGACGAGGACACGGTCGACTTCACCCCCAACTACGACGGCCAGGAGCAGGAGCCGGTGGCGCTGCCCGCCGCGTTCCCGAACCTGCTGGTGAACGGCGCGTCGGGCATCGCGGTCGGTATGGCCACGAACATGCCCCCGCACAACCTCTCCGAGGTCATCGCGGCCGCCCGCCATCTGATCCGCCACCCCAACGCGGATCTCGAGACCCTGATGAAGTACGTCCCGGGCCCCGACCTGCCCACCGGCGGGCGGATCGTCGGCCTGGCCGGCATCCGGGACGCGTACGAGACGGGCCGCGGCACCTTCAAGATCCGGGCCACGGTGTCGGTGGAGACCGTCACGGCCCGCCGCAAGGGCCTCGTCATCACCGAGCTGCCCTTCACGGTCGGCCCGGAGAAGGTCATCGCCAAGATCAAGGATCTGGTCGGCTCGAAGAAGATCCAGGGCATCGCCGACGTCAAGGACCTCACCGACCGTGCGCACGGCCTGCGCCTGGTCATCGAGATCAAGAACGGCTTCGTGCCGGAGGCGGTCCTGGAGCAGCTGTACAAGCTGACGCCGATGGAGGAGTCCTTCGGTATCAACAACGTCGCGCTGGTCGACGGCCAGCCGCTGACGCTGGGCCTCAAGGAGCTCCTGGAGGTCTACCTCGACCACCGCTTCGAGGTCGTGCGCCGGCGCAGCGAGTTCCGCCGCACCAAGCGCCGTGACCGGCTGCACCTGGTGGAGGGCCTGCTCACGGCGCTCGTCGACATCGACGAGGTCATCCGCCTCATCCGCTCCAGCGACAACTCCGCGCAGGCCAAGCAGCGTCTGATGGAGCGCTTCTCGCTGAGCGAGATCCAGACGCAGTACATCCTGGACACGCCCCTGCGCCGCCTGACCAAGTTCGACCGCATCGAGCTGGAGTCCGAGAAGGACCGGCTCAACGCGGAGATCGAGGAGCTGACCCGGATCCTCGACTCGGACACCGAGCTGCGCAAGCTGGTCTCCACCGAACTGGCCGCGGTGGCCAAGAAGTTCGGCACCGACCGGCGTACGGTCCTGCTGGAGGCGGGCGCGGTCGCCCCCACGGCCGCCGTTCCGCTCCAGGTGGCGGACGACCCGTGCCGGGTGCTGCTGTCCTCGACGGGTCTGCTGGCCCGTACGGCGAACGGCGAGCCCTTCCCGGAGGACGCGGACAGCCGGCGCGTGAAGCACGACGTGATCGTCTCGGCGGTGCCGGCGACCGCGCGCGGTGAGATCGGCGCGGTGACGTCGAGCGGCCGGCTGCTGCGGATCAACGTCATCGACCTGCCGCAGCTGCCGGAGACGGCGTCGGCGCCGAACCTCGCCGGAGGGGCGCCCCTGACGGAGTTCGTGTCGCTGGAGGACGGCGAGACGCTGGTCTGCCTGACCACGCTCGACGAGTCGTCGCCGGGCCTGGCACTCGGCACGGAGCAGGGTGTCGTCAAGCGGGTGGTGCCCGACTATCCGTCCAACAAGGAGGAGTTGGAGGTCATCACGCTGAGGGACGGCGACCGGATCGTCGGCGCGGTCGAGCTGCGCACCGGTGAGGAGGACCTGGTCTTCATCACGGACGACGCGCAGTTGCTGCGCTACCAGGCCGCGCAGGTCCGCCCGCAGGGCCGGCCCGCGGGAGGCATGACGGGCATCAAGCTCACGGACGGCGCGAAGGTCATCTCCTTCACCGCGGTGGACCCGGCCGTGGACGCGGTCGTCTTCACGGTCGCGGGCTCGCGCGGCACGCTGGACGACTCCGTCCAGACGACGGCCAAGCTGACCCCGTTCGACCAGTACCCGCGCAAGGGCCGCGCCACCGGCGGTGTCCGCTGCCAGCGGTTCCTGAAGGGCGAGGACTGTCTGTCCCTGGCCTGGGCGGGCGCGGTACCGGCCCGGGCCGCGCAGAAGAACGGCACACCGGCGGACCTGCCGGAGATCGACCCGCGCCGTGACGGTTCGGGTGTGTCGCTGGCGAAGACGGTGTCGGTGGTGGCGGGACCGGTCTAGAACGCGGGGGCCCGGGGGTCTTCCCCGGCCCCCTGACCGTCGTCCTCGGGATCCTGTACGTAGCGCAGGACGCCCCACATTCCGTGTTCGTCGGCGGTGTGCGGGGCGTCGCTCGTGCACGCCTCCAGTTCCTTGCCGAGCGCGGGCGCGTCGATGCCGGAGCCGATGAGGACCAGCTGGGTGAGGCGCTCGGCCTCCGCGGGCCAGGGCTCCGGGTAGAAGCGCAGGAACCGTCCGACGGCATGGACGGCGTAGCGGTTGCGGACGTCGTACGCGCCGAAATCGACGTACCCCTTGATCCGGTACAGCCCCTCGGGCCGGCTGTCGAGGAACCGCATCAGCCGGCGGGGGTCGAGCGGCGCTTCGGCGGCGAAGGAGAGGCTCTCGTACGCGGCATGTAGATGCCCGTCGTGCGTTTCGTCCCCGTGGTGGTGCAGGTCGTCGAAGGAGAGCTGTCCGATCCGCTCCTCGCTGGGCCGGCAGTCGAAGAGGAACTCGGGGTCGATGCGGCCGTAGGCGGCGGGCACCACGGCGGCACGGTCGACGAGGGATCGCACGAGTCCGAGGACCCGCTCGCCGTCGGCCGCCCGGTCGAGCTTGTTGACCACGACGAGGTCCGCGAGGCCGAGATGCCGGTCGATCTCGGGGTGCTTGGCGCGGGTGTCGTCGAACTCGGCGGCGTCGACGACCTCGACGAGTCCGCCGTAGACGATCCCCGGATGCTCACTGGCCAACAGCATGCGCACGAGTTCCTCGGGTTCGGCGAGCCCGCTGGCCTCGATGACGATCACGTCGATACCGGCGGCGGGCCGGGCGAGCCGTTCGAGGTAGACATCGAGCTCACTGGCGTCGACGGCGCAGCACAGGCAGCCGTTGCCGAGGGAGACCGTGGAGTCGCCGAGGGCGCCCGCGACGGCCATGGCGTCGATCTCGATGGCCCCGAAGTCGTTGACGATCGCGCCGATACGGCTGCCTCCGCTGCGGTGCAGGAGGTGGTTGAGGAGGGTGGTCTTGCCGGAACCGAGGAATCCGGCGATGACGACGACCGGGATCTGCCGAAGGCCGTGACTCGGCTGACTCAACGTGCGACCTCTCTGACACCGACGCGTGCACCGGATCGTGGGCCCGGCGCACGTACGAGGATTGAATGCCGGACCAGGATACGAGCCGGAAGAATCACCGCGAAGTGAACGATTGTTAGCAGCACTTGCGGGGCAGACGTTGGGCAAGGCGCCGGTGCGTGCGACCCTCGCTTCCTTCCGTGCGCCTCCTCTCCGCCTCCCCCGCCGATCAGAGCCGCTCGGCACCCTGGGAGACGGCAAGCGCCGCCCACCGCTCGCCGGTCCCCTTCCGTCGACCCGCACCCCGACGACCGGCGGACGGCCGCCTGATTCGGGGGTTGACATGGCCACACAGAGTGCAGGTGTACGGAGGGTGATTTCGGCCGCGAAGGCGCGGTTAACGGTCGCCATCGACTCCATAGGCATGCCGGGCTCACGACGCCGCAAGAGGGCCGCTCTGGCCGAACAGCACCGGCTCTCCTTCGACCTGCTCTGCAAAGCCATGGCCGATCCGGCCCTGGCCGAGGTGCTGAACACCTACGAGTCCGAGATCCCCATCGACAAACAGCGACAGTTCCTCTTCGCCAACGCGCTCTACGTCAACAACCTGCACTTCTACCGGATCGGCGCGCTGACCCAGGCGGAGCTATACGGTCATCTGCGGGTGATGTGCCAGAACAAGGTGTTCCGCGAGTACTGGGAGGCGACGCGCCACCACCGTAAGAGCCTGCCTGAAGCGTCGGAGGAGTTCATTCTTGGCCGGATGGCAGACGATCTGATTCAGGAACTGGCCGACTCGGACACCGATGAGTGGTGGGTCGTGGGCGAGCCACCGGACGAGTCGGCATGACTTCGAGGCCCGGACTCACAAGGCCGGGCCTCGACAGGGCGTCAATACTCAGAAGGTGTCAGACGTCGGGGATGTCGTGCTTGGCGCGGACGAGCGTCTCGCGCGTGATGACGACGATCCGTTCGTAGTCCGCCCGTGCGGCGTCCGACGGGAGCTCAGGGTCGATTTCCGCGGTCGCCTCGCGCCCGATGACCGCGAAGTCGCCGTTGCTGAGCTCGAAGATGTCGGGGCAGGTCTGACCTGTGGTGCTGCCACGCTCCCGTGGAGAGACCCCGACACGTCGCACGATCTTCACCGAACCGCCTTGTGACTCAGAGGGATGAGTGTGCCCTCTGACGCCAGAGGGATGAGTGTGCCCTCTGAGGTCAGCCGCGGTGGTTCGTCGGTGTCAGAGCGCACTCTCCGTGCGCAAGGGTGTTCGCCGGAGCGCCCGGGGAGAGGGCCAGCCCAAGGTACCCAGTCCGACGGATGTTCTACGCGCGTTGCCCCTCTGCAAGTGGGTGAAGTTTCCACAACAGTCTTGGCGCGGCCGCATCGCAGAAGTCCCACTGCCCGTAAGGCACTTCGAGTATCGATCAACCGTTCGCTCCAGGCACCGCCACCGGCGCCCCCGGCCCCACATACCGCGCCACCGGCCTGATGATCTTCGAGTCCTGCGCCTGTTCCAGGATGTTGGCGCTCCAGCCCACCACCCGCCCCGCAGCGAAGGTCGGGGTGAACATCTCGCGGGGCAGGCCGCAGAGTTCCATGACCACGCCCGCGTAGAACTCGACGTTGGTGTGGAGTTCGCGGCCGGGCTTCAGTTCGGCCAGGATCGCCTCGACCTGACGCTCGACCTCGACGGCGAAGGCGACGCGCGGGCCCCCGAACCGTTCGGCGACCTCGCGCAGCATGCGGGAGCGCGGGTCCTCGGTGCGGTAGATCGCGTGGCCGAAGCCCATGATGCGCTCGCCGGCGAGGACCCGTTCACGGATCCAGGGGTCGATACGGTCGGGCGTGCCGATCGCGTCGAGGGTGTCCAGCGCACGAGAGGGCGCACCGCCGTGCAACGGCCCCGACAGCGCCCCGACCGCACCCACGAGACATGCCGCGACATCCGCGCCCGTCGAGGTGATGACCCGCGCCGTGAAGGTTGATGCATTGAAGCCGTGATCAATGGTTGAGATCAAGTATTGCTCGATCGCCCGGGCACACCGTGGGTCCGGCTCGGAACCCGTCAACATGTAGAGGTAGTTGGCCGCGTAGGACAGATCCTCGCGCGGCTCCACGGGCTCCAGCCCCCGCCCCAGCCGGTGCAGCGCGGTGAGCAGGGTCGGTACGGCAGCGGCCGCCACGACGGTGTCCCGTCGGCGTTCGTCCGCGTCGATGTCGTACACCGGACGGAATCCCTTCGCCGCACCCAGCAGGGACAGCGCCGTGCGCATCCCGGCGAGCGGCCCCGAGACCCCGCTCGCCGCCGCGACCGCGGGCAGTGCCGCCCGCACCTCGTCGGGCAGCCGGCGCAGCGCCGCCGTCTCGGCGGCGAAGGCGGCGCCACGTCCGGCGTCCGGCAGTTCGCCGTGGACCAGAAGATGCCAGACGTCCTCGAACCCGCGGGTCTGCGCGAGGTCGACGGCCGAGTACTGGCGGTAGTGGTAGAAGCCCTCGAGCCCCCGGACATCACCGATCTCGGTGTCGGTGACGACGACGCCCGCGAGTCCTCGCGGTACGTCGACGAGATGGGTCGCGGTCCTGTTGACGGACATGTTTCCTCCCTGGACTTGATTCGACTGTCCATGCTTGACTCAATGGCTGTCAATATTGATTGAATCAATATTCACTCAACACGGATACGGTGACCTCATGAGCGATCACGAACCCGTTCCCGACCTTGAGGGACGGCGGCTGACCACCAAGGAGGCCGCCGAGCTGCTCGGCGTGAAGCCCGAGACCGTCTACGCCTATGTGAGCCGTGGTCAGCTCGGCAGCAGACGTGTGCCCGGCGGGCGCGGCAGCACCTTCGACACCAAGGAGGTGCAGGCGCTCGCGCGGCGCAACAGGCGGGAGGGCGGAGGGAGTTCGGGTTCCGGCGGTGAGCTGTCCGTGCGGACCCGCATCACGCTCATCGACACGGACCGGTACTACTTCCGGGGCGTCGACGCGACCGAACTGGCCGCGCGCCACTCCTACGAGGAGATCGCCGAGTGGCTGTGGACCGGCCGGATGCTTCCCGGCACGACGTTCACGGCCCCCGACACCTCCGTCGCCGTCGCCCGGCGCGCCGTCGACGCACTGCCCGAACACACCTCGCCCACCGACCGGTTGCGGGTCGCGGCGATCGCCGCCGCCACCGCGGACCCGCTGCGCTTCGACCTGTCCGAGAGCGCCGTGCTGGGTACCGCGCGCATCCTCATCCCCACCCTCGTCGCCGCCCTGCCACCGGTGCGGATCGGCCACCGCGACGAGGGCTCGCTGGCCGAGCGCCTGTGGGCGCGGCTCAGCGCGCGCAAGCCGGACGAGGCGTCCCTGCGGGTGCTGGACACCGCTCTGGGCCTGCTCGTCGACCACGACCTGGCCGCCTCCACCCTCGCGGTGCGGGTCGCCGCCTCGGCCCGCGCACACGCCTACGCGGCCGTCTCCGCCGGCCTCGGCGTGCTCGAGGGCCCGTTGCACGGCGCGGCCAGCGGGCTCGCCCACCGGCTGCTCCTCGACGTGCTCGACCACGGCGACGCGGCCCCCGTGATCGCGGACGAACTGCGTGCCGGCCGCCGTATCCCGGGACTGGGCCACCGGCTCTACCCGGGCGAGGACCCACGCGCGCGTGCCCTGTTCGGCCTCCTGGAGGAGATCCCCCGCGCCGCGCCCGCCCTGGCCGCGGCCCGCGACGTCGTGGCCACCACCGCCCGCCACACCCCGCTGCACGCCAACGTGGACCTGGCCCTCGCCGTGCTCACCGCCTCCTCCGGGATGCACACCACGGCCGGCGAGACGATCTTCGCCGTCGCCCGTACGGCGGGCTGGATCGCCCACACCCTGGAGGAGTACGGGGAACGCCCGCTGCGCATGCGGCCGAGCGGACTCTACGTAGGCCCCAAACCGCCCCAAGCGCTGCCGTAGCCGGACACGAGCACCACCGGAAGTCGCCCTGAGCCAAGTCAGGTTAGGCTCACCTCTGTGAGAACGTGTGCATCCGTCTCCCGCGACCTCGACGAGCCCATTTCCGGGACCGCGGCGACCGCGAAGACCTGGCTGCTCCTCGAACAGCCGGGTCCGTGGGGCGCTCATGCGCTCACGTCGAGCCACCTGGACCCCGCGCTGGGCCGTGCCCTGGAGCGGGCGGCGAAAGGCACGGGCGTACGGATCGCGCTCATCCGCCGCCCCGGGCGGCACGCGGACTGCGGCACCCCGTCCGTACGTCGGGTGTATGTGTCCCACACGGCCCCCGGGAACGTGTGGCTGCACAGCGCCGAGGTCCGCGACCCGCGGCGCCTGCTCGACCTCGACTTCGCCGCACTGGGCGCCGGTGACCACCACAGTTTCCGCGCGGCGCTCGACGGACGGCCCCACCCAGGTGCCCCGCTCGCGCTCGTCTGCACCAACGGCAAGCGCGACCGCTGCTGCGCGCTCCTGGGCCGGCCCCTGGCGGCCGAGCTGTCCGCCTCCGGGGTCGAGGGGGTCTGGGAGGTCACCCATCTGGGTGGACATCGCTTCTCGCCGACGCTGCTCGTCCTGCCGTACGGCTACGCGTACGGCCGGGTCGGGGCCCACGCGGTCAAGGAGATCCTGCACAGCGTCCAGGACGGACGGATCGTCGTGGAGGGCTGCCGCGGCAGCTCCGCCTGGGAGCGGCCCGGTCAGGCGGCGGAGCTGGCGGTGCGCACGGCGGCGGGCGAGTACACGGCGGACGCGCTGAGCGTCGTACGGATGGACGGTGCCGCACCGCGGTGGGAGGTGACCGTCGCGCATGTCGACGGGCGACGCTGGCGGGTCGTCGTGGCCCAGAGCGCGTCCCTGCCGCCCCGCGCGGAGAGCTGCGGGACATCGGTGCTGGGCTCGCCCGCGCGGATGGACGTGGTGGCGGTACGCGAACTGGCACCGCCGACGGCGCTCGCCAGCTGACCTGGACGTACGACGTCCGCGCGGGGACGGTCGTACGGCCTCCATGTATTGATCAAGAGATCCACGCCACACCCCTACGGCAGCCCGCACCCCTCCGCGTACCGTCATGGGTATGAGCCGCACTCCCCCCGCACGACGCCTCCGCCTCGGTCTGCCGCGGCGGATGTTCTCGCAGCTGCTGCTGATGCAGCTCGCGATCGCCGCGGGGGTCACGGTGCTCGCGACCGGGCTCTTCCTCGCGCCGCTGAGCGACCAGCTGGACGACCAGGCGATGCGCCGAGCCCTCGCGATCGCACAGACGACCGCCGAGCAGCCCCAGATCGCGAAGGACCTGCAACACACCTCGCCGTCGGTGGACGGGCCGGTGCAGGTGGAGGCCGAGCGGATCCGGAAGGCCACCAAAGCCGAGTACGTCGTGATCATGAACACGAGGGGCGTGCGCTGGTCGCACACCGATCCTCAGGAGATCGGCGGGATCGTCTCCACCGACCCCGCGCGGGCGCTGGCCGGCGAGCAGGTCATGGAGATCGACGACGGCACCCTGGGCCGCTCGGCCCGCGGCAAGGTGCCCTTGCGCGACAGCGACGGCGACATCATCGGCGCGGTCTCGGTCGGCATCGCGTACGACAGCGTGCGGGCCCGGCTGATCCACGCGATCCCGGGGCTGCTCGCCTACGCGGGCGGCGCCCTGGCCGTCGGCGCCCTCGCCGCCTGGCTCATCTCCCGGCGGGTCCAGCGGCAGACCCGTGACCTGGCCTTCTCCGACATCTCGGCGCTGCTCGCGGAACGTGAGGCGATGCTGCACGGCATCAGGGAGGGCGTCGTCGCGCTGGACCGCGGCGGCCGTATCCGTCTCCTCAACGACGAGGCGCGGCGCCTGCTGGGCATCGGCGACGAGGCCGTCGGCCGCTCCCTGGACGAGGCGCTCGGCGAGGGCCGTACGACCGACGTATTGGCCGGCCGGGTGACCGGCACCGACCTGCTCACCGTGCGCGGCCAGCGCGTCCTCATCGCCAACCGCATGCCCACCGACGACGGCGGCGCCGTCGCCACCCTGCGCGACCGCACCGAGCTGGAGCAGCTGGGCCGGGAGCTCGACTCGACCCGCGGTCTGATCGACGCCCTGCGCGCCCAGGACCACGAGCACGCCAATCGGATGCACACGGTCCTCGGACTGCTCGAACTGGAGATGTACGACGACGCCGTGGAGTTCGTCGGAGAGGTGGTCGGTGACCACCGCGCCACCGCGGAACAGGTCACCGAGAAGATCAAGGACCCTCTGCTCGCGGCCCTGCTGGTCGGCAAGGCGACCGTGGCGGCGGAGCGCGCGGTCGCGCTGTGGATCTCGGACCGGACCTGGCTTCCCGACCAGCTGATCGATCCCCGCGGCATCGTCACGGTCGTCGGCAACCTGGTGGACAACGCGCTGGACGCCGTCGCGGGCAAACCGCACGCGCGCGTGGAGGTCGAGTTGCGCGCCGAGGGACGTACCGCCGTCCTCAGGGTGCGTGACACGGGGCCCGGGATCCCTGCGGAACACCGTGAACTGGTCTTCACCGAGGGCTGGTCCACGAAGAAGCCGCCGGCGCACGGCAAGCGCGGCATCGGGCTCTCCCTGGTGCGCAGGCTGGCCGAACGCCAGGGCGGCAGCGCGACCGTGACCGAGGCCGACGGCGGGGGCGCGGAGTTCACCGTCGTCCTGCCGGAGGCCCTGGCGGGTCCCGGCCTGGAACCGGCGCTCACCGTGCCCGCAGCCATCGAGGAGGAGTCGGGATGATCGAGGTCCTGGTCGTGGACGACGACACCCGGGTCGCGCGGGTCAACGCCGCCTATGTCGAGAAGGTGCCGGGCTTCCATGTGGCGGGCGAGGCGCACAGCGCGGCGGAGGCGCTGCGCCAGGTGGAGCTGCTGCCCCGGCTCGACCTCGTCCTCATGGACCACTATCTGCCCGACGACACGGGTCTGTCGGTCGTCCAGGAGATGCGCCGCCGCGGCCACCAGACCGACGTGATCATGGTGACGGCGGCCCGGGACATCACCACCGTGCAGGCGGCGATGCGGCAGGGCGCCCTGCAGTACCTGGTCAAGCCGTTCGCGTTCGCGGGCCTGCGCGCCAAGCTCGAGGCGTACGCGGAGCTGCGCCGCACCCTCGACGGCGGCGGCGAGGCGGAACAGGCCGAGGTGGACCGCATCTTCGGCGCCCTCTCCGCCCCCTCCGAGCCGGACCTGCCCAAAGGCCACTCGCCCACGACCGCGGAGCTCGTACGGCAGTCCCTGATGAACGCCGAAGGACCCCTGTCGGCCCAGGAGATCGCCGAACGGACCGGAGTGAGCCGCCAGACCGCCCAGCGCTATCTGAAGCTCCTGGAACGCACGGGACGCGCCCGCCTGACCCTCAAATACGGCGACGCGGGCCGCCCGGAACACCGTTACGTGTGGGCGACCCGCGCCTGAGGGCACGGCCCGTGGGGGCGGGGGAAGGGAACCGTGCCCTCCCCTCTTACGGATGTCACCCCGTCGTCGTCTCGACGGCCTAGGCGGCTCCCGCTCCCGTGAGGGAGCGCACCTCGGTCTCCGCGTGCTTGGCCTCGTCCGCCACCTCCGCCGAGGTGACCGTCCCCAGCCAGCCGGCGACGAAGCCCAGCGGGATCGAGACCAGACCGGGGTTCTGCAAGGGGAAGTACTGGAAGTCGACCCCCGGGAACAGGGACGCGGGGCTTCCCGACACCACCGGCGACAGCAGCACGAGCAGCACGGCCGGGATCAGCCCGCCGTACACCGACCACACCGCACCACGCGTGGTGAACCCGCGCCAGAACAGCGAGTAGAGCAGCACCGGCAGATTGGCGGACGCGGCGACCGCGAAGGCGAGACCCACCAGGAAGGCGACGTTGAGGTCACGGGCCAGGAGGCCGAGCCCGATCGCCACCACCCCGATACCGACGGCGGCGACGCGCGCGACGGCGACCTCGCTGCGGGGCTTCGCGCTGCGCCGCCGCAGCGACGCGTACAGGTCGTGGGCCACGGACGCGGAGGAGGCGAGGGTGATCCCGGCGACGACCGCGAGGATCGTGGCGAAGGCGATGGCGGCGACGACCGCGAACAGAACCGTTCCGCCTGTGGAGTCCGCGCCTCCGCCCAGGTCGAGGGCGAGCAGGGGCACCGCCGTGTTCCCGGCCGCGTTGGACCCGCGCACGGCTTCCGGCCCCACGATCGCGGCCGCCCCGAAACCGAGGACGATCGTCATCAGATAGAAGCCGCCGATCAGCCCGATCGACCAGACCACCGAACGGCGTGCGGCCCGCGCCGTGGGCACGGTGTAGAAGCGCGAGAGGATGTGCGGCAGCCCCGCCGTACCCAGGACCAGCGCCAGTCCCAGGCTGATGAAGTCGAAGCGCGCGGTCCAGTCCTCGCCGTACTTGAGCCCGGGCGCCAGGAACTTCTCACCGTGCCCGCTGCGTTCGGCCGCCGTGAGCAGCAACTGGTCGAAGTTGCCGTGGAATCGCACCAGAACGAGCACGGTCAAGGCGATCGTGCCGCTGAGGAGCAGCACCGCCTTCACGATCTGAATCCATGTGGTGGCCCGCATCCCTCCCAACGACACATAGATCACCATCAGCGCGCCGACCCCGATGACCGTCCAGGTCTGCGCCGCCTCACTGGTCCCGCCGAGCAGCAGGGCGACCAGGCTCCCCGCACCCACCATCTGCGCCACCAGATACAGAACGGACACCGTGACCGAGGAAGTTCCCGCGGCGATCCGTACCGGTCGCTCACGCATCCGTGCCGCCACCACGTCGGCCAGCGTGAACCGCCCGCAGTTGCGCACCAGTTCGGCGACCAGGAACAGCACCACCAGCCACGCCACGAGAAAGCCCACCGAGTACAGCATCCCGTCGTACCCGAAGAGCGCGATGAGCCCGGAGATGCCCAGGAAGGACGCCGCCGACATGTAGTCGCCCGCGATGGCAAAACCATTCTCCATCGGCGAGAAGAGACGGCCTCCCGCGTAGAACTCCTCCGCCGAACCGTGCCGGTTACGGCTCACCCACGTCGTGATCCCCAGCGTGACCGCGACGAACGCGCTGAACAGCAGTAGAGCCAGCGTCTGGTGATTGCCCGTCACGAAGCACCGCCCCGGATACCCCGCGTCAGCTCCTGGGTGTCCCAACGCAGCTCCAGCGCCGCCCGATCCCTGCGCAGCCGCGCATGCCGGGAGTACGCCCACGTCAGCAGGAACGTGGTGAGGAACTGTCCCAGCCCCGCGACCATCGCCACGTTCACCGCGCCCGCCACCGGCCGTGCCATCAGCCCGGGTGCGGTCGTCGCCGTCACCACGTATCCCACGTACCAGCCGAAGAACGCGACGCACGCCGGCACGACGAACCTCCGGTACCTGGCCCGCACCTCCTGGAAGGCCGCACTGCGCTGCACCTGGAGGTACACGTCCGCAGCCGCCGCCTCCTCCCGCTCCGCTTGCCCGGGCCGAGCAGCGGGCAGCGGCACCGGCGCACCCGTGCCGCCCAACTCACCCCAGCCGGAGGCGAGTGCGTCGTACCAGGGGTCCTCGTACCTCACCGCTTCGGACGTCTCGGCGAGCGCCGGGTCGTGACCGTCGTGGTGTTCGGCCGCACTTTCGGGACCACCCCCGGCGCCGCGGGGACGACCGTTGCTTGACTGCATGCCCAAGGATGGACAGAACGGGAAGATCCCCGACTCTTCTTCTCCTCGCTCTTCACCCCATCAGGTGACTCAACCCGCCGGAGGCCGCACAAGTCCCTTCGCGTACGCGTAACGCACCGCCTGCGCCCGGTCCTTGAGCCCCGTCTTCGCGAACAGGTTGTTGATGTGCGTCTTCACGGTCGCGGTGGAGACATGCAGGCTTCTGGCGATCTCCTGGTTGCTGAGCCCTTCGGCGATCAGCACCAGCACCTCGGTCTCCCGCCCCGTGAGCCCGTCCGGCGCCTCCACCGGCTCGGCCGGCCGCGTCTCGGGTTCCGACAGCCGCTCCAGCAACCGCCGCTGGATGCTCGGCGACAGCCCTGCGTCCCCGGACAGCACACTGTGCACCGCCCTGACGATCTCGTCCCCTCCCGCGTCCTTCGTCAGATAGCCGCGCGCACCGGCTCGCAGCGCCGGGAACAGCGAGTCGTCGTCCGCGTACGTGGTGAGCACCACCACCTGGGTGCCGGGGTGCTCGGTGCGGATCCGCCGGGTCGCCTCCACGCCGTCGCAGCGGGGCATGCGCAGGTCCATCAGCACCACGTCCGGGGCGAGTTCGGCGACGAGCCGCACCGCCTCGTCCCCGTCACCCGCCGCGCCGACGACCTCGACGCCGGGCAGCAGCCCCAGCAGCATCACGATGCCCTCCCGGACGACGGTCTGGTCGTCGGCGACCACCACGCGCGCGGTCCTGCCCCGGACCTCCTCCGTCATACGGGCACCTTCAGCGTCACCACGAACCCCTCCTCGTCCGGCCCGGCCTCCAGCGAACCGCCGAGCAGTTCGGCACGCTCCCGCATGCCCAGCAGACCGTACCCGGGCCCCGCAGCGGTGAGTTCGCCCGGCGATCCCCCCGAATCCCGTACGCCCAGGGTCACTTGATGTTCGCCGTAGTCCAGCCGCAACCGCACTTTGGCGCCGGGAGCATGCTTGCGGACATTGGTCAGTGCCTCCTGAGCCACTCTGCGGACAGCCTGCGAGGCTTCGGCCGGCAGGCCCCTGCGCTCACCCGTAATGGTGACCTCGGCATCGCCGCTCGTCTCCACGAGCTGGGTCAGAAAGTCCTCCAGCGGCGTCAGATCCCCCCGCAGCGCCGAGAGAGCCTGCCGGGTCTCGGCGAGCCCGTCCCGCGCCATCCCCCGTGCCGCCACGACCCGCTCGAGGACCTGCTCCCGGTCCGCGCCCCGCTCGATCAGCAGCCGGGCGGCCTCCAGATGCACGAGCTGCGCCGAGAGGCTGTGCGCCAGCACGTCGTGGATCTCCCGTGCGATGCGGGCCCGCTCCGCGAGGGCCGCCGACTCCGCCTCCGCCGCCCGCGCGGCCCGCTCCTGCGCCAGCAGCCGCTGGGCGTGGCCACGGGCCTCTGCGTCGAGGCGCAGGGTGTAGCCGGCGAGCGCCAGCCCGGCCGCCGTCACCGCGGTCGTCAGCCACACGTCGTTGTTCGTCGCGGCGAAGGCCGCGAGGGAGACCGACGTCACCGGTAGTGCGGCAGCGAGGGGCAGTCGCTCCAGGGCGCTGATGGCACAGCCGCACCAGATGACGAGAGCCACCGTGCTGAAGCCGGCGGCCTGTGCCACGACCGCGATCCCCACGAGCACGGTGATGAGCGCGATCGACGGCAGCAGCCGGTGCGCGAGCGTGGCGCGCCAGAACGCCCAGGCGACGAAGGCGGTCAGCACAACTCCCGCAACGGCCCCGACCACACCCCATCCATGGACGTGAGTGCTGTCGTACGCGCCCCACAGCAGCATGCCGATCACCAGCAGCCGCACGACCCAGCCGATCAGCCGCCGGGACCGTGCGGCGCCGTCACGGCCCAGCGCCTCCCTGGAAGGCCAGCGTGTCCAGGCGTTCTCCGTCACACGCCCTCCTTCCATGCGGGCCGGGGCACGCCGTCACGGTACGCCGCCGCCTGTGCGGGAGCCGTGTGCAGGGACCGGGCACGCAGGGCGAGGATCCCCGAGCGGACGAGCAGTGTGGCCGCCAGGGCGAGGAGCAGGGCGGACGACTCCTGGTGGACGCCCAGTGCGGCGCCGAGGGCGTAGAGGCCGACGCGGAGGGCTATGCCGACGAACCAGACCATTCCGCTCGCCTTGGTGCTCCTGCTCCACACGGCTCCGTCCGGCTCGGTCCATATGCGGGTGGTCCAGGCCCAGGCGGCTCCGGTGGCCAGGCCGATGAGCAGCTCAGCGGTGAGCAGGACGAGCGCCGCCGTGTGGTGACGGGCATCGACGACGCCGGGCTCGCGCAGCGCCACGACGCCCAGGACGACGGGCAGCAGCCACCAGCGCCCTCCCGCGTCTATCCGCTGCGCGCGGAGCTGGCGCGCGATCACCAGGGCGACCACGGCCACGATCAGAAACGCGTCGACCAGCCCGGACATCAGAGCCTCCGTGAGCGAAGAAGGACGGTGCCGACAGCGAGCGCTGCCGACGCCTTCGAAGCTACGGAAATTCGCAGGTCAGGAGATCGGAGTGGGGGTGGATCGTGGGTGGATCCGCGAGTGGGGCCGCGTCCACCCACGGGTGGAGAGTCCCCGCCGCCGGCCCGGCGCGGGGCGGCGACGGGTCGCAGGCCGACGTCTTCGGCGCCCGTCGCATACAGACGAGCACCAGTCCCAGGATCACGCGCGACTGGGCTGAGCCGACCCGAGCGCGACCAAGCCACCCGACCGGCACGGCCAAGCCCAGCCGCCCGGCCCAGCCGCCGGACCCCGCCCGGGGACCCCGCCGGTCCGAGTCCCAGGCGAGCCCGGCGCAGCGCTACGCGTCGATGCGCGACCGGTCCAGCGTCGCCGCCGAGCTGGAGATGAACTCCTTGCGCGGCGCCACATCGTTGCCCATCAGGAGATCGAAGACCTGCTCGGCGGCCTCCAGGTCGGAGAGGTTCACCCGGCGCAGGGTGCGGTGACGGGGGTCCATGGTCGTCTCGGCCAGCTGGTCGGCGTCCATCTCGCCGAGGCCCTTGTACCGCTGGATGGAGTCCTTGTACCGAACGCCCTTCGTCTGGAACTCCATGAGCTTGTCGCGCAGTTCGCGGTCCGAGTACGTGTAGACGTACTTGTCCTGCCCCTTCTTGGGCTGGACGAGCTCGATGCGGTGCAGCGGCGGCACCGCCGCGAACACCCGGCCCGCCTCGATCATCGGCCGCATGTAGCGCTGGAACAGCGTCAGCAGCAGGGTGCGGATGTGGGAGCCGTCCACATCGGCGTCGGTCATCATGATGATCTTGCCGTAGCGGGCCGCGTCGATGTCGAAGGTCCGCCCCGACCCCGCTCCTATGACCTGGATGATCGCGCCGCACTCGGCGTTCTTGAGCATGTCGGTCACGGACGACTTCTGGACGTTGAGGATCTTGCCGCGGATCGGCAGCAGCGCCTGGAACTCGGAATTCCGGGCCAGCTTCGCCGTACCGAGCGCGGAGTCTCCCTCGACGATGAAGAGCTCGCTGCGGTCGACGTCGTCGCTGCGGCAGTCGGCGAGCTTGGCGGGCAGTGACGAGGACTCCAGGGCCGTCTTCCGGCGCTGCGCGTCCTTGTGCTGGCGGGCCGCGATACGCGTGCGCGCGGCGGCGACCGCCTTCTCCATGACGACCCGGGCCTGGGCCGCCGCGTCCCGCTTCGTGGACGTCAGGAACGCCTTGAGCTCCCTGGCGATCACGGTGTTCACGATGCGGCGGGCCGCCGAAGTACCGAGGACCTCCTTGGTCTGACCCTCGAACTGCGGTTCGGCCAGTCGCACCGTCACCACCGCCGTGAGGCCCTCCAGGGCGTCGTCCTTGACGATGTCGTCCTCGGCGACGCGGAGCAGCTTCTTGCCGCGCAGCACCTCGTTCATGGTGCTGGTCACGGCGGTCTCGAAGCCCGCGACGTGGGTGCCGCCCTTGGGGGTCGCGATGATGTTCACGAACGACTTCAGCGTCGTGTCGTAGCCTGTGCCCCAGCGCATGGCGACATCGACGTCGAGTTCCCGGGTGACCTGCGTGGGCGTCATCTGTCCGTGCTCGTCCAGGACCGGCACCGTCTCCTTGAAGGTGCCCTGGCCGGAGAAGCGGAGGACGTCGCAGACCGCCTTGTCGCTGGCGAGGTACTCGCAGAACTCGCTGATGCCGCCGTCGAAGCGGAAGGACTCCTCACCCTTGCTGCCGCCCTCGCCGAGACCGAACTCGTCACGGACGACGATGGTCAGCCCGGGCACCAGGAACGCGGTCTGACGGGCGCGCTGGTGGAGGTTCTCCAGGGAGAGCTTGGCGTCCTTGAGGAAGATCTGCCGGTCGGCCCAGTACCGCACGCGCGTGCCGGTGCGGGTCTTGGGGATCCGCTTGGTCTTGCGCAGGCCGCCCGTCTCGAACTTGGCGTCGGGACCGGTTGCGGCGAAGGCGCCGGGGACGCCGCGCCGGAAGCTGATCGCGTGCGTGTTCCCGGCACGGTCCACCTCGACGTCCAGCCGGGCGGACAGGGCGTTCACCACGGAGGCACCGACGCCGTGCAGGCCGCCGGAGGCCGCGTACGACCCGCCGCCGAACTTGCCGCCGGCGTGCAGCTTGGTCATGACGACCTCGACGCCGGACAGGCCGGTCTTGGGCTCGACGTCGACCGGGATGCCCCGGCCGTTGTCCCGGACCTCCACCGAGGCGTCATCGTGCAGGATGACCTCGATGTGGTCGCAGTAGCCCCCGAGGGCCTCGTCCACGGAGTTGTCGATGATTTCCCAGAGGCAGTGCATCAGGCCTCGACTGTCGGTCGAGCCGATGTACATACCGGGGCGCTTGCGCACGGCCTCGAGCCCCTCGAGGACGAGCAGGTGCCGCGCGGTGTAGTTGGAACCGTCCCGGTCTGCTCCTGCCAGCAGCGCTGTGGACGGCACGGACGTCTCGGCGGTCACGCGGTTCGCTCCTCGCTGAATTTCAGATGTGGCCCTTGTGGGTAAGGGCGCGGCTTCGGTCGCCGCCAAGAGGGTACCGAGGCCTGGTAGAGCCGTTGTAACGCCACCCTCGTCCGAACTCACGATAGTCCAGAGTCGCATACGTGTTCGATCCCTCGTTGGAGTGAAGTACATATCACGTTCCCTTCGAGGCATGAACCATTTAGGCTCCGGGCACGTCCTCATGAACAACCGGCAACCCAGCCGGGAGGACGGACATTGACAGCAAGAGCGAACCCGTAAGACACATAGACACGCAATACGGCACATTCGCCGCCAACCGGCAGCAGACAGCCGGCCTCGAAGATTTTTTTCGAGGAGAAGCCCTGAGCGGGAACGTTTTGGGGCTGGTTGGATGTTGACCCTGGTACGACAGCTCGTCGAGCTAGAGAAGAGGCGACGTGACTACTGTTCTGACCCCCGCGAGCCCGTTGACGGCCGCCGATCGCTGCGACCGCTGCGGCGCCCAGGCATACCTGCGCGTCGTCCTGCTCAGTGGCGGTGAACTGCTCTTCTGCGCCCACCATGGCCGCAAGTTCGAGCCGGAACTCAAGAAGATCGCCGCTGAGATACAGGACGAGACGGAGCGGCTGACGACCGTTCCGGCATCCGCCAACGAAGAAGAGCGCTGACACCTCGCGTCCACGACGAGCCAGCGCCGGCACAGGCCGGCACACGGGCGGCCGCCCCTGGGGACAGGGGCGGCCGCCCGCGCCGTAGCCACCAATGGCTCTCAGGCTCCGTCAGGAGCCCGCGTGCGGCCCTCGCCGACCACTGCCCCACCCGAGCATCCGCATGACGTCAGACACGCGCGTATAGACGCCCGGACTGCCCGGGCGACCGCAGCCACTCCCCCAGGACACGAGCCCGACGAGCTTCCCCTGGGCGACGAGTGGCCCGCCGCTGTCCCCCTGGCAGGCGTCGACACCCCCCTCGTCCTCCCCGGCACACAGCATCGTGTCGGAGGCATAAGTGCCGTCGGCGCTGCCCGGGTAAGCGCGCTCACAGAGAGCGTCGGCCAGCACATGCAGGCGTGCCGCCCGCAGACTGCGCGCGTAGTCACCGCCCCCCGTGGCGTCGCCCCAGCCGTAGACGGTGGCGGCCGTCCCCGGCTCGTACGCCGCGTCACCGGGGGGCGCCATCGCGATGACGGAGGTGTCCGCCACCGGCTTGGCGAGTCTGAGGACCGCGAAGTCTCCGGCGTTGCTCCTCGCGTCGTATCCGGGGTTCACCCAGGTGTCACGGACGGGGATCTCCTGCCCCTGGTCCGAGAGCAGATCCGTACGGCCCGCGATGACCTTGAGATCGCGCACCCGGTCCGGCGGCGCCCCCAGGACGTCCTCGCCCAGACAGTGGGCCGCGGTGAGCACGGTGGTCCGGCCGACGGCCACACCGCCGCAGAACTGCCCCGCGCGAGTACCCCCGAAGCGGTCACGGCTGGACAGTGCCACGGTCCACGGCCCCTCGGAGATGTCGACGGGGAACCCGCCGACGACGACACTGTCGGCGGCCACAGGGACGGCGGACACCAGCGGTATGGCGCCCGCTGCGGCCGCCAGGATCAGCGACCGGGTCAGCGCCCGGGCAAAAGGACGACGCATGCACGTTCCTCACTCTGGGGTGGTCATGGGACACCCAGAGTGATCCACTGCAGCTCGACGCGCACCCGCTCAGCACGAAGGCCCGGCTCCCCTCAGGAGAACCGGGCCTTCGACGTCGTACGACCGCGACCTAGTCGAGGTAGTCGCGCAGCACCTGCGAACGCGACGGATGGCGCAGCTTCGACATGGTCTTGGACTCGATCTGACGGATGCGCTCGCGCGTCACGCCGTACACCTTGCCGATCTCGTCGAGGGTCTTCGGCTGACCATCGGTGAGACCGAAGCGCATCGAGACCACACCGGCCTCGCGCTCGGACAGGGTGTCCAGGACGGAGTGCAGCTGCTCCTGCAGCAGCGTGAAGCTGACCGCGTCGGCCGGGACGACGGCCTCGGAGTCCTCGATGAGGTCACCGAACTCGCTGTCGCCGTCCTCGCCCAGGGGCGTGTGGAGGGAGATCGGCTCGCGGCCGTACTTCTGGACCTCGATGACCTTCTCGGGGGTCATGTCGAGTTCCTTGGCCAGCTCCTCCGGGGTGGGCTCGCGGCCCAGGTCCTGGAGCATCTGACGCTGCACGCGCGCGAGCTTGTTGATGACCTCGACCATGTGCACCGGGATACGGATGGTGCGGGCCTGGTCGGCCATCGCGCGGGTGATCGCCTGACGGATCCACCAGGTGGCGTACGTGGAGAACTTGTAGCCCTTGGTGTAGTCGAACTTCTCGACCGCGCGGATCAGACCGAGGTTGCCCTCCTGGATCAGGTCCAGGAAGAGCATGCCGCGGCCGGTGTAGCGCTTGGCCAGGGAGACCACCAGACGGAGGTTGGCCTCCAGGAGGTGGTTCTTGGCGCGGCGGCCGTCCTCGGCGATGATCTCCAGCTCGCGCTTGAGCTTCGGGGCCAGCTTGTCGGCGTTGGACAGCTTGTCCTCGGCGAACAGACCGGCCTCGATGCGCTTGGCGAGCTCGACCTCCTGCTCGGCGTTGAGCAGCGGGACCTTACCGATCTGCTTGAGGTAGTCCTTGACGGGGTCGGCGGTGGCACCGGCCACGGCGACCTGCTGAGCAGGCGCGTCGTCCTCGTCGTCGTCGGAGAGGACGAAGCCCTTGGTCTCGCCGCCCTCCTCTTCCTCTTCGCCGGGCTTGATCTCCTCGAGGACCTCGTCCTCGGCGCCCTCGGCGTCGTCCTTGCCGGAGGTCGTCTTCTTCGCTGTCGCCTTCTTGGCGACGGTCTTCTTCGCGACCGCCTTCTTGGCGGTCGTCGTCTTCTTGGCGGCGGCCTTCTTCACGGGCGCCTCGTCCTCGACGGAGGCCTCGGCGGCGGGCGCCGCCGGGGTGGCGGTTGCGGTGGCCTTCTTCGTGGTCACCGTCTTCGCAGCGACCGTCTTGGTGGCGGTGCGCTTGGCCGGACTCTTCGCTGCGACGCTCTTTCGGGTGCGCTTGGGCTCCGCGGCACTGACCATCAGCGTCACACCCTCTTCCTCGAGGATCTGGTTGAGGCTGCGCAGTACGTTCTTCCACTGAGTGGCCGGAATCTGGTCAGCTTCGAAGGCCCGACGCACGTCATCGCCGGCGATCTGCCCCTCAGCCTTTCCCCGCTCAATGAGAGCCATGACAGAGACGGACTCGGCGATCTCCGGCGGGAGCGTACGGGATGTGCTGGCCGACACGAACAACCTCTCGGAACGTTGGAAAACGGCTTCCGGCCCCGTCCGGGATGGACAGGAACCGACCACCGGCCATGGGGGTGGGCCGACGGTGCGGGCGGGGGCCGGGAAGATGCACAGCGCCTTTCATGGCGTCCGTATTCCCTCCGCGGCTGTCACCTCTTAGGTCATCGCGTTGTTTCCACGAGCGTTACGCCCAATCTGCGTGGCCCGAGTCACACCCCGTAAGCGTTCAAAAACGGTCAGACACGTACAGAGGTGGTCAGCAGCGGGCGCTTCGAGGGAGGAGCCACCCTGTCGCACCGTCGGACCCCGCAGGAATCCGAAGGATCCTGCGGGGTCCGACGGGGGGACGGTTCACCGGCCGAACGATGCCCAGGAGGGGGAGGCACCCTCCGGCCGTACCGCCCGCGGTGCGTGGTCAGTGCTCGCGCGGCGCCGGCACCACGCGCTCGACCTCAGGATGAATGGTGAGCAGTTGCCGTACGGCCGCCTCGGCCGCGGTCCCGTCGCCGGTGGCGAGGGCGTCGACGATCCTGCCGTGCTGCACCAGCGACGCCTCGTTCGGCCTCTCGCATCCCGTGACCGGGCCGCCGGAGACCTGAAGGGCCGCCGAGACGATCCCCGAAAGGTGCTCCAGCATGCGGTTGCCCGCGACCTGGATGAGCAGGGAGTGGAACTCGGCGTCCGCGCGGGAGAAGGTGAGCGCGTCACCCTGCGCCATGGCGTGCCCCATGATCTCGACCATGTCGGAGAGCCGCTGCTGGACGTCGTCGCGCCCGTGCCCGGCGGCCAGGCGCGCGGCGAGCGGTTCGATCGTCCAGCGCAGCTCGTTCAGCTCGCGGCGCTGGTCGTCGCGCTGCGGCCCGAAGGCCCGCCACTCGATGATGTCCGGGTCGAGCAGGTTCCAGTCGCTGACAGGGCGCACGCGCGTGCCGACGTTCGGGCGGGCGCTGACCAGGCCCTTGGCCTCCAGGACGCGGAGGGACTCACGGACGACGGTGCGGGAGACCTCGAAACGCTGGCCGATCTCCTCGGGGACCAGCGGGCGGTCGGCGCCCAGGTCGCCCGAAACGATCATCTGGCCCAGCTGCTGGACGAGTTGGCCGTGCAGTCCGCGTCCACGGCTGCCCGCGGCGCGTCGGCCCACGCGGCCCAGCTCGGGGTCCGCGGCGTCCCAGGCGGACACCCCGACACGGTCGGCGGCGGGCGCCTCGGCATAGGGGTAGCGGTCGAGTTCGCCCGGGCCGGCGAGGCCGGAGTCTGCGGAGCGGGCGGCGGTCATCATGGTGTGCGCAAGGGTACTCACGGATCCTTTGTCGGCGCCGTCCTCAACTGCCTTGAGGTCTTTGGTGAAAAGCACACGAAAGGGTGATCGCTCACCCCGTCGCAATTGACGCCTTATCGGAAAGAAATGGGCTTTCCACGGGGAGTTGTGCGCAGAGCAGTGCCGGACGGGCGCGGACGGTCGTCATCGGACCCTGCTTCGCAGGGTCGTGAGCACATATGCGCAGAGCAGGGCCATCAACGACAACGTCAGCGCACCACCCACGGGTTGAGCGATCATGCGCGCCGCGGCGGAAAGATAGCGCTCTCCACCGAAGGGCCACTGCAGCAGAAGCCCCTCACGCAGCCGCAGCGGAAACCCGGCCGCCGTCCGCACAGCCGGTCCCTCCAAGGCCTTTTGTACGAGGGGTACGACCAGGACGGGCACCGCGACCACCGCCGCCAGCCCGGCCGTGGTGGACCGGAAGATCCCGGCGGCCAGCACACCGGCCCAGGCGCACCCGACCACGAGCCCGAGCCAACTCGCGCTCAGCGGCAGCCAGTCGGCGGGAACTTGCGCGAGCTCCCGTCCGTAGAGGAGATAGAGCACTTCGGCGTCGCAGCCCACCGTGAGAAAGGCCAGCAGCAGCGCGGTGGCCGCGGAGACGACGAGTTTGGCCGCGAGCAGCCCCAGTCTGCGGGGCACGGTGCCGCGGTCCGCCGCCAGGGCGGGGTGGCGGAACTCATCGCCGAAGGCGAACGCCCCGAGCAGCCCCGCGCCCAGCGCCGCGGGCGGCAATGGCAGCTCCTGCGGCCACGCCGCCAGCAGGCGGTGCTGGGGGGTATGACCGACACGGGCGAGGAGTGCGGCGGTCAGGGCGGAGACGACGAGTACGGCGGCCCCGGTGAGGAACCCGGTCCCGACCCCGGCGGCACGACGCACCTCGTACCGCAGCGGACGGAGCGGGCTGGGGGCGGGGCGGACGGAGATGGGGGGCGGGAGTTCGGAGAGCGTGATGGCTCCGGCAGCGGACCGGGGCCGTGAGGGGCCCTGAGGCACGGCACTCCTGGCCGGGTGGGGTGTGGCGCAGGCGGAAGGTTGCCGAGTGGTGGCGCCGTTGACTGAGGTGTCCGCCCGGTCGCTGACGTCGGCTGCCCCCGCAGCGTCGGTTTCGTGGACTCCTGGATGGTCGGCCTCGGCGACGAGCCGCGCCTCGTCGGCTCCCTCCTGGTCGGCCTGACCGTCCCGTGGCGACGACGACGGCACCTCCTCGGTCCCAGCCGGATCGAGATGGCCCTCGCGAGCAACGGCCGACGGCGACCGGTCGGCTCCGTCCGAGGCTTCGGGACCGCAGGCGATCCTGTCCGATCCCGGCTCGTCGGCAGACGGCATCGGCGGAGCATCCGAGGTTCCGGGTGCACCGGCTGAGGCGGGATCGTGTACGGCGGCGGGCTCCCGGATCGCGTCGGGCCAGCGCCCGCCCTGGGTGCCCCGCAGCGTCTCCGACGGATCCGCTCCCGCTCCGGGACCCATGTCGCCGATCTCGTCCGCGAGTTGGTGTACGAGGATGCCGTGGCGGAACGCGGTCTCGCCGACGTCGGCGCAGGTACTGCCGTACACGGAGAGACGGCTGCCGCCCTCCCGTACGACCTCGACGGAGCGCTGTGCCGTGCGGGCCTCTTTGGCGAGAAGGGTTGCGAGGCGGGCCGCGTGCGGGGTCCGGACGGCGACCCGGGGGCGCAGGCGGGTGCGGGAGAAGTCGGCGGCCTCCTGGTCGGCGACGAGCCGGCCCGCCTCCAGCGTGACGACCCGGTCTGCGGTGCGGGCCGCCTCCTTGGGGTCGGTCGTGGTGATCAGGACCGTGCCGCCCTGGGACGCGTGGGCACGCAGTATGCCGTGCAGCCAGCGGCCCTCGCGGGCGGAGAGGCCGTCGGCAGGGTCGTCGAGGACGAGTGTGTGCGGGTCGGACAGCAGGGCGCAGGCCAGACCGAGACGGCGGTCCATTCCGCGCGCGAGGGTGCCGAGGCGTTCCTCGCGCAGACTGACGAGGCCGACGACCTCGAGCACTTCGTCGGCGCGGCGCACCGGGACGCCCGCGGCGGCGCACAGCATGCGCAGATGGCCGCGGACCGTGCGGGCGGAGTGCCCCGGCACATCACCGAGGAGCACGCCGACCTCCCGCGACGGATGGGCGATCCGGCGCAGGGGGCGGCCTCTGAAGTAGGTGACCCCGCGGCCCTGTTGGAGTTCGAGCATGAGTCTGAGTGCTGTCGTCTTACCCGCCCCCGGAGCGCCGAGCAGCACGGTGACGCGGCCCGCGCGTGCTTCGAAGGAGACGTCGTCGACGGCGGGCGGAAGCTCCTTGCGGGGGTTGCTGGTCAGTCCGAAGGCCTGGATCACCCGTAGCAAGATAGCGCGCTATGTCCCGTTTTGCGGCCATAGCGAGGCCTGTCCCGCCAGCGGAAATCGGCCCGGTCGGACCCATGTTCGGCGCCGTCCGACGAGGCAGGTCTCCCCAGGCGGCAGCGACGGCGTCACATCTCGCGCCGTCGGGAAGGAGATTGAGTGCTCGTCACACTTCGGGGCGCAGCATCGGCGGGTTGAGCAGCGTGGCGCCGCCGGCCCGGAAGAGCTGGGCGGGGCGGCCGCCCTGGCGGGTGGTGGTACCGCCGGTGGGGACGAGGAAGCCCGGCGTACCCGTCACCTTGCGGTGGAAGTTGCGCGGATCCAGCGCCACCCCCCACACCGCTTCGTAGACGCGGCGCAGCTCGCCGACGGTGAACTCGGTGGGGCAGAACGCCGTCGCGAGCGACGAGTACTCGATCTTGGAACGAGCGCGCTCCACCCCGTCGGCCAGGATCTGGGCGTGATCGAAGGCGAGCGGCGCGACCGGTTCGCCGTCACGGCCGTAACCGCTCTGCTGCAGCAGCTCCTCGACCGGCGCCCAGCGGGCGTTGCTGGCGTCGCCACCCGCGCGCGGTGCGGGCAGGTCGGGGGCGAGGGCGAGATGGGCGACGCTGACGACCCGCATCCTGGGGTCCCGCTTGGGGTCGCCGTACGTCGCGAGCTGCTCCAGGTGGGCGCCGTTGTCCTGTACCGGGGCGGCCGGCTCGTGGGCGCGCAGCCCGGTCTCCTCGGCCAGCTCGCGGGCCGCGGCCTGCGACAGGTCCTCGTCGGCCCGTACGAAACCGCCGGGGAGCGCCCAACGCCCCTGGAACGGCGGCTCGCCCCTGCGCACCGCCAGCGCGCACAGGGCATGGCGGCGCACGGTCAGCACGACCAGGTCCACGGTGACGGCGAAGGGCGGAAAGGCTGACGGGTCGTAGGGCATGCGGCGATCATAGTCGTCTGCCTGACGATAAACACTCCCTTCGGCGGCCGCTTCGATGGCTGATCCACTGCGGCTCGAGCGGGTTCCACCGTCCTCCGTGTCGTCGTGCGGCGGCACGTCGTACCAGGTCACACTCCCAGTTGCAGCCCGTCGGCCGCCTCCTCCACCATGGCGAGGCCCAAGCGGCCGACCCGTACGGAGAACGGGGCACCCGCGATCATCAGTCCGGTCAGGACGATCTCGCCCAGCGGTGCGCTGCGCACCGGACGCAGGGTGACGGTCCCGGCGGGGGCGTCGGGGCGGATGCCCGCGAGCGTGGTCAGCAACAGCACGCCCGCTGCCGCCGCCGTGGCCGCGGGCCGGCACGCCGCCGGATGGGGAACGGGAGCGCTCCCGTCGGTGCGTTGCTCCCCCGCGTACATCTCGGGCAGCCGGTGACCGAAGGCCTCGGCCGCCGCCAGCGTGCCCCGCAACAGGGACGCCGCTTCCTTCTCGTAACCCGCGGCGGCCAGGCCGGCGAAGGCCACGGCCGACTCATGGGTGCGAACGGCTCCCCCGCGGTGGCCGAACGGGTTGTACCCCGCTTCTTTCGCACCCAGACCGCGCAGCCCCCACCCCGAGTCCATCGCGGGGCCGCCGAGCAGCCGGGCGAGCTGTTCGGTCTGCACCTTGTCGAGCAGCCCTGACGCCCGCTCACCCCCGCCCAACAGGCCCGTGTCGAGGAGGTGGACGGCTGCCGCTCCCAGGTGCGGCACGAGTCGGCCGTCGGGAGCGCGGGCGGCCGCGGGTCGGCCACCGCCCACGTCGTCGATCCAGAACTCCTCCCGGAACGCGGTCCGCAGTTCCTCGGCCCATTGCCGCAGCCCGGCACCACCCGGTCTGCCGCAGGCGTCCAGCAGATCGGCGCCGAGCAGCGCGGCGCGATGGGCATGGGCCTGTGTCTCGCAGCGGACCGGACCGGCGGGCTGGGGGTCGCACAGGTACGGGGCGTCGCGCACGGTGGCCAGCAGCCAGGTCAGACAGCGTTCTGCCGTGGGCAGTAGCTCTTCCGTCTCGGGATCGGGGAGTCCCCAGCGGCGGGCCTCCGCGAGGAGTACCGGGAAGAGCAGCGTGGCCTCCGTAGCGGTGCAGCTCGGCGGGAGATGTGTGCCCGCGTCGCGTCGGGGCCCGGGAATCATGCCGGACTGCGCTCCCGGGCCCCGGAGTTGGGTGCGGGCAAGGGTGCGCAGGGTGCCCGCGGCTAGCCGGGTGCCGAGGGGGAGGAGCATTCGGGCGGCGGCAAGCGCCTCGGCCGGGGCCAGGCCGCAGCGCCAGGGGGCTCCGGCGGCCAGGTGGGTATCGGTGGGATGCGCGGGGTCCCGCAGGAGCAGCGACTGGAGGTCCTCGATGCTTGTCCGGAGCAGTTCCTGGACTCGGGGATCGTCGCCCGCCGCCCTTGCGGGAGCCAGGGGGCTCGTGGCCGCCCGGCCCACGGCCCGCACGGGCCCCGCACCGTCCGGGCGGACCCGCAGCTCCACGCTCGTGCTGCCTCCTGGGGGCAGGACGAGCTCCCAGCGCAACAGTCCGGCCGAGGCCAGCGCATCGGCGGGCTGTGGGTCCGCCGTCACCGACGAGTTGCCGACGGGAGAGGACCAGCGCAGACCGGCGTCGTGGACGCTCGCGGGCAGTTCGGGTCCGGGGGTGCCGCTCGCGATCGCCCCCAGGTCGGCCAGGTCCGTGCCCAGGGCGACCTCGACGGGTAGGCGCAGCGGGCGCGGGGCCGAGCTGTGCAGGGTGATCCGTTCAGTGCCGTCCGCGTGACGGACGCGCTCGACGACGACGTCCGGGTCCGGGCCGGTGTGCGCGGAGGTCCGCACGGTTCCCAGGAAACGGGCGCTGTCGGCCGTGATCATGCGCGACTGGACCGCGACGGGTTCGCGTCCGGCCACTCGGACCTGACAGCGGGACAGCACGCGCCGACCGGCCCGGTAGAACCCCTCCAGCCCTCGTCCGGTCAACTGCCCCTGCTGCGTGGAGATCGCGAGGCCCGGAAGGGCGATGCAGATCAGGGCGGTGTGGGCGGACGGCAGGTCGACGGGGCGACGGGGTGGCGGAAGGGGGCTGCCATGGCCAGGTGAAGCCGGTGGACGACCTGGGCCCGGAGCCGTCACCGGACCAGGGCGTGCGACCCGGCCCGTCGGCCGGGCGGACGTCGCACCCTCCTCGGACGACGTGGGCCCGTATCGATCCTGTTCGGGAGAGGCAGAGGGTCCGCTCGGGCCTTCCGGCGCATGCCGGTCGGCGCCGTCCGCGTGCGGTGGCAGGCCTGTATGCGGTCCTGTTCCGCCCGCGGCGGAGCGGTTGTCGTCGGCGGTGGAGGGCGGAGTCGGCTGATACATGGGCGGCTTCTTCTGCGCTCTGTGCGCCTCGGGCGTGGTCGGCGTCGGGGTGGAGGTTCCTGAACGGCCTGGGCGGCACACCGGCAAGGCCCGTCCAGGCGTACCGCCACTCAGGTGAACGGAACAGGGCTCCTCGGGGTCACGCCTGCGACCGGCCGAGCCGACCGAATGGCGGCGGGTACGGCGGCGGTGTCGGGCAGCCGGGGGCCGGTATGGGTCGCTCTACCCCGGGCCGGTCGGGTCGGCCGAAGCCCTCTGGGCAGGGCATGGGCCGACATATCTGAGTTCGGTGTGCGGTCGGCCGAGGCCCTTGGACACCGACTGATGTGCCTAAGGGCGGTGTTCGAGGCCGCCAAGTGCCATGGCCGACAGCGTTGGCCGCCGTGCAGAGATGCCCCGAGGACTCAGGACCGGACAGCCCAAGCCCCTTGGATGCCGGAATGAACCTGCCTACCGGCTGCTCCTGCTCACACGTCACCGTCACTGTCACCGCCCCGACTCCGCACCGCCCTCTTCCGCGTGCGGTTCACCCGCGCGGCCAGCGGCCTCGTGCCTCCCGCCGTCGGCGTACGAGGACGGGAACCGTTCGCCCCGTGTCCCTGCGCCCTGGCGTCGGCGGCGTCACCGGATCGCGTCCTGCGTCGGCGTCCGGCAGCCGGTGTGGCGCAGGGTGTAGGCCCGTCCACGTCGTCCGCCTCGGCGCCTTCGGCACTTCCGCCGTCCTGCTGTTCCCTGTCCCCCCGTTCCGCACGCAGACATCGGCGGATGGACTCCGGGTCCAAGCCCTCGTTGCAGGCCTGGTGCAGCAGCCGCGCGAAGAGGTATTCGGGGTCCGCGCCGAGTGCCATGGCCAAGGCTTCCCTGGCCTCCAGGTCGTCGCCTGTGGACCAGGCGACCCAGCCGGCAAGGGTGAGGGGCGCGGCGGCGTGTTCGCCGTACGGGCCGACACAGCGCCGGGCCAGTGCCCGCCACAGCCGGAGCGCGAGGACGGCCTCGTCGCCCTCCATCCACTCGGCCGCGCGGTCGCGAGTGGTGCGGTCCTGGAGACCGAGAATGAGCGTCGCGGCCTCGTCGTGGTCGAGCAGTTGATCGTCGCGGAGATCCTCCGTGAGGGTGCCGGACACGGCCGGAGCCAGCGCGAAGCGCTGCATGATCTGCCTCGCCAGCTGGAGCGTCTCCTCGGCCACACCCGCGCGGCTCGCGCCGTCGATGATCCTCGGGACGATGGCCATGCTGCCCGTGTCCAGCGCGATCTCCTGAGCCAGGGCGGAGGCGTTCTCCCAGGGCAGCAGCCTGCCCCGCAACTCCCTGAGGGTGCCGCGTACCTGGAGCCCGGCGTAGGTGGCTGCGGCCGCCAGGACGGACGTGCCGGGCAGCCCCATCGCCTCCCCCTCGGGCGGGCAGCACTCTTCGCTCCCGCAGCAGTAGGACCAGAAGCGGCCGTCCGAAATGCACAGCGCCTCGATCACCGGCACGTCGAGGAGGCCGCACTCGACGCGCAGCTTCTGGGCGAGCCCCCGCAGCCGCTCCATCACCTGCCTGCCGGACTCGCCCTTCCCCGGCTCCTGGCAGAGGTAGGCGACCATCTGCTCGGGGCGGGCTCCCCTGCGTTCACTGCCGGTGACCAGTCCGTGCGCCAGCTGCCGCGCCACGGCGGGCCAGTCGTCGGTGCTGCCGGGGATGCCGAGCCGGGCCCGGCCCCCGAAGCGGCCCCGTCCGCCCCTGTCGTGGAGGGCGACCAGGACGATGCTGTCCTCGGGGCGGTATCCGAGCAGATACGGCAGGGCGTCGGCCAGTTCGGCCGGGGTGCGCAGCGTCACCTGATGCTCGCCGCCGTGGCCGTCGTAGGTGGTGCAGTCGAGGTGGCCCATGGGCGTCGCGGGGCCGCCCTGCGCACCATGGTGTGCGCGCGGCTCGGGCCCCGCCGCGTCGCCGTTTTCGGGTGATCCAGTCGTTTCGCTGTGGTTCGTCATGCGCAGACGATCTCGCGGATCATGAAGTTCCGCTTTGCCCTGTGGATAACCTCGACCAGGGACACGTCAATTCAGATCTTGACCGCGGCGCTCCGTCCACAGGTTCGTCCCCCCAGCACCCCCGCCCCGAGCCTTCCGGGCCCGGATTGTCAGTGGCGTCCTGTTGTATGGACGCATGGAGCACACGAGCAACGTCGATCTCCGAGTGGCCGCCGACGCGGTTCTCGCCCGTCTCGTCGGGGACACCACGGGCACGGCCCGGCTGCGGGAGGACCAGTGGCGGGCGATCGAGGCGCTGGTGGCCGACAGACGGCGGGCCCTCGTCGTACAGCGCACGGGCTGGGGCAAGTCCGCGGTGTACTTCGTGGCGACGTCGCTGCTGCGCTCCCGGGGCAGCGGTCCCACCGTGATCGTCTCGCCGCTTCTCGCGCTGATGCGCAACCAGGTCGACGCCGCGGCCCGGGCCGGCATCCACGCACGGACCATCAACTCCTCCAACACCGAGGAATGGGACACGGTCCAGGCCGAGATCGCGGCCGGCGAGGTCGACGTCCTGCTCGTCAGCCCCGAGCGGCTCAACAACCCTGACTTCCGCGACCAGGTGCTGCCCAAGCTGGCCGCCGCGACCGGACTCCTCGTGGTGGACGAGGCGCACTGCATCTCCGACTGGGGACACGACTTCCGCCCGGACTACCGGCGACTGCGCACCATGCTCGCCGACCTCCCGCCCGGCGTCCCCGTGCTCGCGACGACCGCTACCGCCAACGCGCGCGTGACCGCCGACGTGGCCGAGCAGCTCGGCACCGGAGGCACCTCGGACGCCCTGGTCCTGCGCGGCCCCCTCGACCGGGAGAGCCTGAGCCTGGCCGTCCTGCCGCTGCCGGACGCCGCGCACCGGATGGCCTGGCTGGCCGATCACCTGGACCAGCTGCCGGGCTCCGGCATCATCTACACGCTCACCGTGGCCGCCGCCGAGGAGGTCACCGCCTTCCTCCGGCAACGGGGCCACACCGTCACCTCGTACACGGGCAAGACGGAGAACGCCGACCGCCAGCAGGCCGAGGACGACCTGCTCGCCAACCGTGTCAAGGCCCTGGTCGCCACCTCGGCGCTGGGCATGGGCTTCGACAAGCCCGACCTCGGCTTCGTGGTCCACCTGGGCTCCCCCTCCTCCCCCATCGCCTACTACCAGCAGGTCGGTCGTGCCGGACGCGGTGTCGCGCACGCCGAAGTGCTCCTCCTGCCGGGCAAGGAGGACGAGGCGATCTGGGAGTACTTCGCCTCGCTCGCCTTCCCCTCCGAGGACCTCGTGCGCCGCACGCTCGACGTCCTCACCCGCGCGACCGGCCCGATGTCACTGCCCGCGCTGGAGCCGCTCGTGGAGCTGCGCCGTTCCCGGCTGGAGACCATGCTCAAGGTCCTGGACGTGGACGGGGCCGTCCACCGGGTCAAGGGCGGCTGGGTCGCGACCGGGGAGCCGTGGACCTACGACGCGGGGCGGTACGAATGGGTCGCCCGGCAACGCAAGACCGAACAGCAGGCGATGCGCGAGTACGCGTCCACGACGGACTGCCGGATGGAGTTCCTGCAGCGTCAGCTGGACGACGAGGGTGCCAAGCCGTGCGGCCGTTGCGACAACTGCGCGGGGGCACGCTTCACCGCGGACACGTCGACGGCCGCGCTGGACGCCGCACGCGTCGACCTGGGCCGGGCGGGCGTCGAGGTCGAGCCGCGCCGCATGTGGCCGACCGGACTGCCGGCGATCGGTGTCGAGCTGAAGGGCCGCATCCCGGCAGGCGAACAGACCGCGCCCGGACGGGCGTTGGGCCGCCTGTCGGACATCGGCTGGGGGAACCGGCTACGACCGATGTTCGCCCCCCACGCCCCGGACGGTCCGGTGCCGGACGACGTCGCGAAGGCGGTCGTGGGCGTGCTCGCCGACTGGGCCAGGGGCCCGGGCGGCTGGGCATCGGGGTCGGCGGACGCCCAGCCGCGGCCCGTCGGTGTCGTCACCGTCCCCTCCCGCACCCGGCCTGAGCTGATCAACTCCCTCGGTGCGCGCATCGCGGAGGTCGGGCGACTGCCCCTGCTGGGCTCGGTGGAGTACGCGGGCGAGGCGCCCCCGCTGTCCCGGAGCAACAGCGCCCAGCGCCTCAAGGCACTCGACGGGGCCCTCGTCGTGCCACCCGCCCTCTCTGCCGCGCTGGCCGAAGCCCGGGGTCCGGTCCTCCTCGTGGACGACTTCACCGAGACGGGCTGGACCCTCGCGGTGGTGGCCCGGATGCTCCGACGGGCCGGTGCGCAGGGGGTGTTGCCACTGGTGCTGGCCGTACAGGGTTGATGACGCCGAGTCGCGGAACCCGGTCTCCGACGCCACGCACCACCTGCCTGGCGCCTCGGGAGTCAGCACCTCTCTGAGGTGCGCGGATGTCCCAGGCGTCACACGGCACTTCGCCGGGTAGGGATATAAACCACACACCACCAGATTCCGGTCGGTGGCCCCAATTGCTCGTTGCCGCAACCAAGTTCGGCAGGAAGAATTGAAGTCCGCTCCCCGCACGGCTCGCCCGTGGTCCGGTAGGGCTCTGCTGCGGCGTGCGTTCCCCCGAATCCGACCTCGCCCGCAGTGTGGGCGCGTAGCCGAAGGGAGGACCGTGACCTTCGGATTCGCTCCGTCCTCCGCGGCATCCACGTCGACGCCTGCCGACCTGTCCGCCGCATCCACCAACCCGCTGACCCGCATGCTCGAACCCTCGGAGTGGGCCGCAGCCGGAATTCCCCTGCTGCGCAACCCACGGGAGGTCGTCAGCGGACTGCACTCCCGGCACCGCCCGAAGCCGGCTACCGCGATCGTGGCCGTGCTCGATGCGGACGAGCGGCTGCGCGCGAGTGCGTCGTTCACCCGGCGCCCGACCCCGGCCGACGGCTGGATGTTCCGCAACACGCTGCTCGCGCAGCTGCGCCGGGTCATCCCGCACGACCTGCGGCGCCGCACTCCGGTGCGTACCGCCGTGCTGCTCTACTGCCGGGACGGCGACGCGCGTTGGACGGAGGAGGACGGCGCGTGGATGTGGGGCCTACGGGACGCCTGCACGCTGCATGGGCTGCGCTGCGGCGCGTACATCACGCTGACCCGTGACGGCTGGCAGGTTCTCGGCGAGGGCCGCGGCGGCCGCCGCCCCCACTCCGACTCGTCACCGGAGCCCTTCGCCCTGTCCGAGGCGCCGCCTCCGCTGCCCCGCACCGGCGGTGCCGCCTCGGAAGTCCTGCGCCGCGCGGCGGCCCGCTGACAGACCACGGGAGAACCCCGACCGACTCCTGCGCAGCAGAGGTCGGGGGAGCGCTCCGGGCCGAGCCGATGGAGCGGTCCAGCTGATCATGCCTACGGTTCGCTCCGGTTCGCGTCACGATCAGCCGCGTACGGCACACGACGACCAACGGCACACGTCTTCGTAGGGCATACGAGGGCAGACCCAAGGAGGATCGGGCGGCACGCTCAGCGAGCGTCGGCCCCTGCCCCTGATCCTGTGCCGAGGACGACGGCACAACTCCCCCACGGCCTCAGGGCGCACTCGGGCGAAGGCAGACGCGCACGGACCATCCCCACGATCGTCCGCGCACGACAAACCCCCCACTGTGCAGGTGCCACCGAAGCAGCGCCTTTGTCACCCCCGCGCCCCCGGACGTGGCGGGACGGGCTCAGACGCCCGCGCCCAGCACCGAGTTGATCTGCTGCGGGTCGCCGCAGACGATCAGCAGGGCGCCCGCCCGGCCGTGCGCCAGGGGCAGAACGGTCGCGGCAGAGGAGTCGGGACCGCCGTTGACGGCGACCACGACAACGGGACGCTTGGTGGCACGGCCCACTGCGGCGGCGTCGGTGTAGAAGACGTCGTCACCGGCATCGTGCTGAGCCCAGTAGGAGGCCTCGCCGAAGGACAGCTCGTGGGCGGCCCACGGGTGCTGCTCTCCGGTGGTGATCACCAGCACCTCACCGGGGGCACGACCCGATTCCAGCAGCAGGTCCACGGCTTCCTCGGCGGCGTCGAGCGCGCCTTCGGCGGAGGCCGGGATCAGCTGGATCTGCGGGGATGCCGGAGCCGGAGCGGCGGCGGTGCGGACAGCCGGACCCGACGGTCCGGGCTTGGCGGCCACGTCATGCGGCGCGCGTTGCACCGGGGGCGTGGGCCGGACAGGGCCGGGACGACCGGGACGCGGATGCGCCGCGGGCCGAGGGCCGGGTACGGGACGAGGGGTCGGCGCGGTACGGCCACTGGCCGAAGTGGCGCGGGGACCCTGGGCACTCTCGTGAATCTGAGGCTCCTCGGGAAGGAGAGGCATGGCTGACTTCTATCAAACGTTGGTGCGACTCGCGTCGGCGGGTGGCACATGAGTGCGAACGGAACGGTCAGAAATCGAATCCGAGCTGGCCCTCGATCTCCGGAACGCCACCGTCTGCCCAGCTGCGGGCCTTCTTGAGGTGCCGCCACTGGGGCAGCGCATCAAGATACGCCCAGGACATCCGGTGGAACGGGGTGGGTCCCCGCTCCTCCAGTGCGGCCTTGTGCACGGGCGACGGATACCCGGCATTGTCCGCAAAACCGAAGTCTGCATGGTCGATACCCAGTTCGGCCATCATTTTGTCGCGCTGAACCTTGGCGATCACCGAGGCCGCCGCGACGGCGACGCACGAGCGGTCGCCCTTGATCACCGTACGGACCTTCCAAGGGACCCCGAGATAGTCGTGTTTGCCGTCGAGGATCACCGCGTCGGGCCGGACCGGCAGCGTCTCCAGGGCACGGACCGCCGCCAGTCGCAACGCGGCCGTCATGCCCAGGGTGTCGATCTCCTCCGGGGAGGCGTGCCCGAGGGCGTACGACGTCACCCACTTCCGGAGCTCCTCGTCGAGCGCGGTGCGCCGTTTGACGGTGAGCAGCTTGGAGTCGGTGAGACCTTCGGGGGGTCGGCGCAGTCCGGTGATCGCCGCGCAGACAGTGACGGGGCCGGCCCACGCGCCGCGCCCCACCTCGTCGACACCGGCAATGACTTTCGCTCCGGTCGTGGCACGGAGGGAGCGCTCGACAGTGTGTGTAGGTGGTTCGTACGGCATGGCGTCCTTAGCGTACGCCGCCTGGATCACCCGGCGACACCCTGGTTTCCCCGAGCGCCGCCCCGCCCGGCCCTAGCCACGTTCAGCCCTCGCTCGACCGCAGCAGGGGAAGCATCAACTGGTCGATCATCTCCTCAAGATCCCGATCACTCCATTCGCTCCCGCACATCTTCGATCGGTACATCATCATCGCCGGCATGGCATCGAAGACGTAACTGTTAGCCGCGTCCGGACGGACCTCCTGCCGCTTGATACCACGGGTGATGACTTCACGGAGCAGCCTGATGGTCGGCTCGACGACCCCGCCGAAGATCACTCCATGGAAGCGTTCCGCCTGGATTGGATCGCATTCGTGAATCACTGCACGGAGCGCGAAACCCGGGCGTGAGTACATCGCCGCACGCGCCTGCCGGCACAGCTCGAGCAGGTCCTCGCGCACGCTGCCCAGATCGGGAGCCGTCTCGATGATCGGCAGCCCGGACTGAAGGGCGTCGGCGACGAGATCCTCCTTGGACGGCCAGCGCCGATAGACCGCGGCCTTGCCGGTCTGGGCGCCCGCGGCAACGCCCTCCATCGTGAGGCCTTTCCAGCCGACCGTACTGAGCTGTTCCAGCGCGGCATCGAGGATCGCGCGTTCGAGCACGGCGCCGCGCCGACGGAGGGAGGCCGCCTGAGCGGGGGCGGCCGTCCAGCGCGAGGTAACCATCTGAGTGACTCCAGCGAGCAGAGGAAGCGGGGATTCCGGGGACATGGGGAGCGTGCGCGGCGACGACGGGGGAGCACGCCGCACGACGAGAACCTAAGTGAACGCTTGCGTTCACTATGAGGGACTCACTACGGTTGACGCGACAGTGAACGCGAGCGTTCACTAACGCACTTGTGGGGGACCCATAGTGACAACCTCTCAGTTGATCAAGGAACAGAAGCCGGGTGCGGCCCGCCGGGAAGGACACCCCGGCATCGCGCTCACCGTCATCGCGGCCTGCCAACTCATGGTGGTCCTCGACGCGACGATTGTGAACATCGCCCTCCCGCACATTCAAGACGCTCTCAAGTTCAGCACCACCGACCTCACCTGGGTCGTCAGCGCGTACACACTCACCTTCGGCGGGCTGCTGCTCCTGGGCGGCCGGGCCGGCGACATCCTCGGCCGACGCCGGGTCTTCACGGCCGGCATCCTGCTGTTCACCTTCGCCTCGCTGCTCGGCGGACTCGCCCAGGAACCCTGGCAGTTGCTGGCCGCACGCGTCCTGCAGGGTGTCGGTGGCGCGATCGCGTCGCCCACCTCGCTGGCCCTCATCACCACCACGTTCCCCGAAGGCCCGGAACGGAACAGGGCGTTCGGGGTCTTCGCCGCGGTCTCCGCGGGCGGCGGCGCGATAGGCCTGCTCGCGGGCGGCATGCTCACCGAGTGGCTCGACTGGCGTTGGGTGCTCTTCGTCAATGTGCCGATCGGTGTCCTGATCGCCGTCCTCACGCCGCTGTACATCAGCGAGTCCGAACGGCACACCGGCCGCTTCGACATCGCCGGCGCACTGACCTCGACGGCGGGCATGGCGTCCCTCGTCTACGGCTTCATCCGGGCGGCGGACCAGGGCTGGCGGGACAGTCTGGCCATCGGTTCGTTCGGCGCCGCGATCGTGCTGCTGGTCGCCTTCGTCTTCATCGAGACCCGGGCGAAGGAGCCGATCACCCCGCTGAGGATGTTCGCCGACCGCAACCGCTCGGGCACGTACGTGATCATGCTGAGCCTGGCCGCGGCGATGTTCGGCATGTTCTTCTACATCGTGCTCTTCGTGCAGAACGTGCTGGGGTACACCCCGATCGAGGCAGGTCTCGCCTTCCTCCCGGTCACGGTCGTGATCGCCCTCGGCGCGGGCCTGTCCCAGCGGTTCCTGCCGGTGCTCGGACCCAAGCCCTTCATGATCGTCGGTTCGGCGCTCTCGGTGATCGGACTGTTCTGGCAGACCCTCATCAGCTCCGACAGCTCGTACGCCGGCGGAGTACTCGGCCCGATGCTGGTCTTCGGCTTCGGCATGGGCCTGAACTTCGTCACATTGACGATCACCGCCGTCTCCGGCGTCGCCCAGCACGAGGCGGGCGCGGCGTCCGGACTGCTCAACGCCACGCAGCAGGTGGGCGGATCGCTCGGTCTGTCCATCCTGACGACGGTGTTCGGCACGGCCAGCAAGAACGAGGCGGAGAAGCAGTTGCCGCAGTTCATGGCCGAGGCTTCGCCCGAGCAGAAGGCGGAGTTCGCCAAGACCCACGAGTTGCCCGCTCCCTGGGGGCACGAGGTGCTCACCCAGGGCATCTCGACGGGATTCGTCGCCGCGGCCTCGATGGCCGTACTCGCCCTGGCCACCGCCTGGTTGGTCATCCGGGTCCGCAAGAGCGACCTGGAGGCACTCGCGGGCACGGCGGGCCCCGGAGTCGGCTGACTCCACCTGGCCCGCGCCGCGTCGCGGATGGCCGGACCTCGTCCAGGAAAACCGACGGCGAGGACGACGCTCCGGTCATCCGCACTCCGCGCACGGGACGCGCCAAGACGCGGGCAGCGGGTCGTCCTACAGCCCATGCTCCGGCCGCGACGGCTACCGCGGCCAGCAGAACGACGCACATCGACATGAACCGCATGACCACCCCTCGCACCTCACCTGCCTGTGCGTCCCCATGGCTCACACAGCGGATGACACGACAACGAGCGCACGGTCACGCAGAGTTCCCGGCGTGCACGGAGAGTTTCATGCGGGCGGATACACCGAGGCCTCAGACGGCGGCTGGTAGCCACTCCGGCAGCGCCTCGGTGCGCCCCACCCACGCGGCAGGAGGTGTGCCCGCCTTGCCTCCGGCGATCACTCCGCCCACGATGGCGCAGGTCGTGTCCACGTCGCCGCCCACCTGAGCGGTCGACCAGAACGCCTCCTCGAAGTCCCCGAGGGAGCGGGCGGCCGACCAGAGGGCGAACGGCACCGTGTCATGAGCCGTCGTGCGCCGTCCGCAGCCCAGCACGGCCGCGACCGTGCCCGCGTCGCCGTAGTCGAGCATGTCGCGGGCGCGTCGCAGGCCCGCTCCGACGGCGCTCTTCGGGACGAGCGCGATGACCCCGTCGAGAAGTGCCTCGGGGCTGGGCGGCCCTCCCGGAGCCGCGGCCAGCGATGCCGCCGCCGCGACGGCCATGGCGCCCACCACGGCCTCGCGGTGCTGATGCGTGGGGTAGGCGGAGATCTCCGCCTGGTGGACCGCCTGCTCCGGGTCGTCCGCGTACCAGGCTCCCAGGGGTGCGATCCGCATCGCGGCGCCGTTGCCCCAGGACCCCTGCCCGTTGAAGAGCGCGGCGGAGAGCTCACGCCAGTCGCCGCCCTCCCGGACCAGTCGCAGAAGACGGTTGACGGCGGGGCCGTAGCCACGGTCGAAGTCGTGGTGGTGGGCGAAGGAGTGGGCCAGGGCGTCCTGGTCGATCCGGTGGTGCGCGCTCAGGACGGCCACCACAGAGCAGGCCATCTCGGTGTCGTCCGTCCACTGCCAGGGGCCGGACGGCAGCTCGCGGCGCTTGAGCAGCGGGTAGTTCACCGGCACGAAGAACTGTGAGCCCAGCGCGTCCCCGACCGCGAGTCCGCGCAGGCTGGACAGGGCGCGGTCCAGGCGGCCGTCGGGGGAGGAATCAGCGGTCATCGCTCTGCCACTCTATCCGGTGATCCCGTACGGTTCCGGATCTCGCCATCGGTCGAACGGCCGGTCAAGCGCGTATTTGCCGTCGTCTCCGAGAACGAGCATCCGCATCTCCGCGTTCCCCGGGTTCGACAGGGACTCGAATTCCGCGACGGACCAGTGGAACCAGCGCATGCAGAACAGGCGCATCGCGAGGCCATGGGTCACCAGCAGGACGTTCGGCGGATGGTCGGGTGCCTCGAAGCTGCGGAACAGGCTCTCCAGGAAGCCGCCGACCCGGTCGTACACGTCGGCCCCGGACTCTCCCTGGGCGAAGCGGTAGAAGAAGTGGCCGTAGGCGTCCCGATAGGCCTTCTGGAGGCGTACGTCGTCACGGTCCTGCCAGTTCCCCCAGTCCTGCTCACGCAGCCGGGGCTCCTCACGCACGCGTACGAGCTCCGGGTCGAGGTGGAAGGCGCGGAACGTCTCGTGGGTGCGGCGGTACGGGGAGACGTACACGCTGACCCGCTCGCGGCCGAACACCTCGCGCACCCGTTTGCCGGTCTCCTCGGCCTGCTGCCAGCCCCGCTCGGTCAGTGCCAGAGCGTGGTCCGGCTCGCGTTCGTACACGGTGTCATCAACATTGCCCGTTGACTCGCCGTGTCGGACAAGGACGATGCGCCGTGGTCGTGCCATGCCAAGACCCTAGATCGAGTGACGGCCGATCGAGCACCCGTACGGCCTCCATACGGCGTAGGTCACACATTTCCTGCACCACGGGCCACACCAGGGCACACGATCATCAGTCCGGTTTTCAAACCGTCCAGCTCGGTTCCAGCTCCACGATGTCGCCCGTCAGGGACGCCACGTCCGCCTCCGTCTGGGCGCGCAGCGCGAGGCGCTCGATCCGCTCCGTGCGGTACTTGCCGTGCTCGGCGGCCGACTGCCACATCGACAGCACCAGGAACTCGTGGCCCGGTGCCTCACCGAACAGTCCGCGGATCATGCCGGGCGAGCCGGCCATCGCGGGGTTCCAGACCTTCTCCTGCATCAGCGTGAAGTGCTCGGCGCGCTCGCCGTGGACCCGGCAGTGGGCGACCCGTACCAGGTCGGTGTCCGTGAAGCGCGGTTCGAAGCCGGTCTTCACGTCGAAGCGGTAGTCGAAGAGTTTGACCTGGGCGTCCTTGAACGTGCCGGACTGCGTGGACGCGAGCCGGTCGTGGGAACGGGCCATGAAGGAGTCGTAGAAGGAACGGCTCTCCCAGAAGGAGAAGATGTGCGCCACTCCGGGCCGCCCCCGGCTCCAGCCTCCGCCCTGTCCCCGAAACCCCGGCTCCCCCAGAAGCCCCGCCCATTTTCGCTGCCCCCGCTCGAAGCCGCGGCGGTCCACCACGGTGCAGCGAATCCACTTGACCAGCACCGCGCCATCGTACGGCCAGGCAGCGTGGCCCAGGTCACGCTCCGACAGAGATCTCTCCCGCGAGCGGCACGCGCGCGTGGCAGGATGGACAACCGGCCCCGACTGCCTGGCAGTTCGGACCGTGGACACGGGGAAGGGGAAACCTGGTGAACGCCCTCAACAAGGGGATCCGCAAGGTCGAGGTCTCGCTGAAGTGGGATCCGAGTCCGGTGGGGAGCGCCGCCACCGATCTGGACATCGTCGCCGCGACGTATCTGGAGGCGGATCCGTACGGCGATCCCGCCTATGTGGTGCACTTCGACAGCCGCTCCCCCGACGGCACCATCACCCTCAACCGGGACAGCAAGGACGGCAAGGGCTTCGGCTGGGACGAGGTCATGACCCTTGAGCTCAACCGGCTCGACAGCCGGTACGCGCGCGTGGTCGTCGGTGTCGTCATCCAGCAGCGCTCCGAGGAGCGGACATTCGTCGGCGTGATCAACCCGGCGTTGCGGATCCGCGAGGGGTACACCGTGCTCACCGAGGACGACTTCGGCAGCGTCCTCGGGGCCACTGCGGCGACGGTCGCGGAATTCGTGCGGGACGGGTCCGGAACGTGGGAGCTCCACCCCGGCATCCACGGCTTCGAGGACGACCCCGCGGGGTACACACGGGCCATGGGGCAGGCACACCGGCCCTGATCCAGGGCTGCTGTCGCCCGGATACCTGGGCTCCGCCGTCGAACCGGCCCACCAGATCCCCAGGGAGGGCGTCAGGACCGGCAAAGTGCTCGTCCAGGATGCCGGCGACGTCGACTCCGGCGAGTTCATCCGCCGCCCGTGGCACATGCGCCCGACGTCGACGACCATCACGCTCCGGGAACGGCAAGAGGCGGTGGAGCCGGTAACCGGCTCCACCGCCCTCACTTGGTCATGCGCTCCAGATCAGCTGCAACCGCTGGTCGAGCCGCAGCCCTCGCAGATGTAGCAGGAACCGGCCCGCTGCATCTTCGTACCGCAGGAGAAGCAGAGCGGGGCGTCGGCCTGGATGCCCAGCTGCATCTCCACCAGCTCGGCGCTGGTGTGGGCCTGCTTCGGGGCGGGCTTGGCCGCCTCGACCTCGGCCTTGGGGGTGACGACGGCCTTGAGCTCCTGGGCGCGCGGCGCCGACTGGGCCAGCCCCTCGACGTCCACCTCGTCGTCGGACGGCTCGTACGAACCGGTCTCCAGGTGGCGCTGACGCTCCTCGGCGGAGTGGATGCCGAGCGCGGAACGCGTCTCGAAGGGCAGGAAGTCGAGCGCCAGGCGGCGGAAGATGTAGTCGACGATCGACTGCGCCATCCGCACGTCCGGGTCGTCCGTCATACCGGCCGGCTCGAAGCGCATGTTCGTGAACTTGGAGACGTACGTCTCCAGCGGCACGCCGTACTGGAGGCCGACGGACACCGCGATGGAGAAGGCGTCCATCATGCCCGCGAGGGTGGAGCCCTGCTTGGACATCTTCAGGAAGACCTCGCCGAGACCGTCGTCCGGGTAGGAGTTGGCGGTCATGTAGCCCTCGGCGCCACCGACCGTGAAGGACGTCGTGATCCCGGGACGGCCCTTGGGCAGACGCTTGCGGACCGGGCGGTACTCGACGACCTTCTCGACCGTCTCGCGGATGGTCGCCTCGGCCTTCGCCGTGACCTCGGTCTTCTCCTTCTCCTTGGTCTTGGCGGAGAGGGGCTGGCCGACCTTGCAGTTGTCGCGGTAGATGGCGAGCGCCTTGACGCCCATCTTCCAGGCCTCGAAGTAGACCTCTTCGACGTCCTCGACAGTCGCCGTCTCCGGCAGGTTGACCGTCTTGGAGAGCGCGCCGGAGATCCACGGCTGGATCGCCGCCATCATGCGGACGTGGCCCATCGCGGAGATGGAGCGCTCGCCCATGGCGCAGTCGAAGACCTCGTAGTGCTCGTGCTTGAGGCCCGGGGCGTCGACGACATTGCCGTTCTCGGCGATGTGGGCGACGATCGCCTCGATCTGCTCCTCCTGGTAACCCAGGCGGCGCAGGGCCTGCGGGACGGTGCCGTTGACGATCTGCATCGAGCCGCCGCCGACCAGCTTCTTGAACTTGACCAGGGCGAGGTCGGGCTCGAGGCCGGTGGTGTCGCAGGACATCGCGAGACCGATGGTGCCGGTCGGGGCGATGACGGACGCCTGGGAATTACGGAAACCGTTCTTCTCACCGAGACGCAGCACGTCCTGCCAGGCCTCCGTGGCGGCGGCCCAGATCGGCGAGTCCAGGTCGTCCATGCGGACGGCCTTGGTGTTCTCGTCCGCGTGCTGCTTCATGACGCGCAGGTGCGGCTGCGCGTTGCGGGCGTAGCCGTCGTACGCGCCGACGACCGCGGCGAGTTCGGCGGAACGCTTGTACGACGTGCCGGTCATCAGGGAGGTGATGGCACCGGCGAGGGCGCGGCCGCCGTCCGAGTCGTACGCGTGGCCGGTCGCCATCAGCAGGGCGCCGAGGTTGGCGTAGCCGATGCCGAGCTGGCGGAACGCGCGCGTGTTCTCACCGATCTTCTGCGTCGGGAAGTCCGCGAAGCAGATGGAGATGTCCATCGCGGTGATGACGAGCTCGACGACCTTGGCGAAGCGCTCGACCTCGAAGGACTGGTGGCCCTTGCCGTCGTCCTTGAGGAACTTCATCAGGTTCAGCGAGGCGAGGTTGCAGGACGTGTTGTCCAGGTGCATGTACTCGCTGCAGGGGTTCGAGCCGTTGATACGGCCGGACTCCGGGCAGGTGTGCCAGTGGTTGATGGTGTCGTCGTACTGGATGCCCGGGTCGGCGCAGGCCCAGGCCGCCTCGGCCATCTTGCGGAACAGGCTCTTGGCGTCGACCTCTTCGATGACCTCGCCGGTCATACGGGACGTCAGGCCGAACTTGCCGCCCGTCTCGACGGCCTTCATGAACGTGTCGTTCACACGGACCGAGTTGTTGGCGTTCTGGTACTGGACGGACGTGATGTCGTCGCCGCCCAGGTCCATGTCGAAGCCCGCGTCGCGCAGGGCGCGGATCTTCTCCTCTTCCTTCACCTTGGTCTCGATGAAGTCCTCGATGTCGGGGTGGTCGACGTCGAGGATGACCATCTTGGCGGCGCGACGGGTCGCACCACCGGACTTGATCGTTCCCGCGGAGGCGTCGGCACCGCGCATGAAGGAGACGGGACCCGAGGCGTTGCCGCCGGAGGACAGCAGTTCCTTGGAGGAGCGGATCCGGGAGAGGTTCAGGCCGGCGCCGGAGCCGCCCTTGAAGATCATGCCCTCTTCCTTGTACCAGTCGAGGATCGACTCCATGGAGTCGTCGACGGCCAGGATGAAGCACGCGGAGACCTGCTGCGGCTGCGGGGTTCCGACGTTGAACCAGACGGGGCTGTTGAAGCTGAAGATCTGGTGCAGGAGGGCGTACGCCAGCTCATGCTCGAAGATCTCGGCGTCGGCGGGCGAGGCGAAGTACTTGTAGTCCTCGCCGGCCTTCCGATACGTCTTCACGATGCGGTCGATCAGCTGCTTGAGGCCGGTCTCGCGCTGCGGGGTGCCGACGGCACCGCGGAAGTACTTGCTGGTGACGATGTTGACCGCGTTCACCGACCAGAAGTCGGGGAACTCGACGCCACGCTGCTCGAAGTTGACCGAGCCGTCGCGCCAGTTGGTCATGACGACGTCACGGCGCTCCCAGGCCACCTCGTCGTACGGGTGCACGCCGGGGGTGGTGTGGATGCGCTCGATACGCAGTCCCTTGGTCGCCTTGGTGCCCTTGGCGCGGGAACTCCGTGCCGGACCGCTCGCCGTCTCTGTCATGCCGCCTCCCTGTACGGGCTAAAACGCCCTGAAGTGCCCCGATGTTCCCGGGCACGGTGTTCTGTCTGGTGTTGCGGGCACCCTCTCGCTGCCACCCGCAACAGGTCTTCGTTCGCCGCCGTCCGGACCGGTTCCGGTGTCTCCGACCGGGCCGGCCCGCCGATCAGTCGGCGGCGCCTGCGGGCTCGGGGACCTGAACGGCCTCTCCCGACCCGCGATCGTCTTCCTGGCTCCCCGTGACAGCACCTTCGCGGTCCTCGTCGTCCGCAACGGGGCGTCCCGCCGATTGCCTGAGCTCCACGATCGCGGCCTCGAAGTCCTCGAGCGAGTCGAACGCCCGGTAGACGGAGGCGAATCGCAGATAGGCGACCAGGTCGAGTTCCTGCAACGGGCCGAGTATGGCCAGCCCCACGTCATGGGTGGTCAGCTCGGCGCTTCCGGTGGCCCGCACCGCCTCCTCGACCCTCTGGCCGAGTTGGGCGAGCGCGTCCTCGGTGACAGGTCGTCCCTGGCATGCCTTGCGCACGCCGTTGATGACCTTGGTACGACTGAAAGGCTCGGTGACTCCGGACCGCTTGACCACCATGAGCGAACACGTCTCCACGGTCGTGAAACGACGGGAGCAGTCCGGACACTGGCGGCGCCTGCGGATCGACGTGCCGTCGTCGGTCGTACGACTGTCGACGACGCGGCTGTCGGGGTGCCGGCAGAAGGGGCAGTGCATGAAGTCCCAACCCTCCTCACAGCAGACTCAATAGCCTCGTTGGACCTCTTGGGCCCCTCGAAGCAGCCCCAAGCATAGGCGATCGCCGAGGGCCCGAAGACCCGGGGGACCACAACTTCTGGGCTGCTGTAGCAATCCAAGCACTAGATGTAGGGATCGGCTCTATAAACACGCCGTACGCGCGTGTCGCGCCCGTATTGGCATGTGCCGCACGACAACGCCACCACGCCGGGGACGCTCGTGCACAGGCGTACCGCTGCGGCGCATGCGGAGATACCGTGGGCACCGCAGGGAGGGGACGTGGGGCTCCCGCGCAGATGAGGACCGGGGCCCTGTCACCGGAACACCGGATGGCAGACTGGGGCGACAACCCGCGAGGTCACCACCTCGGCGGTGAAGAGTACAGCAATGAGCCCTTTTGTCCGCTGGGCAACGCGTTAGCCATACACCCAGACACATGATCGCGGCAGGCAATCCGCGATTTTTCACTCGAACGTGTGTTTGGCGCAACCTTTCGAAAGCAACTACCGTTGTCCAGCAGGGAGACCATCGAGAGGGGCCGACGTGACCACCACCGCAGACAGTGCCACCATCACTGCCCAGGACCGCTCCCAGGGCCGACTCGAGCCGGTGCATGCGATGAACGAAGCCACGAATCCCGAGGGGCACAAGCGCTCCCTGCCGGGCCGACCTCCGGGGATCCGGGCCGACAGCTCGGGGCTCACCGACCGGCAGCGTCGGGTGATCGAGGTCATCAGGGACTCCGTGCAGCGGCGCGGCTACCCGCCGTCCATGCGGGAGATCGGACAGGCCGTCGGCCTCTCCAGCACCTCTTCTGTCGCACACCAGCTCATGGCACTGGAGCGCAAGGGCTTCCTGCGCCGCGACCCGCACCGCCCACGCGCCTACGAGGTGCGCGGCTCCGACCAGGCCGCCTCCGTGCAGCCCACGGACACCGCCGGCAAGCCCGCCGCGTCCTACGTCCCGCTGGTGGGCCGTATCGCCGCCGGTGGCCCGATCCTCGCGGAGGAGTCCGTCGAGGACGTGTTCCCGCTCCCCCGACAGCTCGTCGGTGACGGTGAGTTGTTCGTCCTGAAGGTCGTCGGCGACTCCATGATCGAGGCCGCGATCTGCGACGGCGACTGGGTCACGGTCCGCCGCCAGCCCGTCGCCGAGAACGGCGACATCGTGGCCGCGATGCTCGACGGCGAGGCCACCGTCAAGCGCTTCAAGCGCGAGGACGGCCATGTCTGGCTCCTCCCGCACAACGCCGCGTACGAGCCGATCCCCGGCGACGACGCGACCATCCTCGGCAAGGTGGTGGCGGTGCTGCGCCGCGTGTGACGGCTACGGCGAGCGGACCACTTCGAGGTCCGCCCTCTGACTGGGCCTCGGGACCTCTGCGCCGGTTCCGGGGCCCAGCGCTTTGGGGGCGACCGGCGCCCGCAAGGCGACCGGCGCCTTCCGGTGAGGGTGCGGGGGGGGGGGGGGGGGGGGGGGGGGGGGGGGGCCCGGCCCCCCCCCCCCCCCCCCCCCCCCCCCCACCCTCACTGCGCTTCGGCCGGCTTCGCCGCCGCGTCGATCGCGGCCAGCGACTTCCGGACCTGGTTACGGTCCGTCGTGTACCAGAAGTCCGGCAGCGAGGCCTTCAGATAGCTCCCGTACCGCGCGGTGGCGAGCCGCTGATCCAGTACGGCGACCACGCCCCGGTCCCCCGACGCCCGTACGAGACGGCCGGCGCCCTGCGCCATGAGCAGCGCCGCGTGCGTGGCGGCGACCGCCATGAAGCCGTTGCCGCCCGCGTCCTCCACCGCCTTCTGCCGGGCGCTCATGAGCGGGTCGTCGGGGCGCGGGAACGGGATCTTGTCCATCACGACCAGCTGGCAGCTGGGACCGGGGACATCGACGCCCTGCCACAGCGACAGGGTGCCGAACAGGCAGGTCTGCGGATCTGCCGCGAAGTTCTTGATCAGCTCGCCGAGGGTCTCCTCGCCCTGGAGAAGGATCGGGAACTCGGGGATACGGGATCGAAGTTCCTCGGCGGCGAGCTGGGCGGCCCGCATCGAGGAGAACAGGCCCAGGGTGCGGCCCCCTGCTGCCTGGATCAGCTCCGTCAGCTCGTCGAGCATGTCCGCTCGGTCGCCGTCCCGCGCGGGGCGTGAGAGGTGCTTGGCGACATAGAGGATGCCTTGCTTCGGGTAGTCGAAGGGCGAGCCGACGTCGACTCCCTTCCACTGCGGGAGGTCGTCTCCCTCGGTGCCCTCGGGGGCGAGTCCCAGGGAGGCACCGACGCCGTTGAAATCGCCGCCCAGCTTCAGGGTCGCCGAGGTCAGGACGACGGAACGGTCCGCGAAGAGCTTCTCTCTCAACAGGCCCGACACGGACATGGGGGCGACTCGCAGGGAGGCACCGAAGCGGTCGTGCCGTTCGTACCACACGACGTCCCACTCGGAGCCGTTGGTGATCCGCTCGGCCACGTCATGCACGTTCTCGACGGAAGCCAGAGCCTGCTTGCGTACGGCGTCCTCGTCCTGGACGGACTTGTCGCGGGTGGCGCCGATCGCGGAGATGACGGTGCGGGCGGCGTCGCGCAGCGCCATGAGGGCGTAGCCGAGGTCTTCCGGGATCTCCTCCAGGCGGCCCGGCAGCGCGAGCTCCATCAGCCGCTCGAAGCCCTCGGCGGCGGTCTGGAGCTGGTCGGCGGCCTTCTCATTGACGAGTTTCGCCGCTCGGCGCACCGCGCGGTTGACCTGCCCCGGGGTGAGCTCGCCGGTGGCGACTCCGGTGACCCGAGAGACCAGTTCGTGCGCCTCGTCGACGATCAGCACCTCGTGCTGCGGGAGCACCGGGGCGCCCTCGATGGCGTCGATGGCCAGGAGCGCGTGGTTGGTGACGACGACCTCGGCGAGCTTGGCGCGCTCACGGGCCATCTCGGCGAAGCACTCCGCGCCGTACGCGCACTTCGTGGCACCCAGGCACTCCCGGGACGACACCGACACCTGGGCCCAGGCCCGGTCGGAGACGCCCGGGGTGAGATCGTCGCGGTCGCCGTTCTCCGTCTCGTCCGACCACTCGCGCAGGCGCAGCAGGTCCTGGCCCAGCTTGCTGGTGGGCGCGGCCGCCTCGAACTGGTCGAAGAGACCCTCCTCCTCTTCCTGCGGCACGCCCTCGTGGAGGCGGTGCAGACACAGGTAGTTCGACCTGCCCTTGAGCATCGCGAACTCCGGGCGACGGCGGAGCTGAGGGTGCAGCGCGTCGACCGTGCGGGGGAGGTCCCGCTCCACGAGCTGGCGCTGAAGGGCCAGGGTGGCGGTGGCCACGACGACTCTCTCCCCGTGCGCGAGCGCGGGCACGAGATAGCCCAGCGACTTTCCGGTGCCGGTGCCGGCCTGGACCAGCAGATGGGAGCCGTCGTCGATCGCCTCCGCGACGGCTTCGGCCATGGTCACCTGACCTGGGCGCTCCGTGCCGCCGACGGCAGCGACGGCGGCATGCAGGAGTTCGGGGAGTGAGGGCTTCGTCATAGCGCGACAACCCTACGGCCCACCACTGACAAACGAGAGGCCAAGGGGGGACGAGGGGCGGGATCAAGGCCGGGGGCGGGAGAGGCTGGGGATCGGATGGGTTCGGTTGGGGTCGGGATTGGGAGGTTCAGGTGCGGTCTCAGACTGTTCGGAGGTGAGATCGGTTCGGATGTGAGAGAGGTACGTCGGGATCGGTCCAGGTCGGTCAGTTGCGGACGGGATCGGTCGGCTGAGTGCCGGGCCGTCGGACACTCATGCCCGGACCAAGTCGGGCGCGGACCGGTCGGGCGCGGACCGGTCGGATGTGGACCCGCCGGCTGTCGACCGGTCGGATGTCGACCGGTCGGATGTGGGCCCGCCGGATGTGGCCCTGCACAGCCATGTCGCTCCGGCTCGAAAAAGGTCCGGCGCAAGTGGGAACCGAGCCGGGACGAGCGGTGTACCAAAAGTGACGCCGCAACGACGCTGCGTCACATCAGATCGCGCAGGCATCGGTCTCGGACCATGAGGGCGGCCCGCTTGTCGGGCAGGTCGACCTCGGCGGAGAACCGGAAGCCGGCGCTCAGGAAGGCGGAGACGGAGGGGGTGTTTCGCATGGCGGGTTCGGCGATGACACGGGCGCAGGCCGGGCGCTTGTCGAGTGCGAGGTCGGCGACGGCTCGCAGCAGCGCGCTGCCGAGACCTCGGCCACGGTCCGTGACCGCGCCGATGAGGAGGTGGATTCCCGTGTCATGAGGTCGGGCGGGATAGTGGCGGGCCACGGGGTCGAGGTCTGCCCGGTAGATCTCCCAGTAGCTCATCGGCGTGCCGTCCAGGACGCCGAGGCAGGGGACGCTTCGGCCGTCTCCGGCGAGTTGGGCGTGCACGTGGTCCGCGGCCAGGCTCCGGGAGCCGGACAGTTGCCAGAACTCGGCGACGGTGGGGTCGTTCATCCAGCGGCTGATGAGCGGAAGGTCTTGCTCGGCCTGTACGGGGACGAGGTGGAACACCCCCACGGGCGTGACCACAGGACCCCAGTCGGCGACACGGTCGAGGAGGTCGCCACGGGCCCGGGCGGCCGAGCCGGGCCCTGCCATACCATGCTCACCGCGTCGTTCCTCACCGCATCGTTCCTCACCGGTGTCGGCGGCCTCGTTCGCGATGAGCGCGAGGAACTCGTCGGGCAGACGCAGATCAAGGGTGTCCTCGCTGTCGGAGCCCCAGGCTGGATCGGCGTCGCTGCCCCGGACGGGATCGGCATCGGCGGCGCTAGGGCCGGCGTCGAAGGCGGTGCGGCGTTCGGCCGGGCCGGGGTTGGTGCAGGTACCGGCATCAGTGACGGGGGCGGTACCGGCGTCGGCACTCGCGTCGGTGGGAGACACGGCGACGCTCCTCTCAGGAGACGGGTCGGGGCATGTTCCTCAGGAATGAAGGGGGTTGACGGTGATCGCGAGCGACGGAGTGCCTGCGATGACGAAGTACACGGCGGTGATCACGAGTGCAGGGGGTTGGCGATGGTGACGTACACGGACTGGGTGTCGACCGGGCCGACGAGTTCGTCGAGGCCTTGTAGTCGGGTCAGGAGGTTGGCCTTGCACCGAAGAACGGGTGAGTCGAGCAGGCGGGCAGGCAGTGAGGTGCGCAGCCGGGCGGGCCCGGAGGCGGCGTCGCCCAGGAAGCGGCGGAAGGCGGCGAGCAGCAGCCGTTCATCGGCGAGGCGCTGGGAACCGAACGCACCGATGAGTCCGAGGACGTTGTTGATGCCGAGGTAGTACGCGAAGCGCTCGTCGGTGACCTCGTCGGAGACGAATGTGTCGCTGTGCTCGCCGATTCCGGGAAGTCTGGTGTCGAGTTCCGTGCGCCGGGACTCTCGGAAGTAGTAGCCCTGGTTGTCCCGGTAACGGCCTCCCACGGGCCAGCCCTCCCCGTCCAGGTGGACCAGCGTGTTCTGCTGGTGCGCCTCCAGGGCGATGCCCGCCTCCGCGTCGAACCACAACACCGGACGGACGACCTGCTCCAGATAGCGCAGGAACCACTCGGCGGCGACGGCACCCAGCGGTCGACCGGTCCGGCCGGCGAGGCGCGTGACGACGTCGGCGAGACGGGACCGCATGGCCGACGGGCCGACCGGCCCACGGCCCGCGGTGCGGTCCGGCCAGGCGTAGGGCCTGGGCGAGACGAGCCCGGCGACGCAGGAGACATCGTCCGTGGGGCGGAAGGGGTTGTGCCGGATCATCACGTCGAGTCCAGGCACAGGGTTACCGTCCGGCCCGTCCACGGCCAGCCAGGCCGGGTCGCGGACGATGTCGAAGCCGGGGTGAACGGCCTGCCACTGCTCGGCGAGTCCGCTGCGCAGAAGACGGTGGACCTCGACGCCTCGGTGGAGTTCCTTACGGAGGTTCTCTCGACGGGAGTTGGTGATGCGCAGTCCCAGCGAGAGCTTGAGCATGGCGGGGGCACCGGGGCGATACACGGTGCGGACGGAGGAGGTGGGGTGCCAGGAGGAGCCGTGTGCTCCGAGATCCCTGAGCAGTCCGGCGTCGAGCAGGGCCAAGGTGGCGGGACGGTGCCGGACTTCCCGCAGCTGCCAGGGGTGGAGCGGCAGGGCCGCGTGGCCGTCGGGCAGGGGCAGTCCGGTTTCGGCGAGGCGTGCCGTGAGTTGTGTCGCCGGGATGGGGCGTCCGCGTTCGGTCCAGGCCGAGTCGGTGGCGAGTACGGAAGGAGCGACGGCGATCCAGTGGAGGGGGAAGGAGCCGTGCAACTCGGGTGAGTACAGCGGGGCTTCGGCCTCGGAGAGACCCTCACGGCTCTTCGGTGCGGGGTGCAGGGGGTGACCGAGGACCAGGGCCTGTTCGGCGGCGAGGAAGTGATCGGGATCGTCGGAGGGATGCCTTCTGCGCTCGTCGATGAAGGTGACGGTGCGACGAACGGAGTCGGCGACGCGCCCGACGAGGTCGGTGCCGGCGGTGGCGTCCATGGGCGTGGAGGTGGCTTGGGCTGCCGGGGCGGGGACGGCGGCCGGCTCAGTGGCAGGGGCCGAGCTGGAGACCGTGTCCTGGGATCGGGCGTCGGGGCTTCCGTCCGGCGTCTCCCTGGCGAGCAGTGCCGCGACCGTGACGGCGTCGGCGGGCGGGGCCGGTGGGGGGACGTCGGCCAGGCGGGGAGGACCGAAGCGGTGCCAGCCCGTCGGGGACCAGTAGTGGACGGGGGCCAGCAGAGCGGTGCCGCTGGCGGGCAGGGGGATGCGGAGGGTGCCGTCGGTAGGGGCAGGGAGGCTGGCTTCGCGCACCCAGCAGCGGAGCAGGTTCTCCACGGCTGCGGTCTGGGCCGCGGTGTGCGGGTCGGGGTGGTCCAGGGGTTCCGTGGTCGTGCGTTCTGTGGTCGTGCGTTCCGTGGTCGTGCGTTCCGTGGCGGTGCGTTCCACGATGGCGCCCCGCAGCCGATCGACGCTCTGCGGGCTTCCCGGCGCGGGGACCCCGCCCTGGACAGAAACCTGTCCCGGAACCCGTTCCTGGCCTGGGCTGTCACCCCGTCTGGAGATCCTCCCTTCCTGGGGGCCTCGTCCCTGTTCCGGAACCCGCTCCTGTGGGCGAGGGGCCGCGACGGTCGGTCCGGGCTCGGACTCGGAGTCGGGCTCGGACTGCCGGGGAGTCACCGTGGTGGAGGAGCGGTCGGCTGCGGGGGCGCTGTTCAAGGCTGTTCCTCGGGGGCGGGTTCTGGGTCGTGAGAGCGGGCCGGGGTCGTGTCGGGGTGTGGGAGGGCGTCGGTCTGGGGCGTCTCGGTTGGTGTGAGTCGAGTGGGGGGTGCGATGTCGTCCCGGAGTTGGAGCTGTGGGTCGGGGCTGGTTCACGTCGTGCTGCGCGTACGGGCGTTCGGGCAATCCGTGTCATCGGCCGATGGGCTGTTCCAGGCGTGCGGAGTGATCGCCATGACGCTGGTGTGCCTGACCCGACGGGTCCGTCGGGCCGTGAGGGGTGTGGCCGCGAGCCGCTGCCTCCACCGCGTCGGACAGTCGGTCGAGCACCGCGTCCGCCTGCTCGTCGCTGATGGTCAGGGGTGGGAGGAGGCGTACGACGCTCGCGTGGGGGCCGCCGAGTTCGACGATGAGGCCGCGCCGCAGGCACTCCCGCTGGACCGCGGCGGCGAGTTCAGGAGCGGCGGGGCGGGGATCGGCAGCCGCACGCTCGGCAGCCCCGTACCGCACGGCATCCGCAGCGTCAGCCCGACCGGAACCCACCTCGGGATCCACCAACTCAACCCCGAGCATCAACCCCCGCCCCCGCACCTCCCCCACACACGAGAACCGCAGCCCCAGGTCCCGAAGCCGACGCAGCATGCGCGCCCCCAGCACCGACGCGCGCTCGGCGAGCCCGTTCTCGCGGACGTACGTGAGCGTGGCGGTGCCCGCGGCCAGGGCGAGTTGGTTGCCGCGGAACGTGTCGGTGGGGGCGCCGCGTTCGCAGGGGGCGAGGTCGTCGCGGTAGACGAGGACGGCCAGCGGCAGGCTGCCTCCGATGGCTTTGGAGAGGATCATCACGTCGGGGGTGATGCCGCTGTGCTCCACCGCCCAGAAGGCCCCGGTGCGGCCGACGCCCGTGTGGACCTCGTCGGCGACGAGGGGGATGGAGCGGGCCGCCGTGATCTGCCGCATCCGTCGCATCCAGGCGTCCGGCGCGGGGATGACTCCGCTCTCGCTCTGCACGGGTTCGACGATCATCGCGGCAGGCCCCGGGACCCCCGGCTCGCTGTCGTCGAGGAGGGACTCGGCACAACGGGCGGCGAGTTCGGCGCCGTGAGGGCCGCCGACACCGAACGGACAGCGGTAGTCCTGCGGATAGGGCAGCCGCGTGACGCGGACGTCCGCCGCCTCCTCGGACGCGTCGGGGGCCGTGACGGCCGTGCCGTGGCGGGCGCTGGTGAACGCCAGAATGCCGGTGCGCCCGGTCGCTGCCCGCACGAGCCTGAAAGCCGCCTCCACCGCATCCGTGCCACCCGGTCCGCAGAACTGCACACGCGCGTGGTCGGCGAGACCGGGCGGCAGGGTGCGGAACAGCTCGGTGACGAAGGCGTCCTCGACGGGGGTGGCCAGGTCGAGGGCGTGCAGGGGCGCGCCCGAGTCGAGGACCTTGCGGATGGCCTCCAGCACCACGGGATGGTTGTGCCCGAGGGCCAAGGTCCCCGCGCCGGAGAGACAGTCCAGGTACCGGCGGCCGTCCGCGCCCTCGATGGTGAGTCCGCGCGCCCGCACGGGCACGATCGGCAGGGCCCGCGCGTAGGTGCGCGCCGCCGACTCGCGTGCCGACTGTCGGCGCGGGCTCCCCTCGGACACGCACCCGCCGTACGAAGACTCGGCCACGTCTCGCTGTCCTCCCGCCGTCGTCCCACGCCCACGGGCGAGCCGAAGTCGCACCACGGGCACAGGGGACCGCACACGGACAGCAGGCCCCCACGGCTACCAACCCCGGACGGTTCACCCGGTTACGGGTTGCCTCAAGATCCTTGCCGTGACGGAACCGTTGCCGTTCCGTGGGGAGTCCCCCACAGCGAGCGCATAGTGTGTGTTGCCGTTCCAAGAGGCCGTGCGCGCACAGGAGATCGGCACCGGACGGACCAGAGCCGCCGGGGTGTCGATGTGGGTGTCACGGCCGCAGCGCCTAGTTCGTTCACCTCAGGGGGAGTCAGATCATGCGATCCATACGGCCGTTGTCCACCGTCCGCCGGGAAAGGGGGGCGCGCCGCAGAACCTCCCCCGTGCTGGCCGCCGTCGCTCTCGCCTCGGCGCTCGCGCTCACCGCGACCGCCTGCGACTCGGGTGACGCCGAGGCAGGGGGCGCGTCCTCCGCGTCCGCCACGTCGGACGACGGGAAGATCACCATCCCTGACGACATCAAGGACCGGCTCAAGGAGCACGGGATCGACGTCGACAAGTGGAAGGACGGCGCCTGGAAGGACTGGAGCAAGGACGACTGGCTGCGCGAGGCCGAGGACTACATCAACCCGATCATCGAGGGCCTGTGGGACCAGGACCGGATGCGGGAGGCCGAGGAGCCGGACCAGGAGGTCGACGACAGCGACCTCGACGGTGACCAGGGAGTGACCGACCCGGAGCCGGCGCCGGTGGACGCGAAGGCCGTGTCGCCTACGTATCACGACAGTGTCCCCGAGGCGGGCAAGGTGTTCTTCGACTCCCCCGAAGGACAGATGGTCTGCTCGGCAACGGTCGTGCAGGACCCGGCCAACCCCGGCAAGTCCAACATGGTGTGGACGGCGGGCCACTGTGTCCACGCGGGCAAGAGCGGCGGCTGGTACCGCAACATCGCGTTCGTGCCGTCGTACAACGACAAGGGCCTGGCCACCGCCGAGTTGGAGAGTGCCTCCCGGGAGGAGGTCGCTCCGTACGGCGTCTGGTGGGGTGACTGGGCGCAGACCTCGGACCAGTGGATCGAGCAGGGCGGTACGACGGGCGGCGACGGTGCCTCGTACGACTTCGCGGTCATTCATGTGACCCCGGAGGAGGGCGGCACGGGCAAGTCCCTGGAGGAGACGGTCGGTTCGGCTCTGCCGGTGGACTTCAAGGCTCCGGCCGCGACGAAGATCCAGAACATGACGGCGACCGGATACCCGGCGGCGGCACCGTTCGACGGCGAGACGATGTACCAGTGCGAGGACAAGCCGGGACGGCTGTCGCTCAACGCGTCGGACCCGACGATGTACCGCATCGGCTGCACCATGACGGGCGGTTCGTCCGGTGGCGGCTGGGTCGCGACCGGTTCGGACGGCAGGCCGGCGTTGGTGTCCAACACCTCGATCGGCCCGGTGACCGCGGGCTGGCTGGCCGGACCGCGGCTGGGTGAGGTGGCCAAGGGCGTGTACGACTCGGTCAGCGAGAAGTTCGCCGGTCAGTAGCGCTCACGGCGGTGAGGTGGACCGGGAAACCTTCACCAGCTCACCGCCGTTCGCCCTCAACTCCACGGGCATAGTGGGGTGTCACGCAGAGAGACGTCCCCACGGACGGACGTCCTGCACTGACAAGCACATGACACGAACGTTCCAACGGGGGTTACCGCACCATGCGTTCCACACGTACGTCCGCGACGCCGAGTCGCGGGCGACGCACCGCTCTGGCCGTCACCGGCCTCGCCGCCGCCCTGGCGCTGACCGCGACCGCCTGCGAAGGCTCGGACACGGCGAGCGACAAGCCGGACGCCACCACGTCCCAGGCCGCCGACAGCGGCACTGACAAGGTCCAGATCCCCGCCGACCTCGCCGACAAGCTCAAGGAGCACGGCATCGACGTCGACCAGTGGAAGGACGGCGCCTGGAAGGACTGGGACAAGGACAAGTGGCTCAGTGAGGCCAAGGACTTCGTCAACCCGGTGATCGAGGGCCTCTGGAAGCCGGAGCGGATGAAGTCCGCGAAGGAGGCCAACAAGACGTACTCGACGAAGGACGCGGCGGCCGACGCGGGCGTCAGCGACCCGGACCCGGTACCCGTCGAGGCCTCGGCCGAGAAGACGCCGTACCACGAGAACGCGGCCCCGGTCGGCAAGATCTTCTTCGACACTCCCGAGGGCGCGGCCGTCTGCTCGGGCACCGTCATCAAGGACGTGAACCATCCGGGCAAGTCGAACCTGGTGTGGACGGCAGGCCACTGCGTGCACGCGGGCGACGGCGGCGGCTGGTACCGCAACATCATGTTCGTCCCGGCCTACAACGACTACGGCAAGTCCGAGGCGCAGCTGACGAATTCCGACGCCTCCGAGATCGCGCCGTACGGGCAGTGGTGGGCGGACTGGGCGTCGACCTCGAACGAGTGGATCGCGGGCGGCTCGGAGACCGGCGGCGCCGGTGCCGCGTACGACTACTCGGTGCTGCATGTGAAGCCGGAGTCCGGCGCCAAGTCGCTGGAGGAGACGGTCGGGGCCGCGCTGGACGTGGACTTCTCCGCCCCGTCCGCGACCGAGGTCGCCACGATGGGCGCCTGGGGCTACCCGCAGGCGGCGCCGTACAACGGTCTGAAGATGTTCAAGTGCATCGACCAGCCGGGCCGGCTCTCGCTCAGCACCACGCTGCCGACGATGTACCGCATCGGCTGCACGATGACCGGCGGTTCGTCCGGCGGCGGATGGTTCCGCGTGGTGGACGGCGAGACCAAGCTGGTCTCGAACACGTCGATCGGCCCGGCCGACAACACCTGGCTGGCCGGTCCACAGCTGGGCCAGGAGGCCGAGGCGATCTACCAGAGCATGAGCAAGACGTACGGCGGCCGGTGACGCCGGCATGACGAAGGCCCGCTCCCTGCCGACAGGGGGCGGGCCTTCGCCGCGTTCCTCGAAAAGCTACCGCCGTCAGGCGACCGACACCGGCACCGGCACATACGGCGCGAGATCCGCCGCCAGCTCCTCGTGCACCCGCACCTTGAGCAGGGTGCCCTCCGGGGTGTGCTCCTCGGAGATCACCTCGCCCTCGGAGTGGGCGCGGGCGACGAGCTTGCCGAGCGTGTACGGCACGAGCGCCTCGATCTCGACCGACGGTCGCGGCAGTTCGTTGTCGATCAGCGCGAGCAGTTCCGCGATGCCCTGGCCGGTACGGGCCGAGACCGCGATGGAGCGCTTCTCGATCCGCATCAGCCGCTGGAGCGTCAGCGGGTCCGCCGCGTCGGCCTTGTTGATCACGACGATCTCGGGCACGCGGGTGGCTCCCACGTCCGTGATCACCTCGCGCACGGCGGCCAGCTGCTCCTCCGGGTTCGGGTGCGAGCCGTCCACCACGTGCAGGATCAGGTCGGACTCGCCGACCTCCTCCATGGTGGAGCGGAACGCCTCGACCAGGTGGTGCGGCAGGTGGCGTACGAAGCCGACGGTGTCCGCCAGCGTGTACAGCCGTCCGCTCGGGGTCTCGGCCCGGCGCACGGTCGGGTCGAGGGTCGCGAACAGGGCGTTCTCGACCAGCACGCCCGCGCCCGTGAGGCGGTTGAGCAGCGAGGACTTGCCGGCGTTGGTGTAGCCCGCGATGGCCACGGACGGCACCTTGTTGCGCTTGCGTTCCTGGCGCTTGATCTCGCGGCCGGTCTTCATCTCCGCGATCTCCCGGCGCATCTTCGCCATCTTCTCGCGGATCCGTCGCCGGTCCGTCTCGATCTTGGTCTCACCGGGACCACGGGTGGCGAGACCGCCGCCCTTGCCGCCGCCCATCTGACGGGACAGCGACTGACCCCAGCCGCGCAGTCGCGGCAGCATGTACTGCATCTGCGCGAGCGCGACCTGCGCCTTGCCCTCTCGGGACTTGGCGTGCTGGGCGAAGATGTCGAGGATCAGGGCCGTACGGTCGATGACCTTGACCTTGACGACGTCTTCGAGGTGGATGAGCTGGCCCGGGCTGAGCTCACCGTCGCAGATGACAGTGTCGGCGCCGGTCTCCAGGACGATGTCCCTGAGCTCGGTGGCCTTGCCGGATCCGATGTAGGTGGCCGCGTCGGGCTTGTCGCGGCGCTGGATCACGCCGTCGAGCACGAGCGCGCCCGCGGTCTCCGCGAGGGCGGCGAGCTCCGCGAGGGAGTTGTCCGCGTCCTGTGCGGTCCCCGAGGTCCAGACGCCGACGAGCACGACCCGCTCCAGGCGGAGCTGACGGTACTCGACCTCGGTGACGTCCTCGAGCTCGGTGGAGAGGCCTGCCACGCGGCGCAGGGCCGCGCGCTCGGAGCGGTCGAACTGGTCGCCGTCCCGCTCTCCGTCGATCTCGTGGCTCCAGGCGACGTCCTCTTCCATCAGGGCATCGGCCCGAAGACCTTCGGGGTGTGTGTGCGCGAAGCGCTGCGAGTCCTGGGAAGAAGATGAAGAGGAGGTCATTGGGTCCTTACGTCGTTGGGGATGCCGATTCGGCGAGGCCCACGGCATTCACTGTGGTCAACGCACGAGTACCCCGGGAGATTCCCGCGTCCCGTGCCGCGCCGACCCGAAGATGGTCGCACGGCACGGGGCGTCTCGTCACCGTGTTATTTGACCGGCGCCACCGACTTCCATTCCGGGTGGCCCGGCATCGGCGGGGTCTTCTCGCCGTAGAGCCAGTCCTGGAAGAAGCCGCCCAGGTCGCGGCCCGAGATCTCCCCGGCGAGCGCGACGAAGTCGGCGGTCGTGGCGACGCCGTCCTCGTGCCGGCTCACCCAGGCCCGCTCCAGGTCCTCGAAGGCCGGCCGGCCGATCTCCTCACGCAGGGCGTAGAGGACCAGCGCGGCGCCGTCGTAGACGTTGGGACGGAAGATGCTGATCTTCTGGCCGGGGTTCGGAGCCTTGGGCGCGGCCGGTGGTCCGCCCGCGGCGCGCCAGCGGTCGGAGGCCCCGTACGCGGCCTTCATCCGCGTCGCCATGGGCTTGTCGGCCGTCTCCTCGGCGTACAGGGCCTCGTACCAGGTGGCGTGTCCCTCGTTGAGCCACAGATCGGACCAGGTGCGGGGGCTGACGCTGTCGCCGAACCACTGGTGCGCCAGCTCGTGCACCATGATCGACTCGACGTACCACTTGGGGTAGGCGGGCTCGGTGAACAGGTCTCTCTCGAAGAGAGAGAGGGTCTGCGTCTCGAGTTCGAAGCCGGTGTCGGCGTCGGCCATGAGCAGGCCGTACGTCTCGAAGGGGTAGCGGCCGACCTTGCCCTCCATCCAGGAGATCTGGTCGGGGGTCTTCTCCAGCCAGGGTTCGAGCGCCCCGCGGTGCTCGGTGGGCACGACGTCGCGGATCGGCAGTCCGTGCGGGCCGGTGCGGTGCAGCACGGTGGAGCGGCCGATGGACACCTGGGCGAGCTCGGTCGCCATGGGGTGCTGGGTCCGGTACGTCCACGTGGTCTCCCCGGCGACCCGGTCCACGCCGGCCGGCAAGCCGTTGGCGACGGCGGTGTAGCCGTTGGGCGCGGTGACCCGGATCGTGAACATCGCCTTGTCGGAGGGGTGGTCGTTGCACGGGAACACCAGATGGGCGGCGTCGGCCTGGTTGGCCATGGCGAGCCCGTCCTTGGTCCGCACCCAGCCGCCGTCACGGTTCTCCGCGGACACGGGGTCGCTGGTGTGCTTCACCGTGATCCGCATCCAACTGCCGTCGGGCAGCGCTTCCTCGGGCGTGACCACCAGATCCTCGCCGGCGCCGGTGAACGCGGCGGGCGCGCCGTCCACCTCGACCGATTCGACCTTGCCGTGGGCGAAGTCGAGGTTAATGCGGTCCAGTTCGGTGGTCGTCCAGGCGTCGATGGTGGTGACGGCCTGGAGGGGCTTGCTGTTGGAGCCGGGATAGGTGAAGGCGAGGTCGTACGACGCCACGTCGTACCCGGGGTTGCCCAGGTGCGGGAAGAGGCGGTCGCCGACGCCCAGCGGGGCGGCGGGCGCGCTCGCGGCGACGAGACAGACGGTGACGGCGGAGGCGAGCAGCGCGGCCGCCTTGGGCCGGCGAGGGCTCCTGGCGTGGGGGGTGAGCAGCATGCACCACGGCTACCAGCGCGCGCGTGCCGTACGGCGACGACTCGCGCCCGGCCCACCCGAACGGGTAACGGCCTGGTTGGATGCGGGCATGGACGTGCACGAGGAGTCCGGACTCACGAAGGCGGTCTGGAGCCACACCGATTTCGAACGGATGGGGTGGCACGACGTCACCGTGCACGGCATGTACGTACAGCGAACCGATGACGTGCTGCCGCGTCTGCTGTTCGATCTCGACTACATCACCCGCTGGGTTCATCCGGTTCCGCCGGAGACGCACTTCGGTTTCTGGATCGCGCCGGCGACGCTCGTCTTCGACGATGTCTGGGACCTCGAAGGGGATCTCGACTTCAGGGGCTGGGCGTGGACCTGGAGATCGACGCGCTGCACCGGCTGACGCCTCAGGACGAGCGGCCCGGGTGGTCCGATGTGCCGCTCTGGCACCTGGAAGGGCACGCGTTCGACCTCAGGTTCCGCGCCCCCGGTTTCCGCCAGTACGTCCGGCAGCCGCCCCGGCTCTCGCCCCGTCTGGTCCTGGGCCACGCCGAGCGCGGCGGCTGTTCCTTCGCCGAGACGGCCTTCGCGTAGCGGTGCGGCAGGACGAGCCGGTCACACGCCCGTCGTCTGCGCCCTGCTCACGTCGTACACACCCGGGACGTTCCGCATCGCCCGCATGAGCGCGGGCAGCAGGGCCGCGTCCGGGAGCTGGACCGTGTAGGTGTGGCGGACGCGCTGCTGGGTGGGGGGTTCGACGGTCGCCGAGACGATCTCGGCGCCTTCGAGGGCCATGGCCTCGGTGAGGTCGGCGAGCAGATGGGGGCGGCCGAACGATTCGGCGAACAGGGTCACCCGGCACTCGGTGGTGTCGCCCCAGCGCACATCGATCTCCGTGCGCCCCGTGTCCTTCATACGCGCCACCGCGGCGCATCCGACGCGGTGCACGGTGACCACTCCCCCGCGCACGGCGAAGCCGGTGATGTCGTCGGGCGGTACGGGTGTGCAGCAGCCGGCCAGCCGTACGGTCGCACCGGGCAGGTCGACGAGGACGTCGGCGCTGCCCGGGCGGGCGGCGGGACCGTCCGCGACCGGCGCTTCGGCGACGGACCGCGGGGCCGGCTCGCGCTCCTCGACCTCGTGCGGCTCCTCCTGCGAGGGATGCGTCGCGATCCACCGCTGGATGGCGATCCGCGCGGCGGGCGTGTGCGCGTGCTCCAGCCACTCCCTGGAGGGCTCGGAGGCCGGGTCCTGGCCCATGAGGAGCTGGACGGTGTCGCCGTCCCGCAGAACGGTGCTGAGCGTCGCCAGCCGGCCGTTGACGCGGGCGCCGATGCACGCGTGCGCGTCCTCGCCGTACTGCGCGTAGGCGGCGTCCACACAGGTCGCGCCCTCGGGGAGGCCGAGCGTGCCGCCGTCGGGCCGGAAGACGGTGATCTCGCGGTCCTGGGCGAGGTCCTCGCGCAGGGTGGACCAGAAGGTGTCGGGGTCGGGTGCGGCCTCCTGCCAGTCGAGGAGGCGGGAGAGCCAGCCGGGACGTGTGGGGTCCTCACGCTCGCCGTCGACGGACTCCTCCGACGGAGGAGCGTAGGGATTGGCGAGCGCGACGACGCCGGCCTCGGCGACCTTGTGCATCTGGTGGGTGCGGATGAGGACCTCGGCGACCTGCCCGTCGCCGCGGGCGACCGCGGTGTGCAGCGACTGGTACAGGTTGAACTTCGGTACGGCGATGAAGTCCTTGAACTCCGAGACGACGGGCGTCAGACAGGTGTGCAGCTCGCCGAGCACGCCATAACAGTCGGCGTCCTCGTTGACCAGCACCAGCAGCCGGCCGAAGTCGGAGCCGCGCAGCCGGCCGCGCTTGCGGGCGACGCGGTGCACGGAGACGAAGTGCCGGGGCCGGATGACGACTTCGGCCTGGATGTCCGCATCGCGCAGGACACCGCGCACCTCGTCGGCGATCTCCGCGAGGGGGTCGTCCGCGCGGGAGGCGTTGTCGACGATCAGTTCCCGGGTGTGCTCGTACTCCTCGGGGTGCAGGATCGCGAAGACCAGGTCTTCCAGTTCGGTCTTGAGCGCCTGGACACCGAGCCGTTCGGCGAGCGGGATGAGGACGTCCCGGGTGACCTTGGCGATGCGTGCCTGTTTCTCGGGGCGCATCACGCCGAGGGTGCGCATGTTGTGCAGCCGGTCGGCGAGTTTGATCGACATCACACGGACGTCGTTGCCGGTGGCGACGAGCATCTTGCGGAAGGTCTCGGGCTCGGCGGCGGCGCCGTAGTCGACCTTCTCCAGCTTCGTCACTCCGTCGACCAGGAAGCGGACTTCCTCGCCGAACTGCTCGCGGACCTGATCGAGCGTCACGTCGGTGTCCTCGACGGTGTCGTGGAGCAGAGACGCCGTCAACGTCGTGGTCTCGGCGCCGAGTTCGGCGAGGATCAGGGTCACCGCGAGCGGGTGTGTGATGTACGGCTCACCGCTCTTGCGCATCTGGCCGCGGTGGGAGGACTCGGCCAGGACGTAGGCACGCCGCAGCGCTTCGAGGTCGGCGTCGGGGTGGTGGGCGCGGTGGGCCTCCGCAACGTGGCCGATGGCGTCGGGCAGCCGGTCGCGGGCGGCCGGGCCGAGCAGGGCGGCGCGGCCCAGACGGCGCAGGTCGATCCGCGCCCGCCAGCGCGCCGCAGGTCCTGTTACCGGACCTGGGGTCGCGGGGTTCGTGGCCTCCGCACTCATGGGCACCTCCGGCTGCGTGGACCGGCGGACGGGGTGCCCCATGGCGGACACGGCTCAGGGGATGGCATCAGTCCCCCGTCCGGGCCGGTGCTTGATGCTACCGAGCCCAACACGCGCGGCTGACCGCCTCTCGTCGAGCGTGAAACGGATCACCCATTCGAGCGACTGTTCCGAGGTTTACGATTTCGCGCCACCTGACCTGCGACGGTCCGTCGTTTCGAACCGCTCCGGATGCCTGAGGCTGCGGATTCCAGCGACCGCGGTCGCCCGACCCCATGATTCGCGCCCTCAGCGGACCGCGTTTTCCAGCCATTCCGGTTCGATCTCGCCCTCGGCGACGATCACCGCGGGACCCGTCATCTCGATCTCACCGTCCGGCCGCTCGGTGATCACGAGGGTGCCGCCGGGCACATCGACGGTGTACGTCACCGGGGTCCCGGTCACGGCCGGGTCGGCCCCGTCCCTGCGGGCGGTGGCCACGGCGACGGCGCACGCGCCCGTGCCGCAGGACCGGGTCTCACCGGAGCCGCGCTCATGCACACGCAGGGCGACGTGCCGGGGGCCGCGGTCGACGACGAACTCCACATTGACCCCGTCCGGGTAGGCGGCGGCCGGGCTGAAGGGCGGCGCGTCGTACAGGGTGCCCGCGTGGGCGAGGTCGTCCACGAAGGCCACGGCGTGCGGGTTGCCCATGTTCACGTTCCGCGCGGGCCAGCTGCGCTCGCCGACGCTCACGGTGACGTCCCCTTCGGGGAGCCGGGCCGTGCCCATGCCGACGGTGACGTCACCGTTCTTCGCGAGGTGCACGGTCTTCACGCCCCCGCGCGTGGCCACGGTCAGGTCGCCCTCGGTGATGTGCCCGGCGTGCTGGAGGTAACGCGCGAAGACGCGTACGCCGTTGCCGCACATCTCCGCGACGGAACCGTCGCCGTTGCGGTAGTCCATGAACCACTCCGCCTCGGCGGCCATGTCCCGCGCCTCCGGGTGGGCGGCGGATCGCACCACGTGCAGCAGTCCGTCACCGCCGATACCGGCACGGCGGTCGCACAGGGCGGCGACGGCGGCCGGGGGCAGGTCGATGGCGTTCTCGGGGTCCGGGACGATCACGAAGTCGTTCTCGGTGCCGTGACCCTTGAGGAAGGCGATCCGCGTGCTCATTCCTCGATCGTACGGGGTGGGTACGACACCGGGTCACGGACGGCCGTACGACGTCACCACGCGACGTGGCTGTACGACGCCTCCACGCGTGCGTGGCCCTACGACTCCTCCATGCGCACGTGGTCGTACGTCACGCCACGCGCGCGTGAACGTCAGCGCAGCCGGGCCACGCGGAACACGGCCAGCGCGATCACGGCGGCCACGACCACGACGTAGAGCAGCACCACACGCCAGTCGGGACGCCGCCCGGAGCCTCGCTGCGGCAGCCCGGGCCACGTGTGACCGACCCGGCGGGCGGCCATCATGCCCCACCCCGCCGCGCAGGAGCAGATCAGCAGGCCCAGCATGGCGATCACGGCCCCGCTGTCGCCGAAGTCGAAGGCCAGCGGGAAGGCGAACATCAGGGAGCCGACCGCGGCCAGGGCGACGATGGGCGCGAGCTGCCAGATACGCATCCGGCGCCGCGGGCGCAGCTCGACCTCGACCTCCGGGCCGCCCGCGAACATCTCCTCGGGCTCGGGACCGTCGGCGGTCACACCGCCCTGGGTGTCGTCGGGCCCGTCGGGGCTCAGACGGTCCGCGTCCTGCTCCGGTTCACCGCTGTCTGCGGTGAGGGGCTCGGTGCCTTGTGCGGTGTCGCGAGGGCCGGCCTCCATCGCCACGCGCCCTCCCAACTCGGACTCCACTTGGTCGATCGAAGCTCGATGATGGCACGGCGCCGGAGGGCCGGATGACGGCCTGAGCGTCCCGATGCCAGGACGTGATCAGGCTGTGACCGGTCGTTCGACCAACGCCAGCGCCAGCTGCGGAAGTTCTGTGAGATCCGCCGCAGCCCCACTCAACCAGTGCACCCTCGGGTCGCGCCTGAACCATGAATCCTGACGGCGCGCGAAGCGCTTCGTGGCACGGACGGTCTCGTCCCGCGCTTCCTCGATCGTGCACTCCCCGGCGAGCGCCGCGAGCACCTGCTGGTACCCGAGCGCGCGCGAGGCCGTACGCCCCTCGCGCAACCCGTGCGCCTCCAGCTCCCGCACCTCGTCCACCAGGCCCGCGTCCCACATCCGGTCGACGCGGCGCGCGATGCGCTCGTCGAGTTCGGGGCGGGCGACGTCGACACCGATCTGGAGGGTGTCGTAGACCGAGTCGTGGCCGGGGAGGTTGGCGGTGAAGGGCTTGCCGGTGATCTCGATCACCTCCAGGGCCCGGACGATACGGCGGCCGTTGCTGGGCAGGATCGCGTGGCCGGCCTCGGGGTCGGCGGCGGCCAGGCGGGCGTGCAGCGCGCCGGAGCCGCGGAGCGTGAGCTCCTCCTCGAGTCGGGCCCTGACCTCGGGGTCGGTACCGGGGAACTCGAGGTTGTCGACGGCGCCGCGGATGTACAGGCCGGAGCCGCCGACCAGGATCGGCCAGCGTCCCTCGGCGAGCAGCGCGTCGATGCGCTCCCGCGCGAGTCGCTGGTACTCGGCGACGGAGGCCGTGACGGTCACGTCCCAGATGTCCAGGAGGTGGTGCGGGACGTCGTCGCGCTCCTCGGGCGTCAGTTTGGCGGTGCCGATGTCCATCCCTCGGTAGAGCTGCATGGAGTCGGCGTTGACGACCTCGCCGCCGAGTCGCTGGGCCAGGAAGACGCCCAGATCGGACTTTCCGGCCGCGGTCGGTCCGACGACGGCGATGACGCGGGGGGCGGGGGGTGCGCTGCTCACTGCCCCAGTCTCGCAAACGTCGGGGCATGGCCTCGAACGAGTTACGTGACGGCACGCGTGCGGGGTCGTTGCCTGTTGCGAGGTTTTCACCGCCGGTTTCGAGAGGCGGCATCCCGGGGTGACGCAAACGGACGCACCGGGCACCGCGGGATTTCCCCCGCACGAGTAACGTATGGAGTGGATATGGGCGTTTTCGCACGACTTCTCCGGAGGTCAAAGGCTGCGGAGGAGGCGTCAACCGCCGAGGCAGGGGTCGCCACACCGACGGCCGAACCCGAAGCGGAGAAGGCGGTGGAGGCGAAGGAGTCGGCCGAGGCGGAGACCACGGCCGGGACCGACGCCGCGGACACGGCGGAGCCGACGGCGACGGAGGCCGTCGAGGCCGGTGCCACCGAAGACGTCGACATTCCCAAGCAGCAGTCCGCCGAGGAGGCGGCCGACAGCGAGGCCGGCGAGGGCGCCCGCACGTAACTGCCCCGCGCGGGAAGGTGAACGATGGGTCTCCTGGACAATTTGAAAGCCAAACTCAGCCCGGCCAAGGACAAGGTATCCGGCCTCGCGCAACAGCACGGGGACAAGATCCAGCACGGTCTCGACAAGGCCGCGAAGGTCGTCGACGAGAAGACCAAGGGCAAGTACAGCGACAAGATCCAGACGGGCACGGGCAAGGCCAAGGACGCCATGGACCGACTCGCACACAAGGACGACGGCATGGGCGGCGGCACGACCACGCCCCCGTCCGCACCGCCGCCCGCTTCCTGAACGGCACACCGACGGACGGCCGCGGGGCATGACGCCTGGCGGCCGTCCGCCGTTTCACACGCTCCGCACCGGCCTCACGGCCAGGCCGGTCACGACGAGGCGGCCACGACGAGACCGGTCACGACCAGGTCGCGACCACATACCCCACACCGTACGGCGCCTCGTCGTACAGCAGCCGGCCGTCGAGGCCCGCCCCTTGGGCCGCGCCCGCGAGGACCTGCCAGGGGGCCCGTCCGGACACCTTGAGCTCGTGCGCCAGCTCCGGGTCCAGCGCTTCGAGGGCCGCCACGTCCGCCGCCCCCAGCGCACGCGCGACCTCCGCGTCGAAGGGCGCCGCGCGCTCGTCGAGGTAGCCGGGTGACTTGAGCGTGCGACAGGCGCTGGCGTCGCCCATCACCAGCAGCGCCACGCGCTCGGCCCGCGCGGCGATTTCCCTTCCGACTTCGATACACCGCTCGGCGGCCAGCGGTTCCGCCACGCCGAGTCCCTCGATCGGGGCGTCCGCCCAACCGGTGCGTTCCAGCAACCACGCGGCCACGGCGAGGGAGGGCGGAAGCGCGCGCCCGTCGCCCGTGCCCGACGCAGCTGAGGCCTTCTCCACGCCCAGCCTGACATCGAGCTCCACACCGAAGCCGCGGAAGGAACCCGCCGCGCCCTCCGGATACCTACCGCCCACGCCCTGCTCGGCCGGTCCGAGGACCACCAGCAGATCGGGCCGGGCGGCGGCCAGCACCCCGAGCGCGTCCGTGCACGCCGTCCTGGCCGCGTCCAGCTCGGGCGCGGCGCCCGCGGCGACCTCGGGCACGAGGAGCGGCGGACAGGGGCAGACGGCGGCGGCGACAAGCATGATCGGCAGCCTACTGCCAGGGGTTCGGCTCGGTATCGGTGCTCCACGCCAGTTCGGCCAGGCGGTACAGCACGTGATGCTTGGAGATCCTGCCTTCGATGGTGGCGAAGTACGCGTCGCCGTCGCCGATCCGGTAGACCTGACGGCTCTTCTGCCGCAGCCCGGACCGGGGCCGGTGGGTGCAGGCGATCTCGTACAGCCTCGCGCGAGCCCGGTCGCGGGTGTCCTCGATGTGCTCCACCTCGTCGAGGCTGTACGACTCCCCGTAGCCGGCCTGCACCACGACCACCCAGCGCGGCATGTCCCGCCCCCCGTCCCTCGTCGGACGACGAGTATGGCGTGCGCTCAGTCGACCGCGCAGCCACCCGTCATGGCCGGCAGCGGTTCCGGTACGCCGATCTTCGGCAGCCCCAGCAGCACGCCCGCCGGCTTCGCCGCCTCGGCGGCGTTGCGCTTCTCCCAGGCGTCGCCCGCGCGCGTGCGGCGGACCTTGAGGACCTCGCCCTCGGCGAGGAGGTGGTGCGGGGCGGCGTAGGTGATCTCGACCGTGACGACGTCGCCGGGGCGGACCTCGGCGTCCGGCTTGGTGAAGTGGACCAGGCGGTTGTCGGGGGCACGGCCGGAGAGGCGGTGGGTGGTGCCGTCCTTGCGGCCCTCGCCCTCGGCGACCATGAGGTCCAGCGTGCGGCCCACCTGCTTCTTGTTCTCCTCCCAGGAGATCTCCTCCTGGAGGGCGACGAGACGCTCGTAGCGCGCCTGGACGACCTCCTTGGGGACCTGCCCGTCCATGGTCGCCGCGGGCGTTCCGGGGCGCTTGGAGTACTGGAAGGTGAAGGCGTTCGTGAAGCGGGCCTCGCGGACCGCGTGCATGGTCTGCTCGAAGTCCTCCTCGGTCTCGCCGGGGAAGCCCACGATGATGTCGGTCGAGATCGCGGCGTCCGGCATGGCGGCGCGCACCTTCTCGATGATCCCGAGGAAACGCTCCTGCCGGTACGAGCGGCGCATCGCCTTCAGGATCGTGTCCGAGCCGGACTGCATCGGCATGTGGAGCTGCGGCATCACGTTCGGCGTCTCGGCCATGGCCGCGATCACGTCGTCGGTGAAGTCGCGCGGGTGCGGGGACGTGAAGCGCACGCGCTCCAGGCCCTCGATCTTCCCGCAGGCCCGCAGCAGCTTGCTGAACGCCTCGCGGTCGCCGATGTCGGAGCCGTACGCGTTGACGTTCTGCCCGAGCAGCGTGATCTCGGAGACGCCCTCGCCGACCAGGGCCTCGATCTCGGCGAGGATGTCGCCGGTACGGCGGTCCTTCTCCTTGCCGCGCAGCGCCGGGACGATGCAGAAGGTGCAGGTGTTGTTGCAGCCGACGGAGATCGACACCCACGCCGCGTAGGCGCTCTCGCGCCGGGTGGGCAGCGTGGACGGGAACGCCTCGAGGGACTCGGCGATCTCGACCTGCGCCTCTTCCTGGACACGCGCGCGCTCCAGCAGGACGGGCAGCTTGCCGATGTTGTGCGTGCCGAAGACGACGTCCACCCAGGGCGCCTTCTTCACGATGGTGTCGCGGTCCTTCTGCGCCAGACAGCCGCCGACCGCGATCTGCATCCCGGGGCGCTTGGTCTTCATGGGGGCGAGGCGGCCGAGGTTGCCGTACAGCCTGTTGTCGGCGTTCTCGCGCACCGCGCAGGTGTTGAAGACGACGACGTCCGCGTCGCCGTCGGAACCCTCCGGCGCCTTCACGTAACCGGCGTCTTCGAGCAGCCCGGACAATCGCTCGGAATCGTGGACGTTCATCTGGCACCCGTAGGTGCGCACTTCGTAGGTCTTGGAAGAGGAGACGTCCACTGCCTGGCTCCGGTCGATGCTGCTCATGTGACAAGGGTAGGCGGTGCCGGAAGCGGCTTCGGTCGCCCTGTGGACAACCGGGGTCTCAGGGCTCGATCAGCCCGGCCCTTATCGCGTACCGCGTGAGTTCCAGGCGATCCCTCATGCCCAGCTTCTGGAGCAGGTTCGCGCGGTGGCGTTCGACCGTCTTCGCGCTGATGAAGAGCATCTCGCCGATCTCCTTGGACGTGTGCCCCTCGGCGACGAGCTTGAGGATCTCCTCCTCGCGTTCGGTGACGGCCCGCTCGGGCAGGGAGTCGCCGCGGTGGAGGCGGTCCAGATAGGAGCGGACAAGGGCGCGTTCGGCGCCCGGGTAGACGAACGGCCGGTCGCGGACGGCCGCGCGGCACGCCTCGACCAGATCGCGGTCGGCGACGGACTTGAGGACGTAGCCGCTGGCCCCGGCCTTGAGGGCCTCGAAGAAGTACTGCTCGTTGTCGTACATCGTCAGGATGAGGATGCGCAGGTCGGGCAGGCGGCGGGAGAGTTCGCGGGCCGCCTGGAGGCCGGTCATCCGGGGCATGGCGATGTCCAGGACGGCCAGATCGACGTCACGCGCGCGTGCCAGTTCCACGGCCTCCGCCCCGTCACCGGCCTCGGCGACGACGGTCAGGTCGTCCTCGCCGTCGAGGATGAGGCGGACTCCGCGTCGTACGAGGGTGTGGTCGTCGGCGAGCAGAACCCGAACAGGGGTGCGCGGGGTCATCGGTGTCCTCCCACGCGCAGCCGTACGTCCGTGCCGCCCCCGGGCGCCCCGCCGACCGTGAGCTCCGCTCCTATCAGCAGCGCCCGCTCCCGCATGCCCCGTATCCCCGCCCCTTCCGTGGCCTCGCCCAGGCCCCTGCCGTTGTCGCGGACGAGCAGTTCGACACCGCCGTCGATCTGCCGGAGGCGGACCTCGGCGTGGTCGGCGGCGGCGTGCCGGGCGGTGTTGGTGAGGCCCTCCTGGGCCACCCGGTAGAGCACGAGTTCCGACTCTTCGGTCAGGGGCGGCAGTCCGCCGGGGACGTGGTGGCGCACGGTCAGACCATGGGCGCTGAACTCACCGGCGAGCGAGCGCAGGGCGCTGGCCAGGCCGAGTTCCTCCAGGACACCGGGGCGCAGCCGACGGGCGATGAAACGGATCTCGTCGAGCCCCGCGCGCGTGGCCTCCTGGGCCTGGCCCAGGTCCTCGCGCAGCCCCTCGGGAGCCCGGTCGGCGACCCGCTTGAGCTGGAGGAGGACCGCGGTCAGGGTCTGGCCGACCTCGTCGTGCAGCTCCCGCGCGATGCGGTGGCGCTCCCGCTCCTGCGCGGACAGGGCACGGGCCGCCCCGGCGGCGCGCTCGGCCTCCAGCCGGTCGAGCATCGTGTTGTACGTCGTGATGAGCTCGGCCGCTTCGGCGGGACCGGCGACGTCCGCGCGGGCCCCGGGCCGCAGCAGGTCGGCGGTGGACATGGCCCGGCCGAGCCGCTTGAGCGGGGCGAGGCCGACCCGCAGGACCAGGGCGTTGGCGACCAGCAGCAGGGCGAGGCCTGCGAGGACGACCAGTGCCTCCGCCTGCCGAATCGGGGTCGACACGGTGACCGGGCCCAACAGCAGCGCGGCGGCCACGACCAGGCCGGCGGCGTTGAGCGAGAAGATCCGCCAGAACAGTGACACGTGCGCGCTCTCGCCCTCCTCGCCCCCGTCGCATGGCCCTTCCGTGACCAGCTTCGCCGCCCGGCGCCGGTCGCGCATATCCGTGGCAACACCCATATCGCCACGGTACGGGCCGATGGCAGCATGCGGACGGCACCCACGATCACGCTTAGTACATAGGCTCAGCACAAGGGGAGAAACGTGTCTGCACCGCGCCTGAGGGCGACGCCTCTGCCAGGGATCGGGGTCCAGTACGACCTCGTGACGCGGGAACACCGCCATCTGTCCGTGGTGGCGCACCGCGACGGTGCCCGGACGGTGAGCGTGTACCGGGCCGACGACCCCGACTCCTGTGCCCAGTCGCTGCGGCTGACCGGTGCGGAGGCGGGCTCGCTGATCGACGCGCTGATGCCGTCCCACCACAGCGCGAGCCTGCTGTACACCACGGATCTGGGGCTGGTCGCCGAGCGGATCGAGGTGGCCGCGACCTCGCGCTGGAACGGGCGGGTGCTGGGCGAGACCCGGATGCGCACGGACACGGGCGCCTCCATCGTGGCGGTGCTGCGGCGGGCCGAGGCGATTCCCTCGCCGGCGCCGGACTTCCGGCTGGTGGGCGGGGACACGCTGATCGTCGTCGGTACGCGTGAGGGCGTCGACGCCGCCGCGGCGATACTCGGGCGGGAGTGAACGGGTGCACTCCGCGGTCCTGCTCATCGAGTTCGGTTCCATCATTCTCGGCCTCGGCCTGCTCGGCCGGTTCGCCGCCAGGTTCCGGCTCTCGCCCATCCCGCTCTACCTTCTCGCCGGTCTCGCCTTCGGAGAGGGCGGTCTGCTGCCCCTGGGCGCGAGCGAGGAGTTCGTCTCCATCGGTGCCGAGATCGGCGTCATCCTGCTGCTGTTGATGCTCGGCCTGGAGTACTCGGCGGGCGACCTCGTCACCAACCTCAAGGCGCACTATCCGTCCGGGCTCGTCGACTGTGCGCTGAACGCCGTACCGGGCGCGCTCGCCGCGCTGCTGCTGGGCTGGGGGCCGGTGGCCGCCGTGGTCCTCGCGGGCGTCACCTGGATCTCGTCGTCCGGCGTCATCGCGAAGGTGCTCGGCGATCTGGGCCGGGTGGGCAACCGGGAGACGCCGGTGATCCTCAGCGTGCTGGTCCTGGAGGATCTGGCGATGGCGGTGTACCTGCCCATCGTCACCGCGCTGGTGGCCGGAGCCGGACTGCTGGCCGGGAGCGTGACGCTGGCGATCGCGCTGGGCGCGGCGGGTCTCGTGCTGTTCGTGGCGGTGCGTTACGGGCGGCTGATCTCGCGGTTCGTGTCGAGCGACGACCCGGAGAAGCTGCTGTTGGTGGTGCTGGGGCTGACCATCCTGGTCGCGGGCGTGGCCCAGCAGCTTCAGGTGTCGGCGGCGGTCGGCGCCTTCCTGGTCGGCATCGCGCTGTCCGGGGAGGTCGCGGAGGGGGCGCACACGCTGCTGAGCCCGCTGCGGGACCTGTTCGCCGCCGTGTTCTTCGTCTTCTTCGGGCTGCACACCGACCCGGCGAGCATCCCGCCCGTACTGCTGCCCGCCCTGGCGCTGGCCGTGCTCACCGCGGCGACGAAGATCGCCACGGGCTACTGGGCCGCCCGGCGCGCCGGGATATCCGTCAAGGGCCGCTGGCGTACAGGCGGCGCGCTGGTCGCCCGCGGTGAGTTCTCGATCGTCATCGCGGGCCTCGCGGTGAGCGCCGGCATCGAACCGTCGCTGGGCCCGCTGGCCACGGCGTACGTCCTGATCCTGGTCGTCCTGGGCCCGCTGACCGCGCGCTACACCGAGCCGCTGGCGTCCTGGTGGACCCGTCGTTCCGGCGAGCGCCGGACGGCTCGGGAGGACGCGTCGACGGTGACGGAGGCATCGGTGCCGGACTGAGGGGCGGCGTCGGGTGCATGGCATCAGCCCCATGTCGGGCGCCTGGCCTCAGCCCATCCGTCCGACAAGCCTCCGCCGTCTCAGGCAACCCCGTCCGGAGCCCACCCCTGCCTCCGCAGCACCCCCGACACGTCCGGTGCCTCGTAGTGCTCCCCCTTGAGCACCTTGCCGTCGGCCCGGCGGGCCACATGGCCGTCGGGTCCCAGCTTGGTCATGTTGGAGCGGTGGATCTCGGCGATCACCGCGTCGAGATCGATGCCGTGGACGAGGGCCGTGCCGTAGGCGACGTAGACCACGTCGGCGAGTTCGTGCGCGAGCCGGTCGAGCGGACCCTCGACGGCCACCTCGGCGACCTCAGCGGCTTCCTCCGCGAGCAGCTCGCCGCGGTGGGCGGCCAGCGCCGGCGACACCTCGGTCGGCGTACTCCGGGCGTCCAGCCCGAAGGCGAGGTGGAACTGACGGACCAGGTCGGCGGGCGATGAACTCATACGGCGACTCTATCGATCACCACTGACAGCCCGACGGGCTCCACCGACCCCACCGCCCGCCCGTGCTGACCGCACCGCCCGCCCGTGCCGATCGCCAGCCCCCAGCTCCAGCTCCCGGCTCCGAACCGACGCCCGCCATTACCCGCCACCCCCCGCAGCCCCCACCCCCACGTTCCCGCTCGACACCCCGCACAGCCGCCCCTGTGACCCCCGCCCTGGTCAGCACCGCGTCCCTGCTGGCAGGATCGCGCGCATGTCCAAGGTGTTCCCCCGTATGAGCAGGAGCCGGGCGCTGCAAGGTGCGGCCGCCGGTTTCGTGGTCTTCGGGCTGCTGCTGTGGTGGCTGCTGCCGGGCGAGGAGCCGCCGGGCGGGTCGATCACCTTCAGCACGGGCTCACGCGGCGGGGTGTACGAGGAGTACGGCCAGGACCTGAGCGACGAGTTCGCCAAGGACATGCCCGACCTCAATGTGAAGCTGGAGACGAGCGACGGGTCACAGGACAACGTCACGCGCGTGGCGACCGGCGAGGCCGACTTCGCCATCGCCGCGGCGGACGCGGTCGAGTCGTTCGCGATCGAGCACCCGATCGAGGCCGCCCGGCTGCGCGGCGTCGCACGCCTGTACGACGACTACGTTCAACTCATCGTCCCGCGGAACTCGGACATCAAGACCCTGGCCGACCTGAAGCACAAGCGGGTCGCCATAGGGCCGGAGACATCGGGCGTGCGGCTGATCGCCGACCGGGTGCTCAACGCGGAGGGCATCAACCCGGCCGAGGACATCAAGCCGTTCCCGTACGGCATCAAGGACGTCGACCAGCTCGGGCACACCATTGACGCGTTCTTCTGGTCCGGCGGACTGCCGACGAACGGACTGAAGGCGCTCGCCGAGACGTCGTCCTTCAAGTTCGTGCCGATCAAGGCCGACTTCGTCGCCAAGCTCCACAGCCAGAGCGCCGCCAACCGCTACTACCGGCCCACCAACATCCCGGAGGCGGCCTACGACGGCCAGGACGCCTACGCCGTGCCGACGATCGCCGTCTCCAACCTGCTGATCACCCGCGAGGACCTGGACCCGCGGCTGACCGAGTGGCTGACCCGGACCGTGATCCGCAGCCGGGACTACATCGGCGGCAAGGTGCACTCCGCGCAGCTGGTCGACCTGCGCACCGCGATCTACACCTCGCCCCTGCCGCTGCACGAGGGCGCACAGCGCTACTACCGCTCCGTCAAGCCGTAGAAGCGCTGCGGGGCACCGTCACCGTCACCTTCAGGCCGTGCGGTTCGTGAGGGGCGTACGAGATCGTGCCGCCGCCCGCTTGCAGCAAGGTCCGCGAGATGGACAGACCAAGCCCTGAGCCCTTGATGTTCTGGTGGCGGTTGCTGCGCCAGAAGCGGTCGCCGATGCGGGCGAGTTCGTCGGCGGTCAGACCGGGGCCGTTGTCGGTGACGACGACGGTCGCCGTCTCGCCGTTGGAGAAGACCGTCACCTCGACGCACTCGTCCTCGGGCGTGAACTTGACGGCATTGTCGATGACCGCGTCCAGCGCGCTGGACAGGGTGACCGGGTCGGCCCAGCCGGTGGTGGGCGGGCAGTCGCCCACCAGGCGTACGCCCTTGGCCTCGGCGGTCGGCGCCCAGGCCGCCACCCGTTCGGCGGCCAGCGCGCCGATGTCGGTGATGCGCAGATGCGCGTCCGTGTGCTCGGCCAGGGCCAGGTCGAGCAGGTCGTCCAGGACCTGCGCGAGACGCTTGCCCTCCGTCTGGACCGAGGCGATCTCCTTGTTGCCCTCCGGGAGTTCGAAGGAGAGCAGTTCGATACGCAGCAGCAGCGCGGCGAGGGGGTTGCGCAGCTGGTGGGAGGCGTCGGCGACGAAGGCGCGCTGCTGCTCCAGGACGTCCTCGACGTTGTCCGCCATCTCGTTGAACGACCGGGCCAGGCGCTGGAGTTCCGGCGGCCCGCCGGCGGCCGCGACCCTCGACTTCAGGCGCCCGCTCGCGATCGCGTGCGTGGTGGCGTCGAGGACGCGCACCGGCCTGAGCACCCATCCGGTCAGCCGCAGGGCGGCACCGACGGCCACCAGCATCGCCGCCATCAGGCCCGCGCCGATGACCAGCCAGCCGTGCAGAATGCGCGAACGCATCTCCCCCGTGGGCGAGTCGGTGACGACGACCGCGATGACGTCACCGTCCCGGATGACCGGGGAGGCGACCACGAGCCGCCCCTGCTGCCAGGGAAAGACCTGCGGCGGATCCTCGCTGCGCCGGCTGAGCAGCGCCTCGTCGAACGCCGTCCGTACCTCGCCCTCCTCGGGGATGAACAAGGTCATGGGAGCGTTGGCCATGATGCTCTTGTTCTGGTAGAAGACGCCGACGCGGATGCGGTAGACCTCGTAGTAGCTGTCGAGTTCGCTCTGGAGCGTCTTCTGGCGCTCGCCGCCCTCGCCGGTGACGTACTGGGCGAGGGCCGCGAAGTGCGCGGTGTCGTCGATCCGGTCGACGACCACTTTCTGCTGCTGGGCCGCGGCCACGCTGAAGCCGAGCGGGATGCCGAGCGCCAGCAGTACGGCCGCCATCAGGACGATGAGCAGCGGGAGGAGTCGTGTGCGCACCCGGACCCGCTACGAGGACGGGGCGACGAGCCGGTAGCCGACGCCGCGTACGGTCTCGATGAGGGCCGGCATGCGCAGCTTGGCGCGCAGGGAGGCGACGTGGACCTCCAGGGTGCGCCCGGTCCCCTCCCAACTGGTGCGCCAGACCTCGCTGATGATCTGTTCCCGGCGGAAGACGACTCCGGGGCGCTGGGCCAGCAGGGCGAGCAGGTCGAACTCCTTGCGGGTCAGTTGGACGATCGAACCGTCCACGCTGACCTGCCGGGTCGGCAGCTCGATACGGACCGGTCCGAGGACCAGCGCGGTCTCGGCTTCCGCGGCGGGGTCCTCGTGGGCGGTGCGACGGCTGACGGCGTGAATGCGGGCGAGCAGCTCTCCGGTGTCGTACGGCTTCACCACGTAGTCGTCCGCGCCGAGGTTGAGGCCGTGGATGCGGGAACGGACGTCGGAGCGGGCGGTGACCATGATCACCGGGGTGCTGGTGCGCTTGCGGATCTTGCCGCAGACCTCGTATCCGTCCTGGTCCGGCAGGCCCAGGTCGAGGAGGACGACTCCGAAGCCGGCGCCTTCCGGGACGAGTGCCTGAAGGGCTTCCTCGCCACTGCGCGCGTGGGTGACGTCGAAACCGTGCCGCGCCAGAACCGCGGACAGAGCGGCGGCGACGTGATTGTCGTCCTCTACGAGGAGCAGTCTCATCCGGGCCTCCTTCGGTTCATCGGCCGTACGATCTAAATGAGGGCAGAAGTACGATCTAGGTAGGTACAAAAACGCGTGCACGCGCGCGCGTGCACCTTGTGAAGTCACGCCGATGGAAGAGGACGGCGTCAAGTGGGTTCCGGTTGCGAGCCGCTTCCGTTACCCGGCCGATATGCGCCCTGCTCACAACTGCTACGACACGTGTCCGATTGCTATCGGATCGTGATGCTCAGATTCCCCTCAAAGGTAATGACGCAGGTCGCATGGGGTCACTACTGTCCTCCGAAACCGAGGAGGACGGAGCCCGATAGCGATGACCGAAGTATCGGTGGCCAAGGAAGATGTGGCCGCGACCGGCGAACTGGTCGTCCTGAAGAGCGTCAACAAGCACTTCGGCGCGTTGCATGTTCTCCAGGACATCGATCTCACGATCGCCCGCGGCGAGGTCGTCGTGGTCATCGGACCCTCCGGGTCCGGGAAGTCCACGCTGTGCCGAACCATCAACCGCCTGGAGACGATCGACTCCGGCACGATCGCCATCGACGGCAAGCCCCTGCCCGCGGAGGGCAAGGAGCTGGCCCGGCTGCGCGCCGACGTCGGGATGGTCTTCCAGTCCTTCAACCTCTTCGCGCACAAGACCGTGCTCGAGAACGTGATGCTCGGCCAGATCAAGGTCCGCAAGGCGGACAAGAAGAAGGCCGAGGAGAAGGCTCGCGCCCTGCTCGACCGGGTGGGCGTGGCGAGCCAGGCGGACAAGTACCCCGCGCAGCTCTCCGGCGGCCAGCAGCAGCGTGTCGCCATCGCCCGCGCCCTCGCCATGGACCCCAAGGTCATGCTCTTCGACGAGCCCACCTCGGCGCTCGACCCGGAGATGATCAACGAGGTCCTCGAGGTCATGCAGCAGCTCGCCCGCGACGGCATGACCATGATCGTCGTCACCCATGAAATGGGGTTCGCCCGTTCGGCCGCGAACAGGGTGGTGTTCATGGCGGACGGCCGCATCGTCGAGGAGGCTGTGCCGGACCAGTTCTTCAGCGCCCCGCGCAGCGACCGCGCCAAGGATTTCCTGTCCAAGATCCTGCACCACTGACCGCGCGTCACGACCCGCGTCACCCGCCTCGACGGCTCGCATCTCTCATCACACAAAGGATGTTCACCATGAAGCTCCGCAAGGTCACCGCCGCGGCCGCCGCCGCGCTGGTCCTCTCCCTGACCGCAACCGCGTGCGGCGGAGACGACGGCGACAGCGACAGCGCCGACTCGGGCTCCAGCGGTGGCGGCAAGATCAAGATCGGCATCAAGTACGACCAGCCCGGTCTGGGCCTGAAGGAGCCCGACGGTTCCTTCTCCGGCTTCGACGTGGACGTCGCGACGTACGTGGCCAAGGAGCTGGGCTACAACGCCGACCAGATCGAGTTCGTCGAGACCAAGAGCGCCGACCGTGAGAACGCGCTCGCCCGTGGTGACGTCAAGTTCATCGCCGCCACCTACTCGATCAACGACGAGCGCAAGGAGAAGGTCGACTTCGCCGGCCCGTACCTGCTGGCCCACCAGGACCTGCTGGTCAAGGCGGACTCGGACATCACCGAGGCCACCGACCTCAACGGCAAGAACCTGTGCTCGGTGACCGGCTCCACCTCGGCGCAGAACGTCAAGGACGACTTCGCGCCGAAGGCCAACCTCAAGACGGTCAGCGGCTACTCCGAGTGCATCTCCGGCCTCCAGAGCGGCACCGTGGACGCGCTCACCACGGACGACTCGATCCTCGCGGGCTTCGCCGCGCAGGAGCAGTACAAGGGCAAGTTCAAGCTCGCCGGCCTCAAGCTGAGCAACGAGAACTACGGCATCGGTGTCAAGAAGGGCGACACCGCGACCGTGGACAAGATCAACAAGGCTCTCGAGAAGATGGTCAGCGACGGCGCGTGGGACACCGCCGTCAAGGACAACTTCGGCCCGGCCAACTACAAGAACGAGCCCGCCCCGAAGATCGGCGTGATCGTCAAGTAACGCAGGGATCCACTGGCGCGCCGCCGCCCGCAGCGATCAGGGCGGCGGCGCGCCGCGCCCCTCCACGTACCCCAGACACCCGGAAGCGCGGGAGATCGTGTTCGACTTTCTTGATGGTTACGACGTCCTAGGGGCGTTCTGGATGACGGTGAAGCTCACCGCCATCTCCGCCCTCGGTTCTCTGATCTGGGGCACTCTGCTGGCCGCGATGCGGGTCAGCCCGGTCCCGCTGATGCGCGGGTTCGGCACCGCCTACGTGAACATCGTCCGGAACACCCCCCTGACGGTGATCATCGTCTTCACCTCGCTCGGTCTCGCCGACACCTTCGGCGTGACCATGGGCTCCAAGGACTTCGACGTCCAGGGCTTCCGGCTGGCGATCCTCGGTTTCATCGTCTACACGGCTGCCTTCGTCTGCGAGGCGATCCGCTCCGGTATCAACACCGTGCCCGTCGGCCAGGCCGAGGCGGCCCGTGCCATCGGGCTGAACTTCAGCCAGGTCCTGCGCCTCGTCGTGCTGCCGCAGGCCTTCCGCGCGGTCATCGGCCCCCTGGCCAACGTACTGATCGCCCTCACCAAGAACACGACCGTGGCGGCCGCGATCGGCGTGGCCGAGGCCGCCGCCCTGATGAAGACGATGATCGAGAACGAAGCCCAGACGCTCGCCATCGGCGCCGTCTTCGCCTTCGGATTCGTCGTCCTGACCCTGCCGACCGGCCTCTTCCTCGGATGGCTGAGCAAGCGACTGGCGGTGAAGCGATGAGCTCCGTTCTGTACGACACCCCGGGACCCCGCGCCAAACGGCGCAACGTCCTCATCTCGGTGATCTTCTTCGTCCTGCTGGCCCTCCTCGCGTGGTGGGTCTGGCAGGTCATGGACGACAAGAACCAGCTCGAGTGGGACCTGTGGGAGCCGTTCACCACTGAGCAGGCCTGGACGACGTATCTGCTGCCGGGCCTCGCCAACACGCTGAAGGCCGCGGCCCTCGCCATGGTGATCGCCCTCCCGCTGGGCGCGGTCTTCGGCATCGCCCGCCTCTCCGACCACCGCTGGGTGCGCGGTGTGGCCGGCACCGTGGTGGAGTTCTTCCGGGCCATCCCGGTGCTGCTGCTGATGCTGTTCGCCAACGAGTTCTACGTCCGCTCCACGGGCATCAGCAGCGAGCAGCGGCCGATGTACGCGGTCGTCACCGGTCTGGTGCTCTACAACGCCTCCGTCCTCGCCGAGATCGTCCGGGCCGGCATCCTCTCGCTGCCCAAGGGCCAGACCGAGGCCGCCTTCGCCGTCGGCCTGCGCAAGGGCCAGACGATGAGGAGCATCCTGCTGCCGCAGGCCGTCACCGCGATGCTGCCGGCCATCGTCAGCCAGCTCGTCGTCATCGTGAAGGACACCGCGCTGGGCGGCGTGATGCTCAACTTCACCGAGCTCCTCAACTCGCGCCAGACGCTGGCGGCCAACTACGCCAACGTCATCCCCAGCTTCATCGTGGTCGCGATCATCTTCATCGTCCTGAACTTCATCCTCACCAGCTTCGCGAGCTGGCTGGAGCAGAGGCTGCGGCGCAGCAAGAAGAGCACGGGCGCGGTTCTCGGTGAGGACACGGAGATCAATCCCGCCGCGATCCCCGGAACTCTCGGCACCGGCGAGAACACCGGCGGCGGAATCTGATGATCAGTCAAGAAGCTTGAGTGACACGGCCGCAACGCCGTGACCAGTGCGGAGGCAGTGGCATGATCGCCACTGCCTCCGTCACTTGACGCAAGCACCGGCAATGGGTTGCATACGTTCTGTGATCGTGCACCCTGCTCCAACCTCCTGTTCACATACGTCTCTCGAGACGCCCTCGCGGGCAGGGGGCGCCACGCCGTGGACCCGGTGATCATCGTCGGAGCGGGGCCCGTGGGGCTCACGCTCGCCCTCGCGCTGGCCCGGCAGGACGTGCCGTCCGTGGTCCTCGACGAGGGTCCCGGCAAGGACGAACCGCGCCTCGCCCGCACCGTCGTCCTGCGCGAGGACACCGCCGCCCTGATGGAACGCCTGACCGGCGTCCCGCTCTCCGAGGCCGGCTGCCGCTGGGCCGGATGGCGGTCGTTGCGCCGCAAGCAGGTGATGCGCGAGGTCACCTTCGACGACGTCGAGCCGGCGCCCCTGCACATCGCCCAGCACGTGCTGACCGGCGCCCTGCGCGAGGCCTGCGCCGAGGAGCGGCTGGTCAAGGTCTCCGTGGACAGCCGTCTCGACACCGTCGAGCAGGAGCCCTCCGGCGTCACCGCCCACACCCGCGGCCCCAAGGGCACATGGTGGCGCGGCAGTCACCTGGTCGGCTGCGACGGCCCGCGCTCGACGGTACGCAAACTCCTCGACATCCGTTTTCCCGGCCGTACGGCGGTGGAGCGACACGCGGTCGCCGCGCTGCGCACGGAACTTCCGTGGGAGGACGAGGCGTTGCTCCATCGGATGCCGCCGTGGCGGACGTCCGGGCCTACGGCGGGGGAGGTCACCGGACGGCCCCTCCCGGACGGCGTCTGGCGCCTCGACTGGCTGCTGCCGCCCGGCAAGGAACTGGTCACGCCCGAGCTCCTGGTGGCCCGTGTCCGGGAGACCCTCGCCGGCTGGACGGGCGGCCCGACACCGCCGTACGAACTCCTCGACACCGGCGTGCACACCGTCCACCACCGTCTCGCGCGCCGCTGGCGCGTCGGGCGGGTGTTCCTCGCCGGGGACGCGGCGCATCTGCTCGGCGCCCTCGGCACCCAGGGGCTCGACGAGGGGCTCAGGGACGCCGACAACCTCGCCTGGAAGCTCGCCCTGGCCTGGCATCACGGGCCGCACGAGGCGTTGCTCGACAGCTACCAGGCCGAGCGGCGCGCGGTCGTCGCCGCCCGGCTGCGCGCCGCCGACCAGGCTCTGCCGCTGGTGCGGGGCGGCGGTGGGCTGCGGGCCGTCGTCCCGGGCTCCGCGCGCGGCCACGACGCGCTGCTCACGGACGGTCACCTGGGTCGCGGGGCGCTCGGTACGCCGGGGGCGTACGCCACCTCGCCGCTCGCGCCCCGGCACCTGGAGGCGGAGGTCCCGGTGCGTACCGCGCCGGGCGCGCCGGTCGCCGATGTCCCGGTCACCGCCGAGGACGGTTCCTTCGTACGACTGCGGGACCGGCTCGGTCGGGGGGCGCTGCTCGTGGTGCTGATCGCGCCGGGCACCGGGGTGTGGGAGCGTAAGCACTGGGTGGGCGCCGGGCTCATGCCCCGCCTCGCGGCCGCGGTGACGGCGCTGCCGCATCCGGCCGAGCTGCTGGTCGCGGAGGGCTATCCGGGCGCGGCGGCCCACAGTGTGCTGCTGGTACGGCCCGACGGTCACCTGGTGACCGCGCTGAACGGCGTGCGGCCGGCCGACCTGTACGCGGCCGCCGAGGCGACGCTGGGCGGCCCGGCGAAGACGGGGGCGGAGGCGGGAGCGGGGGCGCGCTGACGGCGCCGCGCAGCTCGTGCGGGAGCGGAATCCGCCTCGCGTCGACCGTGTCGGACGGCTCGTGCCGCGGTCGTCGCGGGGTCGGGTCCGAGTGGTGCGGAGGGCTCGGCCCGAGGCCACGGGGCCGGGCCGCGCGGATTGCGGCTGCCGTACGCACCGTCACCGTGAGGTCCACATAGTGACAGTGAGTTGACCGGCCTGCACCGTCATGGTGTACTCCGGATCGTGACCGACACCTGTGTGCGCCTGTGGCGGAGGGTCCATATGGACCTCGTCCGCTATGCGGGCTGCGTGTGTCGCGAGTCCTGCTGAAATTCGCCTCCCTCTTTTCCAGCGCGCGCCGCTTTCGGTGCTGCCGCGCGCTTCCCGCGAACGCTCATCAGGACGGTGCCCGTGTCTGTCTCCCCTTCTGTGTCCGCCGTTTCCACGCCGACGCAGGCGGAACTCCTCGATTTCGTACGGCGGACCGCCGCCGACGCCGAGCTGATCTCCTCGCTCCCGCTCGACCCCGAGGGGCGCACCTGGGTGCGCCTGGAGGGGCCCGGCGGCAGCGAGGCCTGGCTGATCGGCTGGCCGCCCGGTACGGGCACCGGCTGGCACGACCACGCCGAGTCGGTCGGCGCCTTCGTGACGGCCTCCGGTGAGCTCAAGGAGAACTCGCTCACCGCCCGGCTCCCCGCGGACGGCTGGAAGACCCTGGAGCTCACCGAGGGCATCGACCGGGAGCGGCGGCTTCCGGCCGGCAAGGGGCGCTCCTTCGGGCAGCACCACGTCCACGAGGTGCTCAACGAATCCACCGACGAGCACGCGATCTCCGTCCACGCCTACTACCCGCCCCTGCCGCAGATCCGCCGCTACAGCCGCACCGGGCAGGTGCTGCGCCTGGAGCACGTGGAGCGCCCGGAGGACTGGCAGTGAGCGGCTCGGGCACGCGCGAGGAGCAGCGAGTGGGTGACCTCCGTGAGCGCTCGGGCGAACTCCCGGTCGGCATCGACGAGTTGCTGGAGCGGGTCCGCGAGAGCTACGGGCGGATCGAGGCACGGGAGGCCTACGACGCCGCCCGGCGCGGGGAGGCGCTGCTGGTGGACATCCGCTACGCCGCCCTGCGCGAACGGGACGGACTGGTGCCCGGCGCCCTCGTCGTCGAGCGCAACGAGCTGGAGTGGCGCCTCGACCCGCGGGGCAGCCACCGGGCCCCCGAGGCCACGGGGCACGACCTGCGCGTCGTGGTGATCTGCAACGAGGGTTACGCCTCCAGTCTGGCGGCCGAGTCACTGCATCGGCTGGGGCTGCGCCGGGCCACGGATCTGGTGGGCGGGTTCCAGGCGTGGAAGGCCGCGGGGCTGCCCGTGGCGTCGTAGGGCGGGGCCGCCTCAGTCGATCTCGGGGTCGCCGTAGAGCGGGGCCGTGTCCGCGGTGCCCTTGGCGACGAGGCGGACCTTGGTCGTGGGGCCTTGGCACCGCCCCCCGTCCTCGCCCCGCAGTAGGGCGAGGGCGTTGCCCACCGCCAACTCTCCGGTGTCCGCAGCCGAGTTGGCGACGGTGGCCGCGAAGCGTCCGTCCCTCCGCGAGCCCGAGCCCGAGCCGACTCCGGCACGCTCCCTGGCCCCAGCTCCCCGCCGAACTCAGCCCACCGTCTCAGAACCCCCCGTCGTCGAGGAACTCGGCGTCCTCGCCCTCCTCTTCGAGCGCCTGGCGGACCACTCTGAGGGCCATGCCCTCGGGATACCCCTTGCGGGCGAGCATGCCCGCGAGGCGGCGCAGCCGCTTGTCGCGGTCGAGGCCACGCGTGGAGCGCAGCTTGCGGTCGACGAGGTCGCGCGCGGTGGCCTCCTCCTGCTCGGAGTCGAGCTGCGAGACGGCCGCGTCGATCAGCGTGGAGTCGACACCCTTGGTGCGCAGCTCCTGGGCGAGGGCGCGCCGGGCCAGTCCCCGGCCGTGATGCCGGGACTCCACCCAGGCTTCGGCGAACGCGCTGTCGTTGATCAGCCCGACCTCCTCGAACCGCGACAGCACCTGCTGTGCCGCCTCGTCCGGGATCCCCTTCTTGCTCAGGGCGTCCGCGAGCTGTTTCCGTGTGCGCGGGGTCCCGGTGAGCAGGCGCAGACAGATGGCCCGTGCCCGCTCGACCGGGTCCCCTGAAGACTCCCCCTGCTCGGCCCTCGACGAGGAGGGGGCGCCTTCGTCCGCGCCGGACGGCTCCCCGCCGCGTCGCTGCCGACGCCCACGGGAACCGCCCTCGCCACGGGCCGCACGGCCCCCACGGGCGGCACCGCGCCCACGGCGGGAGCCCCCGAACGGGACCGAGCCATCGCCCGGATCTTCGCCGTACGGCTGCCCGGCACCGTAGATCTCGTTGTCGCCGTACGACCCGCCCGTGCCGTACGACGCGGCGCGACCGTGTCCCCCGTCCGCACCGCGCCCCGCATCGTCCCCGTACGCATCGCCGCCCGGTCCGGAGAATCCCCCGTCGCCCGCCCCGCCCCGCTCGCGCGGAGCGTCCTGGTAGGCGTACTCGGCCCAGTCGGTTCGTCGTGTCACGGGGTCAGCTCTTGGCAGCCGCGGCCTTGGGCTTGGCGGCCTTGGCCGCCGGTGCCGGCACCGTCTTCGCGGCGTCGTCCGCGGGGGTGGTGCCCGCCGCGTCCGCACCCGGCTCGGCGGTCGGCTCCTGCGGACGTACGCCGACGCCCAGCTTCTCCAGGATCTTCTTCTCGATCTCGTTGGCCAGGTCGGGGTTGTCCTTCAGGAAGTTGCGCGCGTTCTCCTTGCCCTGGCCGAGCTGGTCGCCCTCGTACGTGTACCAGGCGCCGGCCTTGCGCACGAAGCCGTGCTCCACGCCCATGTCGATCAGGCCGCCCTCGCGGCTGATGCCGTGGCCGTAGAGGATGTCGAACTCGGCCTGCTTGAAGGGCGGCGCGACCTTGTTCTTGACGACCTTGACGCGGGTACGGTTGCCGACCGCGTCCGTGCCGTCCTTGAGGGTCTCGATGCGGCGGATGTCGAGTCGCACCGAGGCGTAGAACTTCAGCGCCCGGCCACCGGTCGTGGTCTCCGGGGAGCCGAACATCACGCCGATCTTCTCGCGGAGCTGGTTGATGAAGATCGCGGTGGTCTTGGACTGGTTGAGCGCGCTGGTGATCTTCCGCAGGGCCTGGCTCATCAGACGGGCCTGGAGGCCGACGTGGCTGTCGCCCATCTCACCCTCGATCTCCGCGCGCGGGACGAGGGCCGCGACGGAGTCGATGACGATGAGGTCGAGGGCGCCGGAGCGGACCAGCATGTCCACGATCTCCAGGGCCTGCTCGCCGTTGTCCGGCTGGGACAGGATCAGGTTGTCGATGTCGACGCCGAGCTTCTTCGCGTACTCGGGGTCGAGGGCGTGCTCCGCGTCCACGAAGGCGACCTGGCCGCCGGCCTTCTGCGCGTTCGCCACCGCGTGCAGCGTCAGCGTGGTCTTGCCGGAGGACTCCGGTCCGTACACCTCCACCACGCGGCCGCGCGGCAGGCCGCCGACGCCGAGGGCGACGTCGAGCGCGGTCGACCCGGTCGGGATGACCTCGATGGGCTCCATGGACCGCTCGCCCATGCGCATGACCGCGCCCTTGCCGAATTGCCGTTCAATCTGTGCGAGAGCGGCATCCAGGGCCTTCTCGCGGTCGGTTCCTGCCATGGGTTCCACCCGGTTTGCTTGAGTCGATCGCTTCACGTCAAAGACGCTAACGCCTGCCACTGACAATGCGCCCCGACGCCCGTCCAGCCTGTGGATAACTAGGGGACTTATCTACCGAAACCGTACTGAAATCCCCGCAGAGAGCCTCGCCGGAGCCTCCATAAGAATGGATGTTCGATTTTTGTGTCAAGCGCACCACGCGGCACTTCCGGGCGGATGTGTGCGGGCGTTGTGAAGCTAGCCCTGCAGGGCCGACCGCATATGACGGCAGCGGTCGATGGACCGGCGGCGCATCCAGAGGGCCCACCAGCAGAACGCCGCCACGCCGACCGCGAGGACCAGCGGCAGGATCCATGAGCCCGCGCTCACTCCGAGGGCGAGTGTGCCGATCGCGACCAGCCCCATGAAGCCCAGCCAGTACGGCAGCCACCGGCCGCCCCGCTCGATCTGCCCCAGTTGCTCGTCGACCAGCCGTCGCATGGTGGCCCGCTCCTCGGGCGCCTGCGGCACCTCACGATGCCGGATCTTGCGGTTGAGCTCGGCGATCCCGCGCGCGTCGGTGCCGGCGGCACGGCCGACCCTGCGACGCTGCGCCGCCAGGAACCCGACCGTGATGGCGGTGCAGAGCGCGCCCTGAACCACCCACCAGACCGGGTTCTCATGCCGCCGGAACAGGGCGGAGAAGCCCACGAGCAGCGGAAAGATCAGGACCGCCTGCGCGGTCAGACTGTGGTCGAGCCAGCGCTTGAAGGCGCGCACGGCACGTACCTCCTCGGAGTCGACGAAATACCGCTGTCGCTTCCGAATACCCCGTCGGGACGGGCCTATTGAGGGTGCCCCCGGCGCCACGCGTTGTCCCGCAAGCCGGGTGATCGGTAGATTCGCCCATGGCACAGGCCAGGAGAGGTGCGAGTGGACGACACACAGGCCGCCTTCCGCCTGGAGCGGGGTTCCACGGGGTTCTGCCCGTTCGACGACCAGTCCGTGCCGGAGGTCGGCCCCGGGGTCTGCCGTACGGCCTGGTACGCCGCGGCCCGGGCGGCCCGAGGGCGGGACGTGGGCTTCACGGACCGGGCGTACCCGCAGAACTTTCACCACGCCACGCTCGACGACCATGACGGCACGCACTGCGGGCTGTTCCACGCGCACCACCCGCTGATCGCCTTCGTGCGCGAGCAGCGCCCCTGGTACACCGACGAGTTCGCGGATCCGCCCGAATGGGCCGCCGTCCTCGGCGACCACGGCTTCACGGTCCTGAGCGCGTCACGACTGCTGCTGCCCCTCCGGAAGGCGGACACCTCCGCCCTGACCGCTGCGGAGCGGGAGCAGATCAGGTACTGGCGACCGGACACCGTCGGCGAGGTGCTCTTCAACTCCTGGGACTGACCGAGGTGCCTCTCAGGAGGAATCGTCCGTCGAGTCCCGTTCCCCCGGCCGCCTCGTCCACAGCGCACGCGCGCGTGTGAAGAGGTTGGACTCCGACAGACGGTGACCGTGGACCCGGGGGTCGTCCGTGACGTCGTAGCGCTTCACGTACGCCCCCAGGAACGCCTGCAGCGTGGCGACCGCCGGAATGGCGATCAGCGCGCCCACCGCACCGAGCAGGGCGGTACCGGCGATGACCGAGCCGAAGGCGACGGCGGGGTGGATGTCGACGGTCTTCGAGGTCAGCTTGGGCTGCAGCACGTAGTTCTCGAACTGCTGGTAGATCACGACGAAGATCAGCACCCACAGCGCGTACCAGGGATCGACCGTGAAGGCGATCAGCATCGGCAGGGCACCCGCGAGATACGTACCGATCGTCGGGATGAACTGCGAGACGAGACCCACCCAGACGGCGAGCACGGGCGCGTTGGGCACCGCCAGTGCCTGGAGCAGGACGTAGTGCGCGACACCGGAGATCAGCGCCATCAGACCGCGCGAGTACAGATAGCCGCCGGTCTTGTTGACGGCGATCTCCCAGGCCCGCAGCACCTCCGCCTGCTTGGCGGGCGGCAGGACCGAGCAGAGCGCACGGCGCAGTCGCGGGCCGTCCGCGGCGAAGTAGAACGAGAACAGCCCGATCGTCAGCAACTGGAAGAGCCCGCCGAGAACCTGGGCGGACACGTCCAGCACGCCGGTGGCGCTGTTCTGCACGTAGTTGCGCAGCCAGTCGGAGCGCAGCAGCCCCTCCTGCACGTCCACCCGCTTCAGCTCGGTGTGGAAGTGCGTGTTGATCCAGTTGATGACGGAGTCGATGTAGGCGGGGAAATCCTCGACGATCTTGATGATCTGGTTCGCCAGCATGGTGCCGAGCAGGGTGACGAAGCCCGCGGACACGACCAGCACGGCGAGGAAGACGAGGAAAGTGCCCAGTCCCCGGCGCAGCCCGCGCGAGGCCATCCAGCTCACCGCCGGTTCGATGGCCAGGGCCAGGAAGAACGCGATGAGGATGTTGATCAGCAGCCCGGTGAGCTGGTGGAAGGCCCACGTGCCCAACTGGAAGGCGGCGTAGAGGGCGAGCGTGACCACCACCGCACGCGGCACCCAGCGTGGCATGCGGGAGTTCGCCCCGGCGGGGCCGCCGGCCGGAGGCCGCGCGGGCGGCGTCGTCCCGAACGGGGACGCGTGCTGGGGGACCTCGTCGGTCTCGTCGGTGGGTGCCACGGAGCAAGTTTCGCCCACGTGGCCGACAATCCGCTGCCCCCCTGCGATCTTCGTGACCGGTCAGCGCTGTTCTTGTGGCACGTTCATGACGCCGCACACCACACGCCACACGTCCTTGGCCTCCCAGCCACAGTCCAGCGCCTCGTACACCGTGCGCCCACCGAGCTCCGCCATGACATGGTCACGCGCGAAGGTCTCGGCGGAGCCCGGACCGAAGTGCTCCGCCATCCGCTGCCAGAAGACCGTCAACCGCATGACACCAGTATCCCGCCCCTGAGAGTGGGCCTCGGCCGGGACCGCTTGTCGAGAACGCTTTCCGTCCTACGGTCTGACGCATGGCCGAAACAGGAGCTTCCCCACTCCCCCCGACGCCCCCGGCGCACTCCCCGCTCTTCCGCGCCGAGCACTTCGTCTGGCTCACCGCGCGCGTGCTGGAACAGCGCCTCTTCGCACACCACTTCCTGAACGGGAACGCCGACCCGGTGGAGACCGCGCTGGATGCCTACCGCAACGAGGACGGCGGATACGGCCACGCGCTGGAGCCCGACCTGCGTGGCCCGGTCAGCCAGCCGCTGCACGCCGGTCACGCGCTGCGCGTCCTGGACTCCATCGGCCGCTGCGGCGGACAGCGCGTGGAACGGGTGTGCCGCTATCTGACCTCGGTCTCCACCCCGGACGGCGCCCTGCCGACGATCCGTCCCAGCCAGCGCGGCTATCCCGCGGCCCCGTTCATCCCGATCGTGGACGACCCGCCCAGCGAGCTCCTCGCCACCGGTCCGGTGGTGGGCCTGCTGCACCGCAACGAGGTGTGGCACGCCTGGTTGTTCCGGGCCACGGACTTCTGCTGGCACGCGGTCGAGTCCCTGCGGGAGTCGCACCCGTACGAGGTGCAGGCCGCCGTGGCCTTCCTGGACTCCGCTCCCGACCGCCCGCGCGCGGAGGCGGCCGCCGACCGGCTCGGCCGCCTGGTGCGCGAACACCGCCTCGCGGCCCTGGACCCGGAGCACCTCGACACCCACCCGGTGTCGCCCGGCTACGCCCCGGGCGAGCACCACTTCCCGCACGACTACGCGAAGACCCCGCACTCGCTCGCGCGCGCGTGGTTCACGGACGAGGAGATGGAGCGCTCCCTGGACTTCCTCACGGGCGAACAGCGGGAGGACGGCGGCTGGCCCGTCCGCTGGCGCCAGTGGGCCCCGAGCGCGGCCCTGGAGGCACGCCCCATAGTGACGATCGAGGCACTGCGCACCCTGAGGGCGTACGGCCGCCCGGTGGGCTGACCCCCGCCCTCCGTACGACGCCCCACCCGGCCACCAGATGCCCACGCGCCGGCCCACCCGGCCACCTGCCCCTCACGCGCCGGCCCGCTCGATCGACTGATCCCTCGCGCCGGCCCACCCAATCACCCGATCCTCACCCGATGGCCCGCACACCCGCCGTCACCCCCACGGCCGCCGCGACAACGAGCAGGAAGGGGGCGCGCAACACCAGCGCGAGCGCGGCCGCCGCAAGCCCCGCGACCCTGGCGTCCAGCACGAGCTCGCGCCCGTCGGCGAAGGTCTGCTGAGCCGTGAGCGCGGCAAGAAGGGCAACCGGCAGCAGAGCGGCGAGCCGCCTGACGAGAGGCCGCTCCAGGGCACCCGCGGGGACGAGCAGCCCGACGAGCTTGACGACATAGCAGCCGAGCGCGGTGACACCGATCGCGATCCAGACGTTCATCGATCCCCCTGACGACGTCCCTGGACCCACAGCACGAAGGGCGCCGCGAGAGCGGCCGCCAGGACGGGCACTCCAGCGGGCAGAACGGGCAGCAGACCCAGCCCCAGCAGGACGGCGAGCCCGGCGACGGCACGCTCGGTGGCGGTCTTGAGCATCGGCGCGAGCAATGCCAGGAACACGGCGGGCCCGGCCGCGTCGAGCCCCCACGCGTCCGTGTCGCCGATCGCCTCGGCACCCAGCGCACCGAGCAGAGTCGTGAGGTTCCACAGCACATAGAGGCTGAGCCCCGTGACGGCGAACCCGATGCGCACACTGCGCCGGGTGGGCTGGGCCAGCGCGACGGCCGCGGTCTCGTCGATGACCCACTGGGCCGCGAAGGGCCGCAGCACGCGCGGAAGGGCGAGCAATTGCGAAAGCCGAAGCCCGTAGAACGCGTTGCGCACCCCCAGGAAGAACGCCCCGGCGGCCGCGGTGAGCGGATTGCCACCGGCGGCGAGCGCCCCCACGAGCGCGAACTGGGACGCCCCGGTGAACACCAGGAGGCTCAGCGCACAGGTCTGCAACAGCGTGAGCCCGCTGCCCGCCGAGGTCACCCCGAAGGCGAACCCCGACAGTCCTACGGCGACCCCGACCCCGAGGGCGTCCCGTACGACGGCGGCGTCCGGCCTTCCTCCGTCGTCGGCGCGTGTGTCTGGGGGAGCTGTCTGTTCTGCCACGCGTCGGACGGTAGGACCAGCCCCCGCCCGCCGTCTTGTACGTTCTTGCGCTCGCGCTGGTACGCCCCGGGAGGCACACCGACGATCCGGGTGAAGTGCCGGTTCAGATGCGGCTGGTCGGTGAACCCCACGGCAAGAGCGGCCTCGGCCGGAGAGGTGCCCGCGTCCAGCAGCCGCCGGGCCCGCCGCACCCGCGCATCGGTCAACCAGGCATGCGGCGGCATCCCGTACGCGTCCCGAAAGGCCCGCAGCAACGCGAACGGACCGGCACCGAGCTCCGCGGCCAGCTTCTCCAAGGTCGGCGGCGCGACCATCCGCTCCTCCAGCACCCCGCGCGCCCGTGCCGCGACCCGCGCCCCAGCCGTCCGCACCTCCCGCTCCGGCAACGCCCCACCGTTGAGCCGCAGCAACCGGGTCACGGCAACCCGCAGCAAGGTGTCGGCGGCCAGCGCGTTCCCCTCGTCCGCGGCCCGCAGCACCTGATGCACGAGCCCAGCGGCATAAGGATCATCGAGAACCGGACTCACGAACCCCGGAGTCCCACGGATCGCCGTGGTCTCACCGGCGATCTCCGCCACCACCTCGGGCGACGGATACACAGCCCCGTACCGCCACCCCTCAGGCACCCCCGCCCGCCCGGTATGCGCGGTATCAGGATTGACCAACGCAAGCGAACCGGCCCCGGCGTACCGATCAGCACCCCGATAGTGAAAAACCTCCACACCATCGGCGATGGCGGCGATCACGAAGTTCTCGTGGGTATGCCGCACAAAGTTCTTCCGCACGTACCGAGCCCGCAGCAGATCGACCCCCGGCAACTCGGCGTACCGCCAGTGCCGCGCCCGCTCACGAGAACCCACCATGAAGCCATTGTCCGCCTGGGCGCACACCCCCGCGGCGCCGCACCGACGCAACGGCCCCAGACGGGACGAGACCCCCACCGGCGCAACGGCGAGCAGGGGACGTACCGGGGGGTGTCCGCCCGCAGCGTCGGGCGCCCGACCAAGTTCACCATTCAAGACACAGCACCGCCCGACCGAGGACGGACACCCCCCGGTGCGGCCCCGACCCCCAACGACGAGAAGTGCGCAACGCGAACCCCCACCGAACCGCAACGGGCCGCCGCAGGCATACGAGACACACCCGCACACGGAGAAACCACAGGTCAGACCCGCTTGTCAGTACCCGGGTGCAGGATGGACACATGGTCAGCGACGCACGCCGAGCCCTGGACGGCTTCTCCCCCGCCACCCGCGGCTGGTTCACGGGCGCCTTCGACGCGCCCACCGCCGCCCAGGCAGGCGCGTGGAACGCGATCAAAGAGGGCTCGGACGTCCTCGTCGTCGCCCCCACCGGCTCCGGCAAGACCCTCGCCGCCTTCCTCGCCGCCCTGGACCAGCTGACCTCCACACCCCCACCCGCCGACCCCCGCAAGCGCTGCCGAGTCCTCTACGTCTCCCCCCTCAAGGCCCTCGCGGTCGACGTGGAGCGCAACCTCCGCAGCCCCCTGACCGGCATCCGCCAGGAATCCGTCCGTCTCGGCCTCCCCGAGCCCGAGGTCAAGGTGGGCATCCGCTCCGGCGACACCCCCGCCGCGGAACGCCGAGCCCTGTCCACCCGCCCCCCGGACATCCTGATCACCACCCCGGAATCCCTGTTCCTGATGCTGACGTCGGCCACCCGCGACGCGCTGACCGGCATCGAAACGGTGATCCTCGACGAGGTGCACGCCGTCGCGGGCACCAAGCGCGGCGCCCACCTCGCCCTCTCCCTGGAGCGCCTCGACGAGCTCCTCCCGAAGCCGGCCCGCCGCATCGGCCTCTCCGCGACCGTGCGCCCGGTGGACGAGGTCGCCCGTTACCTCTCCCCCCGTCGCAAGGTGGAGATCGTCCAACCGAAATCCGGCAAGGAGTTCGACCTGTCCGTCGTGGTCCCCGTGGAGGACCTGGGCGAGTTGGGCGGCTCCCCGGTGGCAGACGGCAACGAAGGCGCGGAACGCCCCTCGATCTGGCCGCACGTCGAGGAGCGCATCACCGACCTCGTCCAGTCCCACCGCTCCACGATCGTCTTCGCCAACTCCCGCCGCCTGGCGGAACGCCTGTGCAACCGCCTCAACGAGATCGCCTACGAACGAGCGACAGGCGAAACCCTGGACGAACACCACGCCCCCGCGGAACTCATGGGCGGCTCGGGCGCGGCCCAGGGCGCACCCCCGGTCATCGCCCGCGCCCACCACGGCTCGGTCTCCAAGGAACAACGCGCCCTCGTCGAGGAAGACCTCAAGGCGGGCCGCCTCCCCGCAGTGGTCGCCACCTCCAGCCTCGAACTCGGCATCGACATGGGCGCGGTGGACCTGGTCGTCCAGGTCGAGTCACCCCCCTCCGTGGCCTCCGGCCTCCAACGCGTGGGCCGCGCGGGCCACCAAGTGGGTGCGGTCTCCACGGGCGTGGTCTTCCCGAAGTACCGAGGCGACCTGGTCCAGGCAGCGGTCGTCACCGAACGCATGCGCACCGGCTCTATCGAGTCCCTGAAGGTCCCCGCCAACCCCCTGGACGTCCTGGCCCAGCAGTTGGTCGCGATGACGTCGATGGACACCTGGCAGCTGGACGACCTCCTCGCCATGGTCCGCCGAGCCGCCCCCTTCGCCTCCCTGCCGGACTCCGCCTTCACCGCGGTCCTCGACATGCTCGCCGGCCGCTACCCGTCCGACGCCTTCGCGGAACTGCGCCCCCGCGTGGTCTGGGACCGGGTCGCCGGCACGATCACCGGCCGCCCCGGCGCCCAGCGCCTCGCCGTCACCTCCGGCGGCACGATCCCCGACCGCGGCCTCTTCGGAGTGTTCCTCGCCGGAGCCGACCCGAAGAAGGGCGGCGGCAGGGTGGGCGAGCTCGACGAGGAGATGGTCTACGAGTCGCGCGTCGGCGACGTCTTCACGCTCGGCACCAGCTCCTGGCGCATCGAGGACATCACCCGCGACCGCGTCCTGGTCTCCCCCGCCCCCGGCGTCCCGGGTCGGCTCCCCTTCTGGAAGGGCGACCAGCTGGGCCGCCCGCTCGAACTGGGCCGCGCGGTGGGCGCGTTCCTCCGCGAGGTCGGCTCGCTCCCCAAGGACAAGGCGCGCCCCCGCCTCCTCGCGGCAGGCCTGGACACCTGGGCGGCCGACAATGTGCTGGCGTACCTCGACGAACAGCGCGAGGCCTGCGGCCACATCCCGGACGACCGCACGATCGTCGTGGAACGCTTCCGCGACGAGCTCGGCGACTGGCGCGTGGTGGTCCACTCCCCCTTCGGCGCCCAGGTGCACGCCCCCTGGGCCCTCGCCCTCGGCGCCAAGCTCTCCGAGCGGTACGGCATGGACGCCCAGGTCATGCACGCGGACGACGGCATCGTCCTGCGGCTGCCCGACGCCGACCTGATGGGCCTGGACCTGCTCGACCAGGAACCGGCCAAGCTCGGCACGGAGTACGACGCGGACCAGGCCCCCGTGGGCGCCGCGGACGTCGTCTTCGACAAGGGCGAGGTCGACCAGGTCGTCACCGACCAGGTCGGCGGCTCGGCCCTGTTCGCGTCCCGCTTCCGAGAATGCGCCGCCCGGGCACTCCTCCTCCCCCGCCGCAACCCGGGCAAGCGCACCCCGTTGTGGCAGCAACGCCAGCGCGCCGCGCAACTGCTCCAGGTGGCCAGCGAGTTCGGCTCGTTCCCGATCGTCCTGGAGGCGGTCCGCGAGTGCCTCCAGGACGTCTTCGACGTCCCCGGCCTCGTCGAGCTGATGGGCGACCTGGAGTCCCGCAAGGTCCGCCTGGTCGAGGTCACCACCCCCGAGCCGTCCCCCTTCGCCCGCTCACTCCTCTTCGGATACGTCGCCCAGTTCCTCTACGAGGGGGACTCACCGCTCGCCGAGCGCCGCGCGGCGGCCCTGTCCCTCGACTCCCGCCTGCTGGCCGAACTGCTCGGCCAGGCGGAACTGCGCGAACTGCTCGACGCCGACGTGCTGACCGAGCTGGAGCGGGAACTCCAGTGGCTCACCGAGGACCGCCGGATCAAGGACGCCGAGGGCGTCGCGGACCTCCTCCGCCTCCTGGGCCCCCTCACGGACGCGGAGTTGGCCGAGCGGGGCGCGGAGCCGCAGTGGGCGCAGGAGCTCGCTCGAGCCCGGCGCGCGATCAGGGTCCGTATCGCCGGCACCGACCACTGGGCTGCGATCGAGGACGCCGGCCGCCTGCGCGACGCCCTCGGCACAGCGCTGCCGGTCGGCGTACCGGAAGCCTTCACGGAACCGGTCAAGGATCCGCTCGGCGACCTCCTCGCGCGCTACGCCCGCACCCACGGCCCGTTCACCTCGGCGACCGCGGCGGCCCGGTTCGGCCTCGGCGTGGCCGTCACGGAAGGCGCGTTGCAGCGCCTGTCCGCGAACGGACGTGTCGTACAAGGCGAGTTCCACCCGGCGGGCATCGGCCAGGAATGGTGCGACGCCGCCGTACTGCGCCGGCTGCGCCGCCGCTCCCTGGCCGCCCTGCGCCACGAGTTGGAGCCGGTGTCCCCACCCGCTCTCGCCCAGTTCCTCCCCCAGTGGCAGCACATCGGCAAGGGGCACGGGCTGCGCGGTGTCGACGGACTGGTGCGTGCGGTCGAGCAGTTGCAGGGCGCCTCCGTGCCCGCCTCCGCCCTGGAGAAGCTGGTCCTGCCGTCCCGCGTCGCGAACTACACCCCGGCGATGCTCGACGAACTCACCTCCGCGGGCGAGCTGGTGTGGGCCGGAGCGGGCTCCCTCCCCGGCAAGGACGGCTGGGTCTCCCTCTACCTCGCGGACGCCGCCCCCCTCCTCCTGCCACCGCCGCACCCCTTGGAGCTGACGGCACTCCACGAGTCCGTCCTGACCGCCCTCTCCGGCGGCTACGGCCTCTTCTTCCGCCAGATCGCCGACCAGGTCCGCGCGACCACCCACCCCGACGCCACCGACCCCCAACTCGCCGACGCCGTCTGGGACCTGGCCTGGTCCGGCCGCCTGACCAACGACACCCTCACCCCCATGCGCTCCCTGCTGGGCTCGGGCCGCACGGCAGGCTCCACGGCCCACAGAGCCAAGCGCACGATCCCCCGAGGCCGCTACGGCTCCCTGACAGCCGCAGCCCGCCCAGCCTCCCGCACCGGCCCCCCGACCGTCGCCGGCCGCTGGTCCCTGCTGCCCCACCGGGAGCCCGACCCCACCCTGCGCGCCCACGCCCTGGCCCGCACCCTCCTCGACCGGCACGGCGTGGTGACCCGGGGCGCGGTCTCCGCGGAAGGCGTCGAGGGCGGCTTCTCGGCGACGTACCGCATCCTGTCCGCCTTCGAGGAGACCGGCCAGGCGCGCCGCGGCTACGTCGTGGAAGGCCTCGGCGCCGCCCAGTTCGCCATGGACGGCGCGGTCGACCGCCTCCGCGCGGTGGCCAACGCCCGCGAACGCGGAGACACCGGCTTCAGCACCCCCAGCGCACAAGACGGCTTCGAGACACCCACCGCGCCCGCCCCCGTCGACGACTTCCCCGACTTCGACTGGCTGGACGAGCCCCCACGCTCCCCCGGCGACTACGTCTCCCCCCGCGACCTCGCCTCACCGGCGGGCCGCCCCGTCACCCCCCACCGGTCCCCGACCCGGCGCACCCCCGACTCCCGAGCCGTCGTCCTCGCCGCCGCCGACCCGGCGAACGCGTACGGCGCCGCCCTCCCCTGGCCGGAGCCCCCGACCGGCGCCGGCCACAAGGCGGGCCGCAAGGCGGGGTCCCTGGTGGTCCTGGTGGACGGCGAACTGACCCTCTACATGGAGCGCGGCGGCAAGACCCTCCTGGCCTGGCCCGAGGACCCGGACGCCAAGGCCACCGAAGACCCCCGCCTCCAGTCAGCCGCGGAAGCCCTCGCCACGGCCGCCCGCGCAGGCTCCCTCGGCACGGTCACGGTGGAACGCATCAACGGCACCCCGGCCCTGACCTCCCCCATCGGCACCCTCCTGGAAGGATCAGGCTTCATCGCCACCCCACGCGGCCTCCGCCTACGTGCCTGACCCACCCGGCCACCCCTCTGGCCCTCGCCTCTTGACCGACGGCACCAAGACCCACCTAGGGGCGCGGGGAACTGCGCGACAAGCCACACACAACCCGCATCCGCCACACCTCAGCAGCCCCCAACCCATTAGGCGCCCACCCACCACCCCATGCCACCCTTGACCCATGCCCGAAGGAGACACCGTCTGGCAAGCCGCGCACCGCCTGCACACCGCCCTCGCCGGCAAAACCCTCACCCGCAGCGACCTCCGCGTCCCCAAGTACGCCACAGCCGACCTCACGGGCCGCACCGTCCTGGACGTCATCCCCCGCGGCAAACACCTCCTCACCCGTATCGAGGGCGGCCTGACCCTCCACTCGCACCTGAAGATGGACGGCTCCTGGAAGGTGTACGCCACGGACCAGCGCTGGACCGGCGGCCCCACCCACCAGATCCGCGCGATCCTCGGCACCGCCGACCGCACGGCCGTCGGCTACCGCCTCCCCGTCCTGGAACTCCTGCGCACCACCGACGAACACCGCGCCGTGGGACACCTGGGCCCCGACCTCCTGGGCCCCGACTGGGACCCCGACCGCGCCCTCGCCAACCTCCTCCAGGACCCCGCCCGCCCCCTCGGCGAGGCACTCCTCGACCAGCGCAACCTCGCCGGCATCGGCAATGTCTACAAGAGCGAGCTCTGCTTCCTGCTCGGCGTCACCCCGTGGCTCCCCGTCGGCACCCTCCCCGAGGACCGCGCGGCCAAGCTGCCCACGCTCGCCAAGAAGCTCCTGGAGGCCAACCGCGACCGCCCGGTCCGCACCACCACGGGCCGCCGCGGCCAGGACCTCTTCGTCTACGGCCGCGCCCGCCACCCCTGCCTGCGCTGCTACACCCCCGTCCGCATGGCCAACCAGGGCGATGGCTCCCGCGAACGCCCCACCTACTGGTGCCCGGCCTGCCAGACCGGACCGGCTCCCGGCACCGCCCGACGCCCCGGAACCCCACACCGTACGACTAATTGACGATCCGTCAGAAACCCTCGTACCGTCCCCCCATGACCGTCAGCGCGTACGACCTGACCGGACGCACCGCATTCGTCACCGGCGCCGCCGGCGGTATCGGCCGCGCCTCGGCGATCCTGCTCGCCGAAGCCGGCGCCACCGTGCACTGCGCGGACCGGGACCCGCAGGGCCTGCACGACACGGCGACCCTCATCAAGGACGCGGGCGGCACCGCCCACACCCACCACCTCGATGTCACGGACCGCGACCAGCTGCACCAGGCCGTCGCCTCCTGCGAGCGCCTGGACGTGATGGCGGCGATCGCCGGGATCATGCACAGCAGCCCGGTCCTGGAGACCCGGGACGAGGATCTCGACCGGGTGCTGAGCGTCAATTTCAAGGGAGTCCTGTACGCCTGCCAGGAGGCGGCCCGCCTGATGCTGGAGCGCCGGACCAGGGGCAGCATCATCACGATGGCCTCCGGCGCCGTCGACACGGGCGGCCCCGGGCTGCTCTGCTACGGCGCGGCCAAGGCGGCCGTCGTCCAGCTGACGAAGACCCTGGCGACCGAGGTCGGGCGCCACGGCATCCGGGTCAACGCCGTCGCGCCGGGCTGGATCCGCACCCCCATGACCGACCGCCACGGCGAGGCGCAGGAGCGGACCGAGGCGCTGATGGCCCGGATGTCCCCGCTGGGCCGGGTCGGCGAGCCGGAGGACATCGCCCACGCCGTGCTGTACCTGGCGTCCGACGCCTCGTCCTTCACGACGGGCCAGATCCTGCGTCCGAACGGCGGAGTGGCGATGCCGTGGTGACTCCCCAGGCCGCCCGCCACCGCCCCACGGCAAGCGCCCCGGCCGCCCGCGCCCTGGGCACGCAGTGCACCGGCAGCAGACTCAGCCCCCACCCTCCGGCGGCGACCGCGCCCTCCAGCACCCCCGCGCCGGGAGCGAAGGCGAGCCGCAGCACGGCCCACCACCACACCACCCCGGCCCCGAGAGCCACCCCCCACCGCACTATCGGCCGCGCCATCAACACACCTCCAGCCCGAACAGGCCGAACAGGCCGAACGGCCCGAAGCTAGGCCACCTCCGTCACCCATCGCACGGGCGCACCGAGAGCGCAGAGAGGCACCGTCCGGACAACCGGCACCGGTGACCGCGAACCATGTCACTCCACGATGCACGAAAGCCCCGGCCTACGCCTCTCCGGATGATCCGGAGAAACCTGGCAGGGGCTTCCCGCACTTCTCAGTGCGCCCTCAGTTCGTCTTCGAGCGCATCTCGAGCGCAAACACCTGTGACGCTCAAGCGGCGACGACGTCCACCGCTTCGGCGGGCGCCTTGATGGTGACCCGTTCCGGTGGCACACCGGCCACCGAGACGGAGCCCAGCATCGGACGTACCGGCGTGGGCACAGGCTCGCTGGGGGTGGCCGCAGCGGACTGGGCCAGCTCGGCGAGGGCGAGCTCGTCGCTCACTTCCCGCATCAGTTCGGACATCCGTACGTCCAACGCGTCGCAGATGGCGGAGAGCAGCTCGGAAGATGCCTCCTTCTGCCCCCGCTCCACCTCGGAGAGATAGCCGAGTGAGACTCGGGCGGACGAGGAGACTTCGCGCAGAGTACGGCCCTGGCGCTGGCGCTGCCGACGCAGCACGTCACCCAGCAGGCGACGGAGCAGAATCATCGGTGGCTCCCTCCTCGGACCGCGTAGCCGCATCCTTCACGCCCCACCGTACCGCCTTGCGCCGCGGCCGTGCGGGGAGCGATGTCGTGTTCACTCAGGGCTGCAAACATCAAAACCCCCCGTTCCGTTCCGTATCCTGTGCTCGCTCATTCCCGGTCTGTTCGCCCGCAAGCTCCTGAAGGAGCAGTGCGAGTACGCTCCGTACACTCTCCATACGAATTTCCGCACGGTCGCCGTTCAACCGCAGCGACGCCACTTTCCCGCCACCCGAGAGGCGCGAGGTGGGTCCGTCGACCGCCACGTAGACCGTCCCGACGGGCTTTCCGTCCTGTTCCTCCGGGCCTGCGACGCCCGTGGTCGCGATGCCCCAGGCGGCACCGAGCGCCTTGCGCACTCCGGCCGCCATCTGGGCCGCGACCTGCGGATCCACCGCTCCCCGCTCAGCCAGCAGGGCCGCGTCCACGCCGAGCAGTTCATGCTTGAGCTCGGTGGCGTAGGCGGTCACCGAACCCCGGAACGCCTTGGACGCCCCTGGGGCCGCTGTGATTTCCGCCGCAACCAACCCACCGGTGAGCGACTCGGCGACTGCGAGCGTCTCCGCCCTCACCGTGAGTAGTCGCACCACTTCGGTGGCCGAGGAATTCACGCTTCCGTCTCCTCCAACGCCGCCTCGCGCTCGGCGATTCCCTGCCGGCGCAGCACAATGGCCTGTCTCACATAGTCGAGGCCGGTCGCCACGGTCAGCGCGACCGCCACTGCCATCACCCAGAACCGCGCGGTGGCCAGCCACCCCGTCAGCGCCAGGATGTACATGCCGACCGCGATGCCCTGGATGAGCGTCTTCAGCTTGCCGCCGCGGCTCGCCGGGATGACGCCGTACCGGATAACCACAAAACGCAGCAGCGTGATCCCGAGTTCCCGGCCGAGGATCACACCGGTCACCCACCACGGCAGATCACCCAGCGCGGACAGACAGATGAGCGCCGCCCCCATGATCGCCTTGTCGGCGATGGGGTCGGCGATCTTCCCGAAGTCGGTGACGAGGTTGTAGGTGCGGGCCAGATGACCGTCGAAGAGGTCGGTGATCATCGCGACGGCGAAGGCCGCCCAGGCGAACGCGCGCCAGGCCGGGTCGTACCCGCCGTCGGCCAGCATCAGCGCGACGAAGCCCGGCACGAGGAGCAGCCGGAGCATGGTCAGGAGGTTGGCGATGTTCCAGAGGCTGGCCTCGTTGACGGCCGCGGCCACGATCTTGCCGCTGCGCGCGGCCTTGGCACCGGAATCGGTGCCGGACGCACCCGCCGCTGCGGACGCACCCGCCTGGGAGGGGCCACCCGCGGCGGATGCCGGTACTCCGGTCATCTGCCCGCCTCCTCACTACACGGGAGCGAGCCGGCCAGCGGCTCGGCGACCAGGTCGACACCCTCGGTGCCGACCACCTTCGCCTCGACCATACGACCGATACGGAGACCTTCGCCGCTCGTGAGCAGCACCTGGCCGTCCGTCTCGGGGGCCTGGTGCTCGCCGCGTCCGTACACGCCCTCGTCGTCCATGGACTCCACCAGCACGTGCACGGTCTCGCCCACGCGCTCTTCGGCCCGCTGCGAGACGAGTTCCTCGGCCAGCCGGGAGACCCGCGCGAGGCGCTCGGCGACGATGTCCTCGTCGAGCTTGTTCTCGTACGTGGCCGCCTCCGTGCCCTCCTCGTCGGAGTAGCCGAAGACACCGATGGCATCCAGCCGCGCGCCGTTCAGGAAGTGCTCCAGCTCCGCCAGATCGTCCTCGGTCTCGCCCGGGAAGCCCACGATGAAGTTGGAGCGCACACCGGCCTGCGGGGCCTTGCCCCGGATGGTGTCGAGCAGCTCCAGGAAGCGGTCGGTGTCGCCGAAGCGGCGCATCGCGCGCAGCACGCCGGGGGCGGAGTGCTGGAAGGAGAGGTCGAAGTAGGGCATGACCTTGGGCGTGGAGGTGAGCACGTCGATGAGCCCGGGCCGCATCTCGGCCGGCTGGAGGTAGCTGACCCGCACCCGCTCCAGTCCGTCGACCTCGGCGAGCTCGGGCAGCAGGGACTCCAGCAGGCGGATGTCGCCCAGGTCCTTGCCGTACGAGGTGTTGTTCTCGGAGACCAGCATGATCTCCTTGACGCCCTGCTCGGCCAGCCACCGCGTCTCGTTCAGCACGTCCGAGGGGCGGCGGGAGATGAAGGAGCCACGGAAGGACGGGATGGCGCAGAAGGTGCAGCGCCGGTCGCAGCCGGAGGCGAGCTTCACCGAGGCGACCGGGGAGCCGTCCAGCCGGCGGCGCATGGGTGCTCGGGGGCCGGAGGCCGGCGCGAGCCCTTCCGGAAGGTCCGCGGGCACGGCTTCGGCGACCTCGGCGGCCGCCCCGTGTCCCGGCAGTGCGACCGCCGCCGCCGATTCCTGCCGCTCCGCGGGGCTGATGGGCAGCAGCTTGCGCCGGTCGCGCGGGGTGTGGGCGGCGTGGATGCCACCGTTCAGGATGGTCTGCAGGCGGTCGGAGATGTCGGCGTAGTCGTCGAAGCCGAGCACGCCGTCCGCCTCGGGAAGGGCCTCGGCGAGGTCCTTCCCGTACCGCTCGGCCATGCACCCCACCGCCACGACGGCCTGGGTTCTGCCGTGCCCCTTGAGATCGTTGGCCTCCAGGAGGGCGTCGACGGAGTCCTTCTTGGCGGCGTCGACGAAGCCACAGGTGTTGACGACGGCGACGTCCGCGTCCTCGGCGTCCTCGACGAGTTCCCAGCCGTCCGCCTCCAAGCGGCCTGCGAGCTCCTCCGAGTCCACCTCGTTACGGGCGCAGCCAAGAGTGACGAGTGCGACGGTACGGCGTTCAGGCATGGGCTCAAGACTACTTCGTTCCACTGACAGCCCATGTCGAAGGGGTTGGCGATCTTGTCGCCAACCCCTTCGATGCCTGCCGGAACGCCGACCCGGGTCCTAACCGACCGTCGGGTCGCCCTTCGTGTAGGTGAGCCGCTCCACGGCTCCCGGCTGCCAGTCGTCGTCGATCTTCTTGCCGTTCACATACAGCTGGATCGCCCCGGCGTCGCCGAGGACGAGGTTGATCTTCTCGCTGTCCTGGAAGGTCTTGGTGTCGCCCTTCTCCAGCACTCCGTCGAACAGCAGCCGCCCGTTGTGGTCCTTGGCGGAGATCCAGCTCCGGCCGTCGGGGGCGCCGACCTGGACGGTCACCTTGTCCTGGGGAGCGGCCGCGATGGCGCTGTCGGACGGCTCCGGCTTCGGCGCCTCGGGCTTCTCACTCTTGGGCGTGGGCGAGGAGGACTTGCTGGTCGAGGGCGTGGAGCCCTCGGCGACCTGCGCCCTCCCGCCGTCGTCGTCGCCCTTGAACGCGGTGAACCCGACGAAGCCGACCACGGCGACGATCGCGGCGACCATGGCCGCGGTCCAGTTGGGTCCACGCCGCTCGGGACGGATGCGTTCCGCCTCGAACAGCGGGGCGGCCGGGGTCGGCGCCGGACGCCCGCCGCCGTGATCGGCTGCGTACTGGTCCAGCAGCGGGGCCGGATCGATATGGACGGCCTTGGCCAGGGTCCGGATGTGCCCACGGGCATAGACGTCCCCGCCACAGGGGGCGAAGTCGTCCGCCTCGATGGCATGCACGATGGCGATACGGACCCGGGTGGCGTTGCTGACGTCGTCGACGGTCAGCCCGGCCGCGATACGTGCCTGCTGGAGGGCACGGCCTACGGAGATACGGGCTTCCTCGCGGTCGTCTTCGAACGGACGCTCGTCTTCAGGGGAGTTGCCGATGGACACGGGGGCGCCTTTCGAGCGTTTAAGCCACCTGTGCTGAGGATTCAGTCTAGGGGGGGTGCGAAAGGGTGGGGCAACCGGGCGGTGGGACTTTGTACGCCATCGGTATGGCCGGACACACCGATGGTGGGGCAGCAGCTTTTCGCTTCCCTCAACTTGACGTACGCCGAAGGGAAACGGTTGCTCAATGATCCCTTACGGGTGAGTCACGATCGAACACCCATCGGCGGCTCATCCGTGGGCCCGGCGACCATTGCGCCCCGTTTCCTGCCTTTAAGCCTCCCCGCGGATCACCGCGAGCACTCCGTCCAGCTCATCAGCCTTCACAAGAACGTCACGAGCCTTGGATCCCTCGCTCGGTCCGACGATCCCCCGGGACTCCATCAGGTCCATCAGACGCCCCGCCTTGGCGAACCCGACCCGCAGCTTGCGCTGGAGCATGGAGGTCGACCCGAACTGCGTGGACACCACCAGCTCGGCCGCCTGGCACAGCAGGTCCAGGTCGTCGCCGATCTCCTCGTCGATCTCCTTCTTCTGCTTCGTCCCCACCACGACGTCGTCCCGGAAGACGGGCGCCATCTGGTCCTTGCAGTGCTTGACGACCGCCGCGACCTCGTCCTCGGTCACGAAGGCGCCCTGCATACGGGTGGGCTTGTTCTGCCCCATCGGCAGATACAGCCCGTCGCCCTTGCCGATCAGCTTCTCGGCGCCGGGCTGGTCGAGGATGACCCGCGAGTCCGCGAGGGAGGAAGTGGCGAAGGCGAGCCTGGAGGGCACGTTCGCCTTGATCAGACCGGTGACCACGTCGACCGAGGGCCGCTGCGTGGCGAGCACCAGGTGGATGCCGGCCGCGCGCGCGAGCTGCGTGATGCGCACGATCGAGTCCTCGACGTCCCTCGGCGCGACCATCATCAGGTCGGCGAGCTCATCGACGATCACCAGCAGATACGGGTAGGTCTTCAGCTCCCGCTCGCTGCCTTCCGGCGTCTTGAGCTTGCCCTCGCGGATGGCCTCGTTGAAGTCGTCGATGTGCCGGTAGCCGAACGCGGCCAGGTCGTCGTACCGCAGATCCATTTCCCGTACGACCCACTGGAGCGCCTCGGCGGCCCGCTTGGGGTTGGTGATGATCGGCGTGATCAGGTGCGGGATGCCCTCGTACGCCGTCAGCTCGACCCGCTTGGGGTCGACGAGGACCATCCGCACGTCCTCGGGAGTCGCGCGGACCATGATTGACGTGATCAAGCAGTTAATGCACGACGACTTACCGGAACCGGTCGCTCCGGCAACCAGCACATGTGGCATCTTCGCGAGGTTGGCCATCACATAGCCGCCCTCGACGTCCTTGCCGAGCGCGACCAGCATCGGGTGCTCGTCCTCGGCCGCCGCGGCCAGCCGCAGCACGTCGCCGAGGTTGACCATCTCGCGGTCGGTGTTCGGGATCTCGATGCCGACCGCGGACTTGCCGGGGATCGGGCTGATGATCCGCACGTCCGGGCTGGCGACGGCGTACGCGATGTTCTTCGCCAGCGCGGTGATCCGCTCGACCTTCACGGCGGGGCCGAGCTCGACCTCGTAGCGCGTGACCGTCGGTCCGCGCGTGAAGCCGGTGACGGCCGCGTCGACCTTGAACTCCATGAAGACGTTCGTCAGCGAGGCGACGACGGCGTCGTTGGCCGCGCTGCGCGCCTTGCCGGGGCCGCCGCGCTCCAGGAGGTCGAGCGAAGGCAGGGAGTAGGTGATGTCGCCGGACAACTGGAGCTGCTCGGCGCGCGGCGGCAGTTCGCCCTGGGCCTCGGGCGCGGGCTTGGTGAGGTCCGCGACCTCGACCTTCAGCTTCTCCTGGCGGGGGCGCGCGGCCGGGGCCGGCACGGGGGTCGGCACCGGCGTCGGCGTCGTGTCCTCACGGTCTCCGACGCTCACACCCTGGGTGAGGTCGGCGACGATCGGCGACGGCGGCATGCCGTGCAGGACGGCACCGTCGAGCGCGGCCGCGGCCGCCGCGGCGACGTCCACGGCGTCCATCGGACGGTCCATGTCGGGCTGCGGCACCGCGGAGCGGCGGGGGCGGCCACGACGCCGTGAGAGGGCCTCCTGCTCGGCGCCGTCTGGGTCGTACGACTCGGGGGCCGGCCCGCGCCTGCGAGTGCGCGCGGGCAGCGCCTCGCGCCACTGCTCGTCGTAGCGCTCGTCGTCCTCGGCGAACTCGTCCTCGGCCGGATCGTGCATGACGCCGAGCCGTACGCCCAGCTCCCGCAGCCTGCGTGGGATGGCGTTGACCGGGGTGGCCGTGACGACCAGCAGCCCGAAGACCGTGAGCAGCACGAGCAGCGGTACGGCGAGGACATCGCCCATGGTGTACGTCAGCGGGGTCGCCGCGCCCCAGCCGATGAGGCCGCCCGCGTCCCTTATGGCCTGCATGCCCTCGCTGCGGGCGGGTGCGCCGCACGCGATGTGGACCTGGCCGAGCACACCGATGACGAGCGCGGACAGGCCGATCACGATGCGCCCGTTGGCCTCGGGCTGCTCGGGGTGCCGGATGAAGCGCGCGGCGATGACCGCGAGCAGTATCGGCACGAGCAGGTCGAGGCGGCCGAAGGCGCCGGTGACGATGATCTCGACCAGGTCACCGACGGGACCGCGCAGATTCGACCAGGTGCCGGCCGCGACGATCAGCGCGAGGCCGAGCAGCAGCAGCGCGACACCGTCCTTGCGGTGCGCCGGGTCGAGGTTCTTCGCGCCGTTCCCTATGCCGCGGAACACGGCGCCCACGGCGTGCGCGAGGCCCAGCCAGACGGCGCGCACGAGCCGGTAGATGCCGCCGGTCGGATTCGGCGCCGGCTTCGGGGCCGGCGCGGTCTTCTTCGCGACGGCCTTCTTGGCGGGCGCCTTCTTCGCCGGAGCCTTCTTCGCAGCGGCCTTCTTCGCCGGAGCCGCCGCCTTCTTCGCGGGCTGCTTCTTGGCAGCGGAGGGACGTGAGGCCATAGGTGTGAGGTTACCGGGGGAGACGACAACCGACACGTGTGCCCAGTGCTTCACCCGTTCGTGTCGCCCTTGCGGGGACGCGGAACTGACACGCGCTCACCCGCAACTGGGCCGCGCACGGGGGTCAGTTCTGCGAGGGCACCGACTGTGTGCTGCCCGTTCCCGGCTCCAGGGCGTCCAGTGCCCGCCGCAGGCCGGTGAGTTTGCGTTCGAGATGGGCCGCGGTGGCCACGGCCGCCGCGTCCGCCGACTCGTCGTCCAGCTGCTTGGACAGGGCCTCGGCCTGCTCCTCGACCGCGGCGAGCCGCGCCGAGAGCTCGGCCAGCAGTCCCGCCGGTTCCTTCGCCTCACCGGCCGGAGCCTTGGAGGCACCGCCCTCCAACTGGAGCCGCAGCAGCGCCGCCTGCTCCCTCAGCTGGCAGTTCTTCATGTACAGCTCGACGAACACGGAGACCTTCGCGCGCAGCACCCACGGGTCGAAGGGCTTGGAGATGTAGTCGACCGCGCCCGCCGCATACCCCCGGAAGGTGTGATGCGGACCGTGGTTGATCGCGGTGAGGAAGATGATCGGGATGTCCCGGGTGCGCTCGCGCCGCTTGATGTGCGCCGCCGTCTCGAAGCCGTCCATGCCCGGCATCTGCACGTCCAGCAGGATCACCGCGAAGTCGTCGGTGAGCAGCGCCTTGAGCGCTTCCTCCCCGGACGATGCCCGCACCAGCGTCTGATCGAGCGCGGAGAGGATGGCCTCCAGCGCCAGCAGATTCTCCGGCCGGTCATCGACCAGGAGGATCTTGGCCTTCTGCACCATGGCCCGCCCTCCTCGCCCCGGCTTGGGGCCTCCCCTGTCCTCAGGACTCGTGGTGACACCGTCAGGTGCCGCCCCGGGGGACGGCTCCCTTGCGCCGCCCGTCCTCGTGCCGGTCATGGTAGCCGCACCCCGCCCGTCGCCACACCCTGTCACCGCGATGTCACTGTGCACGTAGCAGAAACGTAGCGGGAGACCAGAAGGTTCCCCGAATCCCGTACTTCTACACGGCTTCGAGCACACTGAGTCAGCAACTCCGCGTGAACGCGGAAGGTTCTCGCAGCATCCACCCGAAGCCCGACCGATCCCGTCACGCGACCTGCATCCGCACCGGTCACGCGCCCCGCATCCACTGCTCCATCACCGACAACAGATGATCGGGGTCGACCGGCTTGGTGACGTAGTCGGAGGCGCCCGACTCGATCGCCTTCTCCCGGTCGCCCTTCATCGCCTTCGCGGTCAGCGCGATGATCGGCAGGCCCGCGAACTGCGGCATCCTGCGGATCGCCGTCGTCGTCGCATACCCGTCCATCTCGGGCATCATGATGTCCATCAGTACGACCGTCACATCGTCGTGCTGCTCCAGGACCTCGATGCCCTCGCGGCCGTTCTCGGCGTACAGCACCGACAGTCCGTGCTGTTCCAGGACGCTGGTGAGCGCGAAGACGTTGCGGATGTCGTCGTCGACGATCAGCACCTTCTCACCGCCGAACCGGATCCCGCGCCGCACTTCCGGCGCCGGGCTCTGCGCCGTCGCCGCCTGCCACTGGTCCAGCTGGGGCCGCTGCTCGGCCTCCGGCAGGGTCCTGCGGCGGCGCCTGAAGAGCGCCGCGGCACCGTTCTGCGTCTCCTGGTACGACTTCACCTCGGCCGGCGTCTCGATCTCGACGTCGGGGCGGCCGTTCTCGGAAGCGATCAGGTCACCGACGTCCAGGGCGACCACGGGCTGCTGATAGCCCTGCGGGGGCAGTTCGCTCGGGTGCAGCGGCAAATACAGCGTGAACGTCGAACCGCGTCCCGGCTCGCTCTGCGCGTGGATCTCACCACCGAGCAGCTGGGCGATCTCCCGCGAGATGGAGAGCCCGAGACCCGTACCGCCGTACTTCCGGCTCGTCGTGCCGTCGGCCTGCTTGAACGCCTCGAAGATCACCCGCATCTTGCTCGCGGCGATCCCGATACCCGTGTCGGTCACCGAGAACGCGATCAGATCGGCGTCCGGGTCCCGCAGCGAACCGGTCTCCAGCAACTGCTCACGGATCTGCATCGGCACATCCGCGCCGGCGGGCCGGATGACCAGCTCCACCGCCCCGGAGTCGGTGAACTTCACCGCGTTGGACAGCAGATTGCGCAGCACCTGAAGCAGCCGCTGTTCGTCGGTGTGCAGCGTGGCGGGCAGCTCCGGCGAGACCCGTACGGACAGGTCGAGGCCCTTCTCCGCGGTCAGCGGCCGGAAGGTGGCCTCCACGTAGTCCACGAGCTGGACGAGCGCGATACGCGTCGGGGAGACGTCCATCTTGCCCGCCTCGACCTTCGACAGGTCGAGGATGTCGTTGATCAGCTGGAGCAGGTCGGAGCCGGCGCCATGGATCGTCTCGGCGAACTCGACCTGCTTCGGCGAGAGGTTGGCGTCGGCGTTGTCGGCGAGCAACTTGGCCAGGATCAGCAGCGAGTTGAGCGGCGTCCGCAGCTCGTGCGACATGTTGGCGAGGAACTCGCTCTTGTACCGCATCGACACCGCGAGCTGCTCGGCACGCTCCTCCAGGACCTGCCGCGCCTCCTCGATCTCGGTGTTCTTGACCTCGATGTCACGGTTCTGCTGGGCCAGCAGCTCGGCCTTCTCCTCCAGTTCGGCGTTGGACGACTGGAGGGCCTTCTGCCGGTTCTCCAACTCCGCCGACCGCTCCCGCAGTTGCTCGGTCAGCTCCTGCGACTGCCGCAGCAGCACCTCGGTCTTGGTGTTGACGGAGATGGTGTTGACGCTGGTCGCGATCATCTCGGCGATCTGGTTGAGGAAGTCCTTCTGGATCTGCGTGAACGGCGTGAAGGACGCCAGCTCGATGACGCCGAGCACCTGGCCCTCGAACAGCACCGGCAACACGATCACCTGCGCGGGCGGCGCCTCCCCGAGCCCCGAGGAGATCTTCAGATAGCCGCTGGGCGCGTTCTCCACGAGGATCGTCCGCCGCTCCTGCGCGGCCGTCCCGATGAGCGCCTCGCCCGGCCTGAAGGACGTCGGCATCGACCCCATGGAGTAGCCGTACGACCCGAGCATGCGCAGTTCGTACGACTCCTCCTGGTCGCCGCTCGCGTCCTTGCCGTCAACCAGCGGCATCGCCAGGAAGAAGGCCCCGTGCTGCGCGGACACCACCGGCGTCAGCTCGCTCATGATCAGCGAGGCCACGTCGGCGAGGTCGCGCCGGCCCTGCATGAGCGCGGAGATACGGGCCAGGTTGCCCTTGAGCCAGTCCTGCTCCTTGTTGGCGATCGTGGTGTCGCGCAGGTTGGCGATCATCTTGTTGATGTAGTCCTGGAGTTCCTGGATCTCCCCGGACGCGTCCACGTCGATCTTCAGGTTCAGGTCGCCACGGGTCACCGCGGTCGCCACGCGCGCGATGGCACGCACCTGCCGGGTCAGGTTCCCGGCCATCTCGTTCACGGACTCGGTGAGGTCGCGCCAGGTGCCGTCGACGTCACGCACGCGTGCCTGGCCGCCGAGCTGTCCTTCGGTGCCCACCTCGCGGGCGACTCGGGTGACCTCCTCGGCGAACGAGGACAGCTGGTCGACCATCGTGTTGATGGTGGTCTTGAGTTCGAGGATCTCGCCCCGGGCGTCGATGTCGATCTTCTTCGTCAGGTCGCCCTTGGCGATGGCCGTGGTCACCATGGCGATGTTCCGCACCTGACCGGTCAGGTTGGACGCCATCTGGTTCACCGACTCGGTGAGGTCCTTCCACGTACCGGCCACACCCGGCACGCGCGCCTGCCCGCCCAGGATGCCGTCCGTGCCCACCTCACGGGCCACCTTGGTGACCTGGTCGGCGAACGAACTCAGCGTCTTCACCATGGTGTTGAAGGTGTCGGCGAGCTGCGCGACCTCACCGCGCGCCTCGATCGTCACCGTCCGGGTCAGGTCACCGTTGGCGACGGCTGACGCCACCTGGGAGATGTTCCGCACCTGCATGGTCAGGTTGTTGGCCATCAGGTTCACGTTGTCGCTGAGGTCCTTCCAGATGCCCACGACACCGGGCACATGGGCCTGGCCGCCCAGGATGCCCTCGGTGCCCACCTCACGGGCCACCCGGGTCACCTGCTCGGCGAAGGACGACAGCTGGTCCACCATCGTGTTGACGGTGCTGACGAGCTCGAGGATCTCGCCCTTGGCGTCGACGGTGATCTTCTTCGACAGATCGCCCTTGGCGACCGCGGTCGTGACCTCGGCGATGTTGCGCACCTGGATCGTCAGGTTGTTCGCCATGAAGTTCACGGACTGCGTGAGGTCCTTCCAGGTGCCGGAGACCCCCTGCACCTCGGCCTGGCCGCCGAGGATGCCCTCGGTGCCCACCTCACGGGCCACACGCGTGACCTCCTCGGCGAAGGAGGAGAGCTGGTCGACCATCGTGTTCAGGGTGTTCTTCAGCTCAAGGATCTCGCCGCGCGCGTCCACGGTGATCTTCTGGGACAGGTCACCCCGGGCCACCGCGGTGGCGACCTGCGCGATGTTGCGCACCTGGCCGGTCAGGTTGGACGCCATGCCGTTCACGGAGTCGGTCAGGTCGCGCCACACACCGGCGACGCCGGGCACCTGCGCCTGTCCGCCCAGCCGTCCCTCGGTGCCCACCTCGCGGGCCACCCGGGTCACCTGGTCGGCGAATGCGGAGAGCTGGTCGACCATCGTGTTGATGGTGTTCTTCAGCTCAAGGATCTCGCCGCGCGCGTCGACGTCGATCTTCTGGGACAGGTCACCCCGCGCCACCGCCGTCGTCACCTGGGCGATCTGCCGCACCTGCGAGGTGAGGTTGCCACCCATGAAGTTGACGGAGTCCGTGAGCTCCTTCCACGTCCCCGAGACCCCCGGCACGACGGCCTGACCGCCGAGACGGCCCTCGGTGCCCACGTCACGGGCCATCCGCGTCACCTGGTCCGCGAAGGCCGACAGCTGGTCCACCATCGTGTTCACGGTGTTCTTCAGCTGAAGCATCTCGCCGGACACATCGACGGTGACCTTCTGCGACAGGTCACCATTGGCCACCGCCGTCGTCACCTGCGCGATGTTCCTCACCTGTCCGGTGAGATTCCGGAACGCCGTGTTGACGGAGTCGGTGAGGTCCTTCCACGTACCGGCCGCGCCCGACACCTGCGCCTGACCGCCCAACTCACCCTCGACACCGACCTCGCGCGCCACACGCGTGACCTCGGCACCGAACGCCGACAGCTGGTCCACCATCCCGTTGACGGTGTTCTTCAGCTCCAGCATCTCGCCGGCCACGTCCACGGTGACCTTCTGCGACAGGTCACCGTTGGCCACCGCCGTCGTCACCTGCGCGATGTCCCGTACCTGAATGGTCAGGTTCCGGAAGACCGTGTTGACCGAGTCCGTCAGGTCCTTCCACGTCCCCGCCGCACCCGGTACGTTCGCCTGCCCGCCGAGCTGCCCCTCGGCACCGACCTCGTTGGCCACGCGTGTGACCTCGTCCGCGAAGATCCGCAGCGTCTCGGTCATCTGGTTGATCGTGTCCGCGAGCTGAGCGACCTCGCCCCGCGCCGACACGGTCACCTTCTGCGACAGATCACCATTGGCGACCGCGGTCGTCACCTGGGCGATCCCACGCACCTGGGCCGTCAGATTGCCGGCCATCAGGTTCACCGAATCGGTGAGGTCCTTCCACACACCCGCCACACCGGGCACCTGCGCCTGCCCGCCCAGCTCACCCTCGACGCCCACCTCGCGCGCGACGCGGGTCACCTCGGAGGAGAAGGACGACAGCTGGTCCACCATCGTGTTGACGGTGTTCTTCAGTTCGAGCATCTCGCCGGCCACGTGAACCGTGACCTTCCGGGACAAGTCACCCTTGGCGACGGCCGTGGTGACGAGCGCGATGTCCCGCACCTGCGCCGTCAGCCGGTACGCCATCGTGTTGACGGAATCCGTCAGATCCTTCCAAGAACCGGACATACCGCGCACCTTGGCCTGTCCGCCCAGCTTGCCCTCGGTGCCCACCTCGCTGGCCACGCGCGTGACCTCGTCGGTGAACGTCGACAGCTGGTCGACCAGGTTGTTGACGGTCCGCCCGACCTTGAGGAACTCGCCCCGCAGCGGATGCCCGGACCCGTCCGCCGCCTGTGTCCGCAGCTCCATACGCGGCGACAGATCGCCCTCCGCGACCGCGGAAAGCACCCTGCCGACTTCCGAGACAGGTCGTACGAGATCGTCGACCAGGGCGTTGGAAGCGTCGATGGCGGTCAGCCACGACCCCTCACAGGCGCCGATTTCCAGCCGTTCCGTGAGTTTGCCCTCACGGCCCACCATCCGCCGCACCCGCGACAACTCACCCGTCAGATGCAGATTCCGGTCGGCCACCTCGTTGTAAACAGCGGCGATCTCGGACAACACGCCGTCGCCGGACACCGTGAGCCGCTTCCGGAAGTTCCCGTCACGCATCGACACGAGAGCCGCCAGCAGTCGGTTCAGGGCAGCCGTGTCCACCGCGGTGGTCCCACCGCGCGGTTTGCGCTGGTTATTCAGGGACTGTCCGCCTTTCGCGCGCGTTTTAGTGCCCCGCGTCGCTGCGCCAGACTCCACTGTGTCCCTCCCGCAGGGGTCGACCGTTACTGCTGTGCTCCGGTACTACTGTTCGACGTACCAGTTAATGCTGCGCTTTTCTGGCGGATAGACCAGGCCGCATCCCGGGCTGCTGCCCACACTGCGCGGACCACACTCAGCCTGCCCGGACTTTCACAAGAAGCTTGCCCAGTGTTTCACCCTGGCTGAACCAGGCCATAACAGTTCGGCAGCTTCGCACATCGTCCGCACACCCTCCGGACGGAAACACTGGTGACCGGCATCCGCATGGACGGGGAAGGTAAGTAACCTTGCATGCGGCTGTCCAGCCGCGCCGGTCCGTCCGGCCTTGGGCGGTGGCACGAGAACGAGCGGGCATCGGAGGGGCGGCCGCACAAAATGACCACCGGACTAATCCCTGGGGGACACCCCCCGGACCGCCGGCCGACGGACGGCCTGCCGCACCAGCGGCACGAGCCGGTCGGCAGCGCAGCCCTGCACGTCGACAACCGGTCGAGGAGTTCTGTGATCACCGCGCGCGCGGCCGCCAGCTTCGAGCCCGTCGGGCGCTCGGTCGCGAGCGCCCGCTCCTTCGTCCGCGACACACTCCAGGGCTGGGGCTTCGCGGACATCGTCGACGACGCGGTGGTCCTCACCAGCGAACTGGTGACCAACGCCGTGGTGCACGCCGGCACCACGGCGGACGTGCTGTGTCTGCGCAGCGACGACGGCGTGCGCATCGAGGTCGCCGACCGCTACCCCGAGCGCGAGGTCCCCCTCCAGGGCTCCCTCGCCACCATGGGCAGCCCCGACCGCGAGGGCGGCCGCGGCCTCCAGCTGTGCGCGGCCCTGGCCGGCCGCTGGGGCGTCGAGTACACGCCCACGCACAAGCAGGTCTGGTTCCAGATCGCCCTCCCCGAACGCCAGGTGGGCACCCGCGCCGCCGGCCCCTCGCTCCCCGCGGACCTCCTCCCCCTCGCCGACGGCCGCGTCCGCGTCGCCGTCGTCCAGATCGACCGTACGGCGGCCATCTCGGCCTGGAACGAGGACGCGGAGGAACTCTTCGGATACCCGGCCGAGCAGGTCATGGGCAAGCCCCTCACCGACCTCGCGGCCTGGCCGCACACCCCGGGCACCAGCACGGGCATCGCGGAGGCGCTCCAACTCTCCCGCTGGGAAGGCAGTTACGGCATAAGGGGCGCCAACGGCCGCGTCATCCCGGTGTACGCCTCGCACCTCCGCGTCCGCGACACGGGCGGCGAGCCCTCCACGGTCTGCCTCCTGGTCCGCGACCACGAACGCGCGGTCCTCCAGACCCCGTTGCGCATCCCTGCCGACGCATCAACCTCCTCCGACGGCCAGAGCACCGACCCCTTCGAGGTGTTCATCGGCTCCCCGGCCCCGGACGACCTCGACGGCCTCCTCCAGCGCACGGTGGAACGCGCCCGCGACATGCTCGACGCCGACTCGGCCTTCCTGCTCCTGGCCACCGACGACGAAACGGAGTTGGAGGTCCGCGCCTCCACCGGCCTGCCCTCCGCCCGCCAGCGCTTCGCCCGCGTCCCCGTCGAGGCGGGCCCCGGCCGCTACGGCTCGGCCCGCATGCCGGCCGTCCACGAAGACCTCACCGCGGTCCCGGGCGCCGTCCCGCTCCTGAACGGCACCGGCATGCGCTCGGTCGTCACCGTCCCCCTGAAGGTCGAGGGCCGCCTCACAGGCTCCCTCGGCGTCGCCGCCGAAGGCCCCGGCAGATACTCGAACGAAGAGGCGCTGCGCCTCCAATTCGCTGCGGACCGCATCGCGTTGGCCGTCGAGTCGGCCCGCCTCGGCGAACTGGAACGCCTGCGCCGAGGATCGCTCAGCTTCCTCGTCGAGGCCTCCGACCTCCTGGCCGGCACCCTGGACCGCGACCAGACCCTGGCCCTGATGGCCCAGATGACCGTTCCGACCCTGGCCACCTGGTGCGCGGTCTACACGATCGCCGACCAGGCCTCGGAGCCCTACCTGTCGTACGTCCTGCACGAGGACGAGGAACTCATCGACGGCATCAAGTCGTTGCTCTCGAAGATCTCCCCACCCGACCCGGTACCCACCCCGGGCGCCCGCGTCTGGTCGGCCCCCGCCGAGGCGGCCCACCAGGCGGCCCTGCGCACCTCTATGCGCAGCCTGGGCCTGGGCGAGCCCATCAGCCGCCTCAGCGCGGGCATCGGCCCGACCCTCGCCACCGCATCAGCGGTGGGCGGCGAGACGGTCGTCCTCCCCCTCGTGGCCCGCAACCGCGTCATCGGCATGCTCACCCTGGGCAAGCCGACCGACGAACACTTCCGCCAGGAAATCCTGGAACTGGCCGAGGACTTGAGCCGAAGGGCCGCGCTCGCCCTGGACAACGCGCGCCTCTACTCCGAGCGCACAGCCATCAGCCAGTCCCTTCAGCGCAGTCTCCTGCCGCCCGAGCTCCCCGAGATCGACGGCGTCGAGGTCGAGGTCATCTACCGCGCCGCCGGCGAGGGCAACGAGGTCGGCGGCGACTTCTACGACGTCTTCCCCATCAGCGACGGCGCCTACGGCTTCGCCATCGGCGACGTCTGCGGTACGGGCCCGAACGCGGCGGCGGTGACGGGCCTCGCCCGCCACGCCCTGAGGCTGCTGGCCAGAGAGGGCCTCAGCGGCCCGGCCGTCCTGGAGCGCCTCAACTCCGCGATCCTCGACGAGGGAGCCCGCAGCCGCTTCCTGACGCTCCTCTACGGCGAGATGCGCCCCCAGGAGGACGGCAGCGCCGAACTGAAGGTGGTCTGCGCCGGCCACCCCCTCCCGCTCCGTCTCCGCCAGGACGGCACGGTCGAACCGGCCGCCGAGCCCCAGCCGCTCCTGGGCGTGATCGAGGACCTTGAGCTCTACGAGCAGACGGTCACCCTGGACCCGGGCGACGTCCTGCTGTGCGTCACCGACGGCGTCACCGAACGCCGCGAAGGTACCCGCATGTTGGGCGACGACGGCCTCACCGACGTCCTCACGACCTGCACCGGCCTGACCGCCGGCGCGGTCGCCGCCCGCATCATGCGCGCCGTGGAACGCTTCGCGTCCGACGCCCCGTCCGACGACATGGCGATCCTGGCCATGCGCGTCCCGGGCCTCCACAAGGACTGAGAAGGGTACGCAAAAGGCCCCGCCCAATCGGGCGGGGCCTTTCAGTTTGAGCCCCCTAACGGAATCGAACCGTTGACCTTCTCCTTACCATGGAGACGCTCTGCCGACTGAGCTAAGGGGGCCTGTCACCTTCGAGGTCTCCCTCGCGGCAACGGAATAGATCATACCCCGAACAGAGGGGTGTTCCCAACCACGCCCACGAGGTACGAAGCCCGATCAGAAGGCCGCCTGAAGCAGCCCCCCGAGCGCATTGCACGCGCCCACGACCCGCTGCATGTCCCGCTTGGTCAGGGACGCGTCCACCGGCAGCGCCAACGTCTCGTCCGCCGCCCGCTCCGTCTCCCGCAGCGACACACAACGCCGGAACTCGGGCAGCCGATGCACAGGCGTCTTCACCGGCACCCGGCACTCAACACCCTTGCCCCGCAAGGCACGAGCGAAAGCATCACGATCGGGCCGCCCGTTCCCGGGCACCCGCACGACGTACTGCTGATAGGTGTGCCCGTCACCGCCGTCGGGCGTACGCACACCCTTCAACTTCCCATCGAGGTAAGCCGCCCGCTCCCTGCGCTGAGCGACCTCGTCGTACGGCGCCTCGGACTCGCCCTGCTCCAGTACGAGCAGCCCATGGCGCTGTCCCAGAGCGTGCAGCGCCGCGATGCCGGCTCGCCGCCCGAATCGATGTACGACGATCACGGCCGCGGTCCGCGCGGTCACGGCCGCCTCGACAGCGGACGCGTTGAGGCAGTAACTGACCGGATCTATGTCGGCGAACACCGGAAGCGCACCGGCCAGGACGACGGCCTCGGCGACCTCGACATTCCCGAAGGCCGGCACCACGACCTCGTCACCGACTCCGACGCCGGCGGCCCTGAGCATTGCAGCAGTACCCATGCTTCGGATGGTCGGTGCGGAACGTGAACTTCAAGTGACGCAGAACAAAAAAGGGTTGGACCCCGAACCGAAGTTCAGGATCCAACCCTTTGAAGAATTGTTCGGCGGTGTCCTACTCTCCCACAGGGTCCCCCCTGCAGTACCATCGGCGCTGTAAGGCTTAGCTTCCGGGTTCGGAATGTAACCGGGC